>SCVB01000068.1 GCA_004296955.1 Brevundimonas sp.
CATCCAGTCGCGCACGCTCTGCAGGCTCATGCCCAGCTTGCCGCCGGGGTGGTGCAGGCCGAAGGCCTCGGCGGTGAAGCCGCGCCGGTCCATCAGCACCATGGCCAGGGCGTCGCCGAGGGCGAGGGTCATCAGGGTTGAGGTCGTCGGCGCCAGGCCGTTGGGGCAGGCCTCGGCCACCTGCGGCATGGCCAGGCAGACCGCGGACGAACGCCCGAGGAAGCTGTTGGGCCGTTGGGTCAGGCCGATGACCGGAATGCCCTCGCGCTGGCAGTAGATCAGCGGATCGCGCAACTCGCGGCTCTCACCCGAGTTGGAGATGGCCAGGAGGGTGACGTCCTTGCGCAGCATGCCCAGGTCGCCGTGGCTCATCTCGGCCGGGTGGACGAAGAAGGCGTTGGTGCCGGTCGAGGCAAGGGTGGCGGCGATCTTGCCGCCGATATGGCCCGACTTGCCCATGCCGGTGACGACCAGATAGCCGGGGCGGGACAGGATGATGTCGCACGCGCGGGCGAGGCTGTCGTCGAGGCCGGCCTCCAGCGCCTGAAGCGCCGCGATGTTGAGCCGGATCACCTCGCGCGCCCGGGCGGTCATGGCGGCGGGATCTGCGGACAGGACGGAAGGGGCGTCGTCGGTCATCCACGCGATGTGGCGCATCGGGCGACGATTCACAATCGCCCGGCCGGAGTTCGGGGATTGCTGCAACGCGAGAAAATCCGCCCCCGGGGACAACCTTTGCCGCAGCTTTGCGTTAAAGGCGCATGCGGACCTCAAACCTGATCACCGACGGCGCACCCGCGCCGGTCGACGCCGTTTCACATTTGCCTCCGCCCCCCACCCGACTGTCCCCCCCCGCCGCCCTGTTCCTGGACATGGACGGGGTGCTGGCGCCGCTGGCGGAAACCCCTGACGCCGTCGTGCCCCATCCGGAGCGGACCGCTGCGCTGCGCGGGGTGGCCGAACGCCTGGGCGGGCGGATCGCCATCATCAGCGGCCGGACCATCGCCGAGATCGACCGCATCGCCGAGGCCAGCGCCGCCTCGGCCTCCGGCGTGCACGGGCTGGAGCGGCGTCGTGCTGACGGCTCACTCGACCACGCCGAGGCCGCGCCCGGGGTGCGGGACGCCGTCGCCGCCTTCGAGGTCTTCGCCCGCACCCGCCCCGGCGTGATCGTCGAGGACAAGGCCCTGTCGGCGGGGCTGCACTATCGCGGCGCGCCCACCGAAGAGGCCGCCGCGCTGGCGCTCGCGGCGCGGCTGTCCTCGGAGACCGGGCTGGCTCTGCAGGCCGGCAATCTGGTGGTCGAGCTGAAGACGCCGGGAACGAGCAAGGGCACGGCCCTGACGGCTTTTATGTCCGAGGCCCCGTTCGTGGGCGCTGTTCCGATCATGCTGGGCGATGATCTGACCGATGAGGACGGCTTCCGCGCGGCCGAAGCCTTGGGCGGATTCGGCGTGCTGGTCGGCCCGGTCCGCGAGACCGCGGCCCGGTACGGCCTGGCCGACGTGATGGCGGTGCTGGCCTGGTTGAACGCCGTCGAGGAGCGTGCATGACCCCCAATCTCGACCTCGCGCCCGTCGGCAACTGCTCGATCAGCGCCCTGATCGATCGCACCGGCCGCTATGTCTGGGCCTGCGCGCCGCGCGTGGACGGCGATCCGGTGTTTTCGGCCCTGATGGATGGCTCGGATCCGGAGCACGGCTTCTGGGACACCACGCTCGAAGGCCAGACCCATGTCGAACAGGCCTATATCCGCAACACGCCGGTCCTTCGCACCGTCCTGACCGCCGCGGACGGGGCAGCGGTCGAGATCATCGACTTCGCGCCGCGCCATCCCAAGCACAGCCGGACCTACCGGCCGCTGGCCTTCGGGCGGATCATCCGGCCGCTGCAGGGATCTCCGCGCATCCGGGTCCGCCTGCGGCCGTCCGCCGGCTGGGGCGCGCGTCGGGCGGAGACCACCAACGGTTCGAACCACATCCGCTACCTGTGCACGGACGTAACCTTCAGGCTGACGACAGACTGTCCCGTGTCGCACATCCTGAACGAGCGGACGTTCCGCCTGGAGCGCCCCCACGCCTTCTTCTTCGGTCCGGACGAGGGCTATGACCAGGATGTCGGGCCCGGCGTTTCGGCCGCGCTGGACCGCACTGTCGCCTATTGGCAGGACTGGGTCCGCACCCTCTATCTGCCGCTGGACTGGCAGGAGGCGGTGATACGCGCCGCCATCACGCTCAAGCTCTGCGCCTATGAGGAAACCGGCGCCATCGTCGCCGCCATGACCACCTCGGTGCCCGAGTTTCCGGAGAGCGGACGCAACTGGGACTACCGCTACTGCTGGATTCGCGACGCCTACTATGTCGTCCGCGCCCTGAACCGCCTGGGCGCGGTCGACCTGCTGGAGAACTATCTCGAATATCTGCGCAACCTGGTCGACAACTCGGCCGGAGGTCACGTCCAGCCGGTCTACGGCGTCGGCCTGGAAGAGGACATCGACGAGCGGATCACCGACACGGTCGAGGGCTACCGGGGCATGAAGCCGGTTCGCATCGGCAATCAGGCGCGCGAGCATCTGCAGCACGATGTCTATGGCCAGATCGTCCTGCCGCTGGTGCAGGCCTTCTACGACCAGCGCCTGCTGCGGCCCGGCACGATCGACGACTTCCACGCCCTCGAGAAGGTCGGCGACCGGGCCTTCGCCATGCACGACCAGGTCGACGCCGGCCTGTGGGAGTTCCGCACGATCGCCCGGGTGCACACCTATTCCTCGGTGATGTGCTGGGCCGCCTGCGACCGGCTGGCCAAGGCGGCCGACCACATGGGCCTGGCCGACCGGGCGGTGTTCTGGAATGACCGGGCCGCGGTCATCCGCGAGCGGATCGAGAAGGAGGCCTTTCTTGAGGACGAGGGGCGGTTCGCCGCCAGCTTCGGCAACCGCGAGCTGGACGCCTCGCTGCTGCAGTTGACCGACCTCGGATTCCTCGACGCGCGCGATCCGCGCCAGGTGGCGACGTTCGACGCTATCGAACGCGACCTGAAGAAGGGCCCCTATCTGTTCCGCTATGTCGAGGCGGACGACTTCGGCGAGCCGGAGACGGCCTTCAACTTCTGCACCTTCTGGTTCATCGAGGCCCTGCACCAGAACGGCCGCGACGCCGAGGCGCGCGAAATCTTCGAGGAGATGCTGAGCCGCCGGACCCACGCCGGCCTGCTGTCGGAGGACCTGTCGCTGGGGGACAAGGAGCTATGGGGAAACTATCCGCAGACCTATTCGCTGGTCGGGATCATCAACTGCGCCGTGCTGCTCAGCCGGTCGTGGACGGACGCCCGATGAGCCCGCTCACGACATCGCGTTGGCGCCCGGCGCCGGCCGCAAGCGTTGGTGCGCCATGAGCCGCCTGATCGTCGTTTCGAACCGCGTGTCCGCGCCCAAGGACCCCGCCGCGGGCTCCACCGGCGGCCTGGCCATGGCCCTGTCGGCCGCGCTCAAGAAATACGATGGCCTGTGGTTCGGCTGGTCGGGCGAAACAGTCGAGCATTTCACCGGCGAGCTGAAGATGGAGGATCGAGCCGGCGTGACGGTCGCCCTCGTCGATCTGGAGGCCCAGGACGTCGACGAATATTACAATGGCTACGCCAACAAGACCCTGTGGCCGCTGTTCCATCACCGGGTCGACCTGACGGCCTACGAACGGTCCTACGGCGAGGGCTACGAGCGGACCAACGCGCGCTTCGCCGAGGTCCTGGCCCCGCTGATCGAGCCGGACGACATCATCTGGATCCACGACTACCACATGATCCCCCTGGCCCGGGACCTGCGACGGTTGGGGATCCGCAACCGCATCGGCTTCTTCCTGCACACGCCCTGGCCGGTGCGGCAGCTGCTGGTCACCCTGCCGCACCATCGCCGGCTGGTGGAGGCGATGTTCGACTATGACCTGATCGGCTTCCAGACCCGCGAATGGCTTGACCTGTTCCGGGACTATGTGGCGGCGGAGCCCAGCGTGCATGGCAAACTCCTGCCCCATGACGCGCTGGAGGCCTTCGGCAAGACGGTGCAGACCGGCGTCTTCCCGATCGGCATCGACGTCGACGGCTTCATCGCGGCGCGAAACTCCCCGCTGGGCAACCGGACCTATGACCGGATGGCGGCCTCGGCGGCGTTCCGGTCGCTGATCGTCGGCGTCGACCGGCTCGACTATTCCAAGGGCCTGGAGGAACGGCTGCTGGGTTATGAGCAGTTCCTCGAGACCAATCCCGGGATGCGTTCCGAAGTCCTGCTGCTGCAGGTGACGCCGATCTCGCGCGACGAGGTCGATACCTATCAGGACATCCGCGGGCGGCTGGACGCCTTGGCGGGCCGGATCAACGGCGCCTACGCCGAGATGGACTGGCAGCCGATCCGCTATCTGAACCGCACCTACCGCCGCGACCAGCTGGCCGGCATCTATCGCGCCGCCCGGGTCGGTCTGGTGACGCCGCTGCGCGACGGCATGAACCTGGTGGCGAAGGAATATGTGGCGGCCCAGAACCCCGACGATCCGGGCGTGCTGGTGCTGTCCCGCTTCGCCGGCGCCGCCGAGCAGATGGGCGAGGCCCTGCTGGTCAATCCCTTCAGCCGCGAGGAATTGTCCGACGCCATCAAGCGCGCCCTGACCATGCCGCTGGCCGAGCGCAGGCGGAAATGGGAGTGCCTGATGCAGGTTGTCCGCGACACCGACGTCGGCGTCTGGCGGGACGACTTCGTCTCGACGCTGCGCGCCATCCAGCGCCCCGCCGACGACGGCGGCCAGCCGGCCGCCGCCGCCTCCGATCAGGCGGCCTGAACGACCGCGGGCAGGGCGCCGTCCTTCGCCGCGGCCCGTACATTGGCCGGGCGGTTGAGCGCCCGCTCCAGCCAGGCGTCGATCAGGGCGCTTGCCGGCAGATACTCCCGGCCCCAGGCGACCGCCGAGGCGACCATCACATCGACCGCCGTGAAGCGTTCGCCCATCAGCCAAGGTCCGGTCGCAAGGGCGGTCAGCAGGCGCTCGACCACGTGATTGTAGCGGGCCCTGGCGTTGGGATCGGTATCGGCCGCGCCGTTGATCTTGCTCCAGACCCCCGGCTCCATCTCCCCGGCGGTCCAGGCCAGCCAGGTCAGATAGGCCGCCCGGTCCGGGGAGCCGACGGAAGCGCCAAGGTCGGCGTGCGGATGCAGGTCTGTGAGATAGAGGGCGATCGCCGCCGACTCGGTGACCAGAGCGCCATCGTGCACCAGAGCCGGAACCTTGCCGTCGGGGTGGATGTTGGCCGGATCGCGGGCGCCCGTCAGGGTCATGGCGCGGAAGATGTCGACCTGGTGGATGTCATAGTCGACGCCGATCTCCTCCAGCAGCCAGACGATGCGGCCCGAACGCGACTGGGGGGCGTGGAACAGGGTGAGCATGGAAGTCTCCTTTCGGGTGGCGCTATCGCTCGGCGCGCTGCGCCTCGCTGCTTGAGCGCGCCGGCGGCCCCTCGCCGTCGACCCGGATTGACTACTGCCACCTTGCTGACAGCATGCTGTCAGCAGTCTTGAGGCAGGGTGGACGAATGAGACGCGCCGACCGGTTGTTCCAGATCATCCAGGTGCTGCGCCGGTCCTCGAAACCGGTGACCGCCGACGCCATTGCGGCGGAGCTGGAGACGTCGAAACGCTCCATCTACCGCGACATCGCCACCCTGATGGCCCAGCGGGTGCCGATCCGGGGCGAGGCCGGGATCGGCTATGTGCTGGACGGCGGCTTCGACATGCCGCCACTGATGCTGACATCCGACGAGGTCGAGGCGGCGGTGCTGGGCGCGCAATGGGTGGTCGGGCGAGGCGACCCCGCCCTGGCCCGCGCCGCGCGCGACCTGATCGCCAAGATCGCCGCGACCGTGCCGGAGCGACTCAGGCCGGTGGTGCTGGAGCCGGCTGTGGCCAGCCCGCCCGTCTGGACGCCGAACGAGATCGAGACTCTCGACATGTCGCAGGTGCGGGCGTGGATCCACGCGGGCCGCAAGTTGCGGCTTCGCTACGCGGACGAACGGGGCGCAGAGACCCTGCGGGTCATCTGGCCCTGTCTGGTCGGCTATCGCGAGACCAAGCGGCTGCTGGTCGGCTGGTGCGAGACGCGGGAAGACTTCCGCACCTTCCGCACCGACCGGGTGGTCGAGGCGGATTTCCTGGACGAGCGGTATCCGGGCCGGCCCGCCGTGCTGCGCGGCCGGTGGTTCGCGAAGGTGGAAGCCGAACGCGCCGCCTGGGAGGCGGCCGGCTGCCCGCCGCCTCAGTAGATCTCGAACAGGCCCGCCGCGCCCATGCCGCCGCCGATGCACATGGTGACGACGCCGTATTTGGCCCCACGGCGCTTGCCCTCGATCAGGACGTGGCCGGTCATCCGCGCGCCCGACATGCCGTAGGGGTGGCCGATGGAAATGGCGCCGCCCGAGACGTTGAGGCGGTCGTTGGGAATGCCCAGGGTGTCGCGGCAGTAGAGAACCTGCACGGCGAAGGCCTCGTTTAGCTCCCAGATGCCGATGTCGTCGATGGTCAGACCGTGGCGCTTGAGCAGTCTGGGCACGGCGTAGACCGGGCCGATGCCCATCTCGTCGGGCTCGCAGCCGGCGACCGCCATGCCGCGATAGGCGCCGAGCGGCTGCAGGGCGCGCCTCACCGCCTCGCCCGCTTCCATGATCACGCAGGCCGAGGCGCCGTCCGACAGCTGGCTGGCGTTGCCGGCGGTGATGAACTCGCCCTGCTGGATTTCCTCGCCCGAGCCGAACACCGGCTTGAGCGACTTGAGGCCCTCGAGGGTGGTGTCGGCGCGGTTGCCCTCGTCCTTCGACAGGGTGACCTCCTTCCGCGAGGTTTCACCCGTCGCCTTGTCCACGACCAGCATGGTGGTGGTCATGGGGACGATCTCGGCGTCGAGGCGGCCCTCGGCCTGTGCCTGGGCCGTTCGCTGCTGGGACTGCAGGGCGTATTCGTCCTGGGCGTCGCGGCTGATGTTGTAGCGGCGGGCCACGACCTCGGCGGTCTCCAGCATCGACATATAGATGTGCGGCGCCAGCTTCAGGAGTTCCTCGTCCTTGCCGCGATACAGGTTCATATGCTGGTTCTGGACCAGGGAGATGGACTCAAGGCCGCCGCCGACCGCCATCTTCTGCTGGTCGAAAATGACCTGTTTGGCGGCCGTGGCGATCCCCATCAGGCCGGATGCGCATTGGCGGTCTAGGCTCATCCCCGCCGTGGTCACCGGCAGGCCGGCGGCCAGCGCCGCCTGACGCGCGATATTCGGCGCCGTCGAGCCCTGCTGCAGGGCCGCGCCCATGACCACGTCCTCGATCTCGGCCGGATCGACGCCCGCGCGGGCGACAGCGTGGCGGATGGCGTGTCCGCCCAGCTGCTGCGCCTGGGTGTCGTTGAAGGCGCCGCGATAGGCCCGGCCGATCGGGGTGCGGGCGGTGGAGACGATGACGGCTTCGCGCATGGAGAGCTCCCTTGGGGCGCCGTCGCGGTCTGCCTGCGACCTCGGCGCGGTGTGGTCGTGACGCCTTACGCGCCTGTCGTAACGTCAAGGCAAGACCCGACGCGCCTGACTAGCGCGTCGGGTCGGGGGCTGGAAGCCCAATCCTCACTCATGCGTGAGCGTTCTGCGCCTTGGTCAGTTCGATCATGCCCTGGGCGGCGCCCATTTCGGGCACGATCTCGCCGGTCCTGTCCGAGATCTCGGCGAAGCGGGCCGCGACCTGTTCCGGGGCGTCCTCGCCGACGGCGCGGATGCCCTGGGTCAGGGTGACATAGGCGCGCTCGAAGCCGCCGGCGCCGGCGGTCAGGATGCAGCGGCTCGGGGCGTCCTCGCTGACAAGGTGCAGCAGGCCGGGCGACACCGTCTCGGGCCCCAGCAGGTCGAGCGGCAGGCGGGCGCCGAGATCCTCGGTCATCCGGGTATGGGCGGTCGGGGCCAGGCAGTTGACCCGGATGTCGTTCTTGGCTCCCTCGATCGACAGGGTCTGCATCAGTCCGACCAGCGCCATCTTGGCCGCGCCATAGTTCGACTGGCCGAAATTGCCGTAGAGGCCCGAGGAGGAGGTGGTCATGACGACGCGGCCGTAGTTGGCCTCGCGCATGATGTCCCAGACCGCCTTGGTGCAGTGGACGGCGCCCATCAGGTGGACGTCCATGACAAAGCGGAAATCGTCCAGCTCCATCTTGGCGAAGGTCTTGTCGCGCAGGACGCCTGCGTTGTTCACCAGGATGTCGATCCGGCCCCATTTCGCCATGGCCGCCGCGACCATGTCCTGGACGGCGGCGAAATCGGTCACCGAGGCGGCGTTGGCCATGGCCTCGCCGCCCGCGGCGACGATCTCGGCGACGACGGCCTCCGCGGCGGTCGCCGAGCCTCCCGAACCGTCGCGCGCACCGCCGAGGTCGTTGACGACCACCTTTGCGCCGCGTTTGGCCAGGGCCAGGGCATGTTCCCGCCCCAGACCTCCGCCGGCCCCCGTCACAATCGCCACCCGCCCGTCGAACCGCACCGTCATCCGTCTGCTCCTGCTGTCGCTTTTCGCTTCCTAGCAGCCGATCGACCCGGGGAAACCCGGCCAATGTGTTGAAACGGCGCCACAGTCGCCGCATTCGTAGCCAAAATGGGGGAACCGCGACCGTACATTTCCGTTCGGCCTTGCGAGCATCCCCGCGTAAGCGGGATTTCGGGCAACCACTGAGTATGAGGGATATGATGAAGGTGAAACTTCTTGCCGGCGTCGCGATGGCGGGGCTGTTCGCAGCCGGCGTCGCCAACGCCGAGCCAAACGGCTGGTACGGCGCCATGGACGCGGGCTGGCACTCGGCCGACGTGAACACCAACCACAGCACGTTTGAAACGTTCGAGGTCGAGGACGACTGGGCGGGTTTCGCCCGTCTCGGCTACCGGTTCGATCAGAACTGGCGGGTGGAGCTTGAGGGCGGCTACCGTGCGGGCGACTTGGGCGAGATCCAGAACTCGGCCGGCGCCATCTCGGTCTGCAATCTGACGCCCGCCGTGGGCGCCTGCAACCCGGCCGACGGCGAGATGACCGCGACCACGCTGATGGTCAACGTCCTGTACGACTTCGGCTCGGCGGAGTCGCGTCTGCGTCCCTTCATCGGCCTCGGCGCAGGGGTCAATCGGGTCAACACCGACTTCCTCGGGGCCTTGGCGTCCAACCGGGCGATCAACGTCGGCGCGGATGACAGCTCCAGCGAACTGGCCGCCCAGGCCATCGCCGGCCTGGCCTTCGCCTTCGGCGACCGCGGCCACCTGGACCTGACCTATCGCTATCTGGTCTCGAACATGGGGGCCGAGCCGTTTGCTTCGGCCGGTACGATTGCCCCGATCGAGGGTCGCTATGAGGATCACTCGCTGACGCTGGGCCTGCGCTATGCGTTCGGCGCGGCCGAGCCGGCCTATGTGCCGCCGCCCCCGCCGCCCCCGCCCCCGCCGCCCCCGCCCCCGCCGCCTCCCCCGCCGCCTCCGCCGCCTCCGGCCCAGCCGGCCGCGCGTGAGTTCGTGGTGTATTTCGACTGGGATCGTTCGGACCTGACGGCCGAGGCCTCGTCGGTGGTCACCCAGGCCGCCAACTACGCCAAGTCGGGTCGTCCGACCCGCAT
>SCVB01000009.1 GCA_004296955.1 Brevundimonas sp.
CACCTCCGAACGGCCGCGCGTCAAGGAAGCCGACCGGGTGCGGATGGAGCCGATCAACGACGACTTCAAGAAGCTGACCATCACCTATGGCTTCATGGAGACGCCGAACGTGCCCCGCGCACTGGGTCTGTGCCGCAAACAGGGGCTGAAGTTCGACATCATGTCGACCAGCTTCTTCCTGGGCCGCCGTTCGCTGATCCCGTCGGCGCGTCAGGGCATGCCCCTGTGGCAGGACCGGCTGTTCATCTTCCTGATGCGCAACGCCGCCAACCCGACCGACTTCTTCCATATCCCGCCCGGCCGTGTGGTCGAGCTGGGCGCGCAGGTGGCCGTATGAGTTCCGAAGGACGGGGTGGCGGTCACAGCTCACAGGCGCGCGGCCGCCGCATGGCCACCAAGGGCCGGCCGCGCCCGGCTCCGGTCGAGGTCGCGCAAGCTCCGTCGCAGGACGACATCGGCGTCGAGGCCCGCGTCGTCGCCGGCATTCTGCTGAACGCGGCGCTCGAGAAGCGCAACGGTCTGGACGAGGCCCTGTCCCAACCCGCCGCCCGCGCGCTGGAGCCCGTCGACCGCGCCTTCGCCCGCGCCGTGGCCATGGCCGCTCTCCGTCGTCTGGGCGAGATCGACCAGATCCTGGACCGCCGCCTGCAGAAGTCGCCGCCCGAGGCTGTCCGCACCCTGATGCGCATCGCCCTGGCCCAGACCCTGGTGCTGGAGACCCCCGCCTTCGCCGCCGTCTCCACGGCCGTGAAACTGGCCGAGCGCGATCCCAAGACCCGGCCCTACAAGAATCTGGTCAACGCCGTGCTGCGCGGCGTCGGCCGCGACGGCCCCGGCCTGACTACGGCCGAGAGCAATCTGCCCGACTGGATCGCCGCCCGCTGGAAGGCGACCTATGGCGAGGCCGCCCTGACCGGCCTGGCCCTGGCCGCCCGCGAGGAGCCGGCGACGGATCTCAGCCTCAAGCCCGGCGTCGATCCCGCCGCCGTGGCCGCCGCCGTGGAGGGCGAGGCGCTTGAGGGCGGCACCGTCCGCACCGGCCGTCGCGGCGACGTGGCGACCTGGCCCGGATTCGACGACGGCGACTGGTGGGTCCAGGACGCCGCCGCCGCCATTCCCGGCCGTCTGCTGGACGTCAAGCCCGGCGAGACCGCCCTGGACATGTGCGCCGCCCCCGGCGGCAAGACCCTGCAGCTGGCCGCCGCCGGCGCCTCGGTGGTCGCCCTGGACCGCTCGGCCCCGCGCCTCAAACGCCTCAGCCAGAATCTCGGGCGCACCGGCCTGACCGCCGAGGTGATCGCCGTGCCGGCCGAGGACTGGGAGGATGACCGCACCTTCGACGCCGTGCTTCTGGACGCCCCCTGCACGGCGACGGGCACCTTCCGCCGCAACCCCGAAGTCCTGCGCGCCACCAAGCCGGCCGAGGTCGCCAAACTGGCCGATGTCCAGCACCGGCTGCTCGACGCCGCCGCCGAACGGGTCAAGCCGGGCGGCCGTCTGGTCTATTGCACCTGTTCGCTGGAGCGCGAGGAGGGCGAGACCCAGGTCATCGCCTTCCTGCGCCGCAACCCCGGTTTCCGCACCGTCGCGGCGGACCCTGCGGCCCTGGGCGCCCCGCCCGAGGCCCTGACGCCCGAAGGCTGGCTGCGCATCCTGCC
>SCVB01000069.1 GCA_004296955.1 Brevundimonas sp.
GGCCCGATTTGCTCTCTTCCCCGACGACGACCTGTCCCTGGCCGAGGTGCTGCGCAGCCCCCTGTGCGACGTGGACGAGGACGGCCTCTACGCCCTGGCCGGCCGCGAGAACCGCAAGGCCGGCCAGCTGTGGCGCGACCTGCGCGACCGGGCGCACGAACGCCCCGAATGGGCCCGCGCCCGCGACGCGCTCCAGGCCGCCGTCGATGCACGCGGCGGCGATCCCTTCGCCTTCTTCTCCATGGCCCTGAACCGGGTGGACGACACGGGCCGCTCCGGCCGCGCCCGCATCCTGGCCCGCCTGGGCCGTGAGGCGGAAGAAGCCGTGGACGAAACCCTGAACCAGGTCCTGGCGGCCGAGAACCGCGGCGCGATCGACCTCGAGACCTGCCTGGCCCAGCTGGAGGCCGCCGACGTCGAGGTGAAACGCGAACTGGAGGGGGCGCGCGGCGAGGTCCGCGTCATGACCGTCCACGGCGCCAAGGGGCTGGAGGCGCCCATCGTCATCCTGCCCGACACCACGATGAAGGCGAAGGCGCAGGGGCCGTCCCTGATGCCGGCCGTCACGCCCGAGGGCGAAGGCGAAGCCTGGCTGATGGCGCCCGGTTCGGCCAAGGACGACTGCCCCGCCTCGGCCGACGCCCGCGCGGCGCGCCAGGCCCGCACCGACGACGAGACCCTGCGTCTGCTCTATGTCGCCCTGACCCGCGCCCGCGACCGAGTCATCGTCATGGGCCGCGCCTCCAGCCGGGGCGCCGAGCCCGGCAGCTGGTGGTCGGTGATCGAAGAGACCTTCGACCGGCTGGGGGATCAGGTGCGCGAGGTCGAGAACGGCGTCCGCCGCTTCGGCGTCGATCCTGAACGCCGCCCTGCCACGACCGCCCCAGACCGCACGACCGCCGCCCTTCCCGCCTGGGCCGCCACGCCGCCCCCCGCCGACGCCGCCGCCCGTTTCGCCGCGCCGTCGCGGATGGAGGGGTCGATCCGCATCCCCGCCCCCTCGCCCCTGGCGCGCAGCGCGGCCGGCGGCGCATCGCTGGGCCGGTTCCGGCGCGGCGACCTGATCCACCGGCTGCTGGAGCGCCTGCCCGAGATCGCGCCCGCCGACCGCCCCGACGCCGCCCGACGCCTTCTGGCGCGCGAGACCGATCTGGATGAGGCCCAGCGCGCCGAAATGATCGCCGCCGCCTTCTCGGTGCTGGACGACGCCCGTTTCGCCCCCGTCTTCGGCCCCGGCTCGCGCGCCGAGGTCGCCTTGACCGGCGCCCTGCCGGGCCCGTCGAGCGTGGCGATCAACGGCCGCATCGACCGGCTGGTGGTCACGCCCGACCGGGTGCTGGTCATCGACTACAAGACCAACCGCCCCGCCCCCGACGCCCTGGACCGGGTCGATCCCGCCTATGTGCTTCAGGCCGCCGTCTATGTCGCCGTCCTGAAACGCCTCTACCCCGACCGCCCGGTCGAAGCCGCCCTGGTCTGGACCGATGGCCCTAAACTGATGCCGATCCCGCAGGCCATGCTGGACGCG
>SCVB01000070.1 GCA_004296955.1 Brevundimonas sp.
CTGGCGACCTACGCCATGTGGTGGATCCGCGCCTCGATCCAGGAATACATCCTGCGCAGCTGGTCGCTCGTGAAGATGGGCACCACCGCCGCGCAGAAGAAGCTGTTCTTCAACCTGCGCAAGGCCAAGAGCCAGATCTCGGCCTTCGAGGAAGGCGACCTGCGCCCGGAACACCTCTCCGCCATCGCCACCAAGCTGGGCGTGTCCGAGGAAGAGGTCACCAACATGAACCGCCGCCTCGGCGGCGACGCCTCGCTGAACGCCCCGCTGCGCGCGGACGGCGAAAGCGAGTGGCAGGACTGGCTGGCCGACGACACTGCGGTCTCGCAGGAGACCCAGCTTGCCGACAGCGAAGAGAAGTCGATCCGCATGGGCCTGCTTCAGGAGGCCATGGAGGAGCTGACCGACCGCGAGAAGCACATCCTCACGGAACGCCGCCTCAAGGACGATCCCGTCACGCTCGAGGAGCTCGCCGGCCAGTACGGCGTATCGCGCGAGCGTGTTCGCCAGATCGAGGTCCGCGCCTTCGAGAAGCTCCAGAAGGCCATGCGCGCCGCCGCCGAAGAGCGGAATCTGGTCGACGCCTGATATGGCGCCGGGCGGCCCTGACGGGCCGCCCGACTGTCTCAGGTCACCGCCGCGACGGTCTGGAACCGCGCATCCCGCCAGCTCTCGCTGTCCAGGATTTCGCCCAGGATCTCGACCGCATCCCGGACATCGACGTGGCGCACATACAGGGGCGCGAAACCGAACCGGATCACGTCCGGACTGCGGAAGTCGCCGATCACCCCGCGTGCAATCAGGTTCTGCATCACCGCCCAGCCGTGCGGATGGCGGAACGAGACCTGCCCGCCCCGCGCCGCCGCCTCGCGCGGACTGGCCAGCGCCAGTCCCCTGCCGGCGCATCGCGCCTCGACCCGTTCGATGAAGAGATCGCCGAGCGCCCCCGCCTTGGCCCGCGCCGCCGCCATCTCCACCCCGTCGAACGCGTCCAGCGCCGCGTCGAGCGCCGTCAGGCTCAGAATGGGCGGAGTGCCGCACAGCCACCGGTCAATTCCGGGCGCCGGCGCATAGTCGTCCACGAAATCGAACGGCCGGGCATGGCCCATCCACCCTGACAGCGGATTGCGCAGCGCCGCCTGATGCCGCTTGGCCACGAACAGATACGCCGGCGCTCCGGGCCCGCCGTTCAGGTACTTGTAGCCGCAGCCCGCCGCCAGATCCGCCCCGTAGCGGTTGAGATCGACGTCAAGCACCCCGGCGCTGTGGCTGAGGTCCCACAGGCTGATCGCGCCCACCGCCCGGATCGCCGCGCTCAGCCCCGCCATGTCGCGAACCGCGCCGCTGCGATAGTGGACGTGGCTCAGCAGGACCACTGCCGTCCGCTCGTCCAGCGCCGCCTCGATCCCGCCTGGCTCCACGACCCGCAGTTCGACATCCGGCATCATCCCCGCCAGCCCCTGCAGGATGTAGAGGTCCGTCGGAAAATCGCCGGCCTCGGTCAGCACCACCGGCCGACCCGGCCGCGCGCCCACCGCCGCGGCCGCCAGCTTGAACAGATTCACCGACACAGAGTCGGCCGCCACCACCTCGTCCGCCGACGCCCCGATCAGGCGGGCGATCTTGCCCCCGACCCGCTGCGGCAGGCCGATCCAGCCATGCGTGTTCCAGCTGGCGATCAGGTCCTGGCCCCACTGCCGTTCGACGGCCTGTCGCACCGCCGCCGCCGCCGCGACCGGCAGGGCGCCCAGCGAATTGCCGTCCAGATAGATCACGCCCTCCGGCAGGCTGAACCGCGCCCGCGCCCGGCCCAGCGGATCGGCGGCGTCCCGGTCGATACAGGTCTGGCGGCTGGTCATTCTCGCGGGCTCCGGTTGCCGGACGGCCCCCGCTCTCTACAGTGAGCTGCCGCGCCGGTGAAACGGCGACTTCCACAGGACCGCTCCATGCGTCTGCTGACCGTCGCCCTGGCCGGCCTGCTTGCGGCGACGACCGGCTGCGCGCCGACGCCGGCGGCCCTCGCTCCTGTAGAGACCCGGACCCCCATCTCCTTCAGCCAGCTTCTGGCCCAGCCTCGCGCCGCCGCCGATCGACGCATCGCCTACGGTCCGGAGGCCCTCCAGTTCGGCGAGCTCTGGATTCCGCGCGGGCAGGGCCGCCATCCGGTCATCGTCCTGATCCACGGCGGCTGTTGGCGCGCCGACCTGCCGGGACTCGAGCTGATGGACTACATGGCCGCCGATCTGCGCCAGCGGGGCTATGCCGTCTGGAACTTGGAGTACCGCCGCATCGGTCATCCGGGCGGCGGTTACCCGGGAACCTTCCAGGACATCTCGGCCGGCCTCGACCACCTGCGCGCGCTGGCGCCGGAATACCGTCTCGACCTGGACCGTGTGCTCGTCTCGGGCCATTCGGCGGGCGGGCATCTGGCGTTGTGGGCCGCCGCCCGCGACCGACTTCCGGCCGGGAGCCCGCTGCGCGTAAACAGCCCTCTGCCGCTCCGCGGCGTGGTTTCTCTGGCCGGCATCGCCGATCTCGACGCCTATCGGCGAACCGGACCCGACGCCTGCGGCGGTCCCTCGACCATCGACGGCCTCATCGGCCTCCCGCAGCCCGGCGGTCGCGACGTCTTCGCCGACACCTCCCCGCCCGTCATGCTGCCGCTCGGCGACCGGCAGGTCGTCATCTCAGGCGCGCTGGACCCCATTGTGCCGGCGCGCTTCGGGCAGGCCTACGCCGCCGCGGCCGCCGCCAGGGGCGATCCGGCCCGGTCGCTGGTGCTGGATGGAGCCGGACATTTCGAACTCATCGACCCCACCTCGGCCGTCTGGCCGCAGGTCGTGGACGCCTTCGCCGGGTTGCTCAGCTAGGGGCTCAGCCGGCCCGGGCGACCGGCGCGGCCTGGTGCATGGCCAGCAGGGTCCCGATCGGCGCAGCCAGGGTCGCCTTGGTCGGCGGTCCGTTGGCCATCGACACCTCGAGCGCGCCCACGGCCACGGCGAGGCGCGAGTCGGACACCTTCATGGCCAGCGCCTTCAGGGTCACAGCCTGTTCGCGGATCGCCCGCACGGCCTGCATGGGATCACTGTCAAACTGGTCGAGGGCCGAGCCCAGGATCCGCATCGCCTGGTCCTTGACCGCCGCCTGGGCGCCCGCGCCCGTCGCCGGCCGATCAGCCTTTCGTTTGCCGGGGCCCGAGAATTCCCCCGAGTTGAAGCGGCGCCGGTCCGGTCCGATGTAACCTACGGCCTCGACCCAGTCGCGCGGCTTCAGCGCGACGTTCTCGACCCGTTTGAACAGGTCGGCGCTGGTGAACGGCTTGCGCAGGAACTCGTGCACCCCCGAGTCGCGCGCGCCCAGGATCGTACGGGCCGTCGCGTCGGCCGTGACCATGATGATCGGGGCCCGACGGCAGTTGAGATGCGAGCGCCGCAGCGCCCTGGCCAGCGATTCGCCGTCCAGCCCCTCTCCGCCGCGCTCGGTGAAGACGATGCCCGGCTCCAGCTCGGCCGCCGCCGCAAGCGCCCGTTTCTCGGTCGGCTGGACCACGATGTCGCGCGAGCCCAGCCCCTTCATGATGTCGGTCAACAGTCGCGCGGCGTGCGGGTTCGGATCGACGATCAGCACCCGCTTGATCACGGGCTCAAGCTTCGCGAGGACGCGACGATCAATGGCAAACAAGACGCGAACCTCCGCTTCGGAGATCGTGCTTAACCGCCACGGGTTAAGGCCCGTTGAACGCAGGATGTCCCGGGCCCTCGTCGAAGCAAGGCTATCCGCGGAAGGGATCGTGCATCATGATGGTGTCGTCCCGCTCGGGACTCGTCGACAGCAGGGCCACCGGCGCGCCGATCAATTCCTCGATGCGGCGGACGTATTTCACCGCATTGGCGTTGAGGTCGCGGAAGCTCCGTGCGCCCGCCGTGCTCTCGCTCCAGCCTTCCATCTCCTCGAAGACCGGCTCGGCCGCGGCCTGCGCCCTCAGGCTGGACGGCAGATAGTCGAGCACCTCGCCGTCGATCCGGTAGCCGGTGCAGATTTTCAGCGTCTTCAGCCCGTCCAGCACGTCCAGCTTGGTCAGGGCGATGCCGTCGATGCCGTTGATGGCCACCGACTGGCGCACCAGCACCGCATCGAACCAGCCGCAACGCCGCGCCCGGCCGGTATTGACCCCGACCTCGCGCCCCACGGTCGCCAGGTGGGTCCCGACGTCATCGTTGAGTTCGCAGGCGAACGGCCCCTCGCCGACCCGGGTGGTGTAGGCCTTGACGATTCCCAACACATAGCCGACGCCGCGCGGCCCGATGCCCGAGCCCGCCGCCGCCTGCCCGGCGACGGTATTGGAGCTGGTCACATAGGGATAGGTGCCGTGGTCCACGTCCAGGAAGGCGCCCTGGGCGCCCTCGAACAGCACCCGCTTGCCGTCCCGCCGAGCCTGGTCCAGCACCCGCCAGGCTGGCTGCACATAGGGCAGGATTTTCGGGGCGATCTCCAGCAGCTGCGCCAGCAGCGCCTCCGGATCGATCGGCTCCAGCCCCAGTCCGGCCCGCAGTGGGTCATGGTGCGAGCGCAGGCGGTCGATCTTGACCTTCAGGTCGTCGACATTGGCCAGGTCGCACACCCGGATCGCGCGTCGTCCGACCTTGTCCTCATAGGCCGGGCCGATGCCGCGCCCCGTGGTGCCGATCCGGGCGCCCGGCGCGCTCGCCGCCGCCTCGCGGGCCACGTCCAGCGCCGGATGGATGGGCAGGATCAGGCAGGCGTTGTCGGCCACGATCAGCACCTCGGGACTGATCCGTATCCCCTGCGCCTCGATCTTCTCGATCTCGCCGACCAGATGCCAGGGATCGACGACCACGCCGTTGCCGATGATCGACGGCTTGCCCTGCACCACGCCCGAGGGCAGCAGCGCCAGCTTGTAGACCTTGCCGTCCACCACCAGCGTATGGCCGGCGTTGTGCCCGCCCTGGAACCTGACGACCATGTCGGCGCGGTTCGACAGCCAGTCGACGATCTTGCCCTTGCCCTCGTCGCCCCACTGGGCGCCGACCACTGCAACGTTCGCCAAGACTCTTCTCCGCTGTCCGGGATTTCGGAATGCGGGCGCAGCCTATAGCCGGGGAATCGGCGGGTGTCCCGTCGCCGGACGATTATTCCGCCAGCGCCGTCTCGAAGGCCCAGTCCAGCCAGGGCGTCAGGGCCTCGATATCGGCCGCCTCGACGGTGCAGCCGCACCAGATCCGCAGACCCGCGGGCGCGTTCCTGTGGCTCTCGATGTCGAAGGCAGCATCCTCGGCCTCGACCAGGGCCTTCATTCGCCGGACCAGCGCCTGCCGCGCCTCTTCCAGCATCGCCGTCACGCGGGGATCGACGATCTTCAGGCAGACCGAGGTCGTCGACCGGGTCGCGGGGTCCGCAGCCAGATAGTCGATCCAGTCCGTACGCCCGACCCAGGCGTCCAGCGCCGCGGCATTGGCCTTCGTCCGCCCAATCAGGGCCTCCAGCCCGCCGACCGACAGCCCCCATTCGACGGCGTCGATCCAGTCCTCGATCGTCCAGACCGAGAAGGTGTTGATCATCGACCCGGCGGCCAGCGTCCGGTCGAAGCCCTTGGCGTCGCGCAGCCGCAGCACCTTGGGGATGCTCCGCGGCGGCGCATATCGATCCAGCCGCTCCACCGCCCGCGGCGACAGGGCGGCGACGCCCAGTCCCGCTTCGCCGCCCAGCGCCTTCTGGAAGCTGAAGGTCACCACATCCAGCTTCGCCCACGGCAGCGGCATGGCGAAGGCGGCCGAGGTGGCGTCGCAGATCACCAGCCCCTCGCGATCGCCGGCGATGAAGTCTGCGTCCGGCGCGCACACGCCCGAGGTCGTCCCGTTCCACGGAAACACCAGATCCTTCGCCGGATCGACCCGCGATGTGTCGGGCCATTCGCCCCACGGCGCCGCGATCACCTCCGGCGCCAGCTTCAGATGGTCGACAGCGTCGGTCGCCCACACCTTGCCGAAATTCTCGAAGGCCAGAACCTGCACCGGCCGCTCGCCCAGCATCGACCACATGGCCGCCTCGACGGCCCCGGTGTCGGACCCCGGCACATAGACCAGCGCCCAGTCCGCCGGGACCTGCAGCAGCGCCCGCGTCAGCCGCAGCCCGTGCGCAAAGCGTTCCACCACCTCGGGCGCGCGAATGCCCCGGCCCAGCAGCGCGTGCGAAATCGCCTGCGACGACCAGCCCGGCCGCTTGGCCGTCGGGCCCGCCGAGAACCATGGCCGCTGCGGACGGTCGGTCGGCCTGATCGTCATCACTCCCGCCATGGCTTGTAGGGGCCCGCGTCCCGCATGGCCTGGGCCAGCTTCGTCAGATCCGGATTCTCGTCCTCGGGCAGCATGATCATCAACCGGGCCAGAAGATCGCCGCGCTTGCCGTCGGCGAAGGCGCCCCGCCCTTTCAGCCGCAGAACCTTGCCGGAGTTGGAGCCCTTGGGAATGGTCATGGAGACCGTTCCTTCCGGCGTCCGCACCGGAATCTTGCCGCCCAGTACGGCGTCGGGAAGAGAGACCGGCTGGTCCATGGTCAGGTCTGCCCCGTCCCGAGTGAACAGGGGGTGCCGCGCGATCTTCAGGGTGATCAGGGCGTCGCCCGCCTCGCTGCGGCCCGAAGCGCCGGGCGCGCCTTGCCCGCGAAGGCGGATGGTCTGGCCGTCAGCCGCCCCCTTGGGAATGGTCACGTCGAGCGTGCGGCCGTCCGAAAACTGGATCCGCCGCGTCGCCCCGGAAATCGAGTCCTCAAGGCTGATCTCCAGGGTCGCCTTGATGTCCGCGCCCCGGCCCAGGCCGGCTCCGGAAAAACCGCCGCCCCGCGCTCCGCCCGGCCGGGCTCCGGGTCGCGCGCCGCCGCCGAACATGCCGCCGAACAACTCGTCCAGATCGATGTTCTCGAATCCCGGCCGGGCTCCGCCCTGGCCGAAGGGACTGCCGCCCGGCCCGCCGCGGGCGCCGCCGCCGGCGCCGCCGAAGCCGCGGAATTGCTCGCGTCCGTCGGCGTCGATCTCGCCGCGGTCGAACTTCTCCCGCTTTTCCTTGTCGCCGAGCAGGTCGAAGGCGGCGGTGATCCGCTTGAACCGCTCATCGGCCGCCGTATTGCCGGGGTTCTTGTCGGGATGCAGTTCCTTGGCGAGCTTGCGGAACGCCTTCTTGATTTCGTCCGCGCTTGCGCCCCTCGAAACGCCCAGTTCCTTGTAGGGATCGCCCGCCACGTCGAATGCCGCTCCATCAATAGCCGAGCGTCTCAGTTAGGGCATCGCGTGCGCTGCGCAAAGGGAGGCGGGGCAATTCATACTGCGAGCGGAATCCCGGCCTCCGCGCCCCAGCCGCATCCCTCGCCCCACTGCGCCACCGACAGGCGCGAGCCGGCGGTCAATCCGCCCGGGAAATCCGCCGCCAGATCGCCCGCCTCATAGGTCGCCGCGAACGCCTCGACCTCGAACGACCGCACCACCTCCCCGCCGTCCGCCACCCGCACGCGGAAGCGCGGCGTCCCGGACACGGCCTCCGCGTCGTCCCACCGGTCGCCGTCGATCCGGGCCCGCGCGATCCACGTCAGGTCGAGGCCGCCGTCCGCCCGGTCCGCGGCTCGCAGATGGGCCGGCGACCATGGCCGCTCATGCACGCCCGTCGCCGTAAAAGCCGTCTCGCTCACCCCCGGTCCGCCCGCCGCCCCTCCTGCCGGACCAGTCCGCCAGACCAGCGGCAGGCCGCGCTCGGCGCGCGGCGATCCGGCCCTCGCCGGCGCCGGGTCCAGAAGCACCGCAATCGCCCCGCTCGCGGCGCCCTTCGCCTCCGTCCCCTGCTGTCCCCGCAAGAGACCGGCCAGTCGCCAGACCCCGTCGCCGATCAGCGTCGCGGTCCGGAACTGCACCAGCTCCCATCCCCCCGCCGCCTCGACCGCCACGGCGTTGCCGCCGGCGAACACGGCGGCGTTCGATCGGCTTTCCGGCGCCCGCCCTTCGACCCGGACAACCAGGGCGTTGGCCTCGTCCCATCTATGTCGAACCCCCGAGGCGAGCGGCTCAACCAGCACGCCCACCGTCGCCGGCTCCGCGACATCGCCCCGCGTCGTCAGCGATCCCGCGTCCGGTCCCGCGAAGACCCGCATCGGTCGCCAGGGGTCCGCCGCGACGACCGCGATCGGCCGTCCGTCATCCTCGGATCCCGGCGCCGGCGGCAGTTCGACCATCCGGAAGAAGGGCGCGCCGGCGCCCGCTGCCGCCTCCTCCGCCTGTGGTCGCCCGTCATCCTCGCCGACCCCGCCCGCGAACGCCGGCTCCAGGACCGCGGACGGCGTTTCATCGGCATCCAGCCGCATCACCCGCCAGTCGCCGCTCCGGCCCTCGACCGTCACAGTGTCTCCGGGCTCCAGCGCCAGGGCCTCCAACGGCCCGAGTCTCACGGTCAGCCGCTCGCCGCTTCCCGCCTCCAGCGCCCGCTCGGCCGCCGCCCGGGCCAGGGCGGCCGAACAGACGGCCGGCAGGTCGAGATCGACCCCGCCGCCCTCGCCCGCCGACCGCACCACCGCCGATCCGGTCTGATAGCCGGCGTCTCCGTCGACATAGCGCACCCGGGCCGCGCCGGGGCGCAGATCCAGCACGCGTTCGGCCGTCACGCTCGCGCCATCCTCGCCCGGCGCCAGCGCTTCGGGCGTCAGCGCCGCCCCCGGCGGCTCGTCCCCGATCACGGCGATCCGTCCGCCGCGTTCGGCGGCGACCAGGCCCAGACCTGCCAGAAGAGGCTCCAGCGCATCCCGCGTGCGCATCGGCCGGTCGATGACATAGCCCTGCACCCCGGCCGCAAAGCCGCCGATCTCGAAGGCGTCCTCGGCCAACCCGCCGCGCCGCAGCACCGCCGCGATCAGGTCGCCCGTCTCTCCCGCCAGACGTCCATTCAGCCAGTGTCCGGTCCGCCACGCGCCGGCGTCGGCCCAGACGTCCTCGCGCCCCGGAAACGCCGGCCAGGGCCGCGCATCCCAGCACCAGGCGTCCGCTCCCTCGACCATCGGTCCGCCATAGGCCGCCGAAACCGGATTGTTCTCCGGCTCCGCAAAATGCTCCAGCACCGCCTCCAGCGCCCGCCGCTGCATTTGGTCGTCCCGCGCGCCGGTCGAGAAGGGCGGCAGGGCGCTCTCCGCGCTCTTGGGGTCCTGGAACAGGTTCGGCGCATTGGCGCCGCGGTCCACCGCCGCGCAGCCGAATTCGGTCAGCCGGATCGGCTTCATCCCCGGGATCCAGTCCGTCGGCGTCGTACTCCGAACCCCGCCCGGCCGGTCATGGTGGACGTTCGACCACCAGCCCTTCAGATCCTTGACCCGGAACACCCAGTCCTCGCCGTGCGCCCCATCCGCAATGACCGTCCGGACCTGCGCCGCCCGGTCGGCCTCCGAGACATGGAACCAGTCGAACCCCTCCCCGCCCGCGACCTGGCCCGCCAGATAGGCCGGGTCGTCTGGTCCCGCGAAGCTCGCGCCATCCACGCCGCCGTCGCCGCTCCGCCAGTCGCCCAGCGGCGGATACCAGTCGATCCCGACATGATCGATCGCCGCATCCGCCCACAATGGATCAAGGTGGAAGACGGCCTCCTCCCCATCGCGCACCCCGGCGTATTCCGACCAGTCGGCGGCGTAGCTGATCGCCACCCCCGGTCCGACCACCGCCCGGCACTCCGCCGCCAGGCTCCGCAGCGCCTCGACGGCCGGAAAACCGCCGCCCGCATCCCGGGTCATCGTCAGCCCGCGCATCTCCGAGCCGATCAACAGGCCGTCTGCGCCCGTCTCCGCCGCCAGCGCCGCATAGTGCAGGGCCAGCCGCCGCAGACCCCAGCCTTCCGCCGTTCCGAAGAGGGCGGCGACATCCGCCGCGGCCGCAACCCCGTCCTGACCTTTCACCCGTCCGCGCCACGGATAGGCCGCCTGCTCCGCGTCGCCGTAGGGATCAGGCAGGCCGTTCCCCTCGGGCACGTCCATCAGCACGAACGGATACAGGGTCACCGCCAGCCCCCGGGCCTTCAGCGCCGCCACCGCCTGCCGCACGCTCTCATCCGACGGCGTCCCGCCATAGGCGGGTCCGCCTGACGGGACGCGGCTGATCACATGGGCCTCGCTCCGCCCCAGCCCCGCCACCGACCAGGTGAGGGGCTCGGTCGCCTTGTCCGCCGTCTCGACGCCCGGCCGGACGGCGCAATGCCCGGCGCGCAGGTCGTTCCCGAACCAGGCGACCACCAGGCTGACCCGCTTCAGGTTCGGGCAATGCGCCTGCAGTTGATCGAGAGACGCCTCCAGATCCGTCCGGCCGGAGCCGCCGTGCAGGTTCTCCGGCGCTGTCCGGGTCAGGCCCTCGCGCCGCCGGACGCCCTCGGTCGCCAGAACGAATTCTCCGGCTCCGGGGATCAGGCAAACGCCTTCCAGCCGGTCCTCCAGCCGCGGCTGGTCGCCCCGCGCCCGCCGGAAGACCTCGAAGCCCAGCTGCGGCGGCCGGGCGCCGTACGGCCCCAGCGGCAGGTCCTCGAACACCACATAGGCCGTCCCCCGGTAGGCCGGAGCCCCGCCGGATCCAGCCTCAACCGCTTCGATCAGCGGATCGGGCGTCTGGTCGGCGCCGCCGCGATGCACACGCATCGTCACCCCGGACAGGTCCATCGGCCGCCCGTCCGCCCAGACCCGGCCGACGCCGTCGATCTCGCCCTCGCAGAGGGCCACGGCGAAGCTCAGCGTATAGTCGTATTCAACCGTCCGCGGCCCGCCCTTGCCGCCCGAAGACGTGCGCCGCCCCTCCAGGAAGCGGGCCGCCCAGATCATCTGCCCCGTCACCCGCGCCCGGCCGAACACGCAGGCCATCGGCGCGCCCTCGGCCGTTCCCTGCAGCTTCAGCCCCTCCAGGCGCGGCCCCTTCTGCCGCGCCGGCTCAAGGCTCGAGATCGCCCGCTGGTCGATCGCCCGTCCGATCATCGACCCGATCGCCGATCCGATCGGCCCGCCGACCGACTGGCCGACGCTGCTCAGGATCATCTGCGCCATGCTCAGCCCTCCCGCTCCATGCCCGGCCAGGCGAAGGCCGCGACCAGCCGCCGGCGCCACCAGACCCCCATCCAGCTCTCCACCACCATTCGTCCCCAGTAGGCGTGGATCATTCGCGGCTCCGCGCCGGCCGTGTCGCTCAGGATCGCGCAGTGTTTGGCCGGACAGCCGGGCGCCATTCGAAACAGCACCACATCGCCCGCCCGCGCCGCGCTGACCGGAATTTCAGCCAGCCAGCGTCGCGCCGCGGCCAGCAGGGTCTCCTCGCCCCCGACCTCGGCCCAGTCCGGCGCGTAGGGCGGCGGCGTCTCGGGCTCCCGGCCCACCAGTTCGCGCCACACCCCGCGGACCAGCCCCAGGCAGTCCGCGCCCTCGCCCCGCACGCTGGCCTGATGTCGGTACGGCGTCCCCAGCCACCTTCGCGCCGCCGCCACCACGGCCGCCCTCACCGCCGGCTCCCGCCGTCGTTGCGGCCGCCCTCGACCGGCGCTGTCGTCAGGAAGTCGTCGCCGGGAATGTCGGGGAAGCCCTGGAAATTCGCGCCGTTCGCAAAGACCGCGACGCAGGTGGACCAGCGCTTGTCGCAGACCGCGCCCGGAAAGGCCTCCAGGTCGACGCGGCAACGTCCGTCTCCCAGCAGGGCGTCGCAATCGCGCCCGTAGGTCCGGCCGACCACCCGCTCCAGCGGAGCCAGCGGCCCGTCCAGCTCGGCCGTGAACCCGGCGCCCTCGCGCCGGATGCGCCCCAGCGTGGCCGTCCACAGCCTCACCTTCAGGTCCGGCCGTTCCCAATCGACCCGCCACAGGGCGACCGAGGCTCCATCGTACAGCCCGGCCTCGACGTCCCCGTCGGTGATCGCCGCTTCGTCCAGCCCGCCGGCGACGGCCGCCGATCCGGCGCTGAGCCCCACGGCGCTGTCCGCCGCGCCTGCGGTCCAGCCGCTGGCCGCCCGGCAGGCCACGCCCTCGACCACCAGGTC
This sequence comes from Brevundimonas sp., assembly GCA_004296955.1. Taxonomy (GTDB): domain Bacteria; phylum Pseudomonadota; class Alphaproteobacteria; order Caulobacterales; family Caulobacteraceae; genus Brevundimonas. Next base: position 12,044 of record SCVB01000070.1, read on the forward strand.
CTGATCATGGTCGGTGAAACCCAGCACCGCCCCGTCCGTCCGCCGCAGCACCCAGGCATGGCACAGCGTCGCCGCCCCGCTCTCGATGCGCGCGGCGAGTTCGCTCGGTATGGTTCGCATGGATCAGACCCGCACCTCGATCAGCGGCACGGCCGCCATCCGCCCCGCGTCGAAGCTCTCCAGCGTGACCTCGATCCGGTCGGCGTCGAACCGCACCGGCGTGTCGAACTCGAAGCCGGCGGTCACCGCCGCGCCGGCGCCCGGCGGCGTCTCCAGCGTCACCAGCCCCGTCGCCGCGTCGAGGGCGAAGGCGCCCGGGGCCAGCTCCGCGCCGTCGACCGCCACCCGCACCGTCCCCGCCACTGGCTTGGCGATCCGCCGCTCCAGCGCGTCCTCCCCCTCGCCATACTGTTTGACCAGGGCGAACCCGGTCCGGGTTCCGTCCCCCTCGCCCAGCATCTGGTCCAGCGGCCCTGTCTCCGCGCCCGGTCCGCCGGACGTCCAGTCGGCGAAGTCCCGGAACCGGAATCCGTACAGCCGTCCCCGTCGCGCTTCGAAAAAGGCGGTCAGAGTCGCCATGTCGTCCAGCGAACGCAGATTGGCTCCGATCAGATAGCGCCGACGCCCATGCGCCCATGGCGACGAGCGCCGCTCGAACCCGGACCCCAGGGTCACGATCTCCGTCCGGCGCTCCACTCCGCCCGTCGATCCGAAGGCCAGCCGGGCGGGCAGCCTCACCTCGTTAAAGGCCATCGCCATACTCTCCTGTCAGGGTCATCCCAGACCCGCGCTTTCGCTTGTCGAGCGATCGTTGTTACGCCATTCTTTCCTGCCGGGCGTCGGGCCCGGAATCGCGCGGGAGGGCGCCATGAGCATCGAGACTTCCAGCCAGATTCAGGGCTTCGACTGGCAGAAGCTGCTGTTTTCCTTCGAGGGCCGCACACGCCGCTCGCATTTCTGGATCGGCTGGCTGATCTGCCTCGGCGTCGGGGTCGTCGCGGGCTGGCTTCCCGTGATCGGCTTCTTCCTCTCGATCGCCCTGATCTGGCCCAACCTGGCCATTGCGGTGAAGCGGCTTCACGACATGGGCAAGCCCGGCTGGCTGGTCGTTCTTCCCTGGGCCGCCAACATCGTCGGCGGCATCTTCGCCGCCACCCTGGTGGGCGTCTCCGCCCTCTCCAACGCTGCGGCCCTCGAGCAGGAAGATCCGGCCGCCATTCTGGCCCTGCTCGGACCGGCGATGGGCCTGGTCCTGCTGCTTCTCGTCTTCAACCTGGCCTTCCTGCTCTGGATCGGCCTGTCCGCCGGTCAGGCCGGCGCCAACCGCTTCGGCTCCGATCCGAAAGGCGGCTGACGCCCTGACGGCGAACATCGACCGGCGCCGGCCGCAACCGGCGCCCGGTCGATGCGCTCCTGAATCCGTCACGCCGCGGTTGGCGCCCGTCCGCTCTTCGGCCAAGCTTGGTCGTTCGACCGGTCGGTCGGAAGGCTACAGGGGGCGCGGGGTGCGGGGTGAAGTGATCGATGTCAGCGGCGACGGCGACGCCCTGGTCAGCGGAGACGACGGCGTTCGCTACGCCTTCGCCACACGGGACGTTCGCGGCTTCATCGTCCAGCGCGGCGACCGCATCGATTTCGTCCCGGTCGACGGGATGGCGACCGAAGTGGTTCTGCTCTCGTCCGGTCCGGCCATTTCGGCCGCGGGGACCGGCTATTCGGCCCGTCCCGACGCCGGCGAAACCTCGCCGTGGGGCTATTTCGTCCGCTGCATGAAGAAATACGTCGACGGCTACGGCCGCGCCCGGCGAAGCGAATACTGGTATTTCGTCCTTTTCCGCGTGCTCCTGGTCGGCGGCCCGGTCTTTCTCGGCGCGATCGTCTCCCGGATGACGAGCGACGGCGGAGAGAATGTCTCGCCCGTCGGCATGATCTTCATGGTCCTCGGCGGCCTGGCCTATGTCGGCACCATCATTCCGAACCTCTGCGCCATGATCCGGCGGTTCCACGACGTCGGCCTGTCGGGCTGGCTCGTGCTCCTCAACGCCATTCCCTACCTCGGCTCCCTGGTCACCTTCATCATCTGCGTCCTGCCGTCGGAAGCCCGGCCCAACACCCACGGCCCCGTCCCCGGTTCGAGCCGCCGGGCGACCGCGGAGGTCTTCAGCTAGCCCTTGTCCGCCCCGGCGCGGTCCGCCACGGTGAGGCCAGTGAAGGTGCGGGGGGATTCATGCGCGGCGAAGTCATCAGCCTGGACGGAATTTCGGGCGACGGCGTGATCCTGAGCGACGACGGCGTTCGTTACGCCTTCACCGCCTCGGCCAGCCGCTCCGGTCTGCGGGTCCGGGACAGGGTCGACTTCGTCGATGCTGACGGCGTCGCCCGGGACATCTTCCCTCTCGCCGGCGGCGGCGCTCCCGCCGGCTTCAGCCCTTCGCCCCGCCCGTCCGGCCGGGGCTTCAATTTCGGCACGGCGATGTTTTCCTTCCAGGGTCGGCTGAGCCGCACCCATTTCTGGATCGGCTGGGCGATCGTCTTCTTCGGCTACCATGTCTGGAGCTTCATTCCGTTCCTCAACATTGCGCTCGTTGTCGGCGCCCCGGTGCTGCTCTGGTCCAACCTGGCCATCGGCGCGAAACGGCTGCACGACATGGGCAGGTCCGCCTGGCTGATCGCCATCCCCTGGAGCGCGATGATCGGCGGCTTCGTCTACCTGATCGTTGTCATCTCCATGGCGGCCATCAACGATCCCACGGCCTTCGATGGCGAGGGCGATCTGGCGCAGGTGCTGAATATTCTGGTGCCCGCGCTCGGCGTCTGGGGCTTCACCGCCTTCATCGGCGTCGGCTTCTGGCTCTGGCTCGGCATAGCCGACGGTCAGCGGGGCGCGAACCGGTTCGGCCCCGATCCGGTCCACCCGGCCCGCGACACCGCCGACACCTTCAACTGATCGCGGTCGGGTTCACAGCCGCCGTGCGCCCAGCGACACGGCTCGCGCCAGCATCTGGGCGATCTGCGCCTCCGAGCGCAGCAGCGCCGGCGCGCCGCCGTCGACCTGCACATTGACCGTGACGCCCCCGACGCCGGCCGGCTCGATGACGCCGGCGCCCGTGGGCCGAAACACCTCCGGCCCGCGCTCGCCGACCAGATAGGCGCCGCCGGCCAGCACCGTCCCGCCGTCGGCCCGCGCTCCCGAGAAGGCCGACTGCACCGCCGCGGCGATCGCCTCGCCCAAGCCGCCGCCCCCCGAACCCGACGCCGCATTGACCGCGGCCAGCACCGCGCGCGCCAGCTCGGCCAGACTGATCTCGCCGTCCGCGGCCGCGCGGGCCAGCGAGCGCGCCAATCCCTCGCCCGCCCGACCGAAGGCGTCCTCGATCGAGGACGCGGCCCGCTCCGCCGGCTCCCGCAACGCCTCCAGCGCCGCCGCCGCCTCGGCCGCCTTGCGCGGCACGCCGTCCAGGCCGTCTGGTTCAAGGGTGTCAGTCATCCGGCCACGCCTCCGCCATCCGTTCGAATTCGTCCCGCCCCAGGGGCCCTGCCGCGCCCGGCCGGGCGGTCAGCATTCGCCACTCCCGCAGCGACAGCCGCCAGAACGCCTGTGGCGCAACCCCCAGCCCGGCCGCCGCCCGCAGCATCTCGCCCCAGGGCGTCATCCCGCGGCCGCCGCGAAAGCCTTCGCCACAGCCTCAGCCGCCTCGCGCGGCGCCACGTCCGCCCGGTCCAGCTCCTCCGCCAGCGCCGGCTCGCCCCCGCCCCGCAACAAGGCCGCAAGCACCACGGCCAGATCCCGCGCCGACAGCGCCCGCATCCGCTCCGCCAGACCGGACAGCCCCTCCAGCCCCAGCCGCGTCTCGATCTCCGCCAGCGCCCCCAGCGTCAGGCACAGGCGCCGCTCGGCGCCGGCCAGCACCGCGACGACCTCGCCGCGGGCTCCGTTGGCCGTCATCACAACACCCCGAACGAGATTTCCCCCGCGCTCGCCAGGCTGATCGCGAAGGTCGCCTCGCCCTCATGCTCGCCGGCGTATTCCAGCGCCGCCACCAGGAACGGCCCCTCCAGCACGCCGAAGTCCGGCACGACCAGCCGCCACACGCGCGCCGACTGATCGAAGAAGGCCTCCCGGATCAGGGCGTCGGAGGCAGCGTCGCGGAAGATCCCCTGCCCGGCCACCGCCGCCGACTTCACCCCCGCCCCGCCCAGCAACTCGCGCCATCTCCCGGCGCTGTCGCCGTCGGTCGCATCGACCGTCCGCGCATTCAGCGAGACCGTTCGCGCCCTCAGGCCCGCCACCGTCGTGAACACGCCCGGCGCGCCCTCGATCTTCAGCAGGATGTCCTTGCCGCGCTGTGCGCTCATGCCTCCACCTCCTCCGTGACGGCGCGCACCCGCAGCACCGCAAATGTCCGCGCCCCGTCGGCGCTCGGGAAGACGTCCGCGAACGTCACCCCCAGGCTCACCGTCCGCACCCCGTCGGCCTCCAGCGCCGCCTCGTTCAACGCGACCCGCACCGCCGCCAGCACGGCCTTGGCCTCCTCGGTTCCGCGAAACCGCGACGCCGCCGTCAGGGTCAGGGCGTGTTCGATCCCGCCGCCATCCGCCCGGACCGGCCGGCTCTCGCAGCGTCCGATCAGCAGGTGCGGAAAGCCCGCCTCGGGCCCGGACGCCGCGTCCCGGATCCGCGCCGGCTCGCCCAGCAGGACCTGCACCCCTGCGTCCGCCTTCAGATGCGCGATCAACGCCTTCTGCAAAGCCAGTTCATGGGCGCTCATCGCATCCGCTCCAGGCTCAGGATCGCCCGGCCACCGACCGTCTCCCCGGAGACGATCCGCCAGTCTCCGCCGCCGAATCTCAGCATCCGTCCGGCCTCCAGCCGCGCATCCGACCGCGTCTCCGCCGTCACCGTCTCGATGGCCCGGACGCCGCCGGCCTCGCTCATCTCACGTCGCCGCCGCGCGCCGAGCTTCAGCCAGGCCGAGCCCAGCGGCTCCCAGAACACCGCGCGCCCGCCCGAGGGCGTCTCGGACTCCAGACCTGCGAACAGGCCGGCCATCACCTTGAGAGCGCCGCTCACAACCGCACCACGCGATAGGGCGCGATCCAGGCCTCGACCGGCGCGAGCGACATCTCCCGATCGCCCCGCTCATAGGCCCGTAAGGCCAGCATCAGGATCGCCAGACGAAGCGGCGCCGGCGAGCTTGAAGTCAGGATCAGTCCGGCATCCCCCTCGACCCGCGCCCGCGCCGCGTCGATCAGGGTCTGGATCAGCCCGTCCTCGGCGTCGTGCTCGACGCGCAGGAACAGCTTCGCTTCCGCCAGGGTGACGGGTGCGGTCATGGGGAACCTCGAATGTCTGGGAAGGGAGGCACAGGCATCAGGGATCAGGCAGCAGGGGTCCGACCCTGCCGCCCTTCCTGTTGCCTGCTGCCTGTTGCCTGCTGCCTCGCGCGACTACGTCGCGCTGAACTTCATCACCTTGATCGCATCGAAGTTCTGCACCCCGCCGCCGACCCGCTTGGTGGTGTAGAACAGCACATAGGGCTTTGCCGAATACGGGTCCCTCAGCACCCGCACCCCGGCGCGGTCCACGATCAGATAGCCGCGCTGGAAGTCGCCGAAGGCGATCGCCGCGCTGTCGGCGGCGATGTCCGGCATGGTCTCGATCTCGGTCACGCGATAGCCCAGCAGCGACGCCGTCTCGCCCGCCCGCTGCGCCGGCTGCCAGATGTAGTTGCCGTCGGCGTCCTTGAACTTGCGCACCGCCGAGACCGTCTTGCGGTTCATCACGAACCGGCCGTTCGGCCGGTACTGGGCCTTGGGCGCATAGACCAGGTCGATCAGCCGGTCGGTCGGGCTGGTCGCGGCGAAGGCCCCCGCCGCCCCCGAGGCGACATAGCCGATCTCGCCCCAGTCATGATCGGCCTCGGCGACGATGTCATAGCTCAGGAAGCCCCTGGGCTTGTTGATCCCGTCGCCGGTGACGAAGGCCTGGGTCTCCTGCGCCGCGAAGGCGTCCTCGACTTCGGCCGCCAGCCATTCGTCCAGGTCGATCATCGCATCGTCCAGCAGCGACTGGGTCGCCGCCGGATTGGCGTAGAGATCGGCCGAGGGGAACTCCAGCAGGGCCAGGGTGGCCGGATCGGTCTCCGGCCTTGCAGCGGTCTCCGCCACCCAGCCCGAAGCCACGCCCGCCGTCGACACCGGCTTGCGGAACACCCCCGCGCCGACCGTCCGCACCGTGGCGATCTCGCGCATCGGCGACCCCGCCATCAGCCGCCGCTCGATCGCCCGCTCGGTCTGCTCCGGCACCACATAGCCGGCCGAGTTCGACGCCGTCGACAGCCCCGCCTTCAGCTCGAGCCCGAACGACTGGCCGGTCTTGAGATAGCCGTCGAACGCCGCTTTCGTCTCCTCCCCCTCCTTGGGGGAGGTCGCCCGGCCGAAGGCCGGGTCGGAGGGGGCGCCGCCGCCCAGTTCCGGCCGCCGACCCTCGCTCACCACCCGGTCCAGCCGCGCCTGGGCGCTGGCCACCGCCTGGTCGATCCGCGCCACCTTCTCCTCCAGCAGCGCATCCGCCGAACTCTTGCGCTCGATCTCGTCCAGCCGGGCGTCATTGGCCCCTTTGAACGCCTCGAACGCCGCCATCATCTCATGCATGGCGGCGCGCGCCTCCGGCGTGGCCGGGGCCTGTTTGGTCTCTCTCATGGTGTCTCCGGTTTGATGAACCGCTGGTTGCGGTTAGGATCCGGGCATGGGGAATTTCGCCCGAAGGATTATCGACGCGATCCAGCATTCGATGCTGGGTTCGCTTCTCGTCCGTCTGCTCTGGCCCTGTGGCTGGCTGGTCTGGACGGTGTTCGACAGCCTGGCCCCGGACGTTTTCGACGCCGCGGTCGGCGGGTCCTTCCTCATCCTGCTTGCCTGCGGTCTTTTCCTGATCTGGCTGCTCGGCGCTGTCGCCAATCGTCGACCGCGTTCGGGCCGCGTATTGGAAGGACTTCAGGACCCGCCGGACAACGGTTTCGCCGCCTGGTCCGAACTGCCGGCCGGCGGCCTCAGGCCGCCGCCATTGATGCGAGGGCTTGTCACGGCGCTCGGGGAATCTCCGGGGCATCGCCGCTCATGGATTGGCGTGATTCCCGTGCTTGTCGCCCCGGCGTTGGCGGTCTCCCTGGCCGTGGCGGGCTCCAGCTTCTGGCAGGGCGTCCACCCGGCGCTCGGCGATCCGTCGAACCGTCTGGTCCTCGCCTTGGTCTTCACCGGAATGCTGGCCGCGTTCTGGATCCGCGACTGGGCGTCCGATCAGCGCAAACAACTGGAACTGCCGTCGGCGAACTCTGCCTGAGCTCGACGCCGCAGGGCCTTCAGCGTCGAAATCGGTGACCTTCCGTCCGATTGACACTCACCGAACGGCGTGATCTCCGTTAACCATGGTCACGCTTGGGAATGCGCCGATGTCCAGACTTCTCGCGGCGACCGCAACGGCCGTCCTTCTTCTGTCCGCCGGGGCCGTGCAGGCGGCCGATCGCTGCGGCGCCGTCACCCACATGCGCTTCGGCGAGACCCGGGCGTATTTCAACGACGCCCTCGCGGCCTGCCGTCCCGACGGCTACTGCTCGGTCGTCGTCGCCCTGCCCAATCCCTCCGGCCAGGCCGCCTGGCGCCATCAGCTGCGCGTCGCCCGGCCCAGCCCCGGCGCCGACTACCAGGTCGAGCTCGCGGCGACCGACCCCATGCCCGTCGCCGGCGCCATGCGTTTCACCACCCCCGGCCAGACCGTCGATCCCGGCCCGTGGCTGGTCCCGACCTCGCCGGGCTCAAACGAGTTCCGGGTCAGCGATCCGATCCTGACCCGCTCCCTCGTCTCGGGCCTGCGCCGGCAGCGCATCGCCCGCTGGAACTACCCGTCCGCCGAGGGGCCCGCCGAGACCTATTTCTCCCTCCGCGGCATGACCGCCGCCCTCGACTGGATCGACTGCCGGGGCGCCGGCGACCAGACCTGACCCCCACTGGCGCACCCTCGCCCGCCCCGGCATAGTCGCCGGCGCAAGAAGAGGGACACCGATGCGAATCTCGATACTCGCGGCCGCCCTGGCCCTGGCTTTCGCCGCCCCGGCCGCCGCCCAGACGCCCGCCGCCCCGCCGGTTCCGACAGCGGCCGCGCCGGACGTCGCCACGCCCGAGGCCATCGTCGCCGCCCTCTATGGCGTCATCTCCGGCGACGCCGGCGTGGCCCGCGACTGGGACCGCTTCCGCTCCCTGTTCCATCCGACCGCCCGACTCATGCCCTCGGGCATGAACCGCGAGGGCGTCGGCGTCGTCCGCTCGATCGCCCCGGACGAATACATCACCCGCAGCGAACCCCTGCTGATGGCCGACGGCTTCCACGAGCGCGAGATCGCCCGCCGCAGCGAACGGTTCGGCCACATCGCCCACGTCTGGAGCACCTACGAAAGCCTGCACAACCTCTCCGACGCGCAACCCTTCGCCCGCGGCGTCAACAGCATCCAGCTGTTCCATGACGGAAGCCGCTGGTGGATTCTCAGCGTCTACTGGCAGGGTGAAACCCCCGCCTCACCGATCCCGGCAGACTACCTCCCGCCCGCCGGCTGACGAAGACGCCACGCTGAACCGCGCGCCCGGCAGCATCGGGAACGTCACCAGGGACACCTCCCACAGCTCGACCTCGACCAGCACCCTCAGCCGGCCTTCGCGGCGCGCCCGGCTGCTGCGGAAGCCGATCGACAGCCCGTCCAGCGCCCCCGCCCTCGACAGAGCCCGGGCGAACCGCCCCTCGGCCGACCAGTCCATGATCCGGCCCTCGACGAACAGCCCGCGCTCGTCCTCGACCATCCGGTCCCAGACCCCGACCGCCGCCCGCCCCTCATGCTGATGCAGCATCCGCACGCCCTGCGCGCCCGTCTTCGCCAGACTGGCCGCAAAGGCGCCCCTGGCCACCACGTCCTGGTTCAGATCGGCCACGCCCCACAGCGACGCATAACCTTCAATCTTCAGGCCTGCGTCGACCCTCAAGGCGGCCGTCATCCCCACCCCTCCAGACGCTCCTCGATCCGCTCGACCGCGGCCCGCGTCGCCCGGCTCTGCTCCTCCAGCCGCGCCAGCCGTTCGGCCACCAGCCGCTGCTCGCCGACCCGTTCCTCCAGCGTCGCGATCCGCGCGGCCGCGCCCCCGGCCCAGACCAGTCCGCCGACCGTCTGCACCGCCAGCGCCGCGATCACGGCGACCGGGACCTTCCTGAGTGCATCCATCATTCGCCAACCCCCGCCATCCGTCTCCGCTCTTCATCCGTCAGAAACGTCGCCGCATTCAGCCGCGCCCACAGCGCATCGCGCTCGGGCTGCAGCGCCGGCAGGCCGTCGAGATCGGCCTCGATCCTGACCCCGGCGAACCGCCCGCCCAGCCAGCCCGTCAGCGCCGCCGCCGTCTTCCGGACGAGCGGAACCACCGTCCCCCGCCAGAAGGCGGCGTTGGCCTCGCGATAGTTGGCGTAGGTCGCGTCGCCCGGAATCCCGAGCAGCTGCGGCGGCGCCCCGAAGGCCAGGGCGATCTCGCGCGCCGCCGCATGTTTCCCGGCGATGAAGTCCATGTCCGCCGGCGTCCAGCTCATCGGCTTCCAGTCCAGCCCGCCCTCCAGGATCATCGGCCGGCCGGCGTTCATCGTCCCGGCATGGCTCTGCTCAACCTGGGCCCGCAGCCCCTCGAACTGCTCGGCGGTCAGCCGCTCACCGTCCTTCGCCCCATAGACCAGCGCCCCGCTCGGCCGCGCCGCATTGTCCAGCAGCGCCTTGTTCCACGCCCCCGAGGCGTTGTGCACGTCGATCGCGAACGCCGCCGCCTCCAGCGGCGAGAAGCCGTAATGGTCGTCCGTCGGATGAAACAGCTTCAGCTGCATCACCGGCGACCAGCCGTCGGCCGCCCGACCAATCCGGATCGACCGTCCGTCGACGGAATACTCCCACGCCTCCGGCCAGCCGGCCCGCCCCGGGATCACCTTCACCCGGTCGGGCCGCAGCGTCCAAAGCTCCTCGGGCGCCGCCTCCCCGACGGCCTCGGCATAGGCGTTGCCCGCCGTCTGCAGGGCGCCGTACAGCGCCTCCAGCCACTCCGCCCCCGACTGCTCCGGGTTCGGCCGCGCCAGCAGCGCCGCCAGCGGATGGTCATCCCGCCGCACGCCGTCCGCGAACACGATCAATGGCGTCGCCGCGGCCGCCTCCGCGATCATCCGCACGCAGCGATAGGCCACGGCGTTCCTGGCGAACCCCTCCTCCGCCAGATGGGCGTAGTCGCGCGGCGTCCACCGCGCCCGCCCGCCGGACGTCAGGGCGATCAGCGGCCCGGCCCGGCTGTCCTTGATCTCGGGCGCGGATATGCGCCGCCGGCCCGCGAAGGGCCGTCGCCAGTTGATCATGCCAATCTCCATCGTTCTCCCGCCCCTTCACGGACCGGGCGGGGGTGTCAGTCCGCGCTCACAACACCCGCACGCTCGGCCCGGCCCGCGGCGCCGGCAACAGATGCGTCACGGCCCACACCAGGGCGTCGGCGCGGTCGGGACTGCGCCCGCCGCCCTCGGTCGACCCGAGGGCCATCAGTTCCTCTTCCAGCGCCGGAAAGGCCCCGCAGTGGATGACCCGCCCCTGTTCGTAGAGCGCCGCCACCGGCTCGGCCCGCGCCGCCTTGCCCCGGCTGGCGTGCACGAGCCGGATCGTCGTCTCGCAGCCGCCATGGGCCAGCACCGTCCGCACCATCTCCCCGCCCTGGTTCTTCTCGGCCACGATCTCATCGGCGCCGAACTCGCGCGCCGCCTGCGCCACCAGCCCGGACCAGCCCCCCGGCGATTCCCCGGCCTTCGACCGGTCGGCCAGCACATAGGCCCGGCCGTCCCGGCGACCCACGACCACGATCCCGCAGGCGTCCCCGCCCGCACTCGCCGGCGGGTCCACCGCCACCACGATCCGCTCCAGCGTCGCCGGCCGGTTGCCGCGCGCCCGGGCCAGATCCTCGGCCCGGAACAGGGCCCCGTCGGCCTCGACCATCAGCCCTTGCAGCTCCTGGGCCTCCAGCCGCGTCCCGGCGTACAGCGTCTGCAGATGCGCCAGAAATCCCGGCGACAGGTTCGCCGCATTGGCCTCGGTGCCGGCCCGTTCGATACAGGTGCCGTTCTGGGCCAACAGCCGCCTCAGGGCGGCGAGAGGGCGGGGCGTCGTCGTCACCATCAGCCTCGGATCCTGCCCCAGCCGCAGTCCCAGCCGCAGATTCTCCAGCACGGCCTCGGGCCGGCGCCAGGCGCAGAATTCATCGGCCCAGGCATAGTGAAACTGTGGTCCGCGCAGGCTGTCGGGATCCTCGGCCGAGAAGGCGTAGGCCACGCTTCCGCTCGGCCAGATCAGCCGTTTGCGGCCGCCGTCCCAACGCGGACGATTGGACCGCTCGCCGAATCCCCTGAGGCCGGAGGGGCCCTCGACCATGACCTCGCGCACATCGTGCAGCGTGGACCCGACCAGGGCGATCCTGAGATTCCGGGCGCGCGCCTGCTCCGTGACCCAGTTGGCTCCTGCATGGGTCTTGCCCGCGCCCCGACCGCCCAGCACGACCCAGGTCCGCCAGTCGACTTCCGGAATGATCTGGTGCCTATGCAGCCCCGGCGTGCTCTCCAGCGCCTGGTGCAGTTGTTCGGACGACAGTCCATCCTTCCAGACGCTTTGCCTCGATCGTGGCCCGCAGGCCATCGAGACGGGACTCGAGCTCGGCCCGAAGCCGGTCCAGCGCCTCGGGGCTCTCGTCGCGATCATCGTGGTTCATATCGTCCTCTGTTGGCTCGACACGCGCCGGGCCCCGGCGCGGGGCGAGCAAGGTCGCCACCATCCGCGCCGAACGCGCCACCAGCTCCACGCCCCGCACATAGCGCTGCACGCCCAGCGCATCGCCCGGCTTGAGAGGGTTCGCGTCAAGCGCGGTCATGGCCTTGTCCAGCATGGGGTCCAGCTGGTCGTAGACCTGTTCCAGCCGGGCCTCCGCCCGCGCCGTCCTGTCCTGATTTCCCGTCATGCCCAAAGCATAGGCGACCAGCGTACTATGGCGGGCAAATCGCAGTTACAAAATCATACTGCTTTGATTTTAAGGTCTTTTAATTCGCCAACCCGACTATAGATTCGCGAACTGTCAGCACAGCGTCAGGGCGCCGAACGGCTCAGGCGGCGTCGGACGTTTCCTGGCCGGATCGCTGCTCCAGCCGGGCGGCGATCACGCGCAGCAGTTCGGCCACCTGGATCGGCTTGCCGACGTGGCCGTCCATGCCCGCCTCGCGGCACCGCTGCACCTGCTCCGGCTGCACATTGGCGGTCAGGGCGACGATCGGCGTCTGGCCGACCGGCCCGTCGAGCCGTCGGATCGCCCGTGTCGCATCCAGTCCGTCCATGACCGGCATATGCACGTCCATCAGGATCAGGTCATACGCCCCGTTCCGCGCCGCCTCGACGGCCTGCGCCCCGTCCTCGACCGTCTCCACCGCGACCCCGAGGCCGCCCAGGATGGCGACGGCCAGTTCACGATTGGCCGCGGCGTCGTCCGCCACAAGAATCCGCAGCCCCTCGGGGCTCGGCGTATCGTCGCCGTAGCGGTCGTCGCTGATGATCGCCTCGGCCGGGGAAAGGGGAACCTCGAACCAGAAGGTCGCGCCCTCGCCGACCCGGCTCTCCGCCCCGATCTCGCCGTCCATCATCTCGACCAGCCGGCGCGAGATCGACAGGCCCAGACCCGTGCCGCCATAGACCCGGGTGGTGGAATTGTCGGCCTGGCTGAAGCGTTCGAACAGGGTGTCGATCTTGTCGGGCGGAATGCCGATGCCCGTGTCGCGTACGGACACCCGCAGCCGCCCGTTCGACCACGACGCCGCCAGCGTCACGCCGCCCGCGGCCGTGAATTTGGTCGCATTGGCCAGGAAGTTCAGCATTACCTGCCGCAACCGGCCCTCGTCGCCCGTCAGAGCCTCCGGCAACTGCGGATCCAGCTCCACCGCCAGGGCCAGCCCCTTGACCTCGCACTGGCCCTCGATCATCGCCGCGGCGGCCTGCGCCAGCGCCCGCGGATCGAAGGCCCGCGCCTCCATCTGAACCGCCCCGGCCTCCAGCTTGGAATAGTCGAGGATGTCGTTGATCACCCCCAGCAGGGCCTCGCTGGCCGTACCGATCCGGTCAGCATAGCGTCGCTCGGTCTCGGGCAGGGCCGCGCTCTGCTGCAGCAGCCCCGAGAAGCCGATGACGCTGGTCAGCGGCGTCCTCAGTTCATGGCTCATATTGGCGAGGAATTCCGACTTCGCCCGCGCCCCGGCCTCGGCCCGGTCGCGCGCCTCGATGAGGGCCTCCTCCAGCCGCTTGGTCTCGGTGACGTCGCGAACCAGATCCTGGAACTCGATGACCCGGCCGTTCTCGTCCCGAATAATCGAGGTCCGGGCCTCAAACCATCGCACCGGCCCGTCGCCGGGCAGGCCGCGATAGGTCACGCCCCGTTGTGACCACTCGGGCGGAGCCTTGACGAACTCCCGGAAGCTTTCGGTCAGGGCGGGGACGTCGTCGGGATGGATCAGGGATGTGGCCGGCCGCCCGAGCAACGCCTCTGGCGGATAGCCCGTCGCGGCCTCCAGCGACGGCGACACATAGGTCACCAGGCCGTCGACGCCGTAGGTGACGATGATATCCGTCACCCGGGAGGCCAGCAGCCGGTAGCGGCGCTCGCTTTCGGTGACCCGTTCGATCGCCTGTTGCTGGTCAGTGACGTCCTGGAACACCCCGAACATGGACGCGACCCGTCCGTCCGGACCCCGTTCGGTGTCGGCATGGGCATCGACCAGCCGCTCCTCGCCGTCGGCGCGGATCAGACGGGCGCGGATGCGGAACCCCTGCCCGGTCGTCAGTCCGTGCATCACCGCTTCGCGGATCTCCTCCCGGTCCTCGGGATGGAAGAAGGCGACCGAGTCGCCCAGGTTCGGATCGAACGTTTCGGGCGTCAGGCCGTAGATGCGATAGACCTGATCCGACCATGTCGACCTCAGGGTCTCCGCGTCCATCCGCCACTGACCGATGCCGGCCATCTCCTCGGACAGCTTCAACAGTTTCAACTGTTCCGACTGCCGCTGGTTGGCCTCGGCCTGATCGATCATTTCGGCCGCCATCCGGGCGAGCACCTTGAGGTTCTCGATCTCCGCATCGCTGGGCCGCGCACGGGGCTTGGTGTCCATGACGCCGATCGCCCCAACCGCCTCGCCAGCGGCGTTGTCGATGGTCACGCCGGCGAAGAAGCGCAGACCCGGCTGGCCGGTCACCATCGGATGATCACGCAGCCGCTCGTTCTCCAGCGCATCCTCGACGACCAGGACGGCGCCCGGCCCCATGGCCACCATGAGATGCGTCGCCGTCTGCTCGCGCGGCAGCGCCGTGTGGCCAAGTCCGACATTGGCCCGGAACTGGGTCTGGTCCCCGTCGATCACCCCGACCATGGCGTGCGGCGTGCTGAACATGGCGCAGGCCAGCGCCGTCAGCCGCTCGAAGGGGCTGTCGAGGTTCAGAGTGGCCGTCGTCGCTTTTCGCGACGTTTGCGGACGTTTGGCTCCCATCCGGACAGTCTGGCGGATAAGCACGAAGTTTCGGTTAGCGAACCGCGTTCAGACGTCGAGCGACAGTCTCGCGAGCCCCGACGCCGACCTCAGGTTCCTCGCTCGAGGTTCCACTCCGGAGCCTCGAAATCCAGCGCGTCCTCGGCTTCTTTCAGCGCCAGTTCCGACACCGTCTGACCCCTGACCGAGACCCCGGCCGCGTGGACGCTCTCCGGATCGCCCGAGACCAGCGGGTGCCAGTCCGCCAGCCCCCGCCCCTCATGGATCCGGCGATAGCCGCAGGACTTCGGCATCCAGGCCAGCCGCTCGATGTTCCACGGGGTCAGCTTGATGCAGTCCGGCACCTGCTCGCGCCGGTTGGCGTAGTCGATGCAGGTGCATCGGGCGCTGTCGAACAGCTTGCAGTGCACCCGCGTGGGAATGACATCGCCGGTGTTCTCGTCCTCGAACCGGACCAGACAGCACAGGCCGCAGCCGTCGCACAGGCTCTCCCACTCCTCGCGGGTCATCTGTTCGAGGCGCTTTGTCTGCCAGAAGGGTTTGTCCATCGGCGGGGTCTTACCCGCATCGGCGCGGGCTGTCGCCGGCCTTGGCGCGCTCAGACGGGCGGCGTCGCCGGAACCGGCGCCGGGGCCGCCGCATCCACCCGCTGCCAGATGTTCAGTCGGCTCGCCGGCGGCGCGTCGCCCCGGCTCGGCCGCAGCCGCGCCCGGGCGCATTCCGCCTTCACCCGATCCAGCAGCGGCCCCCAGTTCTGCGGCCGCCCGCCCGTCGCCGGCGCCGCGCGGCCGCCCAGCCGGTCGGCCAGCCGCGCCACGGGTCCGTCGTCCCGCGTCCGCCGCAGGTCGGCGACGGAACCCATCATCGCCTTGCGCAGGGCGTAGTTGCAGCCGCCCAGGCGCTGCATTCGCTCGCCGACCACGAAATATTCGTCGCCCGACAGGCAGCGCAGCTCCTGGTCCTGCGCCCGCGCCGCCTGTTCGGCGCCCACCGCCGCCTCGTCGATGCCGGTCCGGGTCCGCGCCCGCGCCGCCATCTGCTCCGGCGCTCCGGCGTCATAGCTGACCAGGGCCGACTGCAGGCAGAGGTCGATCCGGTTCGACGCCGCCATGGCCCCGTCCATATAGGACACCAGATCCCTCAGCTCCGGCGCCGCCGTATTGTCGCGCGGCAGGATCATGTCCTTCAGATCGGAATAGGTCGTCTGGTAGTCGCTCCACACCAGGGTGAAGTCGTCATACCGCGCCTGCGCCGCCTCCTGCGATCCGCCCCTTAACATGGCGTTGGCGACCCGCCGGCTGTTGACGTCGAACAGGTCGGACTGGCGGCGATAGGCGTCGATATGCGGCGCCGTCAGGGCCAGCATCTCCGCCGCCGCGGCCACCTCGCCCGAAGGCCGCGTCAGACTGTCATAGGCCAGGGTTCCCGCCACCGGCGACAGCGCCAGCACGATCCCGCCCAGCAACTCGCCCCAGCCGAAGCCCTTGCGGCGGCCGGCGCGCGGCGCCGCGTCCTGTTCCTGGTCGTTCATCCCATCCCCCCGGATACCGGATCACCGTAACACCGTTCCCTGCGCGCCCGGCGGCGAATCCCTCGACGCGCGAGGGGCGGCGGTGGCCACAGCGCCCCGCACCGCCTATATGGCCGCCTTCGACCGCGCGGCCTCCCCGCCGCGCCGCGTATCCAGGGTTCGCATGGCTCCCCGTCCTCCTCTCGTCGCCCTCAAGAACGTCCGTCTCCAGGACGGCCAGCGCCCGCTGTTCGACGGCGTCGACATCGCCGTCGAGCCGCGCACCCGCGCCGCCCTCGTCGGCCGCAACGGGGCCGGCAAGTCGACCCTGATGAAGATGGTCATGGGCCTGATCGAGCCCGACGCCGGAGACCGCTCGGTCCAGGCCGGGACCCGCTTCGCCTATGTCGCCCAGGAGCCGGTCATTACCGGCGAGACCCTGCTCGACTACGCCGCCTCCGAGGGCGCCGAGCGCTGGACCGCCGAGGCCTGGCTCGCCACCTTCGGCCTCGATCCCGAGAAGCCGGCCGTGAACCTGTCGGGCGGCGAAATCCGCCGCGCCGCCCTGGCCAAGGCCTTCGCCGAAGAGCCCGATCTCCTGCTGCTCGACGAGCCGACCAACCACCTCGACATCCTCGCCATCGAACTGCTGGAAGAGGAACTCCTCCAGGCCCGCTTCTCGGTCCTCGTCGTCAGCCACGACCGCGCCTTCCTCAACCGCGTCACCCAGTCCTGCCACTGGCTGGAAGGCCGCCGCGTCCGCACGCTCAACAAGGGCTTCGCCGCCTTCGACGAATGGGCCGACAAGGTCATGGAGGAAGAGGCCGAGTCCCTGCGTCGCCTGAACAAGGCCATCGAGCGCGAGACCTACACCTTCTACCGCTCCATCACCGCCCAGCGCACCCGCAACGAGGGCCGCGCCCGCGCCCTCAACGCCATGCGCGAGGACCGCGCCGAACGGGTCAAGGACATCCCCCGCGAGCTCAACCTCGGCGTCGATTCCGGCGGCCTGTCAGGCAAGCTGGTGGCCGAGCTCAAGGGCGTGACCAAGAGCTTCGGCGACCGCACCGTCATCAAGCCCTTCAGCACCCGCGTCATCCGCGGCGACCGGCTGGCCATCGTCGGCCCCAACGGCGCGGGCAAGACCACCCTGGTCAAGATCCTGCTCGGCCAGCTCAAGCCCGACGAGGGCACGGTCCGCCTCGGCGCCAATCTGGAGCCCGTCTATCTCGACCAGTCGCGCGAGGGTCTGCGCAGCGACATGACCCTGTGGGACGCCCTGACCCCCGGCGGCGGCGACAGCGTGCTGGTGCGCGGCGTGTCCAAACACGTCGCCGCCTACGCCAAGGACTTCCTGTTCCAGGAGGGCCAGCTGCGCCAGCCGATCTCGACCCTGTCGGGCGGCGAACGCAACCGCCTGCTGCTGGCCCGCGCCCTCGCCAAGCCCGCCAACATGCTGGTCCTCGACGAGCCGACCAACGACCTCGACATGGACACGCTCGACAAGCTGGAAGAGCTGCTCGAGTCCTATGACGGCACCCTGATCCTGGTCAGCCATGACCGCGACTTCGTCGACCGTCTGGCCACCTCGACCATCGCCATGAACGGCCGCGGCGACATAGTTGAAACCCCCGGCGGCTGGACCGACTTCATCCGCCAGAACCCCGGCTTCCTGCATCCCGGCGCCAACCCGCGCCCGCAGGACAAGGACGCCGCCCGCCGCGCCGAAGCCGCCCCGGCGCCGGCCTCCATCGCCGCCGCTCCGAAAAAGCCCGGCAAGCTGACGTTCAAGGACGCCCACCGCCTGAAAGAACTGGAGGGTCTCCTGGCGTCCCTCCCGGACGACATCGCGCGCCACGACGCGGCTCTGGCCGACCCCGACCTCTACGCCCGCGACCGCAAGGCCTTCGACCGCGCCACCGCCAACGCCGCCCGCGCCCGCAGCCTTCTGGCGGCGGCGGAAGAGGAATGGCTGGAGCTTGAGGCCAAACGGGAAGCCCTGGCCGGCTGACCCGCCGTCACGAGGATCGCATGACCCTGACGGTTCACCAGCTTCAACTCTCCCCGGCGCAGAGCCGGGCCGCGCAACGGGTGAACGCCGGCATGGTTCGCGCGCCCCGCTTGAAGCTGGGCGGGTGGAGACTGGCCGTGGGCATGAGGTTGAACGGCGTGATCAGCGCCGCCGCCGGCCGAATGACCGCTGCAGCCCTCAAGCGACGCGGCGTCTCCGTTTCATCGGAGGTCATCCCGGGCCCGGGAGGACCGCTGCCACTGCGCCTGCTGCTGCCGACCGGGCTGCCGCGGGCGCTCGTGGTCGACCTCCACGGCGGCGGGTGGGTCTTCGGCAGCGCCGCCCTGAACGACCGTTTGACGGGACACCTGGCCGAGGCGGGTCTGGCGGTGGCCTCGGTGGACTACCGCCTGCTCGACGAGGCGCGGGGCGTCTGGCTGCCCGACGCCGTCGCGGATTGCGCCGCCACCCTCCGATGGGGGATCGGTGAGGGCCGCACCCGCTTCGGCGTCGATCGCGTCTTCGTCATCGGCGAGTCGGCCGGGGCTCATCTGGCCGCCCTCGCGCTTCAGAGGCTTCGCGACGACGGCCTCGGGCCCCTCCCCGCTCCCGTCTTCGTCCAGGGCGTCTTCGACCTGGCCGGCTCCCCTTCGGTGCGAGCAGCCGACGCCCGCACCCTCCTGTTCGACGGGCCGAACCTGATGCGGGACCTCGGGCGGCTCACCCCGGAGCGGGACGAGGCCGGTCGAAGAGCGCCAGACGTCTCTCCGCTCTACGGCGACTTGTCCGGTATGCCACCGGCCCTGTTCATCACGGGCGAAGCCGATCCCCTGCGCGACGACAGCCGGCTGATGGCCGAGCGCTGGTCGGCCCATGCCGACACGGTCCTGCTTGAGGTTCCCTTGGCGCCGCACGGCTTCCAGCATTTCGTGGCCGCCTCCGCCGCGCCCGCCCAAGCCTTCATCCGCCGCTGGATCGAGCAAGGCCTGACCGGGGAGCGTGTTTCTGTGGAAAACGCAACCCGCTGATCCGCTTTCGCGAATTCTGTCAGCCCACAGATGTGCACAGGGTTATCCACCGGGGCCGGGGCGGTTCCGCACAGCCGGCCGGATTCGGGCGCTTGCCGTCTAACGGATTTGGCGCGAACGTCAACAGGCCGAGGGACACGGCGGCGCGGAAAACCGGGGAGACCCGGGGATCAAAGCGGACCGGCCCGGCTCTCTGATCGAACGCACCGGGGGGTTTCGACCTTAACGGACGGGAGACAGGATCAAGGCCCAAAGGACCCTTCAAAGGCTTCGGCCGGAGAAGACCGGAGGGAACCGGATCGGGATCGATGGACGGCGCGGGGCTCGACCTCGTGGAACGCCGGAGACCAGGAGCGCGACAGGATACAGCTGACCATCGTCGGGGTTCGCCCCGCTGATGCCGAAGCCAGGGTCCTGAACCTCAATGGCCAAGTCCAACCCGGACTTGGCGAGGGGACGAGGAGAACCGCTTGCGGGGATCTTCGTCCCCTCGCTCAATTCCGGCGTCCGCCTGCGCGGACCCGCCCCCTTCCCCTTCGCCCGCCCGGGCCGTAAACCACGGCCATGACCTTGCGTGGGAATCGCCGCTTTTCGCCCGACCGCCGCGCCCTGCTCGCCGGCGCCGGCGCCCTTGCGGCCACGGCGGCGCTGGCCGGCTGCCAGCGGGCCGAGGCGCCCGTCGACGAGGACGGCCGCGTCCGCCTGCGCTTCGCCACCGACTGGCGCGCCCAGGCCGAGCACGGCGGCTTCTACCAGGCCCTGGCGTCGGGGGCCTACGCCAAGCGCGGCCTGAACGTCGAGATCATCCAGGGCGGTCCGGGCGTCAACGTGCCCCAGCTGCTGGCCACCGGCGCGGTCGAACTGGGCATGGGCTCCAACAGCTTCATCCCGATGAACCTGGTCGCCGAGGGCGCCCCGGTGAAGGCGGTCGCCGCCTTCTTCCAGAAGGACCCCCAGGTCCTCATCGCCCACCCCGACCCGGCGCTGGAGAGCATCGCCGACCTCGCCGGCCGCCCCTTCCTGCTGGCCACGGCCTCGCGCGACGCCTTCTGGGTCTGGCTCAAGGCCAAATACGGCTTCACCGACGATCAGGTCCGCACCTATAATTTCAACCCCGCTCCCTTCCTCGCCGACGAGCGGGCGGTGCAGCAGGGCTATCTGACCTCGGAGCCGTACAGCATCGAACAGGCGGCCGGCTTCGCGCCGAAAGTCTTCCTGCTGGCCGACGAGGGCTACCCGTCCTACGCCGCCATGGTCCTGGCCCCCAACGCCTTCGCCCGCGACAACGCCGCGGCCCTGCGCAGCTTCATCGCCGCCTCTGCCGAAGGCTGGCGCGACTATATCCAGGGCGACGGCAAGGCGGCTGACGCCCTGATCCGCAAGGCCAATCCGGAGATGACCCAGGCCATCCTCGACCAGGCCCGCGCCAAGCTGAAGGCCAACGGCATCGTCGACGGCGGCGACGCCGCCCTCTACGGCCTCGGCGCCATGACCGCCGAACGCTGGCAGGCCTTCTTCGAGGTCACCTCCGAGGCCGGGATCTATCCGCCCAATCTGGACTGGCGGCAGGCCTTCACCACCCAGTACCTGCCCGGCCGTGGCTGAGGCGACGGCGGACGCTGCGGCGTCCCTGGGCGGCGTCCTCGTCCGCTATCCGGGCCGCGCGCCGCTCGGCCCGGTCGATCTGGACATTGCGCCCGGCGAAATCCTGGCCCTGGTCGGCGCTTCGGGCGCCGGAAAATCCACCCTGCTGCGCCTGCTGGCCGGCCTTGAGACTCCATCGGAGGGCGTCATCAACCGGGGAGACGGCCGCACCGGCTTCGTTTTCCAGGCCCCGACCCTGATGCCTTGGGCCGACGCCCTCGCCAATGTCGCCCTGCCGCTGGAACTGGCCGGTCTGGCCCGCCCCATGGCCCGCGCCCGCGCCGCCGAAGCCCTCGCCGCCGTCGGCCTCGGCGAGCGGCTCGACGCCCGCCCGCGGCAACTGTCCGGGGGCATGGCCATGCGGGTCGCCCTCGCCCGCGCCCTCGTCACCGAACCCGATCTGCTCCTGCTCGACGAGCCCTTCGCGGCTCTCGACAGCGTCACCCGCCGCCGCCTGATCGAGGACCTGCACCGCCTCTGGGCCGCCCGCTCGCCCCGCCCGGCCATCGTTTTCGTCACCCATGACGTCGAGGAGGCCGTCTATCTCGCGGACCGGGCCGTGGTGCTGAACGGGGACTCCGGCCGGGTCGTGGCGACCCTGGCCTCGCCGGGCGCGCCGCCGAGGCCCACGAGCTGGCGCGCCGAAGCGGCCTACCGGTCGGCGGTCGAGGCCCTGGCCGCGGCGCTGGTCGAGGCCATGCCGGCACCGGCGGTCGGAGCGGCTGCATGAGCCGCCTCCTTCCGCCCGCCCTGCTCGTCGTCCTGATCCTCGCGGGCTGGGAGCTGGCCTGTCGCGCCCTGCACGTCCCGCCGTGGTTCCTGCCGCCGCCCAGCGCCGTGGCCGCCGCCCTGGTCGCGCGGGCGCCGCTCCTGGCCGCCTCCGCCGCCGCCACCTTCTGGATGGCCCTGCAGGCCCTCGCCGTCGCCGCCCTGCTCGGCGGCGGCCTGGCCCTCGCCGTCTCCCTCAGCCGGCCGGCCGAACGGGCGGTGCGGCCCCTCGCCGTCGCCCTCCAGGTCACGCCGGTGGTCGCCATCGCCCCGCTGGTGATGATCTGGGCCGGCCTCGATCACGCCGACCGGGCCGTGGTCGCCCTGGCCGCGACGGTCGCCTTCTTCCCCCTGTTCTCGGGCGTCCTGACCGGTCTGAGGTCCGCCGACCCGGACCTCGAGCGGCTGTTCGACCTCTACGGCGCCTCGCCGGTCCAGCGCCTGATCCGCCTGCGTCTGCCGTCGGCCCTGCCCTTCATGCTGGAGGGGCTGCGGGTCGCCGCCGGGCTGGCGGTGATCGGGGCGGTGGTGGCCGAGTTCGTCTCCGGCTCGGGCGCGACCCAGGGGCTGGCCTGGCGGCTTCTGGAGGCCGGCAACCGGCTGCGCACCGCCGACATGCTCGCCGCCCTCGCCTGGCTGATGATCATGGGGCTGGTGCTGAACGCCGCCGTCGGCGCGCTCGACCGGGCCGTGCGGCGCCGGCTTTCCTGAAACCGCTCCGGACGTTAGCAGCGGGTTAAGCCCCGCATGACTAGCGTGAGACTCCATTCCCGCGTCCGGAGACGCCCCCTTGCGCCGCGCCCCGATCCTGACGACCGCCCTCCTCG
This sequence comes from Brevundimonas sp., assembly GCA_004296955.1. GTDB lineage: Bacteria > Pseudomonadota > Alphaproteobacteria > Caulobacterales > Caulobacteraceae > Brevundimonas. Next base: position 34,458 of record SCVB01000070.1, read on the forward strand.
CCGCCGCGGGCGTGGCGCTGTTCGCCGGCGCCGCCTCGGCCCAGACCGCCGATGCTCCGGCGGGCGAGGCGCGCGGCCTGCGCTACCTGTCCTGGTCCGGCCGCGGCGAGGTCGTGCCGGCCGCGCCCGCCGCGGCCTCCGGCGCCCCGGCCGCCGCCCGCCGCGATCTGAGACGCCCCAACACGGTCATCCCGCACGGCGGCTTCGCCGCCGCCGCTCCCGCGCCCGCGCCCCCCGGCCCGACGCCGGCCCCGGGCGCCCGCCGCACCCTGACCCCGGCCAACGCCTGGATGCGGCCCGTCGCACCGCCGCCCGAGCCGGCGATGGCCCCGCCCGCCGCCGCCCCGGCTGCGGCCGAGACCCGGCCGCGCACGACGCCCGACTATCTGCCCGATTCCGGCGGACGCGGTCAGGCCGCCCCCGCCGAAATGTTCTACGCCCCGGCCCCGGCCCCGGCCGCGACCGGACCGGTCGATCCGATGGCGCCGCGTCGCGACGCCCCGATCTTCCGCATGCAGCAGGACGCCCCCGTCGCCCCCCCGGCGGCCGCCCCAGACACACCCGGGGTCCAGCCCGCCGCGGCGGCCGCCGCCCCCGCACCGCAGCCCCGCCGCGTCGCCGAGGTCAGCAACAGCGGCGAACGCCCGGCCCTGCAGGGCGGACGCTACTATTCCGTCCACCGCCAGAACGGCCGCCAGCCGGACGTGCTGGAGATGCCCGAGCCGACCTATGTCGACGCCCTGGCCATCTCCATGCCCGAGACCATCGCCTCGCAGGATCTCGCCGCCCCGGAACAGGGTCCAACCCTGATCCGCGACGCCCAGGGCCGGGTGCGCCCTGCGCCCGCCGCCTCTGACGGGGACCATCAGTGACAGCCGCCTCGACGCCCTCCCGCCTGCCCGAACTGATCGCCCTCGCGGAGGAGGGCTCGAGCGAGAAGCGCCGCGCCCTGCTGCGCGAACTGACCAGCCATTTCTTCGGCGCCGCGACCCGCACCGCCGCCGAGGACGCCCTCTACGGAACGGTCCTTGCCAGCCTTGCGGCCGAGATGGAGACCGCCGTCCGCGCCGAACTCTCCGCCCGGTTCGCCCGCGCCCCCGACGCGCCGCACGCCCTGATCCGCCGCCTGGCCAATGACGAGGCCGCCGTCGCCGGCGCCGTCCTGGCCGCCTCGCCGGTGCTGACGGACGAGGATCTCCTCGGCGTCGTGCGCCAGCACGGCCAGGATCACCTTCGCGCCGTCTCGGCCCGGACTTCCGTGTCCGAGGCCGTGTCCGAGGTCATCGTCGAACGCGGCGATGACGAGACCCTGGGGACCCTGCTGCGCAACGACGGCGCCCGACTGTCGCGCAAGTCGTCCGAGGCCGCGGTGGAGCGGGCGCGGGTCAATCCGGCGCTGCACGAGGCCACGGTGTCGCGCGCCAGCCTGCCGGCGGACCTGCTGAACGAGATGTATTTCGTGGTCGAGGCCCGGCTGCGGACCCGCATCCTCGAACAGAACGCCCGCATGGATCCGGCTCTTCTGGAGAGCGCCCTGGCCGCCGGCCGGGCCCGGATCGCCACCGACGACGGCGCCCTGCCCCCCGACTACGCCGAATGCTCCGCCTATATCGAGGAGCTCAAGGCCGCCGGCCAGCTGACGCCGCAGATGCTGGCGCGCTTCCTGCGCTCGGGCGGAACCACGTCGTTCCTCATCGCCCTGGCCCAGCTGTCGGACATCGACTTCCACACCGCCCGCCAGATCGTCGACCGCCGCGAACTGGACGCCCTCGCCGTGGTCTGCAAGTCCGCCGATCTCGATCGCGCCCTGTTCCTGACCTATGCGGTGGTGCTGCTGAACGACGACGGCGACGCCATGGCCAAGGCCCATTCCTACGCCCGCATGTACGCCGAGCTGAGCCGCGACGCGGCGCTCAGAACCCTGCGCTTCTGGCGCATGCGCCGCGGCGCGGCCGCGGCCTGATCCACACAGCAAAACGCCCGCCTCCATCGCTGGAGGCGGGCGCTGTCCCGAACAAGGTCCGGGTTATTTCTTGGCGCGGCCCCCGGCGGCGCGGGCGGGTTTGCGGCCGCCCTGGCCCAGACCCATCTGCTTGGCCAGGTCCGAACGCGCCTTGGCGTAGTTCGGGGCGACCATCGGATAGTCCTTCGCCAGACCCCATTTGGCCCGGTATTCCTCGGGGCTCATATTGTATTTGGTGCGCAGGTGGCGCTTCAAGGATTTGAATTTACGGCCGTCTTCCAGGCAGATCAGGAAGTCGGGCGTGATCGACTTGCGCACCGGCACGGCCGGCTCCTTGACTTCGGGCTCCGGCTCGACGGATCCGCTCGAGACCTGGGTCAGGGCGGCGTGGATGCTGGAGATCAGGCCGGGCACCTCGGTCGCCTGCACATTGTTGTTGCCGACATAGGCCGAGACGATGTCCGCGGTCATCTCGAGGATTTGGGCATTGTCTTCCATGGGCCGGCCTCACCTTGTTCGATTGTAACTCGACTGAATCAGTCGTTGCCGAGATCAATAGATTCGTTCCCCCGCGAAAGCAACATCGGGTTCCATGCTCGGAATCTTGCCCCTGAAGTGCTTTAAAGGTCACTATATTCAGGGCCGGCTGTCGCGTTTGCGTGTTCTAGCGCCCGAAGTTTTCGGCCAGCGCCAGCATGGCCGCGCGCTCGGGAGCCGAGAAGGCGTCCAGGCCCTCTTCCTCGCCGTCGCGGATGGCCCGCAGCAGGGCCGGGGTCAGGGCCGAGGACAGCGACCAGTTCCAGTAGCGAAGCACCGTCTGGGCCCGGTCGACCGCCAGCATGTCATAGGTGATCTGCACCCGCTCCCAGGCCGGGTGGACCGCGCCGTCCGCCGCTGTCTCGGGCCGTCGCATCGACCGCCACAGATTGGTCAGGTCGGCCTTGCCCAGCCCCGTCGCCTTGCACAGGATCGCCAGCGGCTCCCCCCCCGGATCGCCCAGGATCTTGGCCCCCGTGACCGGCTTGATGCCCGACAGATAGGCGATCTCGGTGGCCACCTCCCGGTTCAGCCCCCGCTCCGCGGCCGCCGTCACCGCCTCCTCCAGCCCGCCGTAGGGGCTTCTGGCGATGGCCGCCCGGTTCCTCTGGCGGCGCTCGATGAACTGCAGCGCCTTGCGCGATACCGGATCCTGCCAGTTTTCGGCAGCGGCCATGGCGAAGACGTCCTCCGAAACCTCCTGCATGACTTCGCGGGACACGGCGAACCGCTGCAGAATCGTCCGGCGATCCTCGGGCCCGCACCACCAGAACATCACATAGGCCCCGGAGGGACGCAGTTCGGGGCGTCGGAGCACCGGTCCGCACAGCTGCGGCTCGTGGCGGCTCAGGCTGACCACGCCCTCGATCGCGGTCTGGCTCAGCCGCGCCGTGGTGTTGCGCAGCACCGCCTCGATGACATGGGACTCGCCGAAGCTCAGCAGGGTCTCGGTCACCACCTCCGTCAGCGCGCGCCGGCTGGCCATCAGAAAGCGGTGCGCCGGCGTCGCGTCCCGCGCGCAGGCCACCAGGTCGGCGTCCGACAGGGAGGCGCACTGTTCGATCAGCAGGCCGGCGATGTCCGGATCGTCGCGGAGCAGCATTCGCGTCAGGGCGTTGGGCAGTTCGGCCAAAGGGGCCAGCCGCGCGGCCACGCGACGCCGGTCCGTCGGCGAGGCCAGCCTCAGCATTTCGACCAGCAGGTCTCCGGTCACGGCCCGTTCGAAGGCGTTGATCCGGCTGGCGGGCAGCGACACGACATCGGCCAGGCGCTTGAGCAGCGCATGGCGCGCGCGGAAGCCGCCTTCCGGGGCGGCCTCCTCAGGGCTGGTCGCGAGCTCGGACATGTCGTCGTCAGGCTAGCGCCGCGCCGGTTAACCGGCTGTGACGGTCAGTCGAAAGCCGCCCAGGCGGCGCGGCTGTCCCCGGTGAGGGCGAAGTCCGCCTCGACCGCTCCGGCGTCGCGGAACCTGAAGGTCAGCCGAACCTGCCCTGCCGCCGCCTCGGTCGGGTCGAACCGGATCAACATGAAATGCAGGTCGCTGCCCGGACGGACTTCCAGGGTGCCCCGTCCGGGCACGATCCAGATCGGGTCGGCGTCCATGCTGACCCCGTCGGGGCCGCGGTTGATGCGATGGAATTCCACCCGCTCGGCGCAGGCGCAACTGACGCCCACCAGTTCGTCGGCCACCGGCGACCCGTTGCGGATACGCACATAGCCGGCCGAGTCCTCGCCGGCCGCGCCCGAACTGGCCACGATCCGCCGCGTCAGATCCAGCGGACCGGCCGAGGCGGGCTCCTCGGCAATGGCCGGAGAGGCCGCCAGCATCGCCAGACTGGCGGTCAGGGTCAGGGCGCGCTTGAACATGGCGGTCTCCTTCAGGCTGGTTGTGCCCGCCGCTCCGCGCGGGCCAGCAGCATGTCGAAATGGTCGCGCAGGGCGGTTACCCCACGATCGAAATAGCCGACGTCGCGATGGGTTCGGGCCTGCATCACCCCGCCCTCCATGGTCGTCAGCACGAACTCGGCCAGCGCCTGCCGGTCCAGATCGCCGGGCAGCCGATCCCCGGCCTCGTCAAGACAGCGCAGGATCGCCCCGACCCAGCCGGTGAAATTCACCGCCAGCAGGTCGCGCACCGCCGGGTCGGCCTCGTGCAGCTCCAGGGCCAGACTGCCGATCGGGCAGCCGTAGGTGCAGTCGGTCTCGAGGATCAGCCAGCGGTACCGGGCCAGCAGGGCGAAGATGCGCTCGACCGGATCGTCCACCCCCTCCCAGGCCGGGTCGACCAGCATTGGATACAGGCCGTCGCGATAGGCCTCGAGCACGGCGATCAGCACGTCCTGCTTGCCCGGAAACACGTGATACAGGCTGCCGGCGTTCAGCTGGGTCCGGCTCAGAATGTCGGCGATCGAGGTCGAATTGTAGCCCTTGGCCCAGAACAGCTCCATGGCGGCCATCACGATCCGGGTGCGGACATCGGGCGCGGCGCTCACGCCGCCGCCCACGCCTGTCTGATCCAGGCCTCGACCTCGGCGTCGATCTCGTCGGCCGAGGCGATGCGGACCCGGTGGGTGACCATGGCGTTCCACGAACCGGAGGCCTCCAGTCGCCCCGAGGGCTCGACCCCCTTCAGGGTCAGGCCGAGGTCGAGCCGGTCCTTCGTCGAGGGTTGGGCCAGGCCGAACTGCTTGTTCCTGCGGAAGCTGACATAGCCCTTCTTGGGCGCGAACTGGACGCCGTCCAGTCCCGAAACGATGGCCGCCACCCTGTCGTAGGCCGGCCGCATCGCCGCCTTCGGGCCGGCGAACATGGCCTCCATCAGCTCGGCGTCGTCGCTGGAGCCGGCGTCCGAGGCGAAGGTCTTGTGCGCCACCAGATTGGCGTAGCCGTGGCCCAGCCCGTGCTCGGCCTTGAGCCAGGACACCAGCCCGCCGTGCTTCGTCTGGCCGCTGGCCTTCGCCAGCGCGGTCCACTCCTCCAGCGCCTTGCCGGTCTTCGCCTTCAGATTGGCGATCATATTGGCCAGTTCGGCCTGGGGGTCTGCCATGCCCTGTCTCCCGTTCCCGAGCGCTATTGAATCCTCGTTCAAGAACGGGAGTCAATGAAAATTTGAACGCCCGTTCAAGAGGCCGTTACAGCCCCTCGAACAGTGCGGTCGACAGATAGCGTTCGGCGAAACTCGGGATGATGACGACGATCGTCTTGCCGGCGTTTTCGTCCTGCGCCGCCAGGCGGAAGGCGGCCGTCAGGGCCGCGCCCGACGAGATGCCGACCGGAATCCCCTCCACCCGCGCGGCCTTGCGGGCCATGTCGAAGGCGTCCTCATTGGAGACCTGTTCGACGCCGTCGATGACCGAACGGTCGACGATCGAGGGGATGAAGCCGGCCCCGATGCCCTGGATCTTGTGCGGGCCCGGCTCGCCGCCGGACAACACCGGCGAGGCCGTCGGCTCCACCGCGATCATCCGCAGCGAGGGCTTGCGCGCCTTCAGCACCTGGCCGACGCCGGTGATGGTGCCCCCGGTGCCGACGCCCGAGACCACGATATCGACCGCCCCGGCCGTGTCGTTCCAGATCTCTTCCGCCGTCGAGACGCGGTGGATGGCGGGGTTGGCGGGGTTGTCGAACTGGGCCGGAATGACGGCGCCGGGCGTCCGCTCCTTCAGCTCCATGGCCATGGCGATGGCGCCCTTCATTCCCTTCTCGGCCGGGGTCAGCACCAGTTCGGCGCCCAGCAGGGCCAGCATCTTGCGCCGCTCCAGCGACATGCTCTCCGGCATAACCAGGATCAGACGATAGCCCTTGGCCGCCGCCACGAAGGCCAGGGCGATGCCGGTGTTGCCGCTGGTCGGCTCGATCAGCACCGTGTCGGGCTTGATATGCCCCGCCTGCTCCAGCGCCTCGATCATGGCCACGCCGATCCGGTCCTTGACCGAGGCCATCGGGTTGAAGAACTCCAGCTTGGCCAGCACGGTCGCCTTCGGCTGCAACTCGGCCGACAACCGCGGCAGCCCGACCAGCGGCGTATCCCCGATGGTGTCGAGGATGGAGTCGAAGACCTTGCCCCGACCGGCTTTCAGATGGCGGGAAGCGTCATAGGGGGCGTCGGACATGGGCGGAGCTCCGGTCTGGGGGATCGCGATACATAGGCGCTTCGCCCGCAAGGCAAAGGGCCGGGGCGGAAGGCGGCGCTCATGCGCCGGCCGCTTCGGGGTCCGGGTCGCCCCCGGCCGGATCGCCCAGCCAGCCGGCGGCCCGCAGCCGCGCCACGCTGGCGCGCGACACCGGCGCCGTCAGCCCCCCGGTCAGCAGCAGGCGCAGGTTGCGGCCGTCCTCGACCACGCCCTCGACCGCCCGGCGCGCCACCCACCAGGAGCGGTGGACCTTCAAGCCCTCCAGCCCGCGGACTTCCTCCAGCGCCTGGCCGAGCGACATCAGCACCAGCGCCGACCCCTGGGTCGTATGCAGGCGCACATAGTGGTCCTCCATCGACAGGCACAGCAGATCCTGCCCCAGCCGGGGCGGCAGCCGGCGCAGGATGCGCGGCCCTTCCGGACCACCGTCGGCAGGCGGCAGGGGGGCGATGGCCTGCTGCGAGGTGCGCCCGCGCAGGACGATGTAGAAGGCCACATAGACGAGGCTCACCACCACCGTCTGCCCGTACCAATCCATCAGACCCACGGCCTGGCGGATCGCGGGCCAGGGGACGGCGGCCATCAACCGGGTGACGCCGGCGAGCGGGACGGCCGTCGCCAGGGTCATCGCCGGGACCCAGGCCCAGACGGGAATTCCCGCCCGGCGCGCCCGGGGCGCCAGCAGCCGGAAGGCGACGCCGAAGGCCAGCCCGCAGACGAGACAGACCCCCGCCCAATAGGCCACGCGCACCACCAGGGCGTCATTGAAGAAGCTGCCGAAGGGGCCGATCACCCCCAGCACCGCACCCACGCCGAGGCAGGCGGCCAGTTCCGTCGCCCAGGCCCGGGCCGTGTTCGGCGTCTCGATCATCGTCCCCTCGCAGGCCGCGACTATAGCGAATCCGCCGGGCGACGGAACCACTGGCCGGGCCGCGAACCCGTTCGCCCGTTGGCGAAGTCGCGCTGGCGCCGTCCGGAGCGCCGGGCGATCAGCGGCCATTCCCGCCGATCCGAGGACCGAACCCATGACCCTGCTCCGCCGACCCGTCGCCCTGATCGCCGCCCTCGCGGCCTGTATGACCCTCGTCTCCGCCGCGCCCGCCCTGGCCCAGGAGGCCGACAGGGTCTTCCGCTTCGCCGACCCCGAGGGCGGTGAGATCGAGGCTGGCGTCTGGTTGCCCGAGGGCGCCGGGGACGGCGTTCCCCGCCCGCTGGTGGTCATCTCCCACGGCAATCTCGGCTCCTTCCAGGGACACCACGACACCGCCGAGGCCCTGGCCGACGCCGGCTTCGTGGTCGCCGCCCTGACCCATCCCGGAGACAACTGGCGCGACCCCAGCCGGTCGATCCAGGTCTCGGACCGCCCGCGCCACGTCAGCCTGCTGATCGACCACATGACGCGGGACTGGACCGGACCGATGGCGATCGATTCCGCGCGCATCGGCGCCTTCGGCTTCTCGGCGGGGGCCTTCACCGTCACCGCCCTGGCCGGCGGCGTCAGCGATCCCGCCCCCCTGCTGCGGCACTGCGAGGTCCACCCGGAACAGTTCCTCTGCACCCTGCTGGAGCGTCAGCCCATCGACGTGGCGACCTGGCGCCCGAACGGCCACGATCCGCGCGTGAAGGCCGCGGTCATCGCCGGTGCGGCTTTCGGGATGACCTTCACCGCTGACAGCCTCGCGGAGGTGCGGATCCCGATCCAGATGTGGCAGGCCGGCGACGACGAGATCCTGATTGCGCCCTTCCACGCCGAGCCGATCCGCGACGGCCTCGGCCGCCAGCCGGAATTCCATCGCGTCGACGGCGCCCTGCACCACGACTTCCTGCCCGTCTGCCCGCCCGGGCTGGCCGCGTCCCTGCCCCAGCTGTGCCGCTCGCAGCCCGGCTTCGACCGCGCCGCCTTCCATCAGACCTTCAATCGGGAGGTCGTGCGCTTCTTCCGCGAGGCCCTCTGAACAGGCCTTCCTTCACCCCCCGTTAACCACGATGCCGCATCCCTGAACCCCTGTTCCGGGGTCCTCAGTTGCACGCTCTCGCCGCCGCCGTTGAAGCGATCGATCCGCTGGTCGTGACCGGCAAGGTCGCGGGCGTGAACGGCCTGCTGATCGAGTCCCGGGGCGGCCTGTCGCGCCTGTCCGTCGGCGCCCGGGCCGAGATCGAGCGCCGTCACCTCTCGCCCCTGCCCGCCGAGGTCGTCGGCTTCCGTGACGCCAAGGCCCTGCTGATGCCGTTCGGCCCGGTCGAGGGCGTGGCCCCCGGCGCCGACATCCGCATCGTCTCGTCCGCCGCCAGCGTGCGCCCGACCACCGCCTGGCTGGGCCGGATCATCGACGCCTTCGGCCAGCCCATCGACGGCAAGGGGCCGCTGCCCGTCGGTCCCGCCGCCTATCCCCTGCGCGCGCCCCCGCCCCCGGCCCATTCGCGCGGCCGGGTCGGAGAGCGGCTCGACCTCGGCGTCCGCGCCATGGACGTCTTCACCACCACCTGCCGCGGCCAGCGCCTCGGCATCTTCGCCGGCTCGGGCGTCGGCAAGTCGGTGCTGCTGTCCATGCTGGCCAAACAGGCCACCTGTGATGTCGTCGTCGTCGGCCTGATCGGCGAACGGGGCCGGGAGGTCCGGGAGTTCGTCGAGGAGACCCTGGGCGAGGAAGGCCTGCGTCGTGCGGTCGTCGTCGTCGCCACCTCCGACGAACCGGCCCTGAAGCGTCGCCAGTCCGCCTATATGACCATGGCCATCTCCGAATATTTCCGGGATCAGGACCTCGAGGTCCTGTGCCTGATGGACTCGGTCACCCGTTTCGCCATGGCCCAGCGCGAGATCGGTCTCGCCGCCGGCGAGCCGCCGACCACCAAGGGCTATACGCCGACCGTCTTCACCGAACTGCCCAAGCTGCTGGAGCGCGCCGGGCCGGGGCCGGTCCGTCCCGACGGCACCACCGCCGGGCCGATCACCGCCATGTTCACCGTGCTGGTGGACGGGGGCGACCATGACGAACCTATCGCCGACGCCGTGCGAGGCATCCTCGACGGCCACATCGTCATGGACCGCAAGATCGCCGAGCGCGGCCGCTTCCCGGCCATCGACGTGCTGAAATCCGTCAGCCGCACCCTGCCCGCCTGCCAGACCCCGCCCGAGCGCGAGCTGAACCGTCGCGCCCGTCAGTGCCTGTCGGCCTATGGCAATATGGAGGAGCTGATCCGCATCGGCGCCTATCGCGCCGGGGCCGATCCCATCGTCGACCGGGCCATCGCCCTGAATCCGGCGCTGGAAGCCTTCCTCGGCCAGGACAAGGACGACCACACCGGTCTTTCCGATTCCTTTACCCGGCTGGAAGCAATTCTGAATCAGGGCATGGTTCAGTGACCCTGACTCTCTGGAGCGCGTACGCATGAGCAACTGGGCCCAATCCCTCATCCGCATCTCCAGCTATGAGGTCGAGACGCTGCAGAAGCGTCTGGCCGAGATCACCGCCCGCCGCGCCTCCGCCGAAATGCGCATCGCCGTGCTTGAGGCCGAGGCCGAGATCGAGCAGGACCGCGCGCGCGACGACGCCGACGCGGCCATGATGCTGCAGGCCTATCTGAACGGCTGGAAGCTCCGCAAGGGCGCGGCCGAGGCCGACGTCGCCGTCATCGACGCCGAGGAAGAGGGCGCCCGCGACGCCCTGTCCGGGGCCTTCGAGGAACTGAAGAAGTTCGAACACGTCGCCGAGATGACCCGTCTCAACGCCATGATCGCCGCGGGCAAGCGCGAGACCGCCGCCTTCGACGAACTGGGTCTGAGGCGCCGTGCGGGCTGACCCCCCCGGACTGAACCGCCGCGCCCTGCTCGCGGCGCCCCTCATCCTCGCGCCCTCGTCGCTGGCCGCCTGCGAACGCTTCGCCTCGGCCGAGGTCGCGCCCGGGCCTGATGCGCCCCCGCTCAAATCCCTCGCCGACTTCCCCATCGGCGCCACCGGCATGACCGGACAGCTCGACGACCCCGTCTGGGTCGCCGCCATGCGTCGGGACGTCGACCAGATCACCCCGGAATGGGAGTTGAAGCCCGAGCGCATCCTGCAACCGGGCTTCGCGTACGACTTCTCCGCCTCGGACCGGATGGTCGACTGGGGCCATGAACAGGGCCTGCGTGTCTTCGGCCACACCCTCGTCTGGTACTCACAGGGCCTGGACCAGTTCACCGACGCCCTGCCGACCGCCCGCTTCGCCGCCGAGTTCGACCGCTATGTCTCGACCGTGGCCGGACGCTACCGCGGCCGCATGGTCGGCTGGGATGTCGTGAACGAAGCCGTGGCCGAGGACGGCGACGGCCTGCGCGACTGCGTCTACGCCCGCAAGCTCGGCCCCGAGGCCTATATCGTCCGCGCCTTCGAACAGGCCCGCGCCGCCGATCCCGACGCGGTCCTGTTCCTCAACGACTACAATCTCGAGAACAATCCGCGGAAGGGCGCGACCTTCCTCCGGCTGGTCGAGCGGCTGCTGGCGCAGGGCGCGCCGATCGGCGGCATCGGAACCCAGTCGCACCTCGACATCGAGATTCCGGCCGGCCAGATCCGCGACTTCTTCCGCGACGCGGCCTCGCTCGGCCTGCCGATCCACGTCTCGGAGCTCGACTTCCCGATGCAGCGCGACGGGGGCCGGGCGCCCGACCTGCGCTCCACCGCCGACAGGCGCGCCCAGCAGGTCGCCCGCGTCGGCGAACTGGCCGAAGCCTTCATGGCCCTGCCCGCCCGCCAGCGCTTCGCCTTCACCACCTGGGGCCTGCGCGACAGCGACAGCTGGCTGGTCCGCGAAGAAGGCAAGAACCGCCCCAACGAAAGCGCCCTGCTGCTCGACGGCGAGGGACGCCCCAATCCGGCGTTTCAGGCGGTGGCGGGGGCGTTCGGCCGCTAGGCCCGAACCGCCGCCACGCCCGCCGCCGCCAGATCGGCCAGCAGGCGCTCCACCGCCGCCTCCACCTTCCCCGCGTCCCGTCCCCGCACCACCAGGATGGTCCCCGTCTCCCCGACCGAGCCGTGGCCGAACGGATAGCTGCCGAAGCTGATCTCGCGCTCCGCCTTCGCCGCGGCGGTCAGCAGGTCGGCGATGTCCCCCTCGCCCACGCCCGTCACGCGTATCGTCCGCGCATGCACCACCGCCCCGGTGCGCAGCCGCGGCGCCACGTCCTCCAGCATGGCCGTCATGATCTTCGGCACCCCGGCCATGACGAAGACATTGCCGATCTGGAAGCCGGGCGCGTCGGTCACCGGATTGGCGATCAGCGTCCCGCCCTCGGGGATCCGCGCCATCCGCCGCCGCGGCGCGTTGAAGTCGTCGCCATAGCGCCGGGCCAGAATGGCCAGCGCCTCCGGATGCTCGGGCAGGGCCACGCCGAAGGCCGTCGCCACCGCATCGGCGGTGATGTCGTCATGCGTCGGCCCGATGCCGCCGGTGGTGAAGACATAGTCGTGGCCCGCCCGCAGCGCGTTCAGCGCCTCGATGATCTGGCCCTTGCGGTCCCCGACCGTGCGCGCCTCCAGCAGGTCGATCCCCAGCGCTGCCAGGAAGCGGGCGATGGTGTTCAGATTGGTGTCCTGGGTCCGGCCGGACAGGACTTCGTCGCCGATAATGAGGACGGCGGCGGTGGGGGAGGATTCGCGCATGGATGATCGTGTAGACTGTCGTCGACCGCCGGTCATCGTGTGGCCTTGAGCATCTGTGTTATGATGGCCATCTGAAACGCGCCTGCCCGCCTCCCCGAAAGCCTTCGCATGTACGAGACCCCCGAACTGGACGACGACACCTTCGTCCGCACCCACGAGATCCGCGTCCATGAGGACGACGAGGCCTGGGAGGGCATGCGCGCGGCCGGCCGCCTGGTCGGCGCGGCGCTCGACATGATCACCCCCTTCGTGGTCCCCGGCGTGACCACGGGCGAGCTCGACGACCGCATCCGCGAGTTCACCCTCGACCACGGCGCCCTGCCGGCCTGTCTCGGCTACAAGGGCTATGAGAAGACCATCTGCACCTCGATCAACCACGTGGTCTGCCACGGCATTCCGGGCGACCGGGTGCTGAAGGACGGCGACATCGTCAACATCGACCACACCGTCATCGTCGACGGCTGGCACGGCGACTCCAGCCGGATGTACCCCGTCGGCGAGATCAACGCCCGCGCCCGCAAGCTGATCGACGTCACCTATGACTCGCTCGAGGCCGGGCTGGCGATGATCAAGCCGGGGAACACCTTCGGCGACATCGGCTACGCCATCCAGCAGGTGGTCGAGGCCAACCGTATGTCGGTCGTGCGCGACTTCTGCGGCCACGGCATCGGCCGGTTGTTCCACGACAGCCCCAACGTCCTGCACTACGGCCGTCGCGGCGAGGGCGCGACGCTCAAGGCCGGCATGTTCTTCACCGTCGAACCGATGGTGAACCTGGGCAAGCCGCACGTGAAGGTCCTGTCCGACGGCTGGACCGCCGTGACCCGTGACAAATCCCTCTCGGCCCAGTGCGAACACAGCTGCGGCGTGACCGAGACCGGCGTGGAGCTGTTCAGCGCCAGCCCGGCGGGGCTGTTCCGACCGAAATTCTAGGATAGGCTGTGCGCTCCCGAGAGGGAGCGCCATGCTCGAACCGTCGCCTGAAAAGCCGAAGGCTCCCCATCACGCGGGCCACCGCGAACGCCTGCGCGACCGCGCCCGCGGTGCCGGCATCCACCATCTGCCCGACTACGAACTGCTCGAACTCTTCCTGTTCCGCAGCCAGCCGCAAGGCGACGTCAAGCCGATCGCCAAGGCCCTGCTGGCCCGGTTCGGCTCGCTGGCCGCGGTGCTCGCCGCGCCGGTCGAGGACCTGATCACGGTCCGGGCCGAAGACGCACGCGGCCGATCGAAGGGCGTCGGCGCCGAAACCGCCCTCGACCTCGCCGCCCTGCACGAGGTCGCCCGCCGGGTCATCAAGGAGGAGGCGAACAAGCGCACCGTCATCTCGTCCTGGACCGCCCTCGTCGCCTATGTCCGGCTGTCGCTGCAGCACGAGGCGCGCGAGCAGTTCCGGGTCCTCTACCTCGACAATCGCAACCAGTTGATCCTCGACGAAATCCAGAATCGCGGCACCGTCGACCATGCCCCGGTCTATCCGCGCGAGGTGGTGCGCCGGGCGCTGGAGCTGTCGGCCAAGTCGATGATCATCGTCCACAACCACCCGTCCGGCGACCCGACCCCGTCCCGGCCCGACATCGCCATGACGCGTCAGGTGATCGAGGCCGCCCGCGCCCTCGACCTCAGCGTCCACGACCATCTGATCGTCGGCCGCGACGGGGTGGCCAGCTTCAAACAGCTGGGGCTGATGTAGGCGTCAGGCCCTGAAGCGGTCCTGCAGCGCCGAGCACATCCAGTAGAGCGTTGGGGGGGCCAGCGAGCACTCCTGTTCGGTGACCCCCCTGCAAAGCCAGTAGCCGTTGCCGGCGACCAGCCCGCAATTCCGTGTCGTCAGCGCCTGACAGAATTGATAGTTGCCGCCCTCGATCAGGCCGCACTGGCGCTCCAGGACGCCCTTGCAGAACCAGTACTCCTCGGAATCCGAGGTGAGTCCGCAATCCCCGTCCTCGAGCGCCTTGCACAGCCAGTACTGCGATTGCTCGACGACGCCGCAAGCGGACCCGGCCTGACCGCCCGGGCTGGCTTCGGTTCCGCCGCCCCGAACCGCCGACAGGGCGGCAGTGGCCGGCGCCGTCGCCAGCACAAGGGCGAACAACACGGAAAGCAGTCGACTGACGGCCATGTTTTGATCCCCCGCGCCACCGTCCCGCAACGCAGGGACGAACCTGCACCGGAAGGCCGCCCTCGGACAATCGGCAATTCCTGACGACAGCGTCATGCCCGTTTAAGGGCCCGGAATTCGGGGGTAGGCTCAGCTCTTCGATGATCGGCCGAAGGCATCTGACCCTGATGGAAAACAGCCCGTTCGCAGTGTCCCGCCGAAGTCTGCTGGCCGCCGTTCCGGTCGCGACCGTCGCCGGCGCGGCCGCCGCCCGGGACGCAGCCGCCCCCGCCGTCATGGTCTCGACCTGGGACTTCGGCGCCGCCGCCAACGCCGCCGGCATGGCCGCGCGAGCGAACGGCGGCTCGGCGCTCGACATGGTCGAGGCCGGCGGGCGCGTGGCCGAGGCGGACGAGACCAATTCCTCTGTCGGTTACGGCGGCCTGCCGGACCGCGACGGGCGCGTGACGCTGGACGCCTGCGTCATGACCTGGGCCGGGGACATCGGCGCGGTCTGCGCACTGGAGGACGTGGTCCACGCCGTCTCGGTGGCCCGCCGGGTCATGGAGCGGACGCCCCACGTCATGCTGGTCGGAGAGGGCGCCCGGACCTTCGCCCTCGAACAGGGCTTCGAGCCGCAGACCCTGTTGACGCCCCGCGCCGAGGCGGCCTGGCGCGAATGGCTGACGACGGCGAACTACGCCCCACGCCCCAACAGCGAGAACAGCGACTGGCGGTCCATGCCGGGCGGGCCGAACAACCACGACACCATCGGCCTGCTGGCGATCGGCCCGGACCAGCGCATGGCCGGGGCCTGCACCACCTCGGGCATGGCCTTCAAGCTGCGCGGCCGGGTCGGCGACAGCCCGATCATCGGGGCCGGCCTCTATGTCGACGACGAGGTCGGCGGCGCCACCGCCACCGGCGTCGGGGAGGACGTGGTCCGCGTCGCCGGGGCCCACTCGGTCGTCGAGGCCATGCGCCACGGCCTCGATCCGACCGCCGCCTGCCGCAGCGTGATCGAGCGGCTGGCCCGCCTGCGCGGGACGAAGGTGGCGGGATCGCAGGTCGCCCTGCTGGCGCTGGACAAGGCGGGCCGCGCCGGGGCATTCGCCCTCCAGCCCGGCTTCACATTCGCCGTCACCGACGCCGCCGGCCGGACGCGGATCGAACCTGCGGGAGCCCTGTTCGCATGACCACCCTGATCACCGAACGCCTCACCCTGACGCCCGTCGGCCCGGGCGATCTGGACGACCTCGTCGCCCTCTGGGGCGACCCGGACTTCGCCACCGCCATCTTCCCGGCGCCGCTGAGTTCCGAGGACGTCTGGTTCCGACTGCTGCGCGACATCGGCCACTGGGAGGCGCTGGGCTACGGCAACTGGGCCATCCGCGAGACGGCGACGGGCGACTATGTCGGCAGCGTGGGCGTGCTCGACTACCGTCGCATCCTGAACCCGCCCTTCGACGCGCCCGAACTGGGCTGGGGCGTCGCCCCGCGCTTCCAGGGCAAGGGCCTGGCCTTCGAGGCCGTCTCGGCCGCCCTGGCCTGGTGCGACGACACGCTCAACGCCCGGCGCACCGTCTGCATGATCTCACCCGACAACGCCCCGTCGCACGCCCTTGCGGGACGGGCGGGCTACGCGCCTTATGCCGAGACGACCTACAAGGATGCGCCGGTCGTGTTGCTGGAGCGCCTGTCGGCCTGAGGAGCAGAAGCCGTTGCCCGATCCCGACTATGCCGCCTGGTTCCGGGCCTATGCGGACGCCTACACCCGCTCGCTCGGCGGGGCGGTCCAGGTCGAGACCATCCGGTCCTTCTTCGCGGAAACCGTCCTGGCGCTCGGAACGGACGGCTCGCTCAATCCGGCAGACACAGGCGGCGACGCCTTCGCCGGGATGCTGGAAGGACTGTACAGCTTCAGCCGGGCCATCGGCACGCGCCGGATGGAGGTCGAGCGGGTCGAAATCTCGCCGCTGTACGAGAAGCACGACCGGGTGCGCGTCTTCTACAGGGCCGACTACGCAAGGCCGGACGGCAGCGCCGTCAGCATCCCGTTCGACGTGGTCTATCTGGTGCAACAGCGAGCCGGCGGACCGGCCATCTTCGCCTTCATCGCCGGCGACGA
Organism: Brevundimonas sp.; assembly: GCA_004296955.1. Classification (GTDB taxonomy): domain Bacteria; phylum Pseudomonadota; class Alphaproteobacteria; order Caulobacterales; family Caulobacteraceae; genus Brevundimonas. Next base: position 50,962 of record SCVB01000070.1, read on the forward strand.
GATGGCTCTGTACCGTCGGCACGGGCTTGTCGACGAAGACGGCGCTCCCCTCCCGCGCGTAGCCCCCCATTAAGGTTTACGCGCCATCATCTCCGGCGAACCCGGAGACCGCTTCTTCCATGCCCATGCCCGTCGAAACGCTTCGCGGCCATCTGACCGAAGCCTTTCCCGACGCCGAGATCGTCATCGACGATCTGGCCGGAGACGGCGACCACTATCGCGCCCGTATCGTCTCGACGGCGTTCGAAGGCCTGTCGCGCGTCGCCAGGTACCGACTCGTCCACGCGGCCCTGAAGGGTCAGATGGGCGGCGAACTTCATGCCCTGACGTTTGAAACCTCGACGCCGGCGGGAGACTGACACCATGCGCTACCGTCCCTTCGGCCTCGCCGGACAGGCCGTTTCCTGCCTGACCCTCAGCCTCGGCGCCCGCGACATCGCCGGCGGCCCGGAGGCGGGCCGTGAACTGATCTATTCGGCGCTCGAAGCCGGCATCAACTCCTACCGCCTCGAGACCGCCGATCCGGTGCTGGCCGAGGTGCTCGGCGAGGCGCTGCAGCATGTCGACCGCAAGCTGGTGCAGGTCTCCCTGACGCTTGGCGCCGGGGACGGCCGCCGGGGTTCGGATCGCGACTTCTCCGCCCAGGGCATCACCTCGGCCATCGACAAGGCCCTGCACGCCTCAGGCCTCGGCTATTTCGACCTCGCCATCCTCGACGAGCCCGGCGACCACGAACTGCCGCAGTCTACCCTCAATGCGCTCAAGGCCCTGCGCGCCACCGAGCGGGTGCGGCTGCTGGGCATCTCGGGCGACGGCGAGGTCATGGACACCTATGTCTCGACCGGAGCCTTCGACGTCCTGGCCACGCCCTTCCACGTCAACGCCAGCTGGCAGGTCCGGTCGCGCCTCCGCGCCGCCCGCGAAAGCGACATGGCCATCTTCGTCTACGGCTATTTCCCCGACAGCCTGAACACGGCGAAAAAGGCCGCGACCGTGCATGTTCCGAAGAAGGGCCTGTTCGGCTTCGGCGCCGCGCCCAAGCCCAAGGAAGGTCCGCTGGCGCACGCGGGCACCTTCGCCTTCCTGCACCGCACCAACAACTGGACCGCCGAGGCCATCTGCCTGGCCTACGCCCTGACCGATCCTTCGGTGTCCAGCGTGATGATCGAAGCCAGCGACGTCGAGCGGCTCAACACCCTGTCCCAGGTGCCCGACCGCGACATGCCGCCGGGCCTGGCCGCCCAGATCGAGATGGCCCGGGTGGCCGGCGCCAAGGCAGCGTGACGCCGCGTCGCCCTTGACCCGCACGCGCCCGGTCCATACCTGACGGCCTTCACCGAAAGGCCAGTGTCCGTGACCGATCAAGCCGCCCAAGCCAACCCCGTCCACGCCTTCATCGCCGATACGGTGAAGGACCACGCCGTGGTTCTGTTCATGAAGGGGTCGCCCGACGCGCCGCGCTGCGGCTTCTCCTCGCTGGCGGTGCAGATCCTCGACCACATCGGCGCGGACTTCGTCGGCGTCGACGTGCTGCAGGACGAGGCCCTGCGCGACGGCATCAAGACCTTCAGCGACTGGCCGACCATTCCCCAGCTCTATGTGAAGGGCGAATTCGTCGGCGGCTCAGACATCGTGCGCGAGATGTTCAATGCCGGCGAGCTCCAGGCCCTGATGGCCGAAAAGGGCGTGCCGCTCGGCGAGCAGGCCGAGGCCTGATGGCGCGCGCGGTCCTCGAACCCCGCGCCGACCGCGAAATCTTCGTCGTGCCGCTGACGGTCCGCCCGGAACACATCGACGACAATGGCCACGTCAACAACGTCGTCTATGTCGGCTGGCTGCAGGACGCCGGCACGGCGCACTGGAACGCCCGGTTCGACGAGGCGACCCGCGCCCGCTGGTCCTGGGTCGCCACCCGCCATGAGGTCGACTATTTCCGCCCCCTGCCGCCGGAGGCGCAGGGCGTCGTGGCCCGCACCTGGGTCGGCGACCCTCACGGCCCGCGATTCAACCGCTATGTCCGGATCGAGGACGGCGAAGGCCGCGTCTGCGCCCAGGGCGTGTCCGAATGGGTGCTGGTCGACGCTGTGACCATGCGGCCGCATCGCATCCCGGCGACTATGCTTGAGGCGTTCCAGCGATAGCGGTTCTGCGGTTCTGAATCTCGGCCCGGGCGGCCAGACGACGCCATTGCAGCGCCAGCCTGGCGAACTCGTCCTGGACGTCCGGCGGATGCGGTTCCGCCGCCCGCTGTTCCAGCTCCGCCGCCTTGGCCAGGCACTGCTCGACCGTGAACATGGCTGCGCAACAACGTTTTTCAGAAAATGGTTCCAGCACCAACTTTTGGTTGCAACAATCACCTACTCGCCGATTCCGTGCTGCACTCTCCGTGTTTGGTGGTATTTCTGCGCCTGACGAAGCCCCGCGAGCACCGGGGCTTCTGGCGTCGCCAACAAAGCAGACGGGTATGACTTCCGCCCTGGAAGCCTCCGGTAACCATTCGGAGGGCCAGCCTTGGCTGACCCCACGCCGCTACATCCCGATGGGGCCCTGAGCCTGGCCCTTGCTGTCGTCGGCTCCTCGACGGCGCCGCTCGTCCTGCTGGACGGCGCCCTGAACGTCGTCGCGGCCAGCGCGTCCTTCTTCACGTTGTTCCGCATCGACCCGGCGGGCGCCGTGGGGGAATCCTTTCTCAATCTCGGCGAGGGCGAGTGGGACCTGCCCCGCCTTCGCTCCCTGCTGACCGCCACCCTGTCCGGCGCGGCCGACGTCGACGCTTATGAGATGGATCTGGAAAGCGACCGCTTGGGCGGCCCCCGCTGCCTGCTGCTGAACGCCCATCTGCTGGCCTACGGGGACGGCGCCGAGGTCCGCCTGCTGCTGGGCATGTCCGACGTCACCGACGCCCGGGCCAGCGAGAAGCTGAAGGACGACCTGCTGCGCGAAAAGGCCATCCTCCTGCAGGAGGTCCAGCACCGGGTCGCCAACAGCCTGCAGATCATCGCCAGCGTCATCCTGCAGAGCGCCCGCAAGTCGCAGTCCGACGAGACACGCGACCATCTGCGCGACGCCCACAGCCGGGTCATGTCGGTCGCCGCCCTGCAGCAGCAGCTGGCCGCCTCACGCCTCGGCGAGGTTGCGCTGAAGCCCTATTTCGACCAGCTGTGCCTCAGCGTCGGCGCCTCGATGATCCGCGACCACAGTCAGCTGTCCCTGCATGTCGACTGCGACGACAGCGCCGTGGAGGCCGATGCATCCGTCAGCCTCGGTCTGATCGTCACCGAACTGGTGATCAATTCGCTGAAGCACGCCTTCCCGGGCGGGCGTCGCGGCCGGATCACCGTCAGCTATCACGCCCACGGCCCCAACTGGACCCTCGCGGTCGCGGACGATGGCGTGGGCATGCCCACGGACGCCGCCAGCGCAACGCCGGGCCTGGGCACCAGCATCGTCGAGGCGTTGGCGAAACAGCTCAAGGCCCGCGTCCAGGTCGTCGGCGGCCATCCCGGGACCACCGTCTCGGTCATCCACAGCCAGATCAGCGCCGTCGAGGCGGACGCCGAAGTGATGCTCGCGGTCTGATCGATCGGCGGGTCAGGCCGGCGGCAGCTGGTATGGATTCTCGACCGAGAGGCGGGATCCGGGAGGCAGACCCAGCTCCTCGAACGACCAGCGCAGCTCGGCGCCCTCGGGCCGCGACTCCAGGCAGCGGTCTTCCTTGATCCGGCGCAGGGTGATGATCGGGCCCTCGCTCGAATCCCGCACCACCGGCGTGATGTCTTCCTTGGCGGTGCAGCCGTTCGATGTGACCCAGAACACCGCCTCGTCGCGGGCGATGGCGGCGGCGTGGACCGGTTCGACCTGACCCGGCATCTCGGTCTGCGGCGGCGTCTGGAACCGGCCAGTGAGCTGCTGCACGGCGCTGCAGCCGGACAGGCCCGACGTCACGGCCAGGGCGGCGACCAGGACAGCGCCCGGCGTAGCGATCCGTTTCATCCCCGGCCTCCCGCGCCGAACCCTGATCCACTGAAAATGCGCCCGTTCGTTCCGCAAGGGAAGCCCGGACCGGGGGCGCAAAAAAGGCCCCGGAGCGATCCGGGGCCTTTGAAGTCTTCGGCGTCGCCCGGTCCGGCCGCGAGCGGCCGCGTCGGGAGCCTCTGCGTCCTTAGGACGAGTAGTATTCCACGACCAGGTTCGGCTCCATCTTCACCGGGAACGGCACGTCGGCCAGCTCCGGCACGCGGACGAAGCGGACCGAGAAGCCGCGGTCGCCGATCTCGATGTAGTCCGGGATGTCGCGCTCCGACGACTGCTGGGCCTCGAGGACCAGCGCCATGTTGCGGGACTTTTCCTTGACCTCGACGACGTCGCCGACCTTCAGACGGTACGACGCGATGTCGACCTTCTTGCCGTTGACGGTCACGTGGCCGTGGCTGACGAACTGACGGGCGGACCAGACGGTCGGCGTGAATTTGGCGCGATAGACCAGGGCGTCGAGGCGCGACTCCAGCAGGCCGATCAGGTTCTCCGAGCTGTTGCCCTTGCGACGCGAGGCTTCCTCGTAGGTCGCGGCGAACTGCTTCTCGGTGATGTTGCCGTAGTAGCCCTTCAGCTTCTGCTTGGCCTTCAGCTGCAGGCCGAAGTCAGAGACCTTCTGCTTGCGACGCTGGCCGTGCTGGCCGGGGCCGTACGAGCGTTTGTTGACGGGGGACTTGGCGCGACCCCACAGGTTTTCACCCATGACCCGGTCGAGTTTGTACTTGGCGCTATGGCGCTTGGACATATGTCACTCTTCTCATGATGCGGCCCGGTCCCTCCCCAACTGGAGAGACGATCTCAACGGCGGTCCACGCATCGTCCGTAGTGGTTCGCGCAGAGGGGCGAGCCCGACGGCGTGAAGGGCGCGCTTATGACGGGGTCGCGGCCATCCGTCAAGGCCGGGCGGCGGGCTCCGGAACCCAGACGAAACCGTCGTCGCGGCGCTGGAACCGCCCCAGGCCCGGGAAGGGGAAGTGGCCGGCGTAGATCCGCTGCTCGCCCGCGGCGCCGCGTTCCAGCAGCCCCTGCCGGGTGGCGATCGCCGCGGCGCTGTCGCTGTCCCAGGCGTTGACCCATTCCGGCCGCTGCACTGACAGGACGGAACTGTGCATGGCGTCGCCGATATAGAGCAGGCGCTCGGCGCCCGAGGCGATCTCGAACCCGCTGTGTCCGGGCGTATGCCCCTCAAGGGCGACGGGCGTGATGCCGGGTACGATTTCGGCGCCGAAGGTGAAGGTTTCGACCTTCGGCCGGATCGTGCGCACCAGATCGGCCATTGGGGCCTGGCTCTGGAGGTCCGCCCATTCGGCGGCACTCATGCGGATGGCGGCGTTGGGGAAAACCAGCGCGCCATTCGCGATCAGCCCCCCAACGTGGTCGCCGTGGCTGTGCGAAATCAGGATGTCCGTGACCTGCGCCGGCGCGGTCCCCGCCGCCTCCAGCGAGGCCTGCAGACGGTTCTGGGTCCCCATCTGTCCGCCCGCGCCGGTGTCGATCAGCACGACACGGCCGCCGGCCTTCACAAGCAGCGGCTGGACGGACAGGTGGATGGTTTCCCCGTCCTGACCGGCTCCGCGCAGCGTGGACCGAATTGCGTCGGGATCAGGCCACGGGCTCTGACCCGCCTCGTTCGGAAGGGCCAGATCGCCGTCCTTCAGGGCCACCGCCTCCAGGGTCCCGATGTGAAAGGGGAAGGCCCCCGAGGCGACGGCTGCCTGCGGCGACACCGTCGGTGCTGCCGGCTCGCCCTTTCTCTCGGCCTCCGACGAACAGGCGGCGATCGAGCCGAGGATCAGGACGGCGGCGGCAAGGCGGGCGTGGACGTTCATCGGTCGGCTCTCCGGTCGGACTACGGCGACGCTTCAGATAGGACGCCCCGTCCGCCGCACCAGACCGGCGCGGCGGCTTCGGGCAATCAGGTCGCGGCGGCGAACAGCTCACTGGCCTTGTTCCAGTTCACCACCGACCAGAAGGCTTTCAGATATTCGGCCCGCCGGTTCTGGTATTTCAGATAATAGGCGTGCTCCCAGACATCGGCCGCCAGCACCACGGCGCCCTTTTCGTCGGCCACGTCCATCAGCGGATTGTCCTGGTTCGGCGTCGAGGTGACCTTGAGCTTGCCGTCCTGGACGATCAGCCAGGCCCAGCCCGAGCCGAACTGGCCGGCGCCGGCGGCGTTGAAGGCCTCCTTGAACTTGTCCATCCCGCCGAGATCTCGGTCGATGGCGGCGGCCAGCTCGGCCGACGGTTCGCCGGTCTTGCCCTGCGGCGCCAGCAGCTCCCAGAACAGGCTGTGGTTCCAGTGTCCGCCGCCGTTGTTGCGCACGGCCTTGGGAGCCTTGGAGATATTGGCGAACAGCTCTTCCAGCGATTTGCCCTGCAGGGCGCTGTCGGCGTCCACGGCCTTGTTCAGATTGTCGACATAGGCCTGGTGGTGCTTGTCGTGGTGGAAGGTCATCGTCTCCTTGTCGATGGCCGGCTCCAGGGCGTCATAGGCATAGGGGAGGGGCGGAAGCGTAAAGGCCATGGGGAGGCTCCTTCGACAGGTTTCGGGGGGAGCCCTCATCTAGGCGCCCGTTCCCCAAACCCAAGCCCGGCCGCCGGATTCCGTTCCGATCAAACCGCCGGCAGATTGGCCTTCAGACAGTCGCGCACCGCCCGCCGCAGGTCGCCCGTGGCCGAGGCGAAATCCACCCCCTCGGCGTCGAACACCGCCCGCACGGCCGCATCCAGGCCGTTGGGCAGGGCCTCGAGCACCCGCTTCTCCCCCTTGGGATGCAGGCAGAAGCCGACCTCCCTGCACAGGGCGGCGAACATCTCGGCATGGGCGGCTTCGGAAGTCTGGGTCATGGGCCGCTCCTAGCACGGACTCACGGCAGCAGACCGGTCAGCCAGTGCATTATGTTGAGTCCGAACTGCGCATTGCCCGGGGCAGCGTTCATGCCGAAGCGGAGGTCGGGCCGCCCGTCGTCGAACCGCACCAGTTGGGCCGACAGCATGCCGGCCTCGCCCAGCACCACGACCCGCCCCTCGCCATGGCTGAAGGCCAGCCCCTGGGCCGCCAAGGCGGGACGCGACAGCTCCGCCAGGGCGGCTTCGGACTCCCGGCTGCGTGCGAGCCGTTCGCCCAACGCCTGCAGGGTCGGCAGGTCCGGCGCCTCGCGCGCGCCGGACGGCAGGGGCAACAGGACCGTCGCCCCGTCCGGCCCGCTCAGCGACTGGCCGGTGAAGGCGACGACCGCCTCGACCCGTTCGTCGGGGCTCCGGCCGGTCAGGATCGGATGGTCTCCCAGCGCCTCGCGGCCGTAGGTCAGTCTGGTCGTCAGTTCGCGGCCGTCCGTGGTGAAGGCGTAGCCGACGCCCATGCCGACGCCGAACCGCGCCGCCAGATCCGCCGCCGCCGTCCCGAACGGCGCGTGGTCCGCGATCAGCAGCAGCTTGCCGCCGTTCCGGACCCAGGCCTCCAGGGCCGCGCCTTCCGACTCCGTGAAGGTGGGCGGCGCGGGGTCCTCGTGAACCGCGCCGGCGTTGGCGATGACCAGCACATCGACGCCGTCCAGTCCGCCCGCGTCGAAGCGGGCGGTCCCTCCGCGCACCTCATGGCCATCGGCTCTCAGCAGGGCGGCGAACGGCGCATAGCGGCCGTCGACGGTATGGAAATTGTTGTGCGCCCCGTCGATCACCACCACCGGCGCGGCGGCGGCGTAGGCCGGTCGGGCGACGGTCGGCTGGAAGCCGGGATCCGTCATCTGCTGCGCCTGCGCCGGCAGGGCGAAGGCGGTCAGGGCGAAAAGGCTGAGCGCCAGGGCGGACCGTCTCATCGAAATCCCTCCGGTTCGGGGCCGGACGCTAGCACATCCCCCTCAGGCCTTCAGCCGCGCCGCGTGGAAGGCGACATGGTCGGCGATGAAACTGGCCATGAAGAAATAGGAGTGGTCGTAGCCGGGCTGCATCCGCAGGGTGAGCGTCTGCCCCGCCGTCTCCGCCGCGGCGACCAGCAGCTCCGGCTTCAACTGCTCCGCAAGGAAGGGATCGGCGTCGCCCTGGTCGATCAGGATGTCGTCGTAACACCCCTCGCCGACCCCGTCCTCGATCAGCCGCGCGGCGTCGTGGGCGTCCCACACCCCGCGATCCGGGCCGAGGTAGGCGTTGAAGGCCTTCTCCCCCCACGGACACCGCGTCGGCGACGAAATCGGCGCGAAAGCGGAGACCGAGCGGAACAGGTGCGGATGCCGCAGGGCCAGGGTCAGCGCCCCGTGTCCGCCCATCGAATGGCCGCTGATCGACCGCGCCTTCGTCGTCGGGAACTCGGCGTCGATCAGGCCGATCAACTCCCCGACGACATAGCTTTCCATCTGGAAATGCGGCGCCCACGGCGCCTCGGTGGCGTCGACATAGAAGCCCGCCCCCTGCCCCAGGTCATAGGCCGGATCGTCCGCGACGCCCTCGCCTCGCGGCGAGGTGTCCGGCGCGACGATGATCACCCCGTGCTCGGCCGCCGACGCATAGGCCCCGGCCTTGGTGGTGAAATTGTCCTCGGTGCAGGTCAGGCCCGACAGCCAGATCAGCACCGGAAACGGCCCCTCGCCCGGCGGCGTGAACACCGACAGGGTCATGGGCGTGCCGGTCGTGGCGCTGTCGTGGCGGAGGTAGCGCAGGGTTCCGCCGTGGACGGCGTGGGTCTTCAGGGTTTCCATACCCGCCCCTCTACCGCCCTCCTCGTCATCCCGGAAGCCGCGCAGCGGCTATCCGGGACGATGCAGGGCGCAGATCTTGTTGCCGGACGGATCGCGCAGATAGGCCAGATAAAGCTTTCCAACCGGGAGTTCGCGGAATCCGGGCGGGTTCTCAATGGCGACGCCGCCGCTCTCGGCGCCCGCCTTGTGAAAGGCGTCGACCGCCTCCGGGCTGGCGGCCGCGAAACCGATGGTGCCGCCGTTGGCGTGGCAGGCGGGCCCGCCGTCAATCGGTGCGCCGACCGCAAAGGCGCCCATGCGCGTGCGCCACCAGTACCGCCCCTTGGCGTCCGGCCCACTGCCCGGCTCGTGCCCGAGCGCGCCCAGCGCCGCATCATAGAATTTCCGCGACGCTTCGACGTCGTTGGCACCGACGGTGACGTGGGTGAACATGGCTTATATATCTCCCTGCTTCAGGACAGTTTTTTTAAACAACTATCCCGGCGACGCAAGCCTCTAGAACACCACCACGCTGCGGATGCTCTCCCCCGCATGCATCAGGTCGAAGGCTTCGTTGATCCGCTCCAGCGGCAGGGTGTGGGTGATCATCGGATCGATCTCGATCTTGCCGTCCATGTACCAGTCGACGATCTTCGGCGTGTCCGTCCGTCCGCGCGCCCCGCCGAAGGCCGAGCCGCGCCAGACGCGGCCGGTGACCAGCTGGAACGGCCGGGTGCTGATCTCCTTGCCCGCCTCGGCCACGCCGATGACGATGCTCTCGCCCCAGCCCCGGTGGCAGGCCTCCAGCGCCTGACGCATCACCGTGGTGTTGCCGGTGCAGTCGAAGGTGTAGTCGGCCCCGCCCCCGGTCAGCTCGACCAGATGGGCGACCACGTCCGACACGTTCTTCGGATTGACGAAATGCGTCATCCCGAACCGCCGGCCCCACTCTTCTTTCGTGTCGTTGATATCCACGCCGACGATCATGTCGGCCCCGACCATCTTCAGCCCCTGGATGACGTTCAGCCCGATGCCGCCCAGGCCGAAGACCACGCAATTGGCCCCCGGCTCCACCTTGGCCGTATTGACCACCGCGCCGACGCCCGTGGTCACGCCGCAGCCGACGTAGCAGGCGCTTGCGAACGGCGCGTCCTTGCGGATCTTCGCCAGGGCGATCTCGGGCAGCACCGTGAAATTTGAGAAGGTCGAACAGCCCATATAGTGGGCGATCGCCTGCCCCTTGTAGCTGAACCGGCTGGTGCCGTCGGGCATCAGCCCCTTGCCCTGCGTCCCCCGGATCGCCGTGCACAGATTGGTCTTGCGGCTCAGGCAGCTTTTACATTGCCGGCATTCCGGCGTGTACAACGGGATCACATGGTCGCCGACCGCCACGCTCGTCACCCCCGGCCCGACCTCGACCACCACCCCCGCGCCCTCATGGCCGAGGATCGACGGGAAGATGCCCTCGCTGTCGAGACCGTCCAGCGTATAGGCGTCGGTGTGGCAGATGCCGGTGGCCTTGATCTCGACCAGCACCTCTCCGGCGCGCGGCCCCTCCAGATCGACCTCGACGATCTCCAGCGGACGTTTGGCCTCGAAGGCGACGGCGGCGCGGGTTTTCATGGGCGGGTCCTTTCGCGAGTCAGCCACGGTTCTAGCGGTCCGGCAGCCGCGCCGAAACCGCCTTGACCATTGCCAGCCGGATCCGGATCGCTATCCGTTCTGCTATGGCCAAGGCGACGAAGGCAAACCTCTATCTCCGTGTCCGACGTTGGGTCGATCACGACATCGCGCATCGATACAAGTCGCCGGTCCTGGGGCTCAGTTTCATTGCGGCGATATTCCTCGGGTTCCTGTCCCGCAATCTTGAGCGACCATCATCCTGGGTCGCCTGGGCGCTGGCCATGGCCCTCGTCCTTGCGTGGAACGCCTTCGTCATCTGGCGCGCTGTCCGGATTGTTCGAGCGTTCTCGGTAAAGGGCGACCGGGACTACGATCAAAGGGTCAAGTTCACCCTCGATCCCGAACACCAGCGAAGCGAAAGCGTCAGCGCGACGTCGCAACGCAAGCGCTCGCGGCGGCGGCGGTCGCGAGGCTGATGCCCGACCGCCGCAACCTCGTCATCCTCACCGGCGCCGGCATATCCGCCGAGTCCGGCGTGCCGACCTTCCGGGCCGACGACGGCCTGTGGATGGGCCATCGGATCGAGGACGTCGCCACGCCGGAGGCCTTCGCCCGCGATCCGGCGCTGGTGCAGGATTTCTACAACAAGAGACGGCGGCAGCTGCCGACCGTGCATCCCAACGCCGCCCACCACGCCCTCGCCGACCTCGCGGCCCGCTGGCAAGGCGACTTCCTGCTGGTCACCCAGAATGTCGACGACCTGCACGACCGCGCCCATGCGGCGACCCCGCCCGCGCCCGGATTTGAGCTGATCCACATGCATGGCGAACTGCTGAAGGCGTCCTGCACCCGCACCGGTCGGGTCTGCGACTGGCCCGGCGACCTGGCCGTGGACGAAGCGTCGCCTCACCATCCGCAGGGCCGGCTGCGGCCGCATATCGTCTGGTTCGGCGAGATGCCGCTGCGCATGGAGCGGATCGAGGCGGCGCTGGCGCGGTGCGACCTGTTCGTCTCGATCGGCACCTCGGGCGCGGTCTGGCCGGCCGCAGGGTTCGTGCATCTGGCCCGGCGCGCGGGCGCCCGCACGGTCGAGCTGAACCTCGATCCGTCGCAGATCAGCGACCTGTTCGACGAGGTACGCCGCGGTCCGGCGACGGAGGTCGTGCCCGCGTTCTGCGCGACAGTCTGAGCCCGACCGTGGTCGGCGCCGGCGGCATCGCATGCACGCTTGACGAAAAGTAACGCTGAGGTTACATGATGTCACCTGTAGGTGACACGAAAGGCTTGATCCCCATGGGACGGTCCGACATCGAGCTGGCCGAACGGGTGGTTCGGCGCCGGGCCTGGGCCGCCGTTCTTCTGGGCGGGCTCTTCATACTGTCGCAGGCCCTCAGCCTGGGCGACCCGCCGCTGGGCTCCTCGGAGGTGACCCATCTGGCCGCCTGGCTTCTGTGGGCTGCCGCCTTCGCCCTCTTCCTGGGCTGGAGCACGGGCCTGTTCCGGGGACGGACCCTCATGGGCCTGATTAACGACGAGGGCACGATCGAGCATCGGCGACGGGCCCTCGGGACCGGCTTCTGGAGCGCGGTGATCGCCGCCTTCATGGCCTACTGGGCCAGCTTCTATGAGCCGATCGCCGTGCGCGACGCCTGCCGAATGATCGTCACCTTCGCCGCCGCCCCGGCCCTGATCCGGTTCGGATGGCTCGAACTCCGGGCCCTGCGCGATGGGTGAGCGGCTCGGCAACCGGTTGAAGGCGGCGCGCGCCGAGCTGGGCCTGACCCAGGCCGACCTGGCCGGGCTGGTCGGCGTCACCCGCAAGACCGTCAATACCGTCGAGAACGGCGTGTTCGTGCCCTCGACCCTGCTCGCCCTCCGCCTCGCCCATGCGCTGGGCCGGCCGGTCGAGGCCCTGTTCCACATCGAACCCGAATAAGGCTCATCCCATGTTCAAGCGCCTGTCACGCGCCCTCGGCGTGGCGCTTCTCTGCGCCATCGGCCTGGCCGTCTTCCTGCTGCTGAAGCCGGTACCCACGACCGTGGATCCGATCCAGCCGCGGCCCGACACCCGCTACTGGGTCATGCCAGGTGGCTACCGGATCGCCTGGACCCGCATCCCCGCGCCGGGCGGCGCGACGAAGCCGCCGGTGATCTTCCTGCATGGAGGCCCGGGCGGATACGTCCATTCCGCCATCATCGGCGCCCTGGCTCCGCTCTCGACGGACGGGCGCGACGTCTATCTGTACGACCAGTCGGGGACCGGCCTGTCGGATCGGCGCGAGCGGCCCAAGGACACCACGATCGCGACCCACCTTCAGGACCTGGAGGTCATCCGCGCCCGGATCGGCGCCGACCGGGTCGTGCTGGTCGGCCACAGCTTCGGCGGCCTGCTCGCCGCCCTCTACGCCGCCGAGCATCCGGACCGCATCGAGCGGCTGGTGCTGTCGTCGCCGGGAGCGCTCGAGCCCGCGTCCTTCGACGCCGACGGCCGCGCGGCCACGGACCGCCTCTATCCCGTTCCTGCAAACCTGCGCTTCACCCCGCCCACAGGCTATGTCGAGGCGACGGCCGGGGAGAATATGCCGGTCCGGGCCCGCGCCTCCTTCGTGCTGGCCCAGCTGTTCGATATCAAATTCGCCCCGGACCGCGAGATGGACGCGGCGGTCGACACCATGGCCTCGGAATTCACGCGGACCATGGTCTGCGACCCAGCGCATGTGAGACCCGAGGAAGGCGGAGCGGGGACCTATTCGCGGGTCGGGACAAATTTCTATCCGGACGACTTCGAGGATCGCCGCCCGGCCATGCGCCGCATGACCGCCCCGGTCCTGGTGCTGCAGGGACAGTGCGACTTCATCAGCTACGGCGATGCCTATGAGTACGCGGCGACGTTTCCCGACGCCCGCTACCGCTTCATGCCCGGCGCCGGGCACATCATTTGGTGGGACCGGCCCGACGCCTATTCCGGCGCAATCCGGGCGTTTCTGGCGTCCGACCCGGCGACTCAATCGGAAGACTGATCCGTCCGGCTCGCCGCCAGCCGCGCCAGCACCCGGCCCCGCCCCTTGGACAGCGCCGTGATCACGCCCCGGAAGGTCGCTGCCTCCTGCGCCGTAAACGCCGCCCGGCCCAGCATCACCCGCAGATTCTGGCTCATCGAGCGGAATTTCTCGGGCGGATGGAAGAAGCCGGCGGCGTCCAGCTCCTTCTCCAGATGCTCATACATCCCCAGCATCAGCGCCCCCGACGCCGGCGGCTCGCCCTCGCGAAAATTCGGCGGCGGAGCGTCCAGCACCAGGGTGCGCCACTCATATGCGTTGATCGCCACCGCCTGGGCCAGGTTCAGGCTCTGGTGGCGCGGATCGATCGGAATGGTGACGATGCCCTGGCACAGGGCGATGTCGGTGGTCTCCAGCCCCGCCCGCTCGCCGCCGAACAGCAGGCCCACGCCCAGACCCGAGGCCCGGTCGTCGTACAGCACGCGCGCCGCCTCGCGTGGCGTCCGCACCGGCTGGCGCGTCTCGCGCGGCCGGGCGGTGGTCGCGAACACTGTGTTCAGGTCGGCGACGGCTTCCGCCACGCTGTCGAAGACCCGGATCCCCTCCAGCACCCAGTCGGCGCCGGAGGCCGTGGCCCAGGCCCGCTCCTGGGGCCAGCCGTCGCGCGGCGCGACCAGCCGCAGCTCCGACAGGCCGAAATTGGCCATCACCCGCGCCACGGCGCCGATGTTCTCGGCCATCTGGGACTTGTCGAGGATGACGACGGGGGGTGCGGGATCGGACATCAGCCCTGACTATCCGTTCCGAGCGCGGCCCGCACCCCGTCCAGATGCCGCTCATAGTTCCGCCACCGCCCCGACGACCGCCGGTACAGCGGTTCCCGGACCTGCCAGACGCTGGCGGTCCGCACGGGCGCGGCGGCCTTGTGGAAGTCGAGCACCGCCTCCTCCCAGTCCAGCCCGCACCAGGCCAGCAGCCGCTCCACCGCCGGGCGCGGCTCAAGCACCAGGGCGTCGTAGTCGAGGTCGAGGATGTCGGGATACAGCGCCTTCCAGTGCGCCATCAGCCGCTCGTACTGGCCGTGCCAATGGGCCAGGTCCTCGAGATCCAGCGCATGGGCCATCGACCGGTCGAGGTGCAGGAACCAGTTCGACAGGATCACGTCGAGCGGCTGGCGCACGGTGTGGACGATGCGCGCGTTCGGGAACATCGCCTTGATCAGGCCGATGCGCAGGAAATTGTCGGGCCGTTTGTCGGTGACCACATCGGCGCCCGGCCGCGCCGTCTCCAAACCGCCGAGGTAGAGGCCTCGCAGCTGCGCGATGGCGTCCGGGCCCGCGGTGGCCATGGTCAGCGGATAACCGGCGATCGCCCGCGCCAGCCCGGGGACCAGCCCCAGCTCTCCCCCGCCCGTGACCCGGCTGTGCCCCGACAGAATCTGTTCGATCAGGGTCGATCCCGACCGGAACAGGCCGCAGATGAAGATCGGCCCCGCCTCCACGCCGTCCGCCGGCGTCGCCGGCCCGGGGAAGGCCGCGATCAGACTGTCGATGAAGCGCTCGTGCGCGCCCCGGTCGTAGCGCGCGCGCTCGGGATCGGCGGCGCGGCTGGCGGCGTTGGCCGCGGCGTATGCGGCGAAGGCGTCATCAAAGGCGCCCACCTGGTCCAGCGCCCGGCCGAGCGCAAAGCCCAGCTCGGCCCGGTCGTCAGGATGCAAGTCGGGTCGGTCGACGGCCGACCGCAGATCCGCGATCACCGGGTCCTCCGGCCCGGTCAGGCGCGCCAGCCCGGCCGCCCGCGCCAGCGCCACCGGATGCCCCGGCGCCGCGGCCAGCGCGCGGGCGTAGGCCGCGGCCGCCTCATCACGCCGTCCCATGTCCTCGTGCAGGTTGCCCAGATTCAGCAGGGCCGGCGGCCAGTCCGGGGCGACGGCCAGCGCCGCCTCGAGGTCGGCGAGCGCCAGATCGGGCCGCCCGAGGTCGTCGGCGTGGATCACCCCCCGGTTCAGCCAGGCCTCTTCCGGCCCCGACACCCCGCGTCGCAGCGCCTCGTCATAGGCCTTGAGGGCGGCCTCGAAACGTCCGCACTGGCGCTCCATCAGGGCCAGGTTGAACCAGCTGTCGGGCAGGTCGGGGCGGATGGCCAGCAGCTGGCGATAGGCCTGGGCCGCCTCGTCCGCCCGCCCCGCCGCGCGCAGCCGCGAGGCCAGGGCCATCAGGGCTTCGGCGGCCTCGGTCAATCAGTCCTCGCCGTACATGGCCAGCCACGGGTCGGCCGTTCCGGCCTCGACCTCGTCGACCTTGACCGCCGGCCAGCCGATCGCGTCGTCGCCCGAGTCCCGCCAGGCGAGGATGTAGAGGTCGCGCAGTTCCGAAGCCCCGGCCGCCAGCCGCGCCGTCACAAAGGCCCCGCCGCGCGCATCGGTGTCGGCGAAGCCCCCGGCCTTCTCCAGCACATAGAAGGGCGTCACCTGCGCCAGGGTCGTCCTCAGATAGGCCGGCACCCGCAGCCGCAGGTCGAAGCCGTCCAGGGCCGGCGCGGCCATCGCCGCCTCGACCGTATCCAGCCGCGCCACCCGCGCCGTGAACGCGCCCTCGAACGCGCCGTGGGTCTGGCGCGAGGTGGTGAAGCCCTGGGGATTGGGCGTGTCGCGGTTCCAGCCGTTGTAGTGGATGGTGGTGTGGTGCGGCTGCGAGCCGTCGCCGACATAGTGGCCGAGGTATCCCATGTCGCGCAGGATCAGGGCCTCGCGGCGCAGCCGGTCCTCACGGTACCAGGCGCGCTTGCCGGGATCGCGTTCGCGGGCCTCTGCCGCGTTGAGCACGCGCCAGGTGGCGAAGTCGCGCACCAGCTGCTGATAGCCGTCCATGATGGCGTAGGGCAGATAACCGGCGTCATCGACCTCGATCCCCGTCGCCGCCAGGGCCGCGTCATATTCGGACTTCAGCCGCGGCAGGGCGTCGATCGATAGGCCCTGATCGTTCATGATCCGGCCGTTCTCGTTCATGTCGACGAAATGGGCCGTGTCGCGCTCGCGATCGTGCGGCTGCCCGCCGCCCTTGGTGCGGTCCGGCTCGCGCGCCAGTTCGCCGACCTCGGCCGCCGCGCCCGGCGTACGCAGGAAGGCGGGCAGCTCATCGGGCAGGCCCCGCACGGCGGCGACCCCGATCAGCCGGTGGCCGGTATTGCCCCAGGCGGAGGCCTGCATCGCGACCCCACCGGCGGCGACGAGGGCGAGGGCGGCGAGGGCGAGGCGTTTCATGGAGGGCTCCGGCGCGATGATCGGACCGCTCTAGCGTATCCCGAAGGCGTCCTCCACCCGCGCGACCCAGCCTTGCACCGACGGATAGGGCTTGAGGTCGAAATCCCCCTCGTGCGCCACCCGTGTGTAAGCGACCAGGGCCAGGTCGGCGAGCGTCGGCCCGGCCCCGACCAGCCAGTTGGCCTGCGCCAGAGCCGCCTCCATCCGCCCCAGGGCCGCATGGCCGCGCTCCATCAGCCGCGGTTCGATCTCGTCGGGCCGCTTGCCGCCCAGCAGGCGCTGGAACCGCACCACGGCGATACAGGGCTCGTGGCTGTACTGTTCCCAGAACAGCCATTCGTACATCCGCGCCCGGTCGTAAGCGTCGGCCGGGATGAAGGCCGTCCCCTCCCCCAGCCAGCCGAGGATGGCGTTGGACTGGGCCAGCGCGCGCCCATCTTCCAGCACCACGGCGGGGACCTGTCCCGCCGGGTTCCGGGCCAGGAAGTCCGCGCTGCGGGTCGCGCCGGACAGGACGTCCGTCTCGACCCAGCGATAATCACGCCCGAGCCGATCCAGCAACCACTTGACCTTCAAACAGTTGCCGGAGCGAATATCTCCATAGACAGTAAGCATCGGACCCCAGCAAAGTGTTTCTGATCTACGAATACAGCTTACAGGTTTGGATGCGTTGGCCAAACGAGATTCGACTTAACCATCACAAGGCCCGCTTATCCACCGGAAAGGCGGACAGGTGGTCGCAGCCCGACGCCAATGACTGGTTTTCGCCACATTGCGGACCGACAAGCCCGTCGCCGGACGCGTCAGGGGCCGGTGATTCCGCGAGTCTGCTTCATGCTCGGCACAGCCGCTGCGTTCGCCCTCTTCTGGGCGATGGCCTTCCCTGCCCAGGCGGGCGTTATGGAAGATCCTGTCTCCTACGAAGCGGCGGTCGCCGCCGGTGTAGGCGCGGAATCAACCCCCGCCAGCGATGAAGGTTCCGACAGCGGCGCGAGCGTGCTCAGCCCCGAACAGCAGGCCCTGATGGCCGCGGATCCGCGCTGGACGGCCCGGGTCAACCTCTATCATGCGGGCGGCGGCGGAGCGACGGGCAACGACAGCCTCGGTTGCCGGCCGATCGCCATGCGCACCATCGCCACGGACCCGCGCTACATCCCCCGCCGCACCCGCCTGTTCATCCCCGAGACGGTTGGCATGCGAATGGCCGACGGCGCCATCCACGACGGCTACTGGTACGCCTCCGACACCGGCGGCGCGATCAAGGGCCAGAAGATCGACCTCTACACCGGCCACGGCCGCGGCTCGATGTCCCCGGCGATGCGCTTCAACCAGCGCCGTCTGACCCTCGTCGACGCCGGCCGCTTCGA
This sequence comes from Brevundimonas sp., assembly GCA_004296955.1. Classification (GTDB taxonomy): domain Bacteria; phylum Pseudomonadota; class Alphaproteobacteria; order Caulobacterales; family Caulobacteraceae; genus Brevundimonas. The sequence goes on from SCVB01000070.1 coordinate 68,924, forward strand.
CGGCTGCCCGCCTTCGTGGGACAGCCTGCCCAGCCAGGCCACGCAGATGGCGGCGCTGGGCACGAGCGCCGGATCGCGCTGAAGCAGGTGATTAGTGGCTAGTGGCCACTCGCCACTAGCCACTAGACACTTCCTCAGAACCGTCGCCTGCCCGACACCGTCTCAAAGAACATCCGCCAGTCGCCCATGAGGCTCCACAGCGGATATTTGAACGTCGCCGGCCGGTTCTTCTCGAAGAAGAAATGCCCGACCCAGGCGAAGCCGTAGCCGATCAGCGGCATGGCCAGCAGCCACCAGGCGTTCCGGGTCGCGAGCGCCAGGACCATCACCCCGATCACCAGGCCCGTCCCGACGACATGGATCCGCCGGCACGTCCGGTTGGAGTGCTCATGGATGTAGTAGGGGTAGAAGGCGCTGAACGACTGGTAGCGTTCGCCGGGTGCGGGCTGGCTGGTCATGGCGTCAGCCTCTCCCCGCCCCGTCCCGCGGTCAAGCCGGGGCCGTTCACCCTCTTCGTCAGCGATGGAGTAAGGGCCGCGCTGGGATAGTCGGTCTTCCCCGCCCGGAGTCGCCCCATGCAGGCCTTCGCCATCGCCGCCGCCGGCATCGCCGGGGCCTCCGAACGGTTCGCCGCCAGCGCGGCCCGCACGGCGCGCGATCCGTTGGCGGACCTCGCCGGCGAGACCGTCGAGCGCATGACCGCCGAGGCGGCGCTCAAGGCCAATGTCGCGGTCCTGAAAACCGCCGACGACATGTACGGAAGCCTGCTCGACATCCTCGCCTGACGGCGGGCCTTCAGCCCTCGGTCACCGGCTCCGGTCCCAGCAGTCGCCGGATGGCCGGCCAGATCTTGGCCACGGCCGAGAGGAAGCCGACCACGGTCGACACCCACTGGAAGGCCGCCCAGACCCAGCCGAACAGGTCCCCCTGCCCGAGGGCCTGGCCGATCGGGAACAGCACCCGCGACACCCCGATCTGGAAGGCCGCATAGCTTTCGGAATATTCGATCGACCGGTCCGCGAAGAAGGCGATGACCACCGCCGCCGACACCGGCCCCCACATCAGCGGCAGCGCCAGCAGCACCCCCAGAAGCAGCACGACCAGCTTGGTCCCCAGGGTCTCGCCCGACAGCAGGCTGAGCACCATCCCGGCGCCCAGCGCCAGCGCCGCCGCCGCCATCAGCACCGGCAGCACCCGGTCCACCGCCGTCATCAGGTCCATGACCGTCAGCCCGATCAGGATCGCCGTCCCGCTGAGCAGAAATCCGCCGACCCAGACGGCCGCATACTGCCCGAGGCGGCGCTTCAGATGGGCGAGACTGAACATGGCGACCTCCCGCGGACGACGGTCCGAGGATGCCGCGCGGCGGACCGGAAGTCCATTGGCGGAACGCGGGTCGGAGAAGGCCGTAATGAGGGTCGATACGCCGCGGAAGAGACAGGGCGCCGGTGAAAGGGCGAAGCCCTCGTCAGGCCGCCGTCGACTGCCGTCGCACCTCATTGGCCAGCGGCGTCAGCCGACCCGAGGCGCGCGGGGCGACGACGCTGAAGCCGAGACCGTCGCTCGACCAGGTGACGCCGCCCAGCTCCCCGAAGGATCGCTCGGACATCGGCCGGTTCCGGTCGACAGCCATCGGTCGCACCATCACGGTCAGCCGATCGGCGCCCTCGCCCTCATAGACGAACAGGGCGGCGGGGCCGTTCGGGGTCGTGACCAGCCGGCCGCCGAGGAACCGGTATCCGGCGGCGGCGAGGTCGGGCGCCTCGACGGAAGCGCCCAGCCGCTCCGAAACCCAGCGGACCAGGATCGCGCGCTGGTCGGCCGCCATCTCCACCGGCCGGCGGGCGTCGGCGGCATAGACCTCATAGTTGTCGACAGCCTCCTGCGCCAGGGCCTGAACCCCGTGCGCCGGCGCGACGGTCGCGACATGGCCGAACCAGCCGGCCAGCCCGCCCACGCACAGCACCATCGCGGCGGCCGCGGCGGTCCGGCCGCGCGCCCCGCGCGCGCGACGCCGCGCGACGAGGGCCCGCACGCCGAGCCCGGGCGGCAACGGCTGGTCGGCGAACGGACGGAGCGCGGTCCGCAAGGCCTCGGCCTGCGCCCGGTAGCCCGCGATCCTCGCGGCCGTCTCCGGGTGGGCGTCCAGATAGGCCTGGACCTCCGCGCGCCGGGCCTCATCGAGCGCGCCGTCGATGAAGGCCTGGAGATCATCCTCGCTGATCGGCCGTTCCGTCTTCATTTGACCCTCCTCAGATGGGGGACGGCCGGCGCGGCCCCGGCCAGTGCGCTCGCCAGACGGGCCCGGCCGCGAGAAAGCCGCGACATCACGGTTCCCGTCGGAATGTCCAGCACCCGGGCCGTTTCCGCGTAGGACAGGTCCTCGACCGTGACCAGCAGGATCACCGCCCGGTACTCTTCCGGCAGGGTGTCCAGCGCGCGAAGCACGTCCGAGCGCGCCAGAATCTGATCCTGAAGCGGCGCGACCGACAGGGCGGCCGGATCGACGGCGTCGAGCGGGGTCGTGGAGCCGCGGCGGTTCGCGGTCCGCCAGCGGCTGACCGCGAGATTGTGAAGGATGGCGTAGAGCCAGCTGCGCGTATCGCCCCCCGACCGGCGCTGCCCCCAGCGCGCGACGGCGCGCTCCAGACAGTCCTGGACCAGATCGTCCGCATCGGCCGGATTGCGGACCAGGGCGTTGGCGTATCGCCTCAGCCCGGGGATCACCGGCTCGATCAGCTGGATCATGTCCTCCACGGCCGGCCTACGGCGCCTGGACCTGCACCGGCGCGCCCGGCGCGTCGGGCGTGCCGGGCGCGACGACGAGATAGCGTCGCACCCCGTCCGGCCCGGACTGGACCTGCTGGCGAATGGGCCCCAGGGCGTTCACGACCGCCGCGCCGGCGGGATTGGTGGTGAAGGCCGCGAGCGGCTGCAGCGCTCCCGCGCCGTCGGGCGTGTCGGCCAGCGCCAGCACATGGGCCGTGCGCGGGGCCAGTCCCACGATCGAGGCCTGAAGCACCTGGATCAGGCCCTGGTCGAACAGGCTGATGGTCGAGTCGACCGCCGCCCCGTCCGTCCCGCGCAACCGCAGCTGTACGGTCCCGACGCCGGTCAGCGGTTTCAGATTCTCATCGCCGGGGCCGGTCGGGACCGCGTTCGGCGCATAGACCACAGCCTGCGGCGCCTGGCCGATGGCGACATTGGTCAGCAGGGTGTTGGTCGCGGTGTCGATCACGGCCAGGGCGTCGCCGTTTTCCAGACCCACATAGACCCGCGACCCGTCCGGCGACGGCCAGAGCCCGTGGGGCAAGGCCCCGACGGGGATGGTCGCCGTCTGGCTGAAGTCGTCGGTGCGAAACACCTTCACCTCGTTCCGGCCGCCCACGGTCACATAGGCGAACTGTCCCTCCGGCGTCCGCGCGAAATTGACATGGTTGGTGATCGGCCCGGTGTCCAGCGTGGTCAGGATGTTGAACGGCGGGCGGGCGTTGAAGGCCGTGACCTTGCCGATGTCCTTCAGCGTGAACCACACCTGCGATCCGTCCGGCGAGACGGCGATGTTGGGACAGAAGCCGCTCGGCTGGGTCACCTCGCCGACGATCTGATGGGTGGCGACATCGACCACCACCGTCGTCGGATTGAACGAGGAGCAGATGTAGCCGTAGCGCCCGTCGGGAGAAAAGACGGTCATCCCCGGGCCGGCCGGCGTGCGGATCCGGTCGGTCTCCTCGAAGCTGACAGGATCGATCACCGAGACATAGTCCTCACCACGGACGGTGACCCACAGCTCCCGGCCGTCGGGGGTGAAATAGGCCTCGTGCGGCGATCGGCCGATGTAGGTCGTGTGCTTCACCGCATTTGTCGCCGTATCGATGAAGGTCACCGAATTGGACCCGATCGAGACCACCGCGAGGGTCCGCCCGTCTGGCGAGATTCCCAGTCCGTGGACCAGCAGCTGGCCACGGTAGAGCGGGCTCAGATTGCCGGGCGCCGGATCGCCGAGACGGATGAGGCCGACCAGCCGGTTTTCGGAAGGGTCGGTGACCGAGACGGTGTTCGAGAACTGCTCGGCCGCATAGACGCGATCGCCGGAGCGGATCGCCCCAGCCGCCCCGTCCGCGGGGGTCTGGGCCTGGACGGCGCCCGCCGCCATGAGGGCCGCCAGCCCGGTCATCAGCCGATACATCATTGGTCTCCGTGAGTGTGGTTTGCGGCGCCCGGGCCGGACGCCGGGGCCGGGCCTGACGGGGGGAGGGTCGGAACCGGCCGGGACGGCGGCAGGGAATCCCCGACCGCCAGACGAAGCGCGGCGATCTCCTGCTGCTGTTCAACGATGATCTCCTGCGCCAGACGCCGGATCTGCGGGTTCCTGCTGTGGCGCAGCACCGCCACCGCCATGTCGATCCCGCCCTGGTGATGCGGAATCATCATCGCCACGAAGTCCCGGTCGACATCGCCGGTCGGCCGGATGTTCATCGCCGCGTGCATGCGCGCCATGGCCGCGTCGTTTTCGGCCATGAAGCCGTCCGACGGCGTGCTCGCCGCCAGAGGCGTGGCGAGCGCGAGCGTGGCCAGCAGGGTGAGGCGAAGCGCGTTTCCTCGTCGGTCCATGTCGGGGGTTCCTGTCTTCTTCCGGCGGTCCTGCCTGCCGGGGAAGACGCTCGCGGCCCCGCCAATATTCCCGGCGCGCGAAATTTGCCGGCGTCGGGAATAGGGGCGGCGCCGGCGGCGTCCTGTGGATGACATCCACGGAGACTCTCATGCGTTTGACCCTTCTCGCCACCGCCCTCGTCATCGCCCTGCCGGGCGTCGCCCTTGCGCAATCCGCTGACGGACCGCCGGCCGCGGCCGGAACTGACGGCGGACCCGCCCTGGTCGATGGACGGGGTATGACCCTGTATACGTTCGCGCGCGATCCGGACGGCCAGACGGCCTGCGTCGCCGCCTGCGCCGTCAACTGGCCGCCTCTGGTCGCCCCGGACGGGGCCCGGCCGGAAGGCGGGTTCGGCGTCATCGTCCGGCCGGACGGCGCGCGGCAATGGACCCATCATGACCGTCCGCTGTACCGCTGGTCGAAGGACGTTAAACCGGGCGACGCCACGGGCGACGGCGTGCTCGAGGGCGCCTGGCGGATCGCACGGCCGTAGGAAGGCGCCGGTCCACCGCAGCGCCGACTGCCGACCCGGCAGGTCACTCGCCCCCGGGCCCAACGAAAAGCCCCGCCGGAACGATCCGGCGGGGCGCGTCATGCTCGGGGTGCGACCGGACTCAGCGGGGGTCGGTCGTCTCGCGCGGGCCGTAGGGATCGGCGTTGTCGCGCCGGGGATCGCGGCGTCGGTCCGCCGGGGCGGCGCGGTCCTGCGACCGGGGCGGACGATCGGCGGAGGCCGAACCGGCCGCGCTGCCCGACAGGGAGGCGCCGGAGCCGTTGACGTCGCCGCTCACCCCGCCGGAGACGGATCCGTCGACGTCAGGCGCCGCGGCGGCGGCCGACCGGACCGCACCGGCGGCGCGCGCCTGGGCCCGCTGTTCGGCCGCGAGCGCCCGCTGACGGGCGCGCTCGGCGCGCGCCCGGACACGCTCCGCGCGGGCCTCGGTCTCGGCGCGCAGACGGTCGGCGCGGCTGGTCGTGTCGTTGAGGGTGTCGGTGGCGAACCGGCCGTCGATCGAGCCGGTCAGATTGCCGCCGACCTGGCCCCCGAGGCCGCCGACCTGCCCGCCCGCGCCGCCGCCCAGTCCGCCTCCGAGACCGCCGCCCACCACCTGGGCGTTGGCGGCGCCCGCGAGGGCGAGGGTGAAGGCCGTTGTCGTGATCAGCATCAGGGTCTTGCGCATGAGGATGTCTCCTGGAGTGTCGCAGGGCGTTGGCCGCCCTCGCTCCATCCAACGCTCCCCCTCCGCCGATTCATCCCGGCGATCGTGATTTTACCGGTTCAGCCGCCCCCTGGCCCCGACCGCCCCGGGCGCGATCCGCCGGTCCGCCGCCACCAGGCCGCGGCCATAGATGGGGTCGGGACCGCGCGCGCCGGCATCGGCCGCCGTCCCGGCCAGGGCCGTCACCGCCGCCTCCGCGCTGTTCCGATCCGGCCGCTGCAATCTCCGGGACAGCAGGCCCGCCACCAGCGGCGAGGCGAAGGACGAGCCGCGCACATTGACATAGCCCTCGCCGGCCCCCGCGGCGGCCATGTCCGCTCCCGGGGCCGCGAAATCGACCTGCGGCCCGCGACCCGACTCGGGCAGGACCCGCCCGCGCCCGTTCACGGCGGTGACCCCGATGACCCCCGGATAGGCGGCCGGGTACAGCGGCGGGGCCGAGGGGCCGTCATTGCCGACGGCGGCGACGATGAGCATGCCGCGGCTGCTGGCGCGGCGCACGGCGGCCTCGACCACGGCGTTCCGCGGCCCCACCAGGCTGACATTGACCACCGGCACCGCGTTTTCGGCCATCCAGGCCAGGGCCTGGACCAGCCCCGTCGCCGACCCGCCCGTGGTTGAGCCGCCATAGACGTCGGCCGCATAAAGCTCCGCCCCCGGCGCCGCGCCGGAAAAGGCGCCGGCCCGTCCGACCATCAGCGAGGCCACCGCGGTTCCGTGCGGAGCGGGCCGCGCCGGCCCCGCGAAGCCGCGCTGGACGACACGGGCGGCCGAAACCGCCGGATGACCCACGTCGACGCCGGTGTCGATCAATCCCATCCGGCCCCGGCCGCCCTGCGGCCCGGAAATGGCCGCCGCGGCCGGCGCTGCTCCGGCCTCCGCCAGCTCGCCCGCGGGCGCATACACATGGTTGAAGGCGTAGCTGCCGTCGGGATCGAGATCGCGCAGCCGCTCGACGGCCCGCTGCAGCGACAGGCCGCGCGGCGGGCTCAGCACCACTGTGGTCATGTCGAGCGCCGCCAGCCGCGCCTCGCGCACCACCGTGAACCCGGCGTCCAGCGCCCGGCGCCGGCCCTCGGGCGACAGGTCGACCGCCACCACCTCGCCGCGCACCACCGGCCAGCCTTCGGGATCGGCCTCCAGGGCCCCGCGCGAACGCCGGATCATGTCCTGCAGCCGGCCCGGGACCTCGATCGCCTGCTCCAGCCGCCCGCGAACCAGGCCGTCCAGTCCGCCCCGATCGACCGGCAGCCCCGGCGTCTGCGGCAGGCTCCCGCCCAGCCCGCCGGGCAGGCTGATCTGGGCCATCGCGGGCCCGCCGGCCGCGGTCATGGCCACGACGGCGAGAAGGGCCGATAACAGCCAGCGTATCGACATGGGCGTCATTCCGGGGAACGTCCTTCTTTTCAAAAGCCTTTGGCGATGCACCACAAGGGATGAAACGACGGGGGCGGAGCGTTCCATCCCCATGACGAGGTTTTTGGCTTGGATGAGTTTCAGACGGGGCTGGTGGACCTTCTGCCGAGGCTGCGCCGCTTTGCGCGCGTCCTCGCCCGGTCGGACGCCGACGCCCACGATCTGGTGCAGGAGACCGTCGAGCGCGCCCTGGCGCGCCGCGGAGGCTTTCGTCCCGGCACCCGGCTGGACAGTTGGGCCTTCACCATCATGAGGCGGATCTTCATCGACCAGACACGATCAAACGCACGCTGGGCCCGGGTGGTTGCCCCCGCGGACGAAGTCACGCCGAACATCGCCGACGCCGCCATGGCCGGCGAGGACCTGCGCGCCGACGCCCTGGCCGTGCGCGAGGCCATCCGGGCCCTGCCCGACGACCAGCGGCTCGCCGTGGGTCTGGTGCTGATCGACGGCCTGTCCTACGCCGAGGCCGCCGAGGTCATGGGCGTCCCGGCCGGCACCCTGACCAGCCGCCTCGTGCGCGGCCGCCAGACCCTGATCCAGACCCTGGCCGAACAGGGAGTGAGCGCATGAGCCCCGACACCCGATACGACGACGAGACCCTGATGCGCCGTGTCGACGGCGAACTCTCCCCCGAAGCAGGGGCCGCCATCGACGACGCCGCCGCCGGCGATCCCGCCCTCGCCGCCCGGCTCGCGACGCTGCGGTCCTTGCGGACCCGCGTCCGCGAGGCTGTCCCCCTCGCGTCCGATCCGCGCGACCGGGACTTGGCCCGTCTCATCGCCGCCGCCCCTCGCCCGTCGCCCGTCGCCGGCCGGCTCCTCGACCGCCTGCGCGACGCCTTCGCGCCGGCCCGGGCCCCGCTCTGGGCCGGCCTGGCCGCCGCCTGTTTCGTGGTCGGCCTGTCGATCGGCTGGCTGGGCGGCGGCGAGGCCGGACCTGGCTTCACGGTCGACCGCGGCGGCGTCATCGCCGACGCCGGCCTGGTCCGCGTTCTCGACAGCCGCCTGACCGCCGACGGGGCCGATGCGGATGGCCGGGCCGTCGGCCTGACCTTCCGCGACGCCGAAGGCCGCTGGTGCCGGACCTTCCAGGCGGGCGAGGCGGGCGTGGCCGGCCTTGCCTGCCGCGAGGATGGAGGCTGGACGATGCGGGCGCTCGCTCCCTTCCAGGCGTCCACCGGCGAGCTGCGCACCGCCGCCGCCGACATTCCCGCCCCCGTCCTGGCCGCGGTCGACGCCGCGATCGCCGGGGACGCGCTCGACGCCGCCGCCGAAACGGCCGCCCGCGACGCCGGCTGGGATTGATCGTCCCGCGAGGGATGAAACGGCCACGCTCCATCGTTGACAGCTCAAGGGGCCGGCCCTTGCAGCTTGCGAAGACGATCGATGGACGAGGACACCCTGCGAGACCGCGCCGACGCCTGGCGCCGGCGCGCCGCCGAGACCCATGATCGGCGCGAGCGCGAGGCCAACCTGCTGATCGCCGCCCACTATGCCGCGCTCGCCGACCTCATGGCGGCCCGTTCACGCCGGGCCCTTCCCGGGATCGAGGATTGAGGCCACTCTGGGCGGCCACCCACCAATCCTTTCCCGGGGCCCATGCATCGCGCGACGACGGCGCGCGCCACGGCCCCCCAGCGGAGCGTCAGCCATGCCCTTTCTGGACATCACCGTGATCCCCGTGCCCACGGCCGGCAAGGCCGCCTATCTGGAGCATTCCCGCAAGACCACGCCCCTGTTCAGGGAATACGGCGCGCTCGGCGTCACCGAATGCTGGGGCGAGGACGTGCCGGACGGCAAGGTCACCGACTTCAAGCGCTCCGTGGCCCTGCGGGACGGCGAGACCGTGGCCGTCGGCTGGATCACCTGGCCCGACAAGGCCGTGCGCGACGCGGGCTGGGCGGCGATGATGCAGGACGAGCGCATGAGGGCCATGCCGACGCCGCCCTTCGACGCCAAACGGATGATCTATGCGGGGTTCGAGGTCGTGCTGGAGGGGTGACCCCCGCGCCGGGCCGGCGGATCAGCGGCAGAAGCGGGTGTCGGTCGCCTCAAGGTGCAGATGGTCGGCGTGGACGGCGTTGTAGTCCGGGCTCAGGGTCGTGCCGAAGATGCGGCAGGCGTCGTCCCTGATGCGGCGCAGGAAGCGCGCCTCGGGGGCGTCCCCGGCCCAGTCCGCCGCCACCGTGATCCGCCGGCCGTCCCGTAACCGCACCCCGGAGAAGTCCAGCGCCGCCGCCTGCGAATGGGCGCTGACCCGGCCGCTGACCCCGCCGTTGTTGACGTTCCGGCAGGCGTAGGCGCCGAAATGATCGATCTGGACCACATCCGAGCCGAGGATGTCGCGCGCCGCCGGCTCCAGCGACTGCCGGCGCCAGATGCTCAGAGCCAGGGCGGTCCGGCAGGTCATCTCCACATCCCCGGGCGCCATGCGGGCGACCGTCCCCAGGTCCGGCCCGAGCGCGCCGCCCGAGGTCAGGCCGCAGGTCGCCGTGGTCTGCCGGTCCGGCGCGGGACGGAAGGTCACCCGCGCCGCCGTCAGCTGGGCCATGCATCGTTGCAGGTCGGCGCTTTCGCGGATCACCGCCGTCCGGGTGCCGCCGTCGATCGGCCGGTCGACCAGGCCCCCGACCAGCGGCGCCTCGGTGCGGGACGGGGCCGCGGGATAACGGGGCGGGGCGGGTCGCTCGGGCAGCATGAGGCTGCACCCGGCCAGCAGCAGGGCTGTCGTGGCGGCGGTCGCAAGGGGGCGAAGAACGGAGCGCATGGCGCGGAGGCTACGGTGATTTGCGCGCCCGGATAAGTTCGGGATCGACGGACCCGGAGGTCGGCCTTCGCGCGGCTCAGCTCGCGTCGTCCTCGAGAACCGCGCCGCGCGAAAGCGAATGGGCGAACAACAGCCGCAAATATCCCGGAATGGCCGGCGTCTGGGTGCGCGCCAGTCTGTCCTGCACCTCCGGGGAAACCGAGCCTTCCGGCGCGAGCGGCGTCAGGGTGGAGACGGCGGCCTCGAAACGCCGGTCGTCTTCCTCCGGGTCGTCCGAGAGCTCGCCGATCCGCGCCATGACACAGGCCGACGCCATGGGCGATCCGCCGGCGTCGCGCAGGGTGCCCAGCGACAGACCCTCGATGACCTGGGCGCGCTGGCGGGCGACGCCGCTGAAGATGCCGAAGATCACCGTGCCGTGCTCGGCGTCGGCGCCGAAATAGAACAGCTGGTGCTGAAGAATCGCGGCCACGCCCTCGTAGCGGACTCCCTCGATCCCGCTCCGAAAGCGGATGCCGTCCTCCGGCCCGCTCCGGATCTGGACGATGTCGCAGAGAAAGCGGCCCGGCAGGTCGCTCGAGGCGCGTGTGCTCTGCCACAGACCTTCATAAGCCCAACCCCGCTGGCGCGCGCCGCGTCGAGCCTCCTCCTGGATCGACGAGGGCAGCCACCCGAAGGTTCCAATGGGGGCCGCAACGGCGGCGCTGACCCCCAGCGCGGTCGCGAACTCTGCCGACGACCGGTCCCAGTCCAGCATGGTGAACCCATCGACCCGGGTCGCGACGAACCGGGTGAGGTTGGCGAGGTTGTGCTCGGACGGGATGACGGTTCCAGCCGCCCAGCGGCCGACCAGGGACTTGTCGACATTCAGGCTCGAGGCCAGCCCCGTGCGGCTGAGCACGAGGGCCTTGAGCAATATCCGAAGCTTCTCGCCAAAGGAATCCGGACGCATGCCGGACGCTCCCACGGCTCAGCTTCCCCTGCAACCCCGGTTGCATTTCCGTGCAACCCCGCGCGTGCGTCAGCGCATCGCGCTGCACCTGCCCGAACTTTCCGGGAAACGCCAATAGCCCCGCCTGCGCCGCCACACGACCCGCCGCGCGCCTTGCGACCCGTCTCTCATCTCCCTTCCGGAAAGCCCGACATGAAAACCCTGACCTCCCTTCTGGCCGGCGCGACCGTAATGGCGCTCAGTCCCGGCGTCGCCATCGCGGACGGCTCCGACATGTCCTTTGCGGTTCACGACATCCTCGTGACCTCCAACATCCCCGCCATAAACATCTCGGTCCGCAATCTGTCGCCGAGTCCCTTCCCGGCGATGCGCAACCTGCGGGTCACCTCGCCGACCCCCGTGCTCAACGTCGCCGGTCAGGTCTGGTGCAAGTCGTTCCAGAACGCCCACACCCGGGCCGACGAAGCCCAGGTGATGTTCGGCAACGCCTCCGTGATCTCGGCGCCGAACGGAGCGGACGTCCTCACGGTCGGAACCTGGTCCGCCTCGCCCGTCGCCCAGCTCGGCGCGAATGAGACGCTGCGGAACTACAACATCGCCGCCCCCGTGAATTTCCCGGATCACTGGAACGGCGGATTTGCGCTCGGCTTCAACCCGGTGCGCGAGGTCGAGGAACGCATGCAGCAGTTCGTCCAGAACGGCGCGGGCACCGAGGCGGACTTCCTGCGCACGGACGACGTGTTCGAGACCACGATCACGATGAACGCCGTCGGCTGGTGCGAGTACGACAGCCAGAACCTCTCGAACAAGCGCTACGCCGGACTGCGGCAGATCGAGGTGCCGGTGCACATCTTCTATCACGGCGACGACGACATCGAGGACCAGGTCACATCGGTCGGCTCCCGCGGCACGATCCAGGCCCCCCCGCCGCCGCCCGGACCGTCCTATGCGCCGCCGCCGGGACGCCGCGGACGCGACGCGACCCCGCCCCGGAGTCCGTCATCCCGGCAAGGCGGCACGCGCCGTCCCGACCGCGAGCGCGAGCCCGCGGAGGCTCACGGCGACGTCTACATCGCCATCCCCGACATCGACGGTGAGGATTCCGAAGGCCTGATCGTGCCCGCCGTGCAGCGCCAGCAGGACGAACCGGAGGCCGACCGGCGAACGGACGACAGGGACCGCTCCGGCATCGGGGACACGATCCGGCGCGAGGCGGCTCGCGCCGCTATCGGAGCCCTGTTCGGTTCGGGACGGTCGTCGCGGGGCTCCAGCCCGAGGCCGCAGCCCGGGCGCCCGCCCCGCGGCCGCTAGCCGGAGGTCAGCTGTCGAGGAAGCTCCGCAGCTTCCTCGACCGGCTGGGGTGCTTCAGCTTGCGCAGGGCCTTGGCCTCGATCTGACGGATCCGTTCGCGGGTGACCGAGAACTGCTGGCCGACCTCTTCAAGCGTGTGGTCGGTGTTCATGCCGATGCCGAAGCGCATGCGCAGGACCCGCTCCTCGCGCGGCGTCAGCGAGGCCAGCACGCGGGTGGTGGTCTCGCGCAGGTTCGACTGGATCGCCGCGTCGATCGGCAGGATGGCGTTCTTGTCCTCGATGAAGTCGCCGAGGTGGCTGTCTTCCTCGTCGCCGATCGGCGTTTCGAGGCTGATCGGCTCCTTGGCGATCTTCAGGACCTTGCGGACTTTCTCCAGCGGCATGGCCAGCTTTTCGGCCAGCTCTTCCGGGGTCGGCTCGCGGCCGATCTCGTGCAGCATCTGGCGGCTGGTGCGGACGATCTTGTTGATCGTCTCGATCATGTGCACCGGGATGCGGATGGTCCGCGCCTGGTCGGCGATCGAGCGGGTGATGGCCTGACGGATCCACCAGGTGGCGTAGGTCGAGAATTTGTAGCCGCGGCGGTACTCGAACTTGTCGACCGCCTTCATCAGACCGATGTTGCCCTCCTGGATCAGGTCCAGGAACTGCAGGCCGCGGTTGGTGTATTTCTTGGCGATGGAGATCACG
>SCVB01000071.1 GCA_004296955.1 Brevundimonas sp.
CTGGTCAACCGGGTGGCGCGGCTGCTGCTGGACCAGGTCGATCCCGGCGCCATCCTGTGCGTCACCTACACCAAGGCCGCCGCCGCCGAGATGCAGGCCCGGCTGTTCGACCAGCTGGGCGGCTGGGCCGTGCTGGACGACGAGACACTGTCCGAAAAGGTCGCGGAACTGGACGGGCGCGATCCGAAGACCCTCGACGGCCAGGCCCTGTCCCGCGCCCGCAAACTGTTCGCCCGCTCGCTGGAGACGCCGGGCGGGCTGAAGATCCAGACCATCCACGCCTTCTGCGAAAAACTGCTGCGTCGTTTTCCGCTGGAAGCCGGGGTCTCGCCCCGCTTCACGGTTCTGGAAGACCAGGCCGCGACCGCCCTCAGCCATTCCGCGCGCGAGGATCTGGCCCGCGCCGCCGTCGCCGCCCCCGACGGTCCCATCGGCCTGGCCTACAGCCATTTCGCCGTCGAACTGGACTGGCAGAGGTTCCAGGCCCTGCTGTCGATGATCGAGGCCAAGCGCGCCGATCTGCTGGACTATATCGACCGGGCCGAGGCCGGGACCGCGCCTGACCCCTACGCCCTGACCGGCGCCGAACCGGGCCGCAGCCCCGAAGAGCTCGAACACGACTTCGTCGCCTGGATCGACCCCGCCGAATGGAACCGCATGGCCGAGGCCATGGAGACCGGCTCGACCAACGACCGCAAGATCGCCGACGCCATGAGCGTCGCCGCCCCGCCCCACGCCGGTTTCGCCGCCCTGGCCGGAGTCTTCTGCACCCAGGCGGGCGAGCCGCGAAAGAGCATGGGCACCAAGTCGGCGCCACAAGGCGCGGTCGGCTGGCTGCTGGACCTCCAGACCAAATTCCTCGCCACACGCGAAGCCCTGCGCAAGGCGCGGATCGCCGACGACACGATCAAGGTCCTGACCCTGGCCCGCGCCCACGCCGCCTTCTACGAGGCCGCCAAGGCCCAACGCGGCGCCCTCGACTTCCCCGACCTGGTCGCCCGCGCCGCCGCCCTGCTGACCCGCAGCGGGGCCGCCGCCTGGGTGCTGTACAAGCTGGACGGCGGGGTCGATCACGTCCTGATCGACGAGGCCCAGGACACCGCCCCCGAACAATGGGCCATCGTCCGCGCCCTGACCGGAGAGTTCTACTCAGGTCAGACCTCGGGCCGCACCGTCTTCGCCGTCGGCGACGAGAAACAGTCGATCTACTCCTTCCAGGGCGCCCGCCCAGAACGTCTGCGCCAGGAACGGGCCGACTTCCTGACCCTGGCCGAGGGCGCCGGCGAGCCCTTCGCCGGGCCGGAGCTGAACACCTCCTACCGTTCGACCGAAGAGGTGCTGGCCTTCGTCGACGCCGTCTTCGCCGATCCCGACCGCACCCGCGCCCTGACCGGCCCCCAGGGCGACATCGCCCGCCACATCCCCGCCCGGATCGGCCAGCACGGCGCCATCGACCTGTGGCCCCTGTTCCTCGACGAACCCGCGCCCGAGACCGACGCCTGGGACGATCCGGTCGATCAGGAAAGCGTCGGCAGCGCCCGCAAACGCCTGGCCCGCGACCTGGCGCGCGAGATCCGCCGCCAGGTCGAAAGCGGCCTCGCCGTCTTCGACAGCCGCACCCGCGAGCTGCGCCCCGCTGGATACGGCGACTATATCGCCCTAGTCCGCCGCCGCGACGCCACCTTCGAGGAGATCATTCGCGCGCTGAAGACCGAAGGCGTGCCCGTCGCCGGGGCCGACCGGCTGAAGCTGTCCAGCCATATCGTCTTCGACGACCTGATCGCCCTGGCCCGATTTGCTCTCTTCCCCGACGACGACCTGTCCCTGGCCGAGGTGCTGCGCAGCCCCCTGTGCGACGTGGACGAGGAC
>SCVB01000072.1 GCA_004296955.1 Brevundimonas sp.
ACGCCGCCTGCCGGAGACGTGGCCGAGTGGCTGAAGGCAACGGTTTGCTAAATCGTCGTACCCTGTAAGGGGTACCCAGGGTTCGAATCCCTGCGTCTCCGCCAGACCTTCCCTCCGATCGCCCGGGTCGTCCGCCTTCGGCCCGCCCGCCGGCGGGCCTCATCAGATTTGGTCACGCAACGCCCGGAACCGTCATGCTATGCATCCGGCCCGTCGGAAAATTGACCATGCTGGACTTCCTCAAACGTCTGTTCTGCCACCATGAGTGGGACGTCAGTCGCAGCCGTCCCGGGAGTCACGTGTGCCGCAAATGCGGCCAGCGGATTCCGGCCTCGCGGTCCTGAACCGCGCAGGCGGGTCGATCACAGCCCGAGGGGGCCGATCAGCCAGGTCAGCCAGATGCCTGCTGCAAGGAAGGGGCCGAAGGGCAGGCGATCGCCGCCCGAGACCCTGCGCCCGGTCAGCAGGCGGGCCGCCACCAGGCTGAGTCCGGCGGCCGCGGCCCAGAGCAGCACGGACGGCAGGCCGATCCAGCCGACCCAGGCGCCGCCGGCCGCGAGCAGGACGGGGTCGCCGTCGCCGAGCCCCTCCCGCCCGCGCAGGCTTCGATAGGCCAGGGCCAGAAGCCACAGGCCGGCGAAGCCGACGGCGGCGCCGATCAGGGCGTCCAGCGGCGCCGTGCGCCCGAGCAGGACCGCGGCCAGGCCGCCGGTGGCGAGCAGGGGCAGGGTCAGACGGTCGGGCAGACGGAAATGTTCGGCATCGATGACCGCGATCAGCAGCAACTGCCAGCCGAGCAGGGCGGTCAGGACGGCGGCGGCGACCGTAGGCTGCGACAGGGCCGACCAGACGCCGACGCCGGCGGCGGCCAGCTCCATCAGCGGATAGCGGCGCGGGATCGGCGCGCCGCAGCCGGCGCAGCGGCCGCGGCTGGCCAGATAGCTGAGCACCGGCACGAGCCGCCACGGCGCCAGGGTCGCGCCGCATCCGGCGCAGCGCGACCGTCCGGCCACGACGCCCTCGCCGCGCGGCAAGCGCAGGCTGACCAGGCCGAGGAAGCTGCCGGCGGCGAGGCCGACAGCGCCCAACAGGATTGCGAGGATCGCTGGCGTCACGCTCGGGCCTCTCCGCAACGGCGCCGCCCCCTCGCGGCCCGTCGTCCTGCGCCCGTGTAACCCGGGCCGGGCGATTGGGCTACGACCGTCGCGACGTCGGCGGGGCCGGCGGCGGAAGCGGCGGTGGCTGTGCGGCGCGCGCGCCCGGAGGGGCGGTCGACGACCGCCGTTCGTGAACCGGATCGGCCGTAACGGGTTGCGCCGGGGTCCCCTTCCCATGGCGCCCCGCATGATCGAGCCTTCCTCCCGTCCTGACGCCTTGAAGCAGCAGGCGCGCCGTCTCGCCGTCGGGCTTCGCCGGCGCCCCGCCGCGGCGGTCGCCGTCCTGGCGGTCGTCCTGGTCGGGGCGGCGGGCGTCCGCACCCTGGCGACGCCGCGACTGTCGCCCGCGCCCGGGGGCGAGCGGCTGCAGATCGAGGTGGTGGCGCCGCAGGAGCCGGCCATCACGCCCGGCGCGGTAATGGAGGTGGGCGAACTGGTCGAGGGGTTCGAGGGCGTGCCGCCGCCGCCGCCGCGGGTCGAGACCGTCGCCTATGCGCCTTGGGACGCGGCGGCGGACGATCCGCCCTCCGCGCCGCCGCCATCGGGACGCGACGTCGGGGACGCCGACATCCTGGCGCCGCAGCCCCCGCCGCCGCCGCCGCCCGGGCCGCCGCCGCGGGACTGGCGGGAGGGCCGCGTGGCCCGCTGGTTCGGCTTCGACGCGCCGGAGCGCGACTACCGCGCCGAACGCGAAGCCCGTCGCGCCCGCCGCGAGGCGCGCGAACGCGACCGTCGTGAATGGCGCGACCGCGGCGAAGGGCGCGAGGTGCGCCGCTACTATCCCGACGGCCGCCCCTATGATGACGACGGCGGGCGGGACGACGGGTCCTGGCGGGACGCGGCGCCGGAGGGCGGTTTCGACTGACGCCCGCCGGGCGCATTCACCGGTCGCCAATCAATTTGTGGCACCTGTTCCCGTCCACGCAGAAGGGCGGGGCGATGAAGGTGTTCGGCGTTCGTTGGCGTATGTATCGCAAGGCCGAGCCCCCGCGGGGCTGGCGCGATGCGGCTATCCTGTTCGCCGTCTACGCCCTGGCCCTGTTCACGGGCGCGATGTGGTCCCGGTCGGTCGACAACTCCACAGTGTTCTGGGCCGCCAACGGCGTCCTGACCGCGGGTCTGCTGCTGTTGAGGCCGCGGCTCGGCTGGGCCTTCGCGGCGGCCTGCATCGCCCTGAACCTGGCGGTCAATGTGGTCGGTCAGCTGCCGCTCAATCTGAACCTCGCCTTCACCAGCCTCAATCTCGGCTTCTCCGTCGTCATCGCCTTGCTGACCCGCACCTTCTGCGGCGCGGCGGTCGATCTCGGGCGGTTGAGGCGTTTTCTGCCGTTTGTCGGCCTGGTCGGCCTGGCGGCGGTCTTCGAGGGCATGATCGGGGCCAATCTGACCTCGCCCGACCACGGCCTCTGGCTGGTCATCTGGCCGCGCTGGGCCGCCTGCGACGCGGTGGGCATGATCCTCGCCCTGCCGGCGACCCTGCTGATGATGCGCCGGGTCAATCCGCTGTATTCGGGGGCGGCGGGGGCAGGCGAGCGCGCCGCCCTGCTGATCGGGCTCGGCGCCCTGACCGCGGTCACCTTCGCCGACGGCGGCCAGCCGCTGATCCTGCTGATCTATCCGGCGGTGCTGTTCGCGGCCCTGCGGCTGGGCGCGGCCTGGGCCTTCCTGTCGGTGGGCGTGGTCGCCCAGATCGCCACGGTGCAGACGCTCGCCGACCGCGGCCCGCTCGCCCTGTTCGACACCACGCCCGACTTC
Source organism: Brevundimonas sp. (assembly GCA_004296955.1). Taxonomy (GTDB): domain Bacteria; phylum Pseudomonadota; class Alphaproteobacteria; order Caulobacterales; family Caulobacteraceae; genus Brevundimonas. The sequence goes on from SCVB01000072.1 coordinate 2,913, forward strand.
ACCCAGGTCGGCCTGCTGCACCTGTTCCTGGTCAGCGTCCTGTTGACCGCGACCCTGGCCACCAGCGCCCTGGCCGAGCGCATGCGCACCGAACAGCGGGCGCGCCGCAAGGAGGCCTCGGCCGCCGCCGTCCGCGCCCGCAGCGAACAGACCCTGGCCACCCGCGAACGCTTCCTCGCCGTGGTCAGCCATGAGATCCGCACGCCGCTCAACGGCGTCGCCGGATTCGCCGGGGCCCTGGCCGCCCGCGCCGACCTCGACCCGGAAGCCCGCCGCCAGGCCGAGGCCATCGCCGCCTCCTCGGCGGTGCTGACCGCCCTGATCGAGGACATTCTCGACTTCTCGCGCCTCGAACAGGGGCGGCTGGAGCTGGAGCCGACGCCGACGGAGATCGGAGCGGTGATCGGAGAGGCGGTCGAACGGTTCCGCTTCCCGGCCTCGGGCAAGGGTCTGGAGCTGTCCTTCCATCAGACGGGCGAGTTCGCCCCCGCCTACAGCGTCGACTCCCGGCGGCTGCGCCAGGTGGCGGCGGGGCTGATCGACAATGCGGTCAAATTCACCGACACCGGTTCGGTCCGGGTGTCCGCTGCCGTCACGCCGGGCGAGGACGGCGCCGACCGGCTGGAAGTCGAAGTCGAGGACAGCGGCCCCGGCGTTCCGGAGTCGCGCCACAGCGAACTGTTCCAACCCTTCGCCCAGATGGATTCCGGCCTGGCCCGGCGGCAGTCGGGGGCCGGGCTGGGTCTCGCCATGTGCCATTCCATCGTCGCCCTGATGGGCGGAGACCTGACCTACCGGCCCGGAGCCGCGGGCGGCTCGGTGTTCCGCTTCAGCCTCGCCCTGCCGCGCGCGGCGGCGCCGGCTGAGGCTGCGGAGGCGCTCGATCCGGCCGGACGCGCGCCGCGCATCCTGGTGGTCGACGATCATCCGACCAACCGGGAAGTGGCCCGGCTGATCCTGGCCGCCTATGGCTGCGAGGTGTTCGAGGCCGACGACGGGGCCGCGGCGGTCACCGCCGCGGGGGCGACGCCCTTTGACGCCATCCTGATGGACGTGCGCATGCCCGGCATGGACGGCCTGGACGCCACCCGCGCCATTCGCGCCTCGGCCGGGGCGTCCGCGGACGCGCCGATCCTGGCGGTGACCGCCGACGTCATGCGCGACGACGTCGAACGCTGTCGTCTCGCCGGCATGAACGGCCATGTTCCCAAGCCGATCAATCCTGCGCGGCTGATGGCCGCCCTGACGACGGTTCTTGACGGGGGCGAGGCCTTTCCGGCGCCCGCGCCCGCGCCGGTCGCCGTCGCCGCCTGACAAGCTGACAGGGCGGTTGCGGAACAGGGATACACGACGTCCGTTCCGGCGTATGATGTCGTATTGTGACGACAGCCGCCGGATTGGGTCATGATTTCACTGCTCCTCGCCCTCGGCCTCGGCCAGGTCCCCGACGCCGCCCCGGCGTCCCAGGAGGCGCAGGCGACGCTGCAGTCCTGCGAGATGACGCCGGCCGGCTGGGTCTGCAATTACCGCATGCCGGCGGTGATCCTGCGGGGGGCGCCGCCCGAGTCCGTGATCATGACGGAGCCGCCCGCCATTGCCGTGCCGGTGCCGTCGACCGTCTCGTCTTCGCCGCCGCCGCCCGGGATCAGCCCGGCCGAGGCCGACCGGCAGGCGCGGCTGATTGCGCGCTGCGCCGACGCCTCCTGGCTGTCCCTGTGCCTGCCGGGAGACCGGCGGGAAGCCCGGATTCTCCGCGACGCGGCGAACGCCCGCGCGGCGTTGCGCAGCGAGGTCACGCAGCTGCTGAGCGAGAACAAATGCGACGAAGCGGTGCGGGCGGCCCTCGCCGGCGCCGACATGACCCTCGCCTGGGAGGCGCGAAACTTCTGTGCGCCTGGCCTCTCCGCCGCCGGTTCCGACGCCGCCCAGGAGTAAGGCCCGTCGCCGCCGCCGTTTCCCGGCCCGATGAACAAACAGGCCCGATGAAAAAAGAGGCCCGACGCCAAGCGGCGCGGGCCTCCTTCCTGTCGTCAGGGGCGCGCCGGCCGGACGTGTCCGGCCGGCGCTGAACCTGTCGGCCTAGCCGCGCTCGCCGTCGTAGCTGCCCGGCGCCGTGTTGGCGCCATGGCTGACGGGCTCGCACTCGATCACGCCTTCGCAGTCGGAGAAGTGGATTTCCGGCGGCTCGACGGTGACGTCGGACGGACGGATGTGAACTTCAGGGGCGCGCAGATAGATCTGCGGGGCCCGAATACGGATGGGCGGGGCCTCGACATAGATCGGCGGGCCCTGGATATCGATCCGGCCCGACTCGATGGTGACCGGCCGACCGCGGATGCGGACGCCCGGCCCGCCGGCGCGGACGACGTGCCACGGCCTCGGGGTATTGTACCAATTCACCTCGTAGTCGCACAGGCAGACTCCGTAGGAGTCGCGAGGACCTCCGTCGCGGCACGGAGGCGGGGGATTGTCGCAGCAATACGTGGGCGGCGGCGGCGGAGGAGGCGGCGGCGGTCCGTAGCCCCGGTCCTGGGCGGCTGACGTTCCGGCGCTTGCGGCCAGGGCCAGCAGAGCGCCGGCGGCGGCGATGACTATGTGTTTCACTTTAGCTCCCCAATTCAGTCGTCCCAGGGCCCGCGCATAACCCCACAGCGAGGGACCGAAGTATCATCGTTATGGTAACCTTAACCGCTTGGCAAGGCGACGGTTCCGCATCCGGGGCCGGAGGCCGGCGGCCGTCGTCGCTCTTGCTCCGGTTGGGCGAGTTATTCGCTTTTTGGGAGAAAAATGCGCCTTTTCGGACGGCGAATTCGTCCGGCGGAGGGCGAGCGCGACGGATTGTCCGGACAACTTGACCCGGCGTGACCTTGGCAGCCGCCCGCACCCGGTCTAGGTCCATGGCTCAACCCGATCCCCGGCCGACCGGGGCTCGCGCATCAGGGAGAAGCGTTCATGGCCGACCTGGCTCAAGTCACCGAACACATCCGCGGCGCCGTGGGCGACAATTCCGGTCTGGGCAAGACCGTGAAGATCGATCTCGGCGACGTCGGCAAGATCTTCATCGACGGCGCCTCGACGCCCAACTCGGTGACCAACGAGGACAAGCCGGCCGACGCCACGGTGTCGATCAGCTGGGACGACTTCATGGCCCTGTCCAACGGCCAGCTGGATCCGATGATGGCCTTCATGCAGGGCAAGCTGAAGATCGCCGGCGACATGATGATCGCGCAGAAGCTGGCCCCGCTACTGAAGCGCTGATTGTGATCTGAAGCAAGGTATTCCACGGCGCGGTCCCGCAAACGGATCGCGCCGTTTTCTTTTCCGGAGCAAGACCATGGAATTCCGCCACAGCGACAGGGCCCTGCACTGGCAGGAGCGGGTGAAGCGTTTCCTCGACGACCATGTCCTGCCGCGCGAGGAGGAATACCGCGCCCAGGTCCGCGAGGATCACACCCGCCAGCCGCCGGCCATGGAGGAGATGAAGGCCCAGGCGCGCGCGGCCGGCCTGTGGAACATGTTCCTGCCCGGCGAACACGGCGCGGGCCTGACCAATCTCGAATACGCGCCCCTGGCCGAGTTGATGGGCCGCCATCTGTGGTCGGCCGAGGTGTTCAACTGCAACGCCCCGGACACCGGCAATATGGAAGTCCTCCATATGTACGGGAACGAGGCCCAGCAGGCGAAATGGCTCAAGCCCCTGATGGCCGGCGAGATCCGCTCGGCCTTCCTGATGACCGAGCCCGAGGTCGCCTCCTCGGACGCCACCAATATCCAGACCCGGATCGTGCGCGACGGCGACCACTATGTGATCAACGGCCGCAAATGGTGGTCGACCAACATGGCGCACCCGAACGTCGCGGTGACCATCGTCATGGGCAAGACCGATCCCGACGCCTCGGTCCACACCCAGCAGTCCCAGATCATCGTTCCCGTCGACACGCCCGGCTTCCGCGTCGAGCGGATGCTGTCGGTGTTCGGCTATGACGAGCGTCCGATCGGCCACGCCGAGGTGGTGCTGGAGAACGTCCGCGTCCCGGTCGAAAACCTGATCGCCGGCGAGGGCAGGGGCTTCGAGATCGCCCAGGGCCGCCTCGGGCCGGGCCGCATCCACCACTGCATGCGCGTCATCGGCGTGGCCGAACGCTCGCTCGAGCTGATGGTCCAGCGCCTGCTGTCGCGGACCGCCTTCCGCAAATCCCTGGCCGAGCATTCGGTCTGGGAGCAGCGCGTCGGCGAGGCCCGCACCAATATCGAGATGTGCCGCCTGCTGGTCCTCAAGGCCGCCTGGATGATGGACGAGGCCGGGGCCAAGAACGCCAAGTCCGAGATCGCCCAGATCAAGGTCGCCGCCCCGCGCATGGCGCTGCAGGTCATCGACGACGCCATCCAGGCCTTCGGCGGGGCAGGGGTCTCGGGCGACACCCCCCTGGCCGAGATGTACGCCATGGTCCGCACCCTGCGCATCGCCGACGGCCCCGACGAGGTCCACAACCGGACCGTGGCGCGGCTGGAGTATGCCAAGCACGGCGGCCGGGGCGGGTAGGACCGGCGCCCCTCTCCCGATGGAAGAGGGGGCCTTGAGTTGCCCAGCGGGTCCCGCCATGCCAGCTTCACCGTCACAGGGGAGAACCACCATGTTGAATCGATTGGCCGCGGCCGCCGTCGCCGCGCTGGCGCTGTCATTCGGCCTGACCGGGCCGGTTCTCGCCGATACCCTCGTCGTCACCGCCGCCCGCATGGTCGATGTCGAGCGCGGCCGCTATGTCGACAATCCCGTGGTGGTCGTGACCGACGGCCGGATCACCTCGGTCGGTACGGCCGCGCCGGCTGATCTGCCCGCCGACGCCCGCCGGCTCGACCTGCCGGGCCTGACCCTGCTGCCCGGCCTGATCGACATGCACGTCCATCTGGCCTCGACGCCCTATGTCTCGGGCTGGAACGAGCTCGACTACGCTGACGACTTCGGGACCATCCTGCAGGTCGGCCACGCCCGCGCCAACCTCATGGCGGGCTTCACCACGGTGAGGAACCTGGGCGGGCCGGACTTCGCCGACGTCGCCCTGCGTCAGGCCATTGACGGCGGCTTCGTCGAGGGGCCGCGCGTCATTCCGGCGGGCGCCTCCTTCGGCGCCACCGGCGGGCATTGCGACGAGAACGGCCTGCCGCGCTCCTTCGCCCGCGCCAATCCCTTCAATACCGACGGCGTCGAGGCCGCCCGCCACGCCGTGCGCGAGGTCCGCAAATACGGCGCCTTGGTGATCAAGGTCTGCGCCACCGGCGGCGTCTTTTCGCGCAACACCGAGCCGGGCCAGCAACAGATGACCCTGGCCGAGCTCACCGCCGTGGCGGACGAGGCGCATATGTGGGGCCTCAAGGTCGCCGCCCACGCCCACGGCGCCTCGGGCATCGCCGACGCCATCCGCGCCGGCATCGACACCATCGAGCACGCCTCGCTGATCGACGCCGAGGGCATCCGGCTGGCGGTCGAGCACGGGACCTGGCTGTCGATGGATATCTACAACACCGACTTCACCCAGGAGACCGGGACGCAGTTCGGCACGACCGAAGACAATCTGCGCAAGGACCGCGAGATCGGCCAGCTGCAGCGCGACAATTTCCGCGCCGCCCACCGCGCCGGGGCCCGGATGGTGTTCGGCTCGGACGCCGCCATCTATCCGCACGGCCAGAACGCCCGGCAGTTCGCGATCATGGTGGAATACGGCATGACCCCCGCCGAGGCGATCCGCGCCGCCACCTGGAACGCCGCCCAGGCCCTGGGCCGCGAGGGCGACGTCGGCGCCATCGTCACGGGCCGCTACGGCGACCTGATCGCCGTGTCCGGCGATCCGCTGGCGGACGTGCGGATGCTCGAGACCGTGCCGGTGGTGATCAAGGGCGGCGCCGTGGTGCGGGACGCGCGCTGAGGCGTTTCAGCCGGCGTAGATCCGCGGCACGCGGGCGGTGATGGCGCTCAGGAGCTCATAGCCGATCGTTCCCGCCGCGGCGCCGGCGTCATCCAGCATCCGGTTCGCGCCGAACAGCTCGACCCGATCGCCGACCGCGACCTCCAGCCCGGTGACGTCGACCGCGCAGGCGTCCATCGACACCCGCCCGACGATCGGCCGCATCTCGCCGGCGACGAAGACCTGCCCCCGCGGGCTGTAGCTGCGCAGCACGCCGTCGGCGTATCCCGCGGCGCAGGTGGCGATCCGGGTCGGTCCCGTCGCGGTGAACGTCCGCGAATAGCCCACCGTCTCGCCGGCCGGAACCTCGAGCACCTGCAGCACCTCGGCCGTCAGGGTCGCGACCGGCCGGATGCGGGCGTCGGGACGGCCCTCGGGCCCGCCGCCGTACAGGCAGATGCCGGGCCGGGTGGCGTCGAACCCATAGTCGGCGCCGAGGAAGACGCCGCCGGAATTGGCGAACGACCGCAGGGCGCCCGGATAGCGGGCCGAGACCGTCGCAAAGGCGTCTCTTTGCCGCGCGTTCATCGGCTCGGCGGGATCGTCGGCGCAGGCCAGATGGCTCAGCACCAGCTCCAGCCCTTCGAACGGCTCGGGCGCGGCCTCGGGCCGGAAGCCCAGCCGGTTTATGCCGGTGTCGATCTGCAGTCCGCAGCGCCCGCCGCCCGCCGCCCGCCACTCAGCCAGCTGGGCGGGCGCATTCAGGACCGGGCGCAGGTCGGCGGCCCGCAACCGGGCGGCGCGTCCGGTCAGGCAGCCGTCCAGAACATAGATGGCCGGATCGGGCCCCAGGTCGGCGCGCAGCCGTTCGCCTTCGCCCGTACGCGCCACGAAGAAGGTCCGCGCCCCCTCCGCCATCAGCCGACGGGAACAGGCGGCCGCCCCGAGGCCGTAGCTGTCGGCCTTAACGACCGGGTGCACGGGGACGCCGCCGATCGCCTCAAGGGTGCGGTAATTGGCGGCGAGCGCGTTCAGGTCGACGGTGAGCGTGGCCGGGGCGGGCATCCGCACATCTAGAAGCGATGCGTTGTGCGATGCAACACGCGTTCGACTACGGTCGGGCGAAAGCCTCGCCGTCGGCGTCGAAGAGATGGGCCTGGTCAGCCGGAACCCGCAGGCTCAGGGTCTCGCCCGTCCGTGGGCGGACATCGCCCGGCAGCAGCACGGTCACCGGCGCCTCGCCCGCCGTCAGATAGGCGTAGGTCGCATGACCCAGGGTCTCGACGAAGGTCACCGTCGCCGACACCGCGTCGCCCGGTCCCGCGAGGGTCAGGTGCTCGGGGCGGACGCCCAGGGTGACGCGGTCGCCGACCTTCGCCCGCGAGGCGTCGACCGCGACCTTCAGCGTCTCGCCCGCAGCGGTGCGCACGGTTGCGCCCCCGGCCGTGGCCGAGACGATCTCGGCGGGCAGCAGGTTCATCTTCGGACTGCCGATGAACTCCGCCACGAACAGATTGCGCGGCCGCTCATACAGCTCCATCGGCTTGCCGACCTGCTCGATCCGCCCGGCGTTCAGCACCACGATCCGGTCGGCCAGGGTCATGGCCTCGACCTGGTCGTGAGTGACATAGACCATGGTCGTCTTCAGTCGCTCGTGCAGGCTGGCGAACTCATAGCGCATCCGCACCCGCAGGGCGGCGTCGAGGTTGGACAGGGGCTCATCGAACAGGAAGACCTGCGGCTCGCGGACGATGGCCCGGCCGATGGCGACCCGCTGGCGCTGCCCGCCCGACAGGGCCTTGGGCTTGCGGTCCAGATAGTCGGTGATGTTCAGCGTCTCGGCCGCGCCGCGCACCCGCCGGTCGATCTCGGCCTTGTCCGCCCTGGCCAGCTTCAGCCCGAAGGCCATGTTCTCGTAGACGCTCATGTGCGGATAGAGGGCGTAGGACTGGAACACCATGGCGATGCCGCGGTCAGACGGTCCGAGGTCGTTGACGATCCTGCCGCCGATGGCGATGTCGCCGCCGGTCGCCTCTTCCAGACCGGCGATGGTGCGCAGCAGGGTGGACTTGCCGCAGCCCGAGGGGCCGACGAAGACCACGAACTCGCCGTCCGCGATCTCAAGGTCGACGCCCTTCAGAACCTCGGTGGTCCCGAAGCTCTTGGTCACGCCGGTCAGCCGGACGTCCGCCATATGTTTTCTGCCCGCAGCTTCTTGTTTTGCGGTCACCGTAAACGGTTACATCGCGGGATCAATCCTCACAGCCGGATACTCTAGATCCAGAAACCATAGACCCGCCGGTTCACGATCCCGGCGAGGCAGCCCAGAATGAACAAGGTCATGAGGACGGCGCCCTCCATCGGATACAGGTCCATATTCCGACGATGCCCCGCCATCACAAGGGCCGACACCATCGCGACGCAGGACAGGGTGGTGAGTACCCGCGAAACCAGTGGCCTGGGCTTGTGATCGACGGGCGCGCCAGCAGGGGTCGCGCGATCCATCCGCTTCCCTATCCCCGCACCGATGACAGCGGCGAGGGCGATAGCGGCGAGTGCGGGAATGGCCAAAACCCAAAACATGGCGGTCATGGTCATCCCCTGCGGTGTCCCTAGCCGCGCGGTCCCTTGGCCTTGTACGGCGCTCTGGGCGCTGCGGGCTTGCCGCGGGCGTCCTTGGACGCCCACGGACGATCGCCGCCCTTGGGCTTGCCCTTCCAGGGCTTGTCGCCGGCTGCGGCCGGCGCGGCCTCGGCGTCGGAGCGCGGCGTCCAGGGCGTCTTGCCCTCAGCCGCCGGCTTCTTGACCCAGGGCTTCTTGCCCTCGGGCGTCGGGTCGTTGGGCGTGCGCTTTACCCAGGGCTTCTTGCTCTCGGCGGCAGGCGCGGGCGCGTCGTCGCGCTTGACCCACGGCTTCTTCTCGCCCTGCGGACGGTCTTCGCGCGCCTTCCAGGCGGGCTTGGCGGCGGTCTCCTCGCGCTTGACCCAGGGTTTCTTGCCCTCGGAGGCCGGGGCGGCGTCGTCCCGCTTGACCCACGGCTTCTTCGCGCCTTCGGGACGGTCCTCGCGCGGCTTCCAGGCCGGCTTGTCGCCGCCTTCCTCGCGGGCCTTCCACGGCTTCTTCTCGGGGCGATCGCCGCCGGCTCCCGGCTTCTTGTCCCAGCGGCTGACCGGCTTCTCGGACGGACCCGGCTTGACAGCCGGATCGATCTTCACCCCGTCCTCGAGGCCGAGCGCGATGGCGGCCTCGAACTTGGCCTGCATCTCCTGGGTGATCTCGAACTTGGTCTCGCGCTCGAAGATCTTGATCGCGCCGATGTCGCGCTTGGTCACATGGCCCAGGCGGCAGATGGTCGGCATCAGCCATTTCGGATCAGCGTTCTTGTCGCGGCCGATATTGATCCGGTACCAGGCCATGTCGCCGCCGCGGGCGAAGTCCGAATAGGGAACGTCGGCCTGGCCCTTGTCGTTCTTGCCGGTCTCCTGCTGGCGCTTCATCCGGTCGTCGTCATAGACGTCTTCCGGCGCCGGCAGCTTCTGCTGGTACAGGCGGATCAGGGCCGCCGCGATCTGCTCCGGCGTGCTGGTCTCGAGCAGCTTGCGGCCCAGGGACAGGGTGTCCTCATCCTCGACCGGTGCGGTCAGGACCGGGTCGGCCAGCATGCGCTTGCGATCGTTCTCGAGGATCATCTCGGCCGAGGGCGGGCCCGACCATTCGGCCTTGATCGAGGCGGACTGCAGCATCAGCTCGACCTTGCGGCGACGCGTGTAGCTCACCAGCAGGACGGAGACGCCCTTCTTGCCGGCCCGGCCGGTGCGGCCCGACCGGTGCAGCAGGCCGGCCTTGTTGACGGGAATTTCGGCGTGGATGACCAGGCCCAGATCGGGCAGGTCGAGACCGCGGGCGGCGACGTCGGTGGCGACGCAGACGCGGGCGTGGCCGTCGCGCAGGGCCTGAAGGGCTTCCGAGCGCTGGCTCTGGGTCAGTTCGCCCGACAGGCCGACGACCGAGAAGCCGCGTTCGCGCAGGCTGGAGGTCAGGTGCTTCACCCGTTCGCGCGTATTGGCGAACACCAGCGCGCCGGGGGCCTCGAAATAGCGCAGCACATTGACGACGGCGAGCTCGACCTCGTTCGGGGCGACGCGGATGGCCTTGTATTCGATGTCGGCGTGCGAGGCGTTGCCGGCCACCGTGTCGATGCGCAGGGCGTCCTTCTGGTAGGTCTTGGCCAGTTGCACGATGTCGCGCGCCAGGGTGGCCGAGAACATCAGGGTGCGACGCTCGGCCGGGGCGGTCTCGAGGATGAAGGTCAGGTCTTCGTGGAAGCCCATGTCCAGCATTTCGTCGGCTTCATCGAGCACGACGGCCTGCAGGGTGGTCAGGTCCAGCGAGCCGCGCTCGAGGTGGTCGCGCAGGCGGCCGGGCGTGCCGACCACGATGTGGCAGCCGCGGTTCAGCGCCTGACGCTCGACCTTGGGATCCATGCCGCCGACGCAGGAGACGATGCGGGCGCCGGTCTTGGCGTAGAGCCATTGCAGCTCGTTGGAGACCTGCAGCGCCAGTTCGCGGGTCGGGGCGATGACCAGGGCCACCGGCGCGCCGAACTCGGCGAATTTCTCCGCTTCGCCCAGCAGGGTGGGGGCGAGGGCGAGGCCGAAGGCGACGGTCTTGCCGGAACCGGTCTGGGCCGAGACCAGCAGGTCGCGGCCCTGTTCGGCCTCCAGCACGGCGGATTGCACCGGCGTCGGCTCGGCATAGCCGCGTTCGGAAAGGGCGCGGTCGAGCGCGGGATGACTGGCGGGGAAGGGCATGGGGCGGTCCAATAGCACGATTCAGCGCGCGAACGGTCGGCGCGGAAGGCGGCGGACGGCGGCCTCTAGGGGGAAATAACGGCGGAATGGTGAAAGCCGCCGAATTAAGGCTGGGCTCACCGTCCCCGCGCCGACTTTACGATTTCGATAGCCTGTCGGGCGATACTGCGCGGGTTCGGGAGGCTCAGATCATGTTCGTCCTTCGCGCCGCCGGCGCCACACTGCTGATCTACGCCCTGTTCAACGCCGCCTTCGGCCTGAACCGGCAGGAACTGCCATGGCTGATCTCGGCCGTCCTGCTGGCGATCGGCGGACTGGCCCTGCTGACGGCCCAGTCCTGGTCGCGGATCGTGGTGCTGTCGTCGGCCGCCGCCGCCGCCGCCGTGGGGGCGATCAGCCAGTTCCGCACCGCCCAGGATGTCCACATCAGCCTGGAGTCGGCGACCGTCGCCTGGTCCCTCTGGTCCGCCCTGTGGCTGGCGACCGCCTATATCGGCTCGAAATATCTGTCGGACAAAGGCGTCGTCCTGGAAGAGCTCTAGGCGTCGAACCGCGGTCTCCAAACGGTCGATTAAGGACTCCGGCCTAGCATCCGCCCTCTCGGAAGACGCTGCAGGGCCGCGCCCGGCCCTCCACTGGGACATGTTGTGAGCACGAATCGCCTTCGCCCCGAAATCGGTCGCATCCGCCCCCTATCCGGGACGGAAGTCGGCGGCATGACCGATACCGCGCGGCTCCTGCGCGAGTCGGGCGGGTCGCTTGCGCTCCGGTTTGCCTTCCTCGGCCCGGCGATCTTCCTGCTCGTCGTCGGCGGCGTCGATCTGCTCGCCGTCAACCGGTCGCAGGATCGCCTGCAGAGCATCGCCGACGGCGCCGCCGCGGCGGGCGTCCAGACCCTGGGGTCGAAGGCCGATCCCGCCGTCGCACGCGGCCGCGCCCAGGCCTTCGTCGCCGAACGGATGCGCCAGTGGCCGGCGGCCCCGGACTATGAGGCCCGATACGAGATCGTCGACCAGTCGGGCCGTCCGGCGCTGCGGGTCGTCCTGCGCGGACACCGCCAGTCCTTCCTCGCCAATATGCTGCCCCCGGGCGGCTGGCATTTCGTCGGCGACGCCAGCGCAAACCTGGCCTGAACGCCGCCCTGGCCGCCGACGCGGCTTCGAGGCCGCCTGATTTCAATGAAGGTCCGGCGGAGGGAGCCGGCGGGAATGGTGGATGCGACAGGGAGAGAGGTGTCCCGACCAAATCCATGGCGGGCGACTAATGGCTGAGAAGCCGCTCAGAGGGCCGTCTTCCCTCCGCCGGACTGCGCGATGCCATGAGCACAAGCCCCGCCGTCGCCAGCAAGGCGAACATGGTGCCCGCGAGGAACGTTGCCTCCGCTCCCATCCGCGACCACAGCAAGCCGGCGACGACGCTGGCCGCTAGCAAGGTCACCCCGCTGGCGAGATTGAACAGACCAAACGCTGTGCCGCGCATATCCGACGGGGCCATATCCACAACCAGCGCCGCCAGCAGTCCCTGGCTCAGACCCATGTGCAGACCCCATAGGGCGACCCCGATCAGAACGCCCGGAATAGTCGCCACAAGGGCGAGGACCCCGTCGGCGACGATCAGAACCGCGAGGCCCAGGATCAGCAGCCGGCGCCGACCCATCCGGTCCGACAAGCTCCCGGTGAGCGCGGCTACGACCGAATAGACCACATTCATCACCACCATCACCAGGAGCACAAGAGCGACGGCCGGGCCGACATCCAGCGCCCTCAACACCAGGAAGGCTTCGCTGAACTTGGCCATGGTGAACACGACGGCCAGGGCGACGACAGACAGAACGCTCGGCCCATCGCCCGTGCATCTATCCATCGGATCGGCGATCGCGGATGACGGACGCCGTCGATGCGACGGGGTTCCTTGACCGCGAAGATGAGCACCGCGACCGCAAGCGGGGCTGGAACCATGGAACAGGCGAACACCGCGCGGATGTTCCCCGCGAGAACGAACTTGAGGGCTATGGCGATGAGCGGTCCGGCAAAGGCACCGATGGTGTCAAGCGACTGACGCAGCCCGAAGGCCGCGCCGCGAATCCCGGGCGACGCGATATCGGCGACCAAGGCTATGCGTCGAGTGGTGGGGCCAGCACAGATTTCTATCCGGCGTCTCAAGGCAAGTTCAGCAGGACCCTGAGCCGGCCGATCTGCTGGAAATGCTCAAGGGTCACGAAGAGAGGGAAGCCAGCTGCATGACGAGACCGTCTCTGAGTGCCTTGAGGAAGAACCGCGGCCGCACCTCGATGATCTCCTGGTCGCGCCAATTCGAGAAGCTGGGCCAGAAGCGCGGCGTGCAGGCCACATCGGCCGCGTAGGTCGGCCCGAAGACGGTGGTGACGAGACGAGGAGACATGGAGAACTTCAGAAGCGGGCGAATGTGGGCGGTGGACTGACCTCAGGCTTTCTTGCGATTCGACGCATTATCATTCGCAGATCGATCGTGGAGGGCGTCTGCGCGTCCCTTCTTGCGGCAAGGGGGTGAAGCTCCTGTCATGGAGCCGAGCACGCCGAGCCCCCGGGGATGTCGGACGATGCGCGCCTCGTCGATGTCCGCGTCCACGATGTCGAACGCTGCGCGCAGTGGAAGGCCGCCGGACCAACGGGGAGGCTTGCGTCCAGCAGGACCTCCCATTCCTCCAGGTATCCCGGCATGACCCCGAAAGGCGGCGGGCCTCGGTTGTTGAGTCCCTACAGCCTCAGGCGGGCGCTGTCTGGCGCTCTTCCGCGGGGACCTGTCGCCGGCTCAACGCCCACCAGGCGACAAGCCCGACCAGCATCGACACGACGAGGCCAGCCAGATCCAGATAGAGCGACGGGACCGTCAGCTTCAGATTGGAGATCACGCCGATCTGGATCGAGTTCGCGGCGCCGTGCGCGAGCGCCGCCGGCCAGAAGCTTCGGGCGCGCAGGGTGAGCCAGCCGTAGAAGAAGGCCATGGCGACCAGGGTTGCCGGGAACAGCACCAGGGCGCCGAGCACCGGGTGTTCCGGATAGTTGTAGCCCGACAGCAGCGCCGGCAGATGCCAGAACGACCAGAACAGGCCCAGGCAGGTCAATCCCGCGGTCTGACCCAGCCGCCCGATCACGTGCCCCTGCAGGAACCCGCGCCAGGCGAATTCCTCGCCCACCGCCGCATCAAGGTTCAGCAGGGCGAACCAGACGCCGGTCGCCGCCACGTTGGCGACGAAGAGCAGCCAGTTCTGCGAACCTCCGCCCAGTTTCCAGGGCCCCCTCGTGATGGTCACGCCGCTGGCCGCGAAATCGAACCAGCCTGCGTCGCCCCAGCCGAGAGCCTCGAACACGGCGACCAGTCCGAAGCCGGTCAGCGTCGGCACGCCGATGGCGACGAGCGCGAGCGGGAGGCCCGGCAAGGTCGGCTTCCACAGCAGGCCGCGCCGGGCGGGACGGTGAAACACCAGGAACCCAAGCGCGACGATGGTCGGCGACCACATGCTGGACAGAAGCCACGGCGCGGCCTCGGGGCCGTCGAAGGCGCCCAGGACGGCCAATCCGCCGTACTGGATCCCCCAACTCGCCGCCAGGGCGAGCAGACAATAGACGATGATGGCGCGAAGGCTCACGGCTCTTCTCCGTTCGTTTTGGAATGGTCAGTCGGCCCGTCCACGCCCTTCGCCAGCCGTTCGAACATCGTCCCGAAGGGCAGGGTCGCCGGCAGGTTGAAGGCCCCGGTCAGGGCCCGGGTGAAGTCCGCCTGGTCGCGGATCCGGCGGGTCCCGGGCGGCTGACCCTTTCGACGGATCGTGAAGACGTCGTTGAACAGGCTGAAGCGCACCGCCGGCGTCACCCGCTCCAGGAGCAGGTTCGTCACGAACAGCGAGCTTTCGTGCGTGGCCGCGAACCAGTTCAGCGGCTCGAAGTCGACCGGCAGGTGCGGGGCGAGGGTGAAGCGGTAGGTGGGGCGCCAGCCGCGCGGCAGCTCGACCTCCACCGCATACTGTCCGACCCCCTCGACGATCCGTTGGCTACCCGTCAGTGATCTCTGGCTCCCGCCTGACGCCAGCCGCAGCGGTGCGGTCATGATGTGGCCGCCGAAGCCGACGTCGACGATGTGCGGGCCGTCCTCGGTCTCCACGCGCAGCAGCATGTGGCTGCGGGGCGTCGGCGGCCCGTCGGGGGGCTGCATCCACACGACCCTTCCGGCCAGTGGCGTGACACAGAAGCCCAGGCGGGTGAGGACCGCATACAGCAGGGTGTTCTGCTCGAAGCAGTAGCCGCCGCGTCCGCCGTCGATCAATTTGGCCTGCAGCGAGGGCAGGTCGAGTCTCGGCGGGATTCCCATGAAGGACGAGATGTTCTCGAAAGGGATGGTCGCGGCGTGGGCGAGGTTCAGGGCTCTCAGGGTCGCCAGGGAAACGTCGATGGGCCCGGCGTAGGCGATGCGGTCGAGGTAGGACCGGATGAATGGGTCGGACGTCGGCATCCGGCCTTCCTTTCGTGTGAAGTCGCCGCAGTGGACCGGCCAGGGCCCCGGGGGCTGGCCGCGATCAGTCCTCGCGCGACAGGCGGCGGGTCACCGCCGCCGGGCCGTGGACGTCGCGACCCTCGACCTGGACAGTCAGAGACGCCGGCGCTTTACCGGCGAAAGACGGGTGACATTCGGGGCTCCGGGCGGGTGCGATGGTCGCGCTTTCCTTAGCGGTCGCGGACGGCCCCGTGCGGCGGCGGCGACGAGTGATCGACCGTGCGACGAAGGGGAGACAAAGCCGGCGCACGATTGCCGCGGGTCCCGGGCGCTTTCCGCCGTCGGTCGATCAGGCGGGTGATGGAGGGCGCGGCGAAACCGCCCCCGATCAACCCCCGAAGCGGAGGCGAACGGCGGGCAGGTAGCTGGGCCCGACCGGAACGGCGCCGCCGGATCGGAGGATCAGGACGGCGCCGCCCGGGCCGAGCGCCCCGAGGCCGGCGACGGCCGCAGGGCGGACGAAGGCGGAACGGTGCACGCGCAGGAAGGCGGCCTCGGGCAGATGGGCTTCCAGCGTCTTCATGGTGGCGCGCAACAGGGGCGTGGATCTCTCGCCATGCAGCAGGACGTAGTCGCGGGCGGCCTCGATCCAGTCGACCGAGTCGAAGGGAATCCGGACCAGCCCGTCGCGGCCCTGGACCCAGAATGCGGCGCCGTCGGCGGCCATCCATGGCGCCTCGGCAGACGGCTCGCCGGACGGTCGGGTTTCGGAGGCGGCGGATGCGGCGCGGGCCTGCAGACGTCGGCGGGCGCGCTCGACGGTCTGGCGCAGCCGGTCGACCCGCAGGGGCTTGAGCAGATAGTCGGCGGCCTCGACGTCGAAGGCGTCTATGGCGTGCTGGTCGAAGGCGGTCAGGAAGGCGATCTCGGGGCGGTCCGGGCCGGTCAATTCGGCGGCCACGCCGAGACCGCTGCGGCCCGGCATCTGGATGTCCAGCACCACCAGGTCGGGGCGGAGGCGCCGGATGACTTCGAGTGCTTCGGGCCCGTTGCCGGCCTGGCCGACCACTTCGACATCGTCGATGTCGCGGAAGGCGAAGGCCAGGCGCTCGAGGGCCAGAGGCTCGTCATCGGCCAGCACGACGCGCAGGCGGCGGGGACTCACGCGACCGGCTCCGGAGCGAAGGCCAGGGGCTGGCGCGCCTCGACGCGGAAGCCGGGGCCGGACGGACCCGCCTCCAGGCGGCCGCGCGCGCCGAACAGCAGGCCCAGGCGTTCGCGGACGTTGCGAAGGCCGAGCCCTGTACCCGAGGCGGATGGGCGGCCCTCGCCGGGACCGTCGTCCTCGATCGCCAGAACCAGCTCGTCGCCCTCGCGTCGGGCCGAGACGCGGATGCGGGTCGGACGCAGGGCCGGGGCGACGGCGTATTTGACGGCGTTCTCGACCAGCGGCTGGAGCAGGAAGCCGGGCGTCAGGGCGCGGTCCAGCTCGGCCGGGCAGTCATAGTCGACCGTCATCCGGTCGCGGAAGCGCACCGCCTCGATGTCCAGATAGGCCCGGGTCACCGCCAGTTCGTCCGCCAGCGGGACAAGACTGTCCATCCCGGGCGCGAGAGAGGCGCGCAGGACGTCCGACAGCCGGTCTATCATGGCCTCGGCCTCGACGGCGCGCCCCGTCGTCACCAGGGCGCCGATGGCGTTCAGGGTGTTGAACAGGAAGTGCGGGCTGAGCTGGAGCCGCAGGGCGGCGAGTTGGGCCCGGTCGGCGGCGGCCCGGGCCTCGACCAGCAGCCGGTCCCGCTCACGCGTCTCGATCAGCGACAGCAGGGAGCTGGCGGAGATGGCGAAGACGCCGAACAGGCCGATGTAGAGGATCACGCCGGTCTCGGCGATCAGGCGCATGATCAGGGCCGCCGAGGGCCGGCTGGAGACGACCAGCGACTGGACCACATTGGCGTCGAACAGGCGCGCCGCCAGACTGGCGCTCACGAGGTCGGCGCCGACCTGGACAGCGAGGGCGACCAGAACGCCGATGCACAGCACCGCCACGGGCAGCACCGCCCCCCGGCCGCGGAAGCGCGCCGCGAGGACCCAGAGTCCGACCGACAGGGCGGCGCCGGACACGGCGAGCAGGGCGAACCGCGCCGTAACGGCCACGTCGAGGGCAGGCGCGGCGCCCAGCACCATCACGCCGAAGCCGAAGACCCACAACGCCCCGATCAGGCCTCGAACCTCGGGCGGCGGCGGGAAGGCGGACTGGCGTATGAGCATTCGGACGGCGCCGTTCGGGGGCGGAAGCCTGACTATAGCGCAGGAATCCGGGGTGTCCGCCGGGTTTGGTCGCGTCTTCGTCGCGGGCCCGACGACCGGTCGACGGGCGAGGGACGCGTCGATCACCGGTCGGCATGCTGGCCTGATGCAACGACGGAGCCCCCTGATGATCCGACCCCTGAGCCTGCCCGCGGCGCTGACCGCCGGCCTGATCCTCGCCACCGCCTGTGCGGCGGCGCCCTCGCCGGCCAGGCAGGAAGCCGGCGCCGGGGCCGCGGTCTCCGTTCCCAGTCGGCCGTTGCGCGGAATGCCGGCGGTCGAGGTGATGGTGAATGGCCAGGGACCTTTCCTGTTCGGCATCGACACCGGGGCGCCCGGGCCGATCAGGCTGGATCAGGCCACGGCGGAACGGCTCGGCCTGCCGTTGGTCGGCCATGAAACCACCGGGGACGGCTCGGGCGAGAACGAGGTCGAGGTCCCGATCTATGGGGTGGCCGCGTTCACCCTGGGCGGCCGCCCCCTGCCGGCTCGGGAGGCCCATGCGGTGGACGCGCGACGCTGGGGCGGCGAGTTCGTCGGCCTGTTCGGCATGGATGTTCTGAAGGATGGCATTCTGACGCTCGACTTCGCGGACGACACCGTTTCGCTTCAGCCCGGGGCCTTGCCGTCCGCTGACGGCCGCACGGTGTTCGACTACACCGTGGCCGAGGACGGATTGATGCTCCTGACCCTGACGATCGGGGGACGTGAGCTGCAGGCGGTGCTGGACACCGGCCACACCGCCGCCACCCTGGTCATGCCCGAGGCGATGGCCCGGACGCTGATCACCGGCGAACCGAGAGCCCGCGGACAGATGCGCACCGTGTCCAACCTCCTGACCGTTTACGAGGGCGATCTGGCGTCGCCCGTCCGACTGGGCGAGACGACCCTGCCGATCAGCACGGTCACCTGGCCCGGGCCCGGCGAAATGCTCCTGATCGGTTCGAAGGCGCTCCGCGGCGCCCGCGTGCGGATCGATCAGACGCATCAGCGGATCGAGATCACCTGGCCTCGCGGCGTCCCGTCGCCGGCCTGACGCCCGCTTAGGACGCGACGTTCGCGCGCCGTGATCCCCCGCTCGCGAAATGCACGGGAAACCGTGCCCCGACGGACAGGAATGAGAGTGATGGATACGATGACGAAGAAGCTCATGTCCGCGGTCTGCGCGGTCGCGGCCGTCGCCTTCCCACCGCCCGGTGAAGCCGCGTCCGTTCCGCCCTCCGTCATTTCCGCCGCGGTCGCATCCTGGTCACAGCGCGAGGCCGCCGAGGTTCTGGATGCGCTGGACACAGCCCTGGGGACCTATGTGGATCCCGAAAAGGGCGAAGCGGCCCGCGCGTTCACGCGCGCCAATCGTGCTCGCTATCTCACGCTCGAAGACAGGGTCGCCTTCGCCGGGCAACTGACCACAGAGGTCGGGGCCGCGCTTGGCGACAAGCATTTCTACATCCGCGCGACGGGGCCGGGCGCCGGTGTTGCGGCGATGGTCGACCCGGCCGCCCGCGCCGCCGCCGAGGCGGCCGAGGCCTACGGAATCGCCTCGGTTCGACGCCTGCCCGCCAACATCGGCTACCTTGATCTGCGATCCTTCGGCTCGACGCCGGAGTCGGCCTCGCGCATCAATGCGGCCATGGATCTGTTGCAGGATACCGGCGCCCTGATCATCGATCTGCGCGCGAACCGGGGAGGCGGGGCCGCGGTGATGGACGCCCTGATCGGGCGGCTGGCCTCCAGCCCCATTCCCAGATCGGTCCGGCTGTGGCGGAGGGAGGACGGCGGATTTGACCGTCAGCAGCCGGAATCCGCCGCCTTTCCCATCGACAGGCTGTATGGGCGGCCGGTCTATGTGTTGACGGCCAACTTCACGATTTCGGCCGCCGAGGCCTTCGCCTACGATCTTCAATCGGCGGGCCGCGTCAAGGTCGTGGGGGAGACCACCCGCGGCGGAGCCAATCCGATGAATCGACCGCTCCATGACCTGGGCCACGGTCTGTTCGCCTATGTCGCCAATGGGCGCTCCGAGAACCCGATCACCGGCGCCTCGCCCAACGGCGTGGGCGTGCGACCCGACATTCCGACGCAGCCGGAAGATGCGCTCGCGGTCGCCTATGCCAGCGCACTCGAGGACCTCCCGGCCGCCGCGCCGGACACCCGCCTTGGCGGGGAGGTCGAGATGGCGAGGGCCGATCCCGAAGCACAACTGCGCAGCAGTTTCGACCTTACGCCGCATCAGGTTCAAGGGGGAGCGCGGCGGGTGAACGAACCACGCGCGGCGCCATAGCCTGCCTGGCTGCAGCGACTACAGCAGGCATTTCGCACATCAAGCCCGTGCTCGAACGGCGCCGGGTCGCGATGTCAACGCATGATGGGCTCAATCGATCACAGGTGTCCGCTTTGCAGGCGGCCGTGAATGTTCGGTGTTGGCGCACAGAAGACTGTGGCGCTCTGAATGCCACGAAGTCACTCGCTCGGGCGTTCGAGCCGGCAGCCAATATGTTTTCATTGACGCTGTTGTTCGACATTCGGCCAATAGAGGCCAGATACAAGCAATGCCATTCAGCTTTGAAACTCTCGCCGCCCTTCACATCCCTGGTGAGCCCCTGGTGCTATACAACATCTGGGATCCGGGCAACGCCCGGGCTGTCGCGGCCATCGGGGCTAAACCTTGCAACCGGCAGCCATCCAGTCGGGAGCGCGAGCGGCTTCGGCGACGGTCAGAAGGTCCCGATCAGCTACGTGATCGAGAATGCGCGCCGGATCATCGCCACTACGGACCTGCCGCTGACGGTTACAGGCGCCAGCGACTTTTTCATCCTGCGCCTTACGGATCCCGGACAGGTTGAGCGGGTTGTGCGGGAGGTTCCCCTGCCTCTCAACGTCATCGCTTTCCCCGTTGCGCCGCCGAATCGGGACTGGGCTGCTGCTGGCGTTGCGCGGATCAGCCACGGGCGATTCCCCTTCCGAAGGCTCATGGACCAGCTGCAAGCCAATGCGAAGGAAGCCATGGCCTGACGGCGCACCGCCCCGGACCGGTCGAAGGGGCGGTGTTCTTCCATCAATGGGAGCCATCGGTTCATGCCGACCGGGGCCAGGCGGTCGGCGGGGCCTCGGCCTTGACCTTGGCCTATGATCCGTTGGGGCGGCTGAAGCAGACCGCGTCAGGCGCGACCACGACGCGGTTCCTCGACGACGACCGCCTGATCGGCGAATACAACGCCGCCGGGACCACAGTCGCCGCCCGCTACGCCCATGGAGCTGGCGTGGACGCACCGCTGGTCTGGTATGAAGGCGACTAGGCCGCGGCGCTGACATTCATCAGGCAAACCATGAAGCGTCACGGCCGGCCGCAAGCCATCGTGATCGCCTGGGGGGCACAGTGCCCGCGATTTTACCGGACGTGTTGTATTGTTTGAATAAGAAATGGTGGATGCGACAGGGATTGAACCTGTGACCCCCTCGGTGTGAATCGCCTCAAGGGCCATTTCAGGGTGTTTCATTACATTTCAAAACTCGTGTAATATTTTGAAAACGTTGAGTTACGGATTTTTTTGGCATTTCAGCGGTTTTCAGCGAGTGCTGCATAAAATGCCCCACTGGCGCCCCACGAAAGGCTAGTCTGGCCAGCTTGCCCCATCATTTGCGAACAGGCGGAGGGTGTCTTGGGAACGTCCATTCAACTTGCCACAGACCGGCAGATAGCGGCGCTCAAGCCAGCGGCCAAGGCTTATGAGAAGAAGGTCAGCGGGACTCGTGGTCTCGGGGTTCGGGTCTTCCCATCGTCATCCAAACAGTTCGAGCTTCGCTACCTCACCGAGAGCGGCAAGCGCAGACGTCTGGTGCTTGGCCTTTATCCCGGTCTCTCGCTCGCCGAGGCCAAGGCAAAGGCGGCGACGATGCGCGTCGCGGTGCATGAGGGACTGGACCCGGTCGGCGAGAGGACTGCAGCGCGAGACCGGGCGCGCGAGGAGGCGAAGGCCGGAGACACGCTCGACCAGCTCGCCGAAGCCTACTGGAGCGCCGCGGAAGTCGGATTGCACGGCGGTCGGCGCAAACCGAAGCGTGCGGTCACCATCCAGAATGAGCGCAGCGTTTGGAAAAACCACATCCAGCGTCCGCTGGGCGGACGCGAGTTCGCCGAGATCCGGCGCGCAGACGTGAAGGCTTTCATGCGAACGCTGATCACCGAAAAGGGACTTTCAGCGGCGAGCGTGGCGTCGATCGGAGGTGTCCTGCACGCCGTGCTCGGGTTCGGCGTTCTTGAGGAAAGGCTGGAATCGAATGTCGCCGCCGGTCTGGCGCGGCCGCTCGCCCTGACATCCCGGGAGCGGATGTTCGACGACGCCGCGCTCGGGGTTCTCTGGCGGGCGGCCGTGGAGGCCAGCACGCCGAGAACTCCGGGCGAGAAGACCGCAGGAGTGCACGCCCGCCTCGAGCCGGTCATGGGGCTGGCGATCCAGCTCCTGATGCTGACCCTGACCCGCCGCAACGAGGTCGCCGGCGCCCTCAAGACAGAGTTCGATCTCGACGCCAAGGTCTGGATCATCCCGTCGACGCGGGCCAAGGCGAGGCATCAGCACGTCGTGCCCCTCGGTCCGGATTGCCTGACCGTTCTCGAGGAGGCTTTCGCGCTCGATCCGGAAAGTCCGTTTGTATTTCCGTCTGGACGAGCGCCTGACCAGCATCTGGATCCCCACGCCATCACGCGGGCCTTTGCGCGCACCTGCGCCCGCCGAAAGATCGCGGTCGGCTCTCCGCATGACGTACGGCGTTCGGGAGCGACCACCTTGACCGGCCGGTACGGCGTCACCCGGTTCGTCGTCGGTCTGGTCCTGGGACATACACCCAGCGAGGGGGCCGCCGTCACCGGCGTTTACGACCGTCACACCTATTTGCCGGAAAAGCGATCGGCCTTGGCGGCGTGGGCCGGTCATCTGACTGGATCAACAAAGCCCGTAGCCGAAAACGCGGACGGATCTCTCGACGCGTCGGCGGCTGCATCCGCATCAGAGATCGAAGCAGCCAAGGCCCGGGCTCTTCGACTGGTTGCGCAGGGTGATCTGCACCACGCCGTCGTCTCGCTCTGCATGGATATGGCCCGTCGGCCGGAAGTCGCGTCGTCCCATATGGACATCCTTGCGAAGGCAGGCCTCCAACTGGCGAGGGATGGATTAAAGGTCGAAATAGAGCGTTGGATCAGTGGGTTTCGGTGACGACACTCTTGGGTGGTGGAGCGCGTCTTGCCGCTATTTAACGACTCGCAGAACATGACGAAGTCCGCTCTGCGGACCTCCGATCAAACACCGTCAACACCAGACGAAATACCGTCGGCAATCGCCCGTGTTCTCACAGGCTGCCGATCACCTCCTTCAGGATGTCGGCCGCCGGGCGGTCGCGCGGCGAGGGCGGGGCCTGGGCGTCCTGGACCAGCGACAGCACCAGCGGCAGCCAACCGTCCCGAAGATCGGCGTTCAGGAGCGCCAGCGACGGCCGGGCCTCAAGGGTCACCTTCTCTATGCCCGGAGACAGGGTGGCGCACAGATCCGGCGGCGAGGTGACCAGATATTCGCGGCACGACAGCGGACGGTCGGCGTGGATCGAGCACGCCTCGTCCTCGAGGAAGGGACAGGCGACGTCGGCGGCGAAATACGCCCGCGCGATCGCCTGACGATCGTCGCGGTTCTGATCCAAGCGCTCCATCAGGCCCAGCGGTTCGAGGATGTCGAGGGCCGCGTCGAAGCGGCGGCGCACCCGTTCACGCCGGGGCTCGGGCATGGTCTCGACCAGCCGGGCCAGTGCGCGGGCCTCGGCGGGGGCGACCGGCACCAGCTGGCGGCAGCAGGCCCCGCAGCCGGCGCGACAGGAAATCTCGCGCCCTTCGGCTTCGGCCCGCGCCGTCGCGCGAGTCGCGAACAGGCTGCTGAGACCGTGAACGATGGGCAGCAGGTCCTCGACCGCGACGGGGCCGGCCGGCACGGTCATCTCGACCGGAATCCGCTCTCCCCCCACCTCCAGAACCACCCGGCCGGTCGCGGTCGGCCCCCCGTCGGACGGGGCCGCCGACAGGCGCACGACCGCATCATCGTCCGGATCGACCCTTTGCGGCGGCGTCCCGCGGCGCACGCCGGCGCGCCTGGAGCTCGTCCCGTCGGCCACTATCGCCGGCTGGGTCCGGCCCGGTTGCTCCCCGGCTCGGCGGGCAGGGCGCACTGCTGAACGCCGTCCCGCGTGACGACCTCGCCGCGCTGGGCGATGCAAGCGCGGGCCGTATAGTCGATGTCGATCTTCAAAAAGTTCAACGCGACACCCTGTTTGTGGATGTCGAGGTCTCCCGTCGCCGGCAGGCGGCACTGCTGAACCCCCTCATGTCTGACGACCGCGCCGCGCCGGGACGTGCAGGCCCGGGCGGTGAAGTCGGCGTCGATCTTGAGGAACATGTCGACGGCTCTCGTCTGACCGGCGGGGCCCGATGGATCCGATGGGGTGGCCCGACATGCGCTGAGAGGGGCTTGTGGAATGTGTTTGCCGTTGGCGCAGCCCGTGATCCGGGCGTCCTGGTCGATGTGATCCCGGTTCGAGGCCGTTCCGGGCGCCGTGACGATGGCCCCTGGCGATGGGCGCGAGCTTTCCTGCGCCTGGACCGACACGACTATGAGGCCGAGGTCGAATATGGCCGCGCCGGCCAGGATGATCGCTGCTTTCCGCATGGTGTCCATTTCCTTGTTGCGGCCATTGGGACGGGCGAACCGTCGGCGGGGCCTGGTCAGGTCTAACGCGTGGTCGATACTTCCCCCATTGCCGAATTGGCCTCCTATCGGCGGGGCGTCGCCGGCAGGCGGCATTGCTGAACGCCCTCATGCATGACGACGACGCCGCGTCGCGCCGTGCAGGCCTCGACCGTATTCACCCGGTCGATCCTCCCCCATGACCAGGACTCAATGTCGATGGGTCCACCGGATGGGTTGGCGGTCGCCCGCGTTTCTCCGTTTTCCGAGCGCCCCCTGTTCGACAGCCGGCCGCCGCCGGTTCCACCAATGCCGTTGACGGGGGCCGAGGCTCCGGCGGCGTCATCGACCTGGCGGTGCACGATATCGGTATCATCCCAGACGCTCAGGGTGACACGAACGCGGCCGCCGCCGCGCGGGACGGTGGTCACCAGCCGGCGTCCCGCAGCATCGACCGCATAGACCCGGCCCCGGCCGGGCCTGATCGGCGCGGAGGTCATCGACGGCGCGTCGTTGACCGGCGTGACGGTCACGACCGCCGGCGCCATGGGATTGGTCAGGAAGACCGAATAGCGGCCGGGTCCGACGGAGAAGACGGCCTCGCCCCGGGCGTCGGTCCGGACGGGGGCGGCGAGCCACTGGGGCTCGCCCTCAAGGCCGATGGGTGTATCTGAAATCGGCGTGCCCGGCGTGGCTTGCCCGAAGGCCGCGAGCAGCAGGCCGATGGCGGCGATGGCGACAGGTCTGACGGTCATGGTCATCTCTCCGTGTACAGGCCGGGCCCGCTAATCCGCTTTCAGCACGTCGCCGCGCATCGGCGGTTCGCCGTCGATGACGCTGGCGATGGACAGCCGGGCGCGCACAGTCTCGACCCGGACCCGGCCGATGCGGGCCATTTCTACGTCCAGCACCTCGCCGGTGCCGGGATCGGTCAGGGTCCGGCCAGGTCGCCAGACGCTCAGGGTCAGGCCGGACTGGATGTTGCGGTCGGCTCCGGCGTTCAGATAGACGCCGTTCTCGGCGGCATCGACCACCAGGGCCGACCATTCCACCGCGCGCATTCCGCCCGCGATCTGGTCGACCGCCTTCATGATGGCGTCCTGGCCCGCCTGACCGATGGGGGTGGCGCGGAAGATTTCGCCGCCCAGGCGGCCGCCGCCCCAGCTTTCCACCAAGCCGGCCTCCGAGGTGCGCGACGAGGCGCGCCCCTGGGCGCTGGAGGTCGAGACGACCTGGCCCGTGGCGGCGTCGATCAGACGCAGCGCGATCTCCATCACCGCGGTCTGGCTGCGGGTGCTGGCCCGGCCGCCCAGCAGGCCGCCCAACGGGCCGCCGCTGATGCTCAGCCCGCCGCCGCCCGCCGCCGCCTCAAATTTGGTCACGGCGGCGCGCACGATGGCGCTGGGCGCCATGCCCCCACCGGACCCCTCGACCACCAAAAAGCGGCCGTCCTCGACGAGGGCCTGGGTCAGCATGGCGGTCATGCCCTCGGCGGTCACCGAGCCGCCGACCGCGTCGGTGGCCTGAAAGAGGTCGACCGCAATGGTCTTTCTCAGGCCGTCAAAGGCGGCGCGAGTCTGGAGCCCGGCCATGGCCGGGGTGGCGAGGCCCGCCACGGCAAGGGTGGCGCCGGACAACACCAGTCGGCGGTTCAGGGTCAGATTGGTCATCCTCATCGCACCAGGCGGATCGAGCCGGCGATGGCCACGGTCGGGAGGGGAGCGCCGCGCGCCGGGGCCGCCCGGGCGTCGGGCGGCGGGATTCGCGGATCGATCCGCCGGTCCGCGCGTCCGTCGCCGTTTACATCGCCCGCCGCCACCCGGACGCCGCCGGCGCGTCCGTCATCGACCGGATCGGCGGTGTAGGGGAAACACAGGTCGCGAGCCGCCGGCGAAGGGCTGCGACCTCGGTCTTGCCCCGGCCCCGCGGCGGCGCCGGGAAGGGTCAGTCGCCGCTCGCCCGGCGCGGCCTGGGCCGCCGGCAGCAGAAGTCCGATCAGGACGCCGATGATGCGGTCTTCGTCCTGGCCGCCGCCGGAGCGGTCGATCGCCGACCGGAGGCCGGGGCCGTTGAGACAGATGTCGTAGTCACCTGCGGGCAGTTCGAAGCGGAAGCCGCCCTGCGCGTCGGTACGGGTGGTGGCGACTGTGCGTCCGCCTCGCATGGAGGAGACCAGGACGTCCGTGAAGATGTAGCCGCCGGTGCTGCGCGTCGCCTGGGCGTAGGCGGCGGTCGACAACGCCAGGCCCGCCAGACCGGCCAGCCCGATCAGACCCACTCGCGATGTCATGATGACAGTTCCAGCAGCCGCCTGAATATCGGCGGTCTCTCACGCTGGTCACGGCTGAGCTTGGGTGTCAATGCGGTGGGAGTTCCTCAGGACCGAGCCACCGGTTCAGCGACAGTGGTGGTCTGGAGACTCGGGCGGAACGCCGATCCAGGCTCGATGAGGATCTCGTCAGGTTTGACTTGCATACCCTTCGGATCAGGGGACGCTCGCGATTGGTTGACAGGCTCCATTGACAGCGAGGTCTCCCGGTGACCAGCGTTGTCCGACCGCAACCGGCGGCCGGCATGGCCTTGCGGGAAACCCGACATGACATCGAGATTCAGACTCATCGCCCTCATCGGCCTCGCCCTGGCCGTTTCAGGGGCGGCGATCAATCCGGGCGAACCGATCCCCGGAGTCGATATCTACCTGGGCAAGAATCCCGGGGGCTCGCCGATTGTGGTCGCGACCTCGGATCGGGAAGGCCGTTTCTCGGCGCGTGCGAGGGTCGAGCGGGGTGAATACGCGGTCTCAACGGCCTGCGCTCCCCGCCAGACCTGCCCGCCAAACCGGCAGTTGACGCTCACTGTCGATGGGCGGTCTGTCAGGCCCGACGCTCGGGGCGTTTATCTGTTTCCGGTCGGCGGGAGCCTGGGCACGGTGATGCTCAGCGGACGAGTTGAGATCTTCGACCGATGGGGACGTCAGAACGGCGCTCCCCGGTAACGCCGAACTCGTCGGAATCAGCAACGGGTTGAGTCGCCTATCGCAGCCGCGAGGCGGTCTCCGCCCCGGACGTCGCTTCCTGGGCCCCGGCGCCCCGGGGCATTGCGGCGCCCAGCGAAAGAGCGAAACTCTGGTCTATGCTCCGGATCATCCGCGGCCGTCGCACGGGCGGCGCGTGTCCAGGAGACGGTCGTGACCGGCGAGATCGTCGAACTGTTCGTGTTGAGGGCCGGCGATCGGCGGACCGTCATGTCCGAGGGCGTGCGCGAGGAAATTTCGACCACCAGGTGCCCGCGAGCCCGGGAGCGATTCCATGATCCGAACGCTCATCCGTCCTGCCGGTCCTGGCGGCGCCGCCCCCGGGGCTCCGTCGCGGGCGCCGCCGGCTGACCCCATGCCTGTGGAGCCGGGGGGCGCAGCCCCCGGCGATTGCTCCTGCCAAACGCCCGGACGCCCCCTTCGCCGCGAAGGGGGGCGTCCTTCATGACCAGCGGGTTCGGGCGGCCTGATCCTCTGTCGGCCGACCCGGCCGCTGCACGATGTCTCCGGCCCGGACGCAGGGGGCTGAGGGGATTGCGATCCCGATGGCCCGGTCCAGGCTATGGCGGGGCCGTCGACCTGCGGGATTGCGACGCCCCGGTCTCAATCGGGGCGCGGGCGATGTGGTCGCGTGCGACCGACATCGACTTGACGATGGCGTGGACCTCGTCGCCCGCTCCCAGGCCCATCTGCTCAACGGCGCGGCGGGTGACGCCGGCGAGGATCTCGGCATCGCCCACCTGGACATGGACGATCACGCCGGGTCCCGTGCCGGGAACGATGCCGGAGACTTTCCCCGCGAGGATGTTCTGCGCTGACAGTCCCTCGGGCCGTTTCCGCGCCAGGATGACCTCATGCGCCAATATGCGGACGCGCACCCGCGTGCCCGGCGCGCCGTCGATGGTCGGCAGGAACAGCGGCCCCGAGGCGGCGTCGAGCCGGGTCAGCCCGTCATCCAGATGCTCGATGATGATCGCCGGCAAAAGGGCGGCGACCTCGCGGACGCCCATGGCGCGCAGGGCTTCGGGATCGGCCATCACCTCGGCGGTCGTGCCCTCGCGCACCAGGCGGCCCTTCTCGATCACCACGATCCGGTCGGCCAGCAGCTGGGCCTCGTTCATGTCGTGGGTCACGAGCACCACCGGCATCTTCAGGTGCGCGCGCAAGGCGATGATCTCATCGTAAAGCCGTTCGCGCGTTGCGCGGTCGACGGCCGAAAACGGCTCATCCAGCAAGAGCGCCTGGGGGCGCCGGGCCAGGGCGCGCGCCACGGCGACGCGTTGCTGCTGGCCGCCCGAGAGCTGGGCGGGCTTGCGGTCAGCAAGCTCCGGCAGGTTCACAAGGGCGAGAAGGCGCTCGGCCTCGACCCGTGGGCTCGGCGCATCCCGGTCCATCGCCGCGATCACATTCTGCACCGCGGTCATGTGCGGAAACAGGGCATGGTTCTGGAACACCACACCCACATGCCGCCGGTGCGGCGGCAGGTTCACGCCAGCGGCCGTATCGAGCCAGATCTCGCCATCGACCGCCACCCGCGCCGTCTCCGGCCGCCAGAGCCCCGCGATCGTGCGCAGCAGCGTCGTCTTTCCCGACCCCGAGTGGCCGACCAGCGCCAGGAGTTCGCCCGCTTCGGCGCGGAACGCCGCCTCGAGCGGAATGGGGGACGCCGCCCGCGCCATCACGTCCAGCACCATCAGGACAGTCTCCGTCCGACGCGCGCCGACAGCATGTAGGTCGCCGCGATGGTGAAGAGCGAAATCGCCACGAGCGTCGCCGACATGACGCCGGCGCCGGCCATGTCGAGGCCTTGCACCCGATCGTAGATCGAAATGGCGATCGTCCTCGTCTGGCCGGGGATGGAGCCGCCCATCATCAGGATGACGCCGAACTCGCCCAGCGTGTGGGCGAAGGTCAGCACCATGGCCGTCATCACGCCGGGCCAGGCCAGCGGCAGTTCGACGCGCCACAGGCTGCGCCAGGGCGACATGCCGCAGCAGGCCGCCGCTTCGCGCACTTCCACGGGCACCGCCTCGAATCCCCGTTGCGCGGGCTGGATGGCGAAGGACAGGTTGATGATCACGGACGCCGCGAGAAGGCCCTCGAAGGTGAAGACCAGTTGATGACCGACGGCCGCCTGCCAGACGGCGCCGATGGGCGAGTTCCGGCCCAGGGCCAGAAGGAGGTAGAAGCCGAAGACGGTCGGCGGCAGCACCAGCGGCAGCATCACGAGGGCTTCAACCAGCCCCTTGCCCCGGAACTGGCGGTGCGCCAGCCAGCGGCCGACCAGGATGGAGACCGGCAACAGGATCGCCACTGTGCAGCCGGCAAGGCGCAGGGACAGGAACAGGGCGGTCCAGTCCAAGGGTCAATCCTCAACCGGCGGCGCGAAGCCGAATTTCGTCATGATCTCGCGCGCTTTTGGCGTCTTCATATAGGCGTAGAACGCCTCGGCGACAGGACCGGCGTTCCTCAGCAAGGCCATGCGCTGTAACAGCGGTTCGTGCCAGTCACGGGGGATCAGCGCGAACTGACCTTGCGACTGCGCTTCCGGCCCCAGCGCCAGCGAACAGGCGATGATCCCGCCTTCCGCATCGCCCGAGAGCGCGAACTGCGCCGCCTGGCTGACATTCTCACCCAGAACCAGATGTGGTTGAACCTGGTCCCAAAGACCGCGGTGTCTGAGCGCCTCCTCGGCCCGAAGGCCATAGGGCGCGTGCTCGGGATTGGCGATGGCGAAACGGGTGATGCGGCCCGCTTTGAGTTGGGCCGCCAGATCGTCCATCATCCCGTCGGCCCTAAGCACCGAGCCGTGCGGGGCGATCAGCACGATGCGGCCTTCGGCATAGAGATCGCCGGCGTCCCGGGTGAAGCCTTCCCGGTTAAGATCGGCGATGAATCTCTGATCGGCGGCCATGAACAGCTCGAAAGGAGCGCCCTGGCGAATCTGGGCGGCGAAATTTCCCGTGGAGCCAAACGAGAGCGTCACCTCCTGCCCTGTGTCCGCCGTGAAGGCCGCGGCGACCTCGGTCAGAGCGAAATTCAGGTCCGACGCGGCGGCGACGACGGGCGCGTCCGTCGGATGGCCATTCGCGCGGGGCCTGCGGATCGCGAGGGCGACGACTGCGGCCCCGGCCCCGAGGCCAAGGATGAGAAGCGCACGCCGCGCATACGCCTGAGGCGTCGCCGATCTGGCAGTCATGGGCGCGTCCGTTCCGGTCTGGCTGGCGGACGATATCGGACGGCGGCCTGATCCGGCAAGGCAGGTCGCGCGGAGCTCCGGCCTTCGGGCGTCGCGCTGCGCCGGGAAGAGGCGTCAGATTGCAAGACTGTATCTTGCCGACGGCGGCGCGGGCCGCTGATCGAAACAGGCAGCGACCACCCGCGCCAGCCGCGAGAGTCCTGGAGAAACGCGAATCTGACGAGCCGACACGGCGCACAGACCGTCCGCCATCAGCGCCCGGGCCATGTTCAGTCCGTCGTCGAGGGCGCCGGCCGCGCAACCATGGGCGAGGCAAACGGACCCCACATCCACTTCCAGATCACACATCAGCCGTTCAATGACCGCCCCACGCAGGCGGTCTTCCCCGGTCGTCGCCAACTGGCGCGACACAGGCAGACGACCGCGCTCCAGGGCGGCCGCCCACTGATCCACGCGCGACGCGTTCTGGGCGTAGCCCTCCGGACAGGCGCTGATCGCTGAGGGGCCGAGGCCGATCAGCACGGCGGCGGAGTCGTCGGTATAGCCCTGGAAATTCCGGCGCAGGCGGCCATCCGTCAGTTGCGCCGCCATGGGATCGCCGGGATGGGCGAAATGGTCCATGCCGATCCGGACGTAGCCGTGCGCCAGAAGGACCGATTCAGCCGCCTCGGCCTGGCTCCAGCGCCCGGCGACATCGGCCAGATCCTCGGCAGGGATCATCGCCTGATGCCTTTTCATCCACGGGACATGGGCGTAGCCGAACAGGGCGACCCGGTCCGGGACCAGCGAGAGAGCGGTCGTCAGGCTGGCCGCGACATTGTCCGGGGTCTGGCCAGGCAGGCCGTACATCATGTCGAAATTGATCGCCTCGACCCCGCCCCGGCGGATGTCGTCGACCGCCGCTTGGACCCGCTCGAAGGGCTGGATGCGATTGACACGCCGCTGGACCTCAGGGTCAAAGGTCTGGACGCCGAGACTGGCCCGGGTGACGCCGGCGGCGCCCAGTCCCCGGGCGAAATCGGGGTCCAGATGGCCGGGATCCAGTTCGACGGCCACCTCGGCCCCGGGCCGCAGCCTGAACCGGCGCCCGATGGTCGCCATCAAATCCGTGAAGTCGGCCGTGGCCAGCGAATTGGGGCTGCCGCCGCCGAAATGGACATGGGCGGCGCCGGCGTGCGGCGGCAGGGCGGCGGACCAGAGATCCATCTCTCTCGCGAGGCGACCCAGGAAATCAGCGATCCGGTCATAGCCGTTCGGCACGCTGGTGTGGCAACCGCAATACCAGCACAGACGTTCGCAGAACGGAACATGGACGTAGATCGACAGGGCGTCGGTCGGTCGGATCGCGCCCAGCCAGTCTCTCGTCAGGGCGTCGTCGGGCGCCGGCTGGAAGGCGAGGGCGGTGGGATAGCTCGTATAGCGCGGCAGATTTCGTGACGCATGGACGAGCAGCGATTCCGTCAGGGCCGTCATGTCAGCGCCGCCTCGGCCGCGGCCAGGTCCCCGGCCGTATTGATATTGATGAACGGGTCGCCCCCGACAACGGGCCAGTCCACGACGGCGCAGCCGACAGCTTCGCTCAGTCCGCGAAGGGACAATCGCCCCTCGCCCGCCCGTCGCCCCAGGGTCGGCATGACCGCGGTGCGCCACAGGGCGCAGACCGGATGCAGCTGTCCGTCGCTGGCGGCGACGGCGACCCCGTGGTCCGGCGCCAGGGCCCGCTCCAGCCGATGATGCAGGTCGAACGGCAGGAAGGGCATGTCGCAGGGCAGGGTCAGCACCCGGTCGGCCCCGGCTTGCGCCGCCCAGGACAAGGCCGGGAGCAGGCCGGCCAGCGGACCCTCGATCCCGGGGGCGTCCAGCACCACGGTCCCGGCGAACCCCTCGATCTGTTCGGGCCGGCGCGCGACCAGGATGACGGGGGCCCCCGTGCGGTGCGCTGTCGTCAGTGCATGATCCAGCAGGCGGGTTCCGCCGAGCAGCCGGCGCGGCTTGTCCCCGCCGATCCGCCGTCCCGCCCCGCCCGCGAGGATTGCCACGACCAGGCTCATTCACCTGCCCCCTGGCCGTCGCGGGACCGGCGGGCGCGAGGCGATCCGGGGGGCGCCGACGCGGCGTGGAAGCGGGGGCGGCGCGACCAGGCGCCCGGCGGCGCCGGCATCGCTGACCGTCGTTTCGAGGTCGCGGACCAGGCCGTCGCGAATGGAATAGATCCAGCCGTGGATCGACACCGGCTGGCCCCGGCGCCAGGCGTCGGTGACAAACGGGTTGCGGGACAGCGCCCGCACCTGGGCCAGGACGTTCTTCTCGCAGATGAAGTTGACCCGGGTCTCGGGGTCCTGGATAGCGTCGAGGTCTGTCTGATGGTCCTCGCACAGGCGTTGGACGCGTTGCATCCAGTGATCGAGGATGCCGTGCCGCTGCCCGTCCAGAACGGCCCGCACGCCGCCGCAACCGAAATGGCCGCATACGATGATGTGGCGGACCTTCAGGGTCTCCAGGGCGAACTGCAGTACGGCCAGCAGATTCATGTCCTGGGCCGGGGCCAGATTGGCGACGTTGCGGTGGACGAACAGCTCGCCGGGTTGCAGGCCGACGATCTCATTGGCCGGAACCCGGCTGTCGGAACAGCCGATCCACAGATATTCCGGCGCCTGCTGCGCCGAAAGCCGGCGAAAATACTCGGGATCAAGCCGCGTCCTGGCGGCCGCCCAGTCCAGGTTGTTGCGCAGCAGGGCCTCGATCACGACGCCGCCTCGACGCCTTCAGGATCCAGCAGGACGCCGCGGCGCGCCGCCAGCCGGATGCTGAGCGACCTCAGGTCCGAGGCGGTCAGGCGAAGGCGGGCGATCGGCAGAACAACGGCGTTCTCCAGGGCGATATGGCGGCGTTCATGCAGGGCGAAATCGGTGAAGAGGCGTCGGGTCTCCTGATCATGACCGGGTGGTCGACCGTCGGCCAGGGCCCGCTCCAGCCCCGCGATCAAGGTCCGGGCCCGGTCAAGGTCTTCGTGGTGCTCGGCCGAAAGGGCCCCCAGGACGGCGTCCAGTTCGTCAGCGGGCTGGCAGCGCCGCCGGAGCAGAGGGAACAGATCGTCCTCCTCGTCGATGACGTGCAGCGGCATGTCATGGCGCAGAAAGGCAAGGATCTCGTGGGCCTCGTCGCCCAGCAGAACCGTCGCGTTGCCGACGCGCTCGATCAACTGGCACAACTGCCGATGGCGATAGTGTTCGGCGAACAGCCAGTTCAGCGGTTCATGAATCAGTTCCGGCGGCAGCGGCTCGATCCGGGGGGCCTGGGTCATCGGTCATACGCTCCCTGCCCGGTCATCGGCTAGAACCGGTAGTCGAGGGCGGCCCAGACCTTGTCGCGGTCGGGGAAGGCGGGCAGGGCGCCGTCGAAATGCGCCCCCTTGATCTCGACGGCCCAACGGGCGTCGAGCACCAGCCGCGCGGACAGGTCGAGTTCGCCGCCGTAGCGGGCGGAGCCGTCCGCGTCATGAACGTCGCGCCAGGAGGCGGTCAGGACGCCGTTGCGCCCCACGGGCGGATGGGCGACCGTGTAGCTCACCGTGGCGGAGACGTCGCGCAATCCGTCCCGCGGCGTGGTCAGAAAGACGTCGGCCCAGCCCTGGAAGGCGTGCAGGGTCGCCAGGGGAGTCTGGAACGCCTGGGCGCCGTTCCCGTCCAGGCGTTCGAGCGCCAGGGTCGCGGTGAACGGACCCCGCTTGAGGCCCGTCGAGACCAGCCCGTAATCGAGGTCGAACCGGGCGGGATTGGCGCCGTATTCCGATTGACGGGCGTATTCGACCGCATAGAGGGCCGACCAGTCCGGCGACAGGTTGCGGCTTCCCTCCAGTCGCGCGCCCCAGGTCGCCGACGACTGGGCCGGGGCGTTGCTGAAATCCAGCAGATAGCCATAGGCCGTCACCCTGCCTGCCGGGGTGGGAGCCTCGACATGGATCAGATGACTGTCCGAGCGCCACTCGCCCACGGGGCTGTCGTCGCCGAACACCCTGTGAACCCGGTCGATCCAGGCATAGGTGACTGTGAGCGGCTCGAACGCCCGGGTCGTCACCTTGACCGCGTCGAACGTCTGCTCGTTCTGGCGGAAGCCGACGTTGCCGACGAAGCGGGCGGAGCCCAGCACGATGCGCTGTCGTCCCAGGATCACCTCGGTGTCCGGCAGGCCGGTCCAGGCGACCTGAAGCCGGTTCAGTTCGAACGCCTCGGGATCGGCCACCACGGGATAGTTCGGGGGGCCGTGGATGGTGTCATTGTAGTCATCGACGAGCGCGACGACCGCCTCGCCCTCGACCAGAAGGCGGAACCCGGACCGTTCCGGACTCTGCCAGCCGAGGCGGGCGCGCAGGGTCAGCGCCGAGGCGTCGTCGAGCCCGTCCTGGCTGACGCCCTCATAGCGCAACCGGCTCTCGAACAGGACGTCGCCCGCACGGGTCGAGGCGGCGGCCGCCCCCGGCGCAGGGGGCGGGGCGGACGTCTGGGCGCTCGCCATGGCCGGCGCCGCCACCGCAGCGAGCGCCAGAAGGGCCGTTTGTCCAACGGTCGGCATGTCAGTGTCTCCGAACGATAGCGTAGGATCGGCCCGGCGCTTTCAGCTTCGATTTCAGGATCGCCCGAACGCAGGCCAGGGCCGGGTCGTCCGAGCCCTGGGCGGCCGAGATCAGTCGGGTCCAGCCCTGGTCGTCGGCGCCCTGGATGAAGCCTGAAATTTCACCCTGGACGAATTCGGCCAGACTGACGCCGGCTGCGGCGGCGGTCTCCCGGGCCTGGGCGGCCAGCGCCGGATCGGCCTGGTCAAGCCAGACTTCCAGACGGGCCGTGACAGCCGACTGGTCGCTGAGCAGATCGCCCAGCGACAGGGCTCCGGGCGCGAGCCCGCCGTCCTCGGTCACGCTCAGCGCGACGCCACAGTCGCGGGCGTCGGCCGCGAGGCCGGAGACGTAGCGGGCCGCGGCCGCCATCCAGGCCCGGCTCTCCAGATGCAGGGCGATACGGGGCAGGACGTTCTCGAACGGCAGCTGGCGACCCTCGATGCGGCGCTCAAGGCGCAGGACGTGCCAGCCGAAACGTGATCGCACCGGCTCGGAAGAGGTTTCGCCGTCCCGCAATTGCGCCAGCCCGGCCTCGACCTCGGCGGCGAGATCGCCGGGCGAGAGCTGACCCAGGGAGCCGCCGACGCCTTTGGAGGGGCAGTCCGAGAGGGTCTCGGCCAAGTCCGCGAACCGGTGCGGGTGCCACGCCAGTTCGGCGATCGCGGCGCTGGCCGCGGCGTGCGCCGACCGCCAGGCGGCCGCGTCCTCGCCCTTCGGCGCGAACAGGATATGGGAGGCCTGGGTCAGGGGCGGGGCGCGAAACCGCTCGGGCGTGCTGTCATAGACTCGCCGGCATTCCGCCCCGGAGGGGCGCTCCACCTCGATCTCAACGTCCAGCACCGCCCGGATCAGGGCTTCTTCCGGCGTTTCCTCGCGCCCGTCCTCATCCGTCTCCGGCTGCGGCGACAGGCCGAGCTGATGGGCCCGGTCCAGCAACAGGGCCTTGATGGCCAGGGCGTGCGCCGCCGCCATCCGCGCCGCCTCGGGTGTCGCGGCCGGATGGTTCTGGGCTTCTTCGGCGATCAGGCGTTCGGGGAGCGCGACTCCGTCGATGACGATGACGGCGCTCATTGTCCCGCGTTCCCGGTGCGGCGCGCGACGGGCATCCGACGTTTGCTGCGGACGAGCTGCCAGCCCCGCCGGTTCAGATACCAGACAGGCGCGGAGAGCATGTGGACCAGCCGGGTAAACGGGAAGACCAGCAGGATCGTCAGGCCCAGGGTGAGGTGCGCCCGGAAGACCCAGTGGACGTCGGCGATGAAGCCGGCGCTGTTCGGATTAAGGGTGAAGATCCCCTGGGCCCAGTTCATGAATTTGATCATCTCGTGGCCGTCGAGATGGCCCAGCGACAGCGGAATGGTGGCCAGGCCGAGGCATAGCTGAACCAGCAGGATCGCCAGGATGGCGGTGTCGCCGAAGCTGGAGGTCTGGCGGATTCGCGGATCGAACAGGCGGCGGTGCAGCAGCAGCAGACCGCCCACGAGGCAGGCGGCCCCGGCGACGCCGCCGGCGACTATGGCCAGCATCTGCTTGAAACCGTGGCTGACGCCCAGGAAGTCCCACACCGCGATCGGCGTGAGAAGTCCGACGAAATGCCCGCCGAAGATGGCCAGGACACCGA
This sequence comes from Brevundimonas sp., assembly GCA_004296955.1. Lineage (GTDB taxonomy): Bacteria > Pseudomonadota > Alphaproteobacteria > Caulobacterales > Caulobacteraceae > Brevundimonas. The sequence goes on from SCVB01000072.1 coordinate 39,598, forward strand.
GGTGGAACAGCACGGAGCCCAGCATCAGCTGCTTGCGCCGCAGAAGCTGCGACGAACCCGTGCGCCAGGTGTACTGCTCGCGGTCGAAGCGCAGCACCGAGCCGACCGCCAGGACCGCCAGCGCGATATAGGGATAGACGCCGAAGACGATGAAATTCAGGTCCATAGTGACGATCCTCAGGCGGCTGCGCCGGCGCGGCGGCTCTTGTCGGGGGGCGGGGCGGCGTTCATGGCGGAGAGCATGGAGTCGGCCTTCGGACAGCCGGCGTCGGCGGGCCCGAAGGTGACCGCGGTCTCCTCCCAGGCCTTGTCCAGGGCCTCCAGGTCGTCCGGGTCGTCGTCCGGTTCCTGCATCAGGGCGGCGACGGCGTTGGAGTCGGGCACGGCGCCGGTCATGGCCGTCAGCGCCCCGAACACGGCCCGATAGGGGCTTTCCCGCTTGTGCAGTCGTTCGGTCAGGGCGGCGAGGACATGGGCCCCTTCGCCGAGCAGGGAGGCGGCTTCCTCCTCCGGAAGGGTGGACAGGAAGTCGAGGAACACCGGCAGGTGGTCCGGCAGCTCATTGGCCGTCAGCTCCAGCCCGTAGGAGCGATAGAGCTCGATCAGGGCGGCCATCGCCTGTCCGCGGTCGCGGCTCTCGCCGTGGATGTGCTCATACAGATTGAGCGACAGCGACCGCGTGCGGTCGAACAGGTGAACGAACCCCTCCTGGAGATCAAAGAGGTCCTCGCGTTCCAGTTTGCGGACCAGCTTTTCCAGCGCCCCGACGATGGGGGCGGGGACCATGCCTTCCTCGCGGATGGCGGCCATGGCGGCCGGCGCGGCCGCCTGGATGTCCAGGGTCGGATAGCTGAGGAGAAGCGCCAGGGCGCGATAGGTCAATGCCATGATCAGGCCACCTCTGCTGTCGGTTTGGCGCGTGAGCGTTTGTCGGGGCCGAACAGTCCCAGTTCGGTGCGGCCGCCCGAACAGCCGTTGCCGAAGGTGAAACCGCAGTTCCCCCGCAGGTCGTAAGCGTCCTCGACCGTCTCGCGATGGGTCGAGGGGATGACGAACCGGTCCTCGTAATCGGCGATGGCCATGATCTTGTACATGTCGTCGATCTGGGCGGCCGTCAGGCCGACCGTTTCGGCCAGGCCGTGGTCGATCCGTCCGTCCACGGTCCGGGCCCGCATATAGGCCCGCATGGCCAGCATCCTCCGCAGCGCCAAGGTCACCGGCGCCTCGACCCCGGCGGTCAGCAGGTTGGCGAGGTATTTCACCGGAATGCGGAGCGCGTTCACATCCGGCATCTCGCCGTCCATCTCCAGGGCGCCGACGGCGGCGGCGTTCTGGATCGGCGACAGCGGCGGCACATACCAGACCATCGGCAGGGTCCGGTATTCGGGGTGCAGCGGGAAGGCGACCTTCCAGTCGATGGCCATCTTGTAGACCGGGCTGCGCCGGGCGCCTTCGAGCCATGCCTCCGGCACGCCGTCGGCCCGGGCCTGGGCGATGACGGCGGGATCGTGGGGGTCGAGGAAGATGTCGAGCTGGGCCTGGTAGAGGTCCTTCACGTCGGGGGTCGAGGCGGCCGCCTCGATCCGGTCAGCGTCATAGAGCAGCACGCCCAGATAGCGGATGCGGCCGACGCAGGTCTCGGAACAGACGGTCGGCTGGCCGACCTCGATGCGCGGGAAGCAGAAGGTGCATTTCTCCGATTTGCCGGAGTCCCAGTTGTAATAGATCTTCTTGTACGGGCAGGCCGAGACGCACATCCGCCAGCCCCGGCATTTGTCCTGGTCGATCAGGACGATGCCGTCTTCCTCACGCTTGTAGATCGCGCCGGAAGGACAGGCGGCCACGCAGGTGGGGTTGAGGCAGTGCTCGCACAGCCTCGGCAGGTACATCATGAAGGTGTTTTCGAACTGGCCGTAGATCTCCTTCTGGATCCCCTCGAAGTTCGTGTCCTGAGACCGCTTCGAGAATTCGCCGCCGAGGATTTCCTCCCAGTTTGGGCCCCATTCGATCTTCTCCATCCGCTTGCCCGTGATCTGCGAACGCGGCCGGGCGGTGGGGAAATGCTTCATCTCCGGCGCCGTCTGCAGGTGGCCGTAGTCGAAGTCGAACGGCTCATAATAGTCGTCGATCTCGGGCAGGTCGGGGTTGGCGAAGATCTTGGCCAGGATGCGCCATTTGGCGCCCATGCGCGGCTCGATCTTGCCGTTGGCCTTGCGCCGCCAGCCGCCGTTCCACTTCTTCTGGTTCTCCCACTCCTTGGGATAGCCGATGCCCGGCTTGGTCTCGACGTTGTTGAACCAGGCGTATTCGACGCCCTTGCGGCTGGTCCAGACGTTCTTGCAGGTCACCGAACAGGTGTGACACCCGATGCATTTGTCGAGGTTCAGCACCATGCCGATCTGTGCACGGATCTTCATTGGCCGAACTCCTTGGATTCGAGCGGCTCATCGAGCCAGTCGACCGTCTTCATCTTGCGGAGAACGATGAACTCGTCCCGGTTAGAGCCCACGGTGCCGTAGTAGTTGAAGCCGTAGGACAGCTGGGCGTAGCCGCCGATCATGTGGGTCGGCTTCAGCACGGTGCGGGTGACCGAGTTGTGGATGCCGCCGCGCCGGCCGGTGATCTCCGACCCCGGCGTGTTCACGATCTTCTCCTGGGCGTGGTACATGAAGGTCGTGCCTTCACGGATCCGCTGGGAGACCACGGCCCGGGCCGTCAGGGCCCCGTTGGCGTTGAAGACCTCGATCCAGTCGTTGTCGACAATGCCGGCCTTGCGGGCGTCCGTCTCCGAAATCCAGACGACCGGCCCGCCGCGGTTCAGCGTCAACATCAGCAGGTTGTCGGAATAGGTGGAGTGGATGCCCCATTTCTGGTGCGGGGTGATGAAGTTGAGGACGATTTCGGTCTCGCCGTTGGGCTTGAGACCCTTCACATGCGTCGTCTTCAGATCGATCGGCGGCTTGTAGACGCAGAGCGCCTCGCCGAAGGCTCGCATCCACAGGTGATCCTGATAGAGCTGCTGCCGGCCGGTGAGCGTCCGCCAGGGGATCAGCTCATGCACATTGGTGTAGCCGGCGTTGTAGCAGACCTTCTCGCTCTCGATGCCCGACCAGATGGGCGATGAGATGATCTTGCGCGGCTGGGCGAGCAGATCGCGGAAGCGGATCTTCTCGTCCTCCTTGGGCAGGGCCAGGTGGGTGTGCTCGCGTCCGGTTTGCTTCTCCAGCGCGGCCCAGGCCTTGACCGCGACCTCGCCGTTGGTCTCCGGCGCCAGCATCAGGATGGTCTCGCAGGCGTCGATGTCGGTATCGATGCTGGGCATGCCCTCGGTCAGCCCGACGTCCAGCACTGCGCCGTTCAGCTCGCGCAGCAGATCGACCTCGTGGCCGGTCTTCCAGGCCAGGCCCTTGCCGCCGTTGCCGACGTTCGCGAGCAAGGGGCCAAGCGCCGTGAACTGCTTGTACAGGTTGGGGTAGTCGCGCTCGACTACGGTGATCTGGGGCATGGTCTTGCCCGGGATCGCCTCGCATTCGCCGAGAAACCAGTCCTTCACCTCGAAGGGCTGGGCCATCTCGCCGGGGCTGTCGTGCTGGATCGGAGTCAGGACGACGTCCTTCTCCTTGCCCAGGACCTCGGGCGCCACCTGCGAGAATTTCTTCGCGATGGCCTTGAAGATTTGCCAGTCCGACTTCGATTCCCAAGCCGGATCCACCGCCGCCGAGAGCGGGTGGATGAAGGGATGCATGTCGGAGGTGTTGAGGTCGTTCTTCTCGTACCAGGTGGCCGTCGGCAGAACGATGTCGGAGTAGACCGCCGTGGTCGACATGCGGAAGTCGAGGGTCACAAGCAAGTCGAGTTTTCCCTCCGGCGCCTCGTCATGCCAGACGACATCCACGGGCTTCACCTGACCGGTCTCGCCCAGATCCTTGCCCTGGACCCCGTGCGAGGCCCCGAGCAGGTGTTTGAGGAAATACTCGTGGCCCTTGCCCGAAGAGCCGAGCAGGTTCGAGCGCCAGATGAACATGTTGCGCGGCCAGTTGGCCGGATCGTCCGGGTCCATGCAGGACAGCTGGATCGAGCGGTCCTTCAGCCCGTCCAGGGTGTAGGTCTTCGGGTCGACGCCGGCCGCCTCGGCGGCCTTGGCCAGATCCAGAGAATTGGTCTTCAAGGCTGGGGCGGAGGGCAGCCAGCCCATCCGTTCGGCCCGTACGTTGAAGTCGATCATCGAGGCCTTCCACGGCCCCTCGGGCGCCGTGGGCGACAACAGTTCGTCGATGCCGACGGTCTCGTAACGCCACTGGTCGGAGTGGGCGTAGAAGAAGGAGGTGGAGTTCTGCTGGCGGGGCGGGCGGATCCAGTCGGTGGCGAAGGCCAGTGGGGCCCAGCCGGTCTGCGGCCGCAACTTCTCCTGACCGACATAGTGGGCCCAGCCGCCGCCGGACTGGCCGACGCAGCCGCACATCACCAGCATGTTGATGACGCCGCGGTAGTTCATGTCCATGTGGAACCAGTGGTTCATCGCCGCGCCGATGATCACCATCGACTTGCCGTTGGTCTTCTCGGCATTGGTGGCGAAGCCGCGGGCCGTAGCGATGATCTGGTCGCGCGGGACCGAAGTGATGGCTTCGGCCCAGGCCGGGGAATATGGCTGCAGGTCGTCGAAGGACTCAGGCATGCAGTCGCCGCCGAAGCCCTGGTCCACGCCATAGTTGGCCAGGAACAGGTCGTAGACGCAGGCCACCAGAGCCTCGCCGTCCTTCAGCTTCACCCGACGGACCGGCACGTTGCGGGTCAGGACATCGGGGTGGTCTGTGGAGGCGAAGCCATTGCTGGCAGTGTTGGCGAAATAGGGGAAGCGGACGCCGGCCACTTCATCATGAGCGTCCTTGAGGCCCAGCTTCAGAGTGGTCTCGCGACCCGCGGCGTCGCGTTCTTCAAGGTTCCAGCGGCCGTCCTCGCCCCAGCGGAAGCCGATCGAGCCATTGGGCACGACGATCTCGCCGGTGGCCTCGTCGATGGCGACCGTCTTCCAGTCTGGATTGTTGGCCTGTTCGAGATCGCCGACGAAATCGGAGGCGCGCACCAGGCGTTCGGGCACATAGCCGCCCTCCTGGGGGACCAGGCGGACCAGCATCGGCAGGTCGCTGTACTGGCGCAGGTAGTCGCGGAAATACGGGACCTGCTTGTCGACGTGATACTCCTTGAGGATGACGTGCCCGAAGGCCATGGCCAGGGCCGCGTCGGTCCCTTGTTTGACCGGAAGCCACAGGTCCGAGAATTTCGAGGCCTCGGAGTAGTCGGGGCAGATGACGACGGACTTGGCGCCGCGGTAGCGGGCCTCGGTATAGAAATGGGCGTCCGGCGTGCGGGTCTGCGGAACATTCGAGCCCCACAGCAGCATGAAGCTGGAATTGTACCAGTCGGCGCTCTCGGCCACGTCGGTCTGCTCGCCCCAGGTCTGGGGCGAAGCGGGAGGCAGATCGCAGTACCAGTCGTAGAAGGAGCCGGTGACGCCGCCCAGCAACTGCAGATAGCGGGCGCCGGATGCGTAGGAGATCATCGACATGGCCGGGATCGGCGAGAAGCCGAACACCCGGTCCGGACCCCAGCGCTTGACCGTATGGGCGTTGGCCGCGGCGATGATCTCGGTGATCTCGTCCCAGGTGCCCCGCACAAAGCCGCCCGCGCCGCGCATGCTCGTATAGGACTTGCGAGCAGCCGGATCGTTCTGGATCGACGCCCAGGCCGCGACCGGCTCCATGGTCTCGCGCGCCTTGCGCCACACGCGCAGCAGACGGGAGCGCACCAGCGGATATTTCACCCGGTTGGCCGAATAGAGATACCAGCTGTAGCTGGCCCCGCGCGCGCAGCCGCGTGGTTCATGGTTGGGCAGGTCCGGCCGGGTGCGGGGATAGTCGGTCTGCTGGGTCTCCCAGGTGACGATCCCGCCCTTGACGTAGATCTTCCACGAGCACGAGCCCGTGCAGTTCACGCCGTGGGTCGAGCGCACGATCTTGTCGTGACGCCAGCGGTTGCGATAGGCCTCCTCCCAGCCGCGGTCCTCGTCGTTCATGACGCCGTGGTTGTCGGAGAACAGTTCTGTCTTGCGCGTGAAGAAGGCGAGACGGTCCAGGGTATGGCTCATGATCAGGCCGCCGTATTGAGAGAGAGGTTCAGGATCGAGCGCCGGCGGGCGTAGAACGCCCAGTTCACGACGGCGCAGGTGATGTAGAAGACCAGGAAGATGTAGAGGGCCGTCGTCGGCCCTCCGGTGGCCTTCATGGAGTTGGCGAAGGCCAGGGGAATGAAGAAGCCGCCATAGGCGCCGATGGCCGAGGAGAAGCCGACGATGGCCGCCGACTCCAGCTCCGAGGCCTTCAACCGCTCAGCCGGGGTTGCACGCGGCAGCAGGCGGCGCATGTCGGCGCGCACCAGGGCCGGAATCATCTGGAAAGTCGAGGCGTTGCCGACCCCGGTCCAGAAGAACAGCCAGATGAAGCTGGCGAAGAACAAGCCGAACACCGGCTCGCCGCCGAAGGCGCCGACGCTGTAGAGCACCGCCAGCACGCCTACGATCAAGGCGCAGAAAACCACCTGGGTGACGTTCTGGCCGCCCCAGCGGTCCGACACCCAGCCGGTCATCGCCCGCGAGGCGGCGCCGACGAGCGGGCCGAGGAAGGCGATCTGCAGGATGTTCACGTCGGGGAACAGCGTCTTGCCCAGCAAGGGAAAGGCCGCCGAGAAGCCGATGAATGAGCCGAAGGTGCCGATGTAGAGGTAGCACATCAGCCAGTTGTGCTTGCGCTTGAACACCACGGCCTGCTCACGGAACGAGGCCCGCGCGGAGGCGACGTCGTTCATTCCGAACCAGGCGGCGGCGGCGGCGACCAGGATGAACGGCACCCAGACGAAGCCGGCGTTCTGCAGCCAGACCTGATGCTGGACGCCGTTTTCGACGTAGGTCTGCGGGGCGCCGAACAGGGGCGTGAACAGGGCCAGACCGGTGACCAGTGGCGCCGCGAACTGCAGGACGCTGACGCCCAGGTTGCCGAAGCCGGCGTTGAGCGCGAGGGCGTTGCCCTTCTGGGCCTTGGGGAAGAAGAAGCCGATGTTGGCCATCGACGAGGCGAAGGCCCCGCCGCCGAGGCCGCACAGCAGGGCCAGGATGACGAAGACGACATAGGGCGTTCCCGTGTCCTGCACCGCCATTCCGATGCCGACGGCGGGGATCGCCAGCGACAGGGTGGACAAGGTGGTCCAGAGGCGGCCCCCGAAGATCGGGACCATGAAACTGTAGAAGATCCGCAAGGTCGCGCCGGAAAGCGCCGGCAACGCCGTCAGCCAGAAGAGTTCGGCGGTGGAGAATTGGAAGCCGACCATGTTGAGACGGGTCGCCGCCGTCGACCACAGCATCCAGATGGAAAAGGCCAGCAGCAGGTTCGGGATCGAGATCCACAGGTTGCGGCGGGCGATCCGTTGACCGGTGGAGGCCCAGAATCCTGGTTCCTCCGGGCGCCAGTCATGCAGAACGTGACGGGACATGCGCGTCTTTCTCTAGTGCGAACGGGTGGACGAGGCGGCCGCGGCCCTGTCGGGACCGACGCCGGCCAGCTCGGGGAATTCCGGCAGGGTCGCCAGCATGGGGGAGCGACGGCGCTCCATTCGGCGGACGGCGAAATGCATCCAGATGAGGGCCGTGAGGACCAGCAGGAACAGCAGCATGAAACAGCTGGTCCACACGCCGGTCAGATCGTTGAGGAGGCCGAAGACGATGGGCAAGATGAAGCCGCCCAGACCGCCGATCATCCCCACCAGACCGCCGACCGAGCCGACGTGGTCGGGGTAGTAGACGGGGATGTGTTTGTAGACGGCCGCCTTGCCCAGGCTCATGGCGAAGCCGAGGACGAACACCACCACCGTGAAGACCGGCAGGCTCATCGCCAGACGGAAGCGGATCGGCCCGTCGATGCCGTCGACCACATAGGCGGTCGCCGGATAGGACAGGATGAAGGCGCAGACGACGCTGATGATGAAGGTCAGGTACATGACCTTGCGGGCGCCGATCCGGTCGGAGAGCCAGCCCCCGAACACCCGGAATAGGGAACCGGGAATCGAATAGGCGGCGGCCAGCATGCCGGCCACGCCGATCCCGACGCCATAGGCGCCGGTCAGGTAATGCGGCAGCCACAGGGCGAGGGCGACGAAGCCGCCGAAGACGAAGAAATAGTAGAGGGCGAATCGCCAGACCCTCAGGTCCTTGAGCGGAGCCATCTGCAACCAGGCGGCCACGGGCTTCTCGCCTGTGCGGCGTCGCTCGATCAGCTGGGGCTCGTCGCGGGTCAGGAAGAAGAACAGGAGGGCGATGACCAGCAACGCGCCCGCCCAGACCTGGGCCACCGCTTCCCAGCCGAGCGCCAGCATGACGAAGGGCGCGGCGAACTTGGTCACCGCCGCGCCGACATTGCCCGCCCCGAAGATGCCGAGGGCCGTGCCCTGGCGGCTGGCGGGATAGAATTTGGAGACATAGGCGACCCCGACCGCAAAGGCCCCGCCCGCCATGCCTACGCCGAGGGCGGCGACCAGGAATTGCGTGTAGGTCGTGGCATAGGACAGCAGGAAGGTCGCCGCGGCGGCGAGGGTCATGACAATCAGATTGACCCGTCGCCCGCCGAACTGTTCGGTCCAGACGCCCAAGAACACCCGGACAAGGGATCCGGTCAGGATCGGCGTCCCGACCAGCAGGCCGAACTGCGCTTCGGTGAGCCCGAGGTCGGCCTTGATCTGGACGCCGATGATCGAGAAGATCGTCCATACGGCGAAGCACGCCGTGAAGGCGAAGGTGCTGACCCACAGGGCGGACGCCGCGCCGGGCGCTGGTGTTTGAGAGGCGGAAGCCACCGGACCATGCTCCATGCGACGTCCCGCTCGCCGGTCCGCCGTCAGGGTAGTCCTAGCCTGCGTCCCACCGCCGCTATTTGATCCTTATCAATTGAAGTCTTTGTAGACTTGGCCCAGAACTCGCCCGATACAGAAAAGAGTCAGTAGATCGGCAAATGTCGGTTCCGGATTTGTCGCAGCTCTCGCCGACGATTGATATTCGTCAAGCGAGGTGTTCTAGTGGGAAGGATTAGGGGCGTGCGGTGTGAAGACGACGAGATCGGGGCCCCGCGACCGGATGTGACCAGGAGCCCAGCCCGATGACCATGCGCGCCGCAGACCTCGATCGCGTCAAGGCGCTGCCGCTGTTCTCCCGCGCCTCGCCGGAAGTCTTCCGCGACGTCACCGCCGGGGCCTTCCTTCAGCGGTTTCCCGCGGGCACGACCCTGTTGATGGAGGGCGACACGGTCGACTTCCTCTATGTCCTGCTGGACGGGGCGGTTGAGCTCCAGGGCTCCTGGAAGGAGAAGGAGACCACCCTGGCGCTGCTGCGTCCGGTCTCCACCTTCATCCTGGCCGCGGTCGTCCTGGATGCGGACGCGCTGATGTCGGCGCGGACCCTGGAGCGGTCCGAGATCCTGATGCTCTCGGGAGAAGCGCTTCGCCGAACGATGCGGCAGGACGCCGACTTCGGCTTCGCGGTGGCCCAGGAGCTCTCCGGCTGCTACCGCGGCCTGGTCCGCGCCGTGAAAAACCAGAAGCTTCGCGGCGGCGTGGAGCGGCTGGCCAACTATCTGCTCACCCAGAGAGTTCGTCAGGGTATGCGCAACCCGATCGTCCTGCCCCATGAAAAGCGGGTGCTGGCGTCCCTGCTCGGCATGTCTCCCGAGAACCTGTCACGAGCCTTCGCCAGCCTGTCCAGCTACGGGGTGGCTGTGCAGGGCGCGGAAGTCAGCCTGGGCCGGCCGGACGCCCTGGAGCGGTTGGCGCGGCCACATGCTCTGATCGATAATCACATGCCGCCGCCGCCCGGGGTCGTCGGCAAGGCCGAGAGCGAGCGGTGGACCACGCAGACCGGGCGGACCTGCGGCTCGGTTCTGGGCTGATCAGCCTCCAAGCTGCGCCAGATTTTGCAGATCGCCTGAACGCCCGAGGGCCAGCGAATGGCCGGCTGATTTGCCTCCCAGGGCCGAGACGATGCGCTGCGTCAGCGCCTCTCGGTCGCCGTCGTCCTGCAGAAGATCACGCAGGTCGACGCCGCCATCCCCGAACAGACACAGGCGCAGCTTGCCCCGCGCGGTGACTCTCAGGCGGTTGCAGCTGTCGCAGAAGCCCGGCGCGTAGGGCGCGATCAGGCCGATGGCGCCCGCGTGATCCGGATGCCGGTATTCCAACGCCGGCCCGGCGTCGAAGGCGCGCTCGGTCGGCGTCCATCCATTCCGGTCCAGCCAGTCGCGCAGGCCCTGGGCCTTCACGTGATGGCGGGCGAAATAGTCGTCATTGTCGGTCGTCTTCATCAGCTCGATGAATCGAACCGCCACGGGCCGATCGCGGACGAAGCGCGCCCAACCGTCGAAACCGGCCTCGGCCGTCTCGCGCAGCAGGACCGCATTGACCTTCACGGCGGAGAAGCCTCCGGCCAGGGCCAGGTCCAGGCCCGTCAGAACCTGGTTCAGCTTGTCGTGGCCCGTGATCTGGTGAAACGTCTCCGGGTCTATCGAGTCAATGCTGACGTTGATGTGGCTGAGTCCCGAGGCGCGCCAGTCGGCGGCGTGGCGGGCTAGGTTCCAGCCGTTGGTGGTCATGGCGACCTTGGCCACCCCGGGCGCGGCCGCCACCCTCTCGATGACGGCGTTGAAATCCTTGCGGACCGTGGGCTCGCCGCCGGTCAGACGAACCTTGCTGAGCCCAAGGTCCGAAAACCCGGCCGCCAGACGGCCAATCTCCTCGACCGTCAGGAAGGACAGCGGTCCGGTCTTCTTCCAGCCGTTCGGCAGGCAGTAGGTGCAACTGAAATTGCAGACCTCCGTCACCGACAGGCGAAGGTAGTGAAACCGGCGGCCGAAGCCGTCAGCCATGGCAGTGGCGTCGAACGCCATGGAAGCTCCTTTCCAAACACGGGAGGCGGAGGGATTTCTCCCGCCGCCCTCGATCCTTGCGGATCCGGCCGCCAGACCATGGCGCAAGGGCGCTACAGGTCGGGCGGCTCGGAGCGAACTCAACCGGATTGGTAACCGATTATCCCGCTGCACCTTATGACGCGACGCCGAACCGGTCTTGATGAAGATCAAGTCCGATCGTCGTGGCCCTTGTGACGCGCATGGGTCCGGTCCCGCCGGTCGGGGCGGCCGAGGGGCGCATGGCGGCGGAGGCGGGGCGGACCAATGGGCCGTTGCGGCCGGTCGCCCGACAGGCGCTGGACCCCCGGCCTGACGACGGGGAGCGCGCCTTCGTATTGGTCGAGCCGGCCGCCGCGGCGGGTCGCGTCCGGCCGCGGTCAGCTCCGCGCGGGGCGAGCCGTCAACAGCATCGGGCCGTAGGCGATGGCGAAGGCGAGAAAGGCTCCCGACCACAATGCGGCCGAGACCATCAGCAGCGGCTGATAGGCGGACGGCGACAGGCCGCCCGCGACCCTGGCCAGGGCGGCGGCATTGACCAGACCGTAGATCATCACTTCGACCGGGCCGGCGGCCAGGGGCCGTCCGGTGTGGCCCCGGCTGGCGCGGGTCATGACGGCCAGGGTCATTACCCCGATGGCGCCGGCGGTCAGGGCGTGCACGCCGACCGAGGGCGGGACCAGGCCCGGCGCGCCGCTCGACAGGCCGGTCAGGACCAGGCCCGCGGCCAGCCACAGATAGCCAAGGTGCAGGATCCAGACGAGCGGTTCCGCCCCGGTGGCGTCGCCTCGCCAGCGCGCCAGTCGCAACAGGTTCAGACCGCCGGCCGCCAGCAACAGGACGCCTGTCGCCGGATGCGCCGGTGCGAGGCTCCAGGCAGCGAGGCCCGCTGCAGTCGCCGCCAGGGTCACGATGTCGAAGCGTCCGGCGACAGCGGGCAGGGGGCCGCCGCGTCGCGCCTGCCAGTTGCGGGTGAAACTCGGCGTCACCCGCCCGCCGATCACGGCGATCAGCAAGGCCACCACCGCCAGGCCCAGCCGGGTCGGCAGATTGGCGACGCCCCCGGCATCCCTCTCCAGATGGAACCCCGCATTCGCCAGGGCGAACAGGGTGACCATGACGGCGATGGGGACGTTACGCCAATTCCGTCCGGCCAGCACCTCGCGCCAGATCACGCCGGCCATGACGAACAGGAAAAGGCCGTCGACGATCGCCGGCCAGGCCGCCGTCGTCAGGTCCGCATTCAGGGCCATGGCCAGCATGGCCGCCCGACCCGCCAGCCACAGCCCGAACAGCAGGGCCAGGGGCCTCCCCACCACAGGCAGGCGACCGGTCCAGTTGGGCACGGCGGTCAGCAGGAAGCCGACGACGACCCCGCCGGTATAGCCGAACAGCATCTCATGCACGTGCCAGTCGAGGCCGACCGGGCCGCCGCTGAGGAAGGCGTAGAGCCAGATCGGCGCGGCGATCGCCGACCACAGGGCGGCGAACAGGAAGAAGGGGCGCAGACCGACGCTGAAGACGGCGGGACCGCGATAGGCCCGAATAGCGGCGGCGGTCTTCATGAAGACTCCTGGACGACGGTTCCGTCCAGCATAGACGACCGGGGCGCAGAGAGGCTTGACGGACTGGCCCCTGCGGCCTGTCCATCGTCAAGCCGACCGATCGGATCGGACCGGCGCAACAGCGCCTGCTGGGCCTCGGCCGAACGCTCGAGGAGTTCGCGCCAGACCGCGACCGCGAGCGCCTCGTCCAGCCCGCAACGCCCCGCGGCGGACCGGACGCGGGCGAGGATGGCGGCGACCCGCTGGGGATCCCGTACGCTTTCGGGTCCCGCCTTGAGCCCGGCGATCAAGGCGACCTGGCGCTGGCGCGCGGCGACGAGCCGCACCAGGACCGCGTCGATCCGATCGATCCGCGTCCGCCGGGCCGCCAGTTCCGCGGCGCTCACGCGGCCGTCCCGGCGCCGATCCGGCGGGCGCCGGCCGCCCCGTGCAGATAGCCGCTGACCAGAGGTCCCGGGGGGCCGAGAGGCTCGATCCCGCGCGCAAGCGCCGCGGGCGTGATCCGTCCGGCGACGAAATCGTGGAACAGACGGGAAACCGCGACCATGTCCAGACTGTGGGGCGACAACCGCAGCATCGACACGCCCGCCGCCTTGAGCGCCTCGACCGGAACATCGACGAGCTGGCAGCCGTGCGACAGGGTCTGCAGCCCGTTCATGGCCAGGAAGTCCTGTCCCTCAAGGGTCGCCACATCCATGCCGTCCGGATGGCGGTCGCAGACGTAGCGGCAGGCGTCCCGGTGCAGGCCCTCCATCCGGGCCTGGGCGCAGCGGCTCGACAGGGCGAGCGGCAAACGGCCGAAGGCGAACAGTTCGAGCTTGAGACCGGGGCAAGCCTTGGCGATCCGGGCGAGCGAGTTCAGGGGAAGCTCGACATTGGCGCACAGACGCACGCAGCCCAACCGCGCCAGCTCCGCCGCTGCGCGGGCATTGTAGACGTTCAGCAGCGGGCCGGCGACGAAGGGAGCCGGCGCCCGGCTCCAGACCGCGGACATGTCTCCGGCCTCGATCAGATGATCGGGGTCCGCGGCGAGCTCCGCCGCCAGCCGGCGCTCCCTCGGCGTGGCGGGGAGGGCAAGGGTGGACCAGATCACCGTCTTGCCCGCCGTCTCCAGCCGCTCGGCGGCCCGCGCCAGGACGTCCTGCAGCAGGGGCTGGCGCTTGCCGCACACCACCTCGCCCAGATAGACCGTTCCGACCGGGGCCTCGTCGGCGATCCGAGCGTAGAAGGTCTCGACCCGGTCCGGCGCCCAGTTGAAGAGCAGCGGTCCGATCGCCAGGTCGATTAATCCGCGCGGTTCCATGGACACCCTCACCGCCAACGTTTCCGATAGGCGCCGGTCGTCTCTCTCGCGCCCTCGGCGAGATCGCCCAGCAGGGACTCATAGAGCTCCGGCGACTCGCCGCGTCCGATGGCGTCGATCGCCGCCCGGAAGGCCTTGGTGACGCGCGCCACATAGGCGCGGCCTCTCTGCCGGCCCTCGATCTTGACCGCCGTGACGCCGGCTCCCGCCAGTCCCCCCAGCAGGCTCATGGCGTTCAGGCTGACCGGGTCCTCGAACAGGTAGCCCGCCTCGCCGGACCCGCCGCCCCGGAACCGCCCCTTGCAAAGGGTCGGATAGCCGCCGACCTCCCCGGCCGGCAGCCGGTCGATGGCGAAGCCCGACAGGCGCGTCGTGCGCTCGCCATGATCGTCGGTGAAGCTTACGGCCTCGGGCGGCGAGCATACGCCGGACAGGTTCGGCGACCGCCCCGAGGCGTAGGACGACAGGGCGCAGCGGCCTTCGGCCATGACGCAAAGGCCGCCGTAGACGAAGGCCTCGGTCTCGACCGCGATCTCGGGCGTCAGACTGCGGATTTCCTCAACGCTGAGGACGCGGGGCAGGACCACGCGTTTCACCCCGTATTCCCGGGCGTAGAATGAAATGGCCTCCGGCGTGCCCGCGGCGGCCTGGACCGAGAGGTGAAGCCGGACGCCGGGGTGGTTGGCGCGCATATGCGAGAGCACGGCCAGGTCGGCGGCGATGACCGCGTCCACGCCGGCGACAGCCGCCGCGTCGGCCGAGGCCCGCCAGAGATCGGGGGCGTCCGCCCGGGCGAAGGTGTTGAGCGCCAGCAGGACCCGGGCGCCGCGCTCATGGGCCCAGTCGGTCGCCGCCCGCAGTTCGGCCGGGGAGAAGTTCAGCCCCGGAAAATTGCGGGCGTTGGTCTCGTCCCGAAAGCCGCAATAGACGCTGTCCGCTCCAGCCTCGACGGCGGCCTTGAGCATGGCCGGCGATCCGGCCGGGCAGACCAGCTCCAGCGCGGGGATGCGCGCGGCGGTCATGGGCGGTTCGCTCCATGGCGCCAGCGCCCGACGACGGACAAAGCCGTCTGCAGCGCCGGATCAAACCGCCGCGGCAGACCGAGGATGTCGGCCATGGTCAACTCCGAAGCTTCCAGCGCATTGTGCAGGGCCAGGATGGCCGCCGTGTCGCCGTCGACGTCGATCCGGCGCTGGAAGAAGGCGCCGTCGGCGTCGACCCGCCCGTCGAACAGGGCCAGCAACGTCAGCAGCGGACCGCTGATGCGCGCTGACGCCCCGGCCGCATCGGAATCGGGACGCACCACCCGGATGGACCCGGCCGCGCCGTCCGGCCGCATGTCGAAGGCGACGGGCAGGTCGTCGGGCATGATGCGGATGGCGGCCTTGCGGACCGCACCCAGACGGTCGAAGGCGTCCGGCTGGCGCCGGGCGACGCTTCGCAGCGACGCCGTCAGCAGGATCTCGACCGGCCGCCGCGTCCGATACAGGAGTTCTGTCCACCGACGGCTCGACGGCGGCCGGCGCAGGGGGGCTATCCGCATCGGGAATAGCCGCAGTCCAGGCAGCTGTCGCAGCCTTCCTTGCGGACCAGGCCCGGCGTGCCGCAGCGCGGGCAGGCTGAAGGGGCCGAGCCGGCTGCGGCGACCGCCGCCGGTTCCCGGGGAGAGGCGGCCTCGGCGGCGGCGCCGGTGGACAGGGCCAGATGGCGTTCGATCACGGCGCCGATGGCGGCCGGAAGCGAGGGCGTATATCGCCCCTCCATCCAGGCCCCGCCGCCGGGGTCGAACACCGCCTTCAGCTCCTCGGCGACGAAGGAGACGTCGCCGCCGCGCCGGAACACCGCCGAGATCATCCGGGTCAGGGCCACCGTCCAGGCGTAGTGAGCCATGTTCTTGGAGTTGACGAAGATCTCGAAGGGCCGGCGCTCTCCGCCTGGTTCGTCGCCGGCGTCGTTGATGGTGACATAGACGGCATGGGCGTCCAGCGGCCAGCGCACCTTGTAGGTCGCGCCCTCGAGCCGTCCCGGGCGCGGCGTCAGGACGGGTTCGTCGACGGCGGCCCCGATCGCGGGCTGCGGTTCGACGCTGAGCACCGAGCCTGTGATGGCGTTGGGCCGATAGGTGGTCAGCCCCTTGCAGCCGAGGCGATAGCCCTGCCGGTAGACGTCGGAGAAGGCCTCGAAGGCGATGTCTTCCGGGCAGTTGATGGTCTTGGAGATCGAACTGTCGATCTGGGCCTGGGCCGCCGCCTGCATCCGCAGGTGATGCTCCGGGGTCAGGGTCTGGGCGCTGACGAAGGCGTCGCCCGGCGCGCTTTCAAGCGGCGCATCCGCGCCTTTGAGCCGCTTCCAGAGCGCGAGGGCGTAGTCCTCGACCGCCTCCTCGCGCTTCGACCCGTCGGGTTGCAGCACCTTGCGGGTGTAGGCGAAGGCGAAGACCGGCTCGATTCCGGAAGAGACATTGCCGGCCAGCAGGGAGGTGGTGCCGGTCGGCGCGATCGACGTCAGGCAGCCGTTGCGCAGGCCGTGGTTCGCGATCAATTCGCGGGTTTCGAGGTCGAGGCTGACCAGGTTGGGTCGCTCGAGCATGGCCGGATCGTAGAGGGGGAAGGCCCCCTTTTCGGCGGCCAGCTCCGCCGAGGCGCGGTAGGCCTCTCGCCGGATCACGCCCAGCCATTGTTCGGTCAGCGCCACGGCCCGATCCTCGCCGTAACGGGCTCCGCAGAAGATCAGGGCGTCAGCCAGTCCGGTCACGCCCAGGCCGAGGCGTCGTTTGGCCCGGGCTTCCGCTTCCTGGGCGGGCAGGGGGAAACGGGAGATGTCGATGACATTGTCCAGCATCCGCACGGCGGTTCGGGTGAGGGCCGCCAGTTCGACCTCGTCCATGGCCGCCCCCCCCTCGAACGGCGCCGAGACGAGGCGGGCCAGATTGATCGACCCAAGCAAGCAGGCCCCATAGGGCGGCAGCATCTGTTCGCCGCAGGGGTTGGAGGCCGAGATCACCTCGCAATGGGCCAGGTTGTTCGCCGCGTTGACGCGGTCGATGAAAATCACCCCCGGCTCGGCGGCGTCATAGGTCGCCTGCATCAGACGGGTCCACAGGTCCGCGGCCCGGACGGTGCGCCGCACTTCCCCGTCGAAGACCAGCGGCCAGTCCGCGTCGGCGTCGAGCGCGGTCATGAAGGCGTCGGGGACCAGGACCGAAAGGTTGAAATTGCGGAACCGGACCGCGTTCCGTTTGGCGTCGATGAAGGCCTCGATGTCCGGATGGTCGATCCGCAGACAGCCCATCATGGCCCCGCGCCTCTGGCCGGCCGACATGATGGTGCGGCACATCGAATCCCATACGTCCATGAAGCTGAGCGGGCCCGAGGCTTCAGCCCCAACCCCCCGCACGGGCGCGCCCGAGGGCCGCACCGTGGAGAAGTCCATGCCCACGCCGCCCCCCTGCTGCATGGTGACCGCAGCTTCCCGCAGATGTTGGAAGATGCCGTCGAGATCGTCGGGCACCGTGCCCATGACGAAGCAGTTGAAAAGGGTCACGGCGCGGCCTGTGCCGGCGCCGGCGAGAATCCGTCCGGCCGGCAGGAAGCGGTAGCCTTCGAGCGCTTCCCGGAACCGGGCGCGCCAGCGGCCGCGCGACTTCACCGGTTCGGCCTCGGCGAGCGCGGCGGCGACCCGGTCCCAGGTGGCCTCGACGGTCGCGTCTCCGGCCCCGTCGTGAGGCCGGAAGCGATATTTGCTGCTCCAGATTTCGCCGGCCAACGGACTGTCGAACGCCATGTCTGCACCCCTTCAAGAAACGGAGGCCAGACTCGGTGATTCCCTGCGGCGCGCGGAAGGGCGCGGGAGGTGTCGCAGACCCGGATCGCCATCAATGGCGGGCTTGACGGAGGTCAAGCGACGGTCGGCGGCGGCGGCCTAGGAAGGCGCGTCGCCGCGCCGGAGGATCGGAGCGGGAAACGGAAAGGACACCCCGGAACATGGCCCTTCAACATCTGTCCGTCGGCGAGATCGCCGTCATCCTGCCGGGCGCCACCGCCGTCTTTCGTCGCCACAAGATCGACTTCTGCTGCCAGGGCGACGTCCTGCTCTCCAGCGAGGCGGAACGTCGCGGGCTGGACCTGTCTGCGATCGAGGCGGAGCTTCACGGTCTGGAGTCTCCGGGCGAGCCCGCGCCGGCCGAGACCGCCGAACTGATCGCCCACATCATCGAGCGCTATCACAAGGTGCACCGGCGCGAATTCCCCGCGGTCATCGAGATGGCCCGCCGCGTCGAGTCCGTACATCAGGCCAGGAGCGACTGTCCGCGCGGTCTCGGCGACCTGCTGTCCCGCATGTTCGAGGATCTGGAAGACCACCAGCACAAGGAGGAGGCGGTTCTGTTCCCGGCCATGATCAACGGCATGGGACCGGTCCTCCGCCACCCGATCGCCCGGATGATGCAGGACCATGTGGAACTGGGCGAATTGCTCGCCTTCATGGCCGACCTGACCGACGACTTCGTCCCCCCCGAGGGTGCCTGCGGCACTTGGCGGGCCCTTTATGCCGGCTGCAGCAAGCTGGATGCGGACCTGCGCGAGCACGTCCACCTGGAGAACAACATCCTGTTCCGGCGCTTCCTTTGAGCCGGATCAGAAATCCAGAACGGCGGCGACTTCGCCCACGCTGAGACCGGGAGCGCCGGGGCGGCGGCGGATCAGGACGTCGGCGCTCGCCAGCGCCTTCTGGGTCGCGGAGTCCTGAACGTCCAGTCCCGCGACGCCGCCGTCGACCCGGCGCCCGCGCTCGAACGTCTCACGATCTCCGCAGGGCTTCAGCGGCGCGGCCAGGACGGCGTCTCGCCAGGTCAGCAGCGCGGCGGGATCCCTTCCCGCCAGGCCCGCGACCAGCGGTGCGAGGAACAAGCGGGCCGTCACCAGCGCCGACGTCGGATTGCCGGGCAGGCCCAGGATCAAGGCGCCGCCGGCCCGCCCGAACCAGACCGGCTTGCCGGGCTTGATGGCCGCCTTGGAGAAGATGAGCTCCAGCCCGAAGGGTGCGAACATGGAGCGGGCGTAGTCCTTCTCGCCGACGGACGCCCCGCCCGTGACCACCACCAGATCGGCCTCGCCGAGCGCGCGGCGAGCGGCGGCTTCGAGAAGCTCGGGGGTATCGCTCAGGCGACGACGGGCGAGCACCTGGGCTCCGCATTGACGGGCGAGGGCGGCGACGCCGAACGAAACGCTCTCCGGAATGCCGCCGGCGGTTTCCAGCGCCTGTCCCGGTTCCGCCAGTTCATCGCCGGTGCCGAGAATGACGATGCGGGGCCGACGCACGACCGACAGCTCGGCGACATCGGCCGCGGCGGCGGCGACCATGGCGCGGAAGCCGAGGACGGTCCCGGCCGCAAGCAAGGTATCGCCGGCCCGGAAATCCGACCCGGCCGCGCGGATGTGGCGCCCCGGTCCCGGCGGCGCTTCGAACAGGGCCGCGTCGCCGTCGCGGCTGACGATCTCCTGGACCACGACCCTGTCGGCCCCGGGCGGGGTCGGTCCCCCGGTGAAGACCCGGACGCAGGCCCCGGCGGGCAGCACCGGCACGTCGGCCCGTCCTGCGAAGGCGACCGTGGCGACCGGGAGGCGCGCCGGCAAGGTCGCCAGATCGACGTCGCGCACGGCGTAGCCGTCCATGGCCGAAACCGCCGTGCGCGGTGCGTCGCCGCGCGCCTTCAGATCGGTCGCCAGGACCCGCTCGCCGGCGGCATCCAGCGCCACCGTCTCGCAGGGGAGGGGGCGGGCCTCGTTCAGGATCAGGGCCAGGGCCGTATCGAAATCGATCATGTCGCGGATCCGTCGCCGGCGAACCAGTCGCCCGAGCGTCCGCCGGACTTGGACAACAGTCGGACCTGACTGATGACCATGCCGCGGTCGGCGGCCTTGAGCATGTCATAAAGGGTGAGGCAGGCCACCGAGACGGCGGTCAGCGCCTCCATCTCGACGCCGGTCGGCCCGGAGACCCGGGCCTCGGCGGTGACGATGAAGCCGGGCAGGCCGTCGTCGAGAGCGATGGTCACCGACACCTTGTCGAGACCCAGCGGATGGCAAAGCGGAATGAGATCGGCGGTGCGTTTGGCGCCCATGATCCCGGCCAGTTCGGCGGTCGTGATCACCGCCCCCTTGGGAGCCTGACCATCGCGCACCAGGCCGAGGGTCGCGGGCGCGCAGATCACCCGACCCTCGGCGACGGCCCGGCGCGCGGTCGCGGACTTGTCGCCGACGTCGACCATATGCACCCGGCCGGCCGCGTCCAGGTGGGTGAGGGCGCTCACGGGCAGATGCCCCGGAAACGCGGGATCTGGCCAACCAGGGAACAGGGCCGGAAGCGGCTGTCCAGTTCCTCCGCCAGCACCAGATCCCACGCGTCGCGGCACGCCCCCGTCGAACCCGGCACGCAGAAGACGAAGGTGTCGTCGGCCTGACCGGCCAGGGCGCGGGATTGCAGGGTCGCCACGCCGACGGTGCCGAGGCTGGCCAGATGGAAGACCACCGAGAAGCCCTCCAGCTCGCGCCGGAAGAGCGGCTTCACGGCTTCCGGGGTTACGTCGCGAGGCGAAAAGCCCGTCCCGCCCGTGGTCAGCACCACGTCCACGTCCGGATCCTCGATCCAGACCTTGAGCTGGGCGCGGATGGCGTCGACCTCGTCGTGGACAATGGCCTTCCCCTTCAGCACATGGCCTGCCGTGGTCAGCCGCTCGACCAGCGTTCCCCCCGATGTGTCGGTGGTTTCGTCGCGGGTGTCCGAGATTGTCAGCACTGCGATGTTCAGCGGGTGAAAAGGCAGCGTCTCGTCAATTCGTCCGGCCATCAGGGCGTCTCATCCTTCCAGCGCGCCAGGGCGGCGCGGTCCTCTTCCACGGGCTCGATCCAGCGGGCGCCGGACGGGCCCGCCTCGCGCTTCCAGAATGCGGCCTCGGTCTTCAGCCTGT
The DNA here is from genome assembly GCA_004296955.1 of Brevundimonas sp. Lineage (GTDB taxonomy): Bacteria > Pseudomonadota > Alphaproteobacteria > Caulobacterales > Caulobacteraceae > Brevundimonas. The sequence continues at coordinate 60,427 of SCVB01000072.1, forward strand.
CCATAATATAGTCCGCCGCCTCGAAGGCCGCGCGCCGGTGCGCCGCCGCGGCGGCGACGAAGACGATGGTCTCGCCGGGGATGATGTCGCCGCCGCGATGGACGACGACCAGATCCGTAACCGCGAAGCGTTCTGCGGCGGCTTCGGCGATATCCTGCATAGAGCGCTCGGTCATGCCCGGATACCAGTCGAGGGTGAGGGCCTGCACGATCGAGCCGTCCTTGCCCAGGCCTCTCGCAAGCCCGGTGAAGGTCACTACGGCGCCTTCGGCCGCGCGACCGGCGAGAAAGGCCTCGAGTTCTGCGGGCGCTGACAGAGGCGTTCGGATCAGCCTGACGTCGAGGGCCATTTCAGCCTCCTGAAAACAGGGAAAAGAAGGCGATCTCCTGGTCCGGCCGGGCCAGGGCGTCCTCACCGACCACGACCAGGTCGACCGAGGCGCGGACGTCCGGCCGCAGCAGGGCGTCCGCCGCAACCTCGTCGCGCGCGGCCAGCCGACGACGGATCTCCCGGACGGCCAGCCCCCCGACCGGCAGTTCCAGGCGCCCGTCGGGGCCGAGGCGCTCACCGACCCGGCCGAAGTACAGGATGCGGGTCATGATCGTCTCCATATCAGGCCGCCTGCGCTTCAATCGGGCCGACCAGAGCCTGGCGCAATTCCTCGATGAAGCGCGGCAGCAGATCGTGTCGCACCGAGGGGGCTGACCAATAGGGATTCATGAAGACGCAGCGGATCACCAGCATTTCGGCATCACCTTCCGGTCGGTCATTGTAGCCGCCATGGCCGCCGAGCAAGCTGGCGATGAGCGCGGCGTTGTCGACGCCCAGAGTCGTCCTTGAAACGGCGAAATGGGGCGATCCCTGGAAATGATCAAAGACGTCCTGGGTGCGGGCGTTGGACTGGCTCAGCCCCTCGTTCGGTCGAGACAGGGAGAAGCAGGCGATATTGCTGTCGGCAGGCAGGAACCGGGCTTCCGGGACAGCCTCTCGCACCGCGGCTTCGAACGCCTGTCGCGCCTCAACCGTGGCGGCCATCAGGGACCCGAGGCCGTCGGCGCCGAAGCCCAGGGTTTCGGCCGTCAGCCAGGTCGCCGCCGCCCCCGCCGCCGACCGGGAGCCTTCCAGGGTCGACGACCATTTTCCGTCGCCCAGCTCCGGCCGGTCCAGATAGGGCGCGTCAAAGGCCGAGACGGCGTAATGTTCAGCGTCCGGCGTGAGGAACGCCCCGCAGGCATAGGGCACATAGCCAAGCTTGTGGGGATCTATGGTGATCGAGTCCGATCGCGCCATGGCCCGCAGCGCGGCGGCGGTCTCCGGGGCCAGAGCCGCCTCGGACGGACCGTCCAGCATCGCCCGGAGGAAGCCGCCATAGGCCGCGTCGACATGACGCCAGATGCGCCAGCCCCGCTCCGCCCGCCACTGGTCCAGCCGGTCATACAGCCGGTCGAGAGGATCGACGGCTCCGGTCTCGGTGGCGCCGGCCACGGCGACGGCCATCAGGATCGGTCGTCCGTCGGCCCAGGCGCGTTCCGTCTGGCGCTCGAAATCGGCGAGATCCAGATGTCCGCTCCGGTCCAGGGCGATGCTCCAGATCGCCTCGCCGCCCAAACCAAAGACATCGGCCGACTTGCTCCAGGAATAGTGCCGGTTTCCAGGCGCCAGCATCACCGGCCCCCGGTAATCCCGCCCCGAGGCCCGACTGATCCGACGCCAGACATCGCCCGGATTGGACGCCGCCGCGCTACAGGACTGCAGAACATCGTCCGACACGGCGCAGGCGGTCTGCAGTTCGCGGAACCGGTCCCAGCCCATATGGGCGGCCGCGAAGGGATCCAGGGGCGCGCCGGTCGTTTCGGCGACATGCAGCGCCAGGGCCAGCCAATGGTCCAGTCTGTAGCGCGCGCGCCAGACCGCCTCGAAATTGGCCACCGTCCCACCGGAGGTGAAATGGCCCTGGGCCTGCGCGGGGTCATAGCCCAGCATTTCGGCCAGGGCGGCGATGGCCTCGGTCTCGATGACGCTGCCGACCCGGCTGGCGTCGCGCGAACTGTTGTTGGGGTTGTGCAGCATGGCCGCGAACCAGCCCAGCAGGCCGGGCAAGGACAGATCGGCCTTCATATGGGCGATGTAGCGGGGGGAGAAGGTCGGCGTTTCCGCCGTCAGGGCGTCGCAGAGCGTCAACAACCGGCGGCCGAGCAGATCGCCCTCGCGTGCGGGGGAACCGGCGACGGGCGGCGCGTAGTTGGAAGCGCTGTCCTCGAACCGGCCGGAGCGCCATCGGAACCAGTGGTCGAGGGTGGCGTCGATTTCGCCGCGCAGACGGCGTTCGTTTTCGGATCGCGCGCCGGGGAAATAGGCGCGGACGAGCTCGCGCGACGGGTCTGCGGTCATCGGGACGTCGGTTGCCTCTCTGCCCGAAACGGGCCGATCTGCTGGACTTACAGCCTGCGCCGCGAAATCGAATTGGCATCGATCAATTGCCGGGCCGACTCCCGTCAATGGGCGGCGACGCGGACCCTCGGCGGTCCGGATCAGAGAGGGGGCGCCTGCGACGGGCGCCGCTCCGCCCCGGAGGCTCAGCGCGAGCCTGTCTCGCTCGACGCATCCGCCAACAGGCGTGTGTAGACTTCCAGGTCGATCTTCGAGAGCAGGGCTGTCGGGTTCTCATAGATGGCGCTGTTGGCGCCATGCTCGAAACATTCGACGCTTTGCACCCAGCAGCGCCCGCCGGTGGCTTCCCGGATCAGCGCCTCGGCATGCTCGAGAACGTACTGCGACAGGCGTTCGCAGCTGGTCCCGGGAACCAGTCTGGCCTGGGCCAGGCCGCGCTTCTCCAGCTGCAGGAAGGCGTCGCGGTCGGGATCGTCCTCGCCGACCAGAAGCGTATGGTCGAACGTCGCGTGGAGCCAGTCCCGGATGGGGCCAAAGCCGCCCTTGCCGAAGTCCACGACCCAGCCGCGATCGTCGAGCTGTTCGGCGGCGAAGGTGAAGCGGAAGCCGAGGGAATAGCCGTGCAGAAGATGGCAGTGGCTATCGGCCGCCCATTGTCTGAAGGCGCAGGACAGCCCGCGATCGGCGCCGTAGGTCTTGGTCGAGAGGTGGGCCATGAGGGGTTTCCGCGGCAAGGCGCGAGGATCCATGGTGACTTTTTGTCCGCGCTGCAATCCGGGGCGGAGGGGCGGCGATGATGCGCCGCATGGCGTCGCCCACCGTCGCGTGCGACCGACAGCCCGACTTCACGAGGTTCGCCATGGATGGATCGCCTTCCGACCGGAGCTATGATCGCGCCGTCTCTGCGGCCCGGGCGGCCTTCTACGAGGGCCGGACCCGCGATCCCGCCTGGCGTTCCGCGCAACTCGCCGGGCTGATCCGTCTGGTCGACGGACATGAGGACGATATTGTCAGAACGCTCGCCCAGGACCTGGGCAAGCCGCGGGCCGAAGCGCTCACCGCCGAGGCGTGGCTGGTCCGGGCCGAGGCCCGCGACACGGCCAGGTCGTTTCGTCGATGGTCCCGTCCCCGGCCGGTGAAAACGCCTCTCTCCCTGTTCCCCGGCGCGAGTCGCGCCGTGTCCGAGCCGCGCGGCGTGGCCCTGATCATGGGGGCCTGGAACTACCCCTTCCTCCTGACCCTGTCGCCCTTGATCGGCGCGCTCGGCGCCGGGTGCGCCGCGGTCGTCAAACCCTCCGAACAGGCGCCGGCCACGGCGAATCTGCTGGAGGAGCTCCTGCCCCGCTACCTCGATCCGGAGGCCGTCCAGGTCGTCCAGGGGGACGCGGAGGGCGCGGCGCGCCTTCTGGAGCAGCGGTTCGACCTCATCCTCTACACCGGCGGCGGGCGGGCGGGGCGTCTGGTGATGGCGGCGGCCGCCCGACACCTGACGCCCGTGATTCTGGAACTTGGCGGCAAGAGCCCGGCGCTGGTGCACGACAGCGCCGACCTCGCCGAAGCCGCCCGCCGCATCGCCTGGGGCAAGTCGCTGAACGCCGGCCAGACCTGCACCGCGCCGGACTATGTGCTCGTCCCGCGCGACCGCACGGAGGCCTTCCTCACGGCCTACCGCGGGGCGCTGGCGCGCTTCCATGGCGGCGACGCCGCGACCAGTCCCGACTATGGACGGATCCTCAACCGGCGACATTTCGAGCGGCTTTCAGCCTATCTCGGGGACGGGCGGGTCGTGATCGGCGGTCGCGCAGATCCGGCGCGCCTGTTCATCGAGCCGACGGTCCTGATCGAGGTTCCGGTCGATGCGCCGGTCATGCGCGAAGAGATCTTCGGCCCGATCCTGCCGTTGATCCCCTATGATAGCTGGGACGAGGCCCTGGCCTTCGTCCGCGCGCGCGAGAAGCCGCTGGCCGCCTACGCCTTCGGTCGCGACCGTGACGCCCTGGATCGGGCCGAGCAGGATATCAGCGCCGGGGCCTTCTGCGGCAATGACGTGATCCTGCAGCAGACCGTCCCGGACCTGCCGTTCGGCGGGGTGGGCGCGAGCGGCATGGGCGCCTACCATGGCCGCGCCGGGTTCGACGCCTTCTCGCACGCCAAGGCGGTGCTGCGCCGCCCGGCCCGGTTCGACAGCGGACTGCGGTTCCCGCCCCATTCCGAAGGCAAGCTGCGTCGGCTGCGGTCGTTCTTCTAGGACCGCGACCGCCCGCATCGGTGCTGGAGCGTCTCGAGATCAAGAACGACCAGACGGGCGTAGCGGGTTTCAATCACCCGTTCGCGGCGCAACCGCCCCAGCAGCGCGGCCAGGCTCTGGCGCGAGACGCCGACCAGGGCCGCGAGATCCTCCTGGCTCAGCCGCAGATCGATCTCGACGCCGGTTCCGACCGGCCGTCCGTGGCGGCCCGCCATCTCGGTCAGAATGAAGGCCAGTCGGGCCTCGGTCGAGGCGGTCAGGGTCTGTTCCACGAAGGCCAGCGCCGCGCGCTGATGCTGGCAGGTCAGCGCCCCCAGGGCGCGGTCGAAGCGCGGATGCGCCGTCGCAATGGCGTCGATCCGGGTCGAGTCGACGTGCAGGACCGTCGAGGGGCCGAAGGCGATCGCATCATGAAGCCGGGGCTTGCCGTCCAGCACCGACATCTCGCCGAACCAGTCGCCCGGTCGCAGGATCAGATAGACGAGGCGACGGCCGGCCTCGGAATGTCCGATCAGGCGGACTTCTCCCTCGAGCACCGCATGGAGGCCGTCGCCCGGGTCGCCCGCGCGATAGACGGCGCCGCCGCCGCCGACGGCCCGGATCCGGGCGGCCGCCAACAGCGCCTCGCGCGTGTCCGAGGGCAAGCCGTCCAGCCAGGCGTCAGAGCCGAGAATACGACGGGCGGCGGCGATCTCCATGCGACTCTCTGTACCGCCGGATTGTCAGGAACACGACAATCTTCGCCGCAGGCCGCGCCTAGTCTCGTCCCCGCAATCACCTTGCCGGGCGAGTCCCTGGTCGGCGGAAGCGGAGCGCGCCATGGAAACCGCCGTACGGATGCTGGAGACCTTCGCCGACAGGGGCGTGGAGGTCTGTTTCGCCAATCCGGGAACTTCGGAAATGCACCTGGTCGCCGCGCTCGACCGCGTGCCGCGCATCCGCCCCATACTCGGCCTGTTCGAAGGCGTGGTCACCGGCGCCGCGGACGGCTACGGCCGCATGCGCGGGGCCCCGGCCCTGACCCTGCTGCATCTGGGACCCGGGTTGAGCAACGGCGCCGCCAATCTGCACAACGCCTTTCGCGCCCGCACCCCGATCGTCAGCCTGATCGGCGACCACGCCACCTACCACCGCAAGAACGACGCCCCGTTGCAGAGCGACATCGAGGCCCTGGCGCGCCCGGTCAGCCGTTGGCTGGAGACGGCGGAGACGCCCGCGCAGGCGATCGATCTGGCGGGCCGGGCAGTGACGGCGGCGACCCGGTCGGGGCCGGCGGCCCTGATCGTGCCGGCCGACGTCGCCTGGTCCGACGAGGCGCCTTCACCCGCCGCGCCCGAGGCCGGGGCGTCCTCTCCATCGACATGGGAACGGCGCATAGACGAGATCGCGGCGACCCTGGGACGCCCCGGCTGCGCCCTGCTTCTCGGCGGGCGACAGCTTGGAGCTGAGGCCTGCGCTGCGGCGGCGCGGATCGGCGCGGCCACGGGCGCCCTGGTCCTGACCGAAACCTTCCCGGCGCGGGTTGAGCGCGGCCGGGGACGGGCCGCCCTGCCTCGAATCCCCTATCTGATCGAAATGAGCGCCGGCGTTCTGGGGGCGATCGGCACGGTGATTCTGGCGGGGGCGCCGGCGCCGGTGGCCTTCTTCGCCCTGCCCGGACGCCCGACCCGGCCAACCGCGGACGACGCCCGCTTCCTGACCCTGGTCGAGTCGGGCGAGGACCCGACGTCTGCGCTGATCGCCCTGGCCGAGGCGGTCGCGGGCCCGGCGGGCGAGCCGGCCGGGGGGGCGCCGGTCGCCGCCCCGGGGTTCGCCGACGCCGACCACGAGCGCGCCCTGGACGCCGATCTGCTGGCCCGGGTGGTCGCGGCGACCCTGCCCGACGAGGCCATCGTTTGCGACGAGTCGATCTCGCTCGGCTTCTACGCCTATGACTTCGCGGCCGGCGCGGCGCCGCACGACTGGCTGTCTTTGACCGGGGGCGCCATCGGGCAGGGTTTGCCGCTGGCGACCGGGGCGGCGCTCGCCTGCCCCGGTCGCCGGGTGGTGGCGCTTCAGGCTGACGGCAGCGCCCTGTTCACGATCCAGGCGCTGTGGACCCAGGCCCGGGAAAGCCTCGACGTCACCACTGTCATTCTCAACAACGGAGCCTACGCCATCCTCGAGCTGGAGCTGGCGCGCGCCGGCGCGCCGTCCGGCGGAGCCGCCGCCCGGGCCTTGTTCGACCTGACCCGGCCCGCGATCGACTTCGCGGCCCTCGCCGCTGGTTTCGGCGTGCCCGCCACCCGGGTGCGCACGGCCGGCGAACTGGCCACGGCCCTCAACCGGGCCAATGCGACGCCGGGTCCCCATCTGATCGAGGCGATGTTCCGATGACCCCGTCCGCCGTTCACGCGCCGCTGCCCGAAGGGCTGATCCGCCGCCTCGCCGATCTGCTCGGCGAACATTTCACGGTCAACGCTGCGGTGTGCGGCCACCACGGCGGGGGCGGCATGCGCCATCCGAACCTGCCGCCCCAGGCCGTGGCCTTTCCCGGGACGACCGAGGAGGTCGCCGCGGTCGTGCGCGCCTGCGCCGAACATCGCGCGCCGGTAATTCCATTCGGCGCGGGCACCTCGCTCGAGGGTCACGTCAGCGCGGTCGCGGGCGGCGTGACGGTCGACCTGTCGCGCATGAACCGGGTGCTGCGGGTCAGCGCTGAAGATTTCGACTGCACCGTCGAGGCAGGGGTGACCCGCATGGCGCTTGAGGCCCACCTGCGCGATACCGGGCTGTTCTTCCCCGTCGATCCAGGGGCGGACGCGACCCTGGGCGGCATGGCGGCGACCCGGGCTTCGGGGACCACGACCGTCCGCTACGGCGGAATGCGCGAGAATGTCATGGCCCTGACGGTGGTCACCGCGGCGGGAGAGATTCTTCGTACGGCCGGGCGCGCACGCAAGTCCTCCGCCGGCTACGACCTCACCCATCTGTTCGTCGGCTCGGAGGGTACGCTCGGCGTGACCACCGAGGTCACCCTGCGCCTGCATCCGGTTCCTGAGGCCGTGGCGGCCGCTGTCTGCGCCTTTCCTTCGGCGGAGGCGGCCGTGACCACCGTGATCGAGGCGTTGCAGTCTGGGCTGACGCCAGCCCGCGCCGAATATCTCGACGCGGTCCAGATGGGGGCGGTCAATCGGGCTTTCGGCCTGGACTATTCGGTCGCCGACTGCCTGTTCCTCGAGTTCCATGGGGAGCCGGAGGACGTCCGGCGTCAGGCCGAGGCCCTTGGTGAACTGGCGACTGCCAACGGGGGCTCGGAATTCCGCTGGGAGACCGAACCTGGGGCGCGCGGCCTGTTGTGGCGGGCGCGACATCAGGCGGGTTTCGCGGCCCTGTCGCTGCGGCCCGGAGCCGTACCCTGGTCGACGGATGTCTGCGTGCCGATCAGCCGGTTGGCGCGGTGCGTCACCGAAACCCGGGCGGACCTCGACAGTGCGCCGTTTCCCGGCACGATGCTGGGCCACGTCGGCGACGGCAATTTTCACGTCATCCTGCTGCTGAATCCTGACGACCCCGCCGAGATGGCCGCCGCGGCCGCTTTCGATGGTCGGCTCGTTCGTCGCGCCCTCGCCATGGACGGCACCTGTACGGGCGAACACGGGGTCGGGCTCGGCAAACAGGGCGCGCTCATGGACGAACTGGGCGGCGCCGTGGGTCTTATGCGGGCGGTGAAGCAGGCGTTGGATCCGCACGGTCTGATGAACCCGGGCAAGATCTTCGCCGCCGCCTGAACGGTCGGCTCACCGGAGCCTTGAGGGACAGAAGGGCGCAGCCTCAAGGCCGCATTCGCCGAGATCGGACGAAATCCCGCGCTCCAGCGCCAGGGCGGTCCCCAGTCGGGCCGCGGCGGGTGCGGTCTGCATGCCGTAGCCGCCCTGGCCGGCGAACCAGAAGAAGTCGGCCATGTCAGGATCATAGCCAATGACGGGGGTCCGGTCGGGGGCGAACGTCCGCAGTCCGGCCCACGACCGGCGCACATGGCCTATGGAGAGGGTCGTCGTCGTCTGGAGACGGTCGATGCAGACCGCGATATCGAGTTCCTCCGGCGCGGCGTCCACGGGCGCGGATGGCGTCTCGTCGGCGGGGGAGGCGAGCAGGCGGCCCGACTCCGGCTTGAAATAGAACTGCTCATCGACATCGATCACCGTGGGCCATGTATCAATGGCCAGTCCGGCCGGCGGGTCGACCAGGATCACCGTCCGCCGCCGGGGCTCCAGCCCCGCGGGTCGAACGCCGGCCAGTCCGGCGATCGCATCGGACCATGCGCCGGCGGCGTTGACGATCACCCGGGCTTCGACCGCATCGCCGCCGGCCAGCGCGATCCGCCAGCCTGTCCCACGGCGTTCGATCCGTTCGACGCCGGCGTTCAGTCGCACATCGACCCCTCTGGACCGGCCCATGCGGAGATAGCCGGCGTGCAGGCCATGGGTGTCGATATCGCTGGAACCGGGCTCGAACACCGCTGCGGCCACATCCGGGCGCAGGATCGGGACCCTGGCCCGCGCCGCCTCGCCGCTGATCGCACGCATCTCGCTCCCCGTCGCGCCGATGTCGGCGGCCAGCGCCTCGAGGGCGGGAAGCTGATCGCGCGTGGCGATGTTGAGACAGCCGCGGCGTCTGAGCAGGGGATGGTCGCAGAATCCGTCGGGCGGGGCGTCGAAGAAGGCGCGGCTGGCACCGGTCAATCGCCTTATCCAGGCGTTGCCGTAGGATTCGATGAACATCGCCGCCGAGCGGCCGGTGGTGTGATAGCCGTGGCTTCCCTCGCGTTCCACCACGACCACACTGGCGGAGTCGGCGAGTTCGCAGGCGATGGAGGCGCCGGCGATTCCCGAACCGATCACGAGGTAGTCGCAATGGCGCATGACGCCTCCCGGGTCGGCCGCGTCAGCCGATCTCGAGGAATTCGCCCTGGGACCCATAGGCGGCGAACCCGGAGATCCGGCCGTCGCGCACGGCCTCGACCATGGTTTCCAGGGCCAGGTCGATTCGGGCCTTGTCAGGCGGACGCCCGCCTTGTCCGGACAGGCTTGCGGCGAACACCACGCTCCAGGGCGGACCCGCCCGCCCGGCTTCGGAGACCAGGCCCGCGAAGTCAGTGACGTCCCCCGGGGCCTTGTCGACGCACATCAGTGGCGCGAGCGCGCCCCCGCGGCCTGACTGGAATCGCTCCCGCTGTTCGGGCGTGGCGCTGTCGGGCAGTTCAGCGACGGCGAAGACGAACAGCAGTCGTTGCGGTTCGGGTTGGGCGGCGGCGGCGGCCAGAAGCTGCCGGAAATGCGGACTGTGGTTCATCCGGTGCACGGTACGGCAAACAGCGCCCCGCTGTCTTGCGCCCGAACAACGTCCGCTGCCCCGTTTCGCAGGATGATGCTCCACGCCCGCGCTACTGATTTGGGGGGCACGGTGCGGGGAGAGGCGGCCGCTCCGGACGCCAGCCTGACCGTGAATTCCGAACGGGCGACGACGTCGTCCCGGCGCCCCCGTTCCCTTCCGTGCCTGACCGGTTGATGTTTCGGTCCGCCCTGACCGTCGATGGAGGCATGAGATCCGCCTCCCGGCCAGACCGGACGACGATCAGAAGCGCGGCTCGAGCCGAGGTCCGGCCGGCGTGGCGCTCCGGATGAGTTCGGCAAGCCAGGGCGGATCCTGGCGACGAGCCCTGAGTGCGTTTGAAAGCGCGGGGAATGGGACCGATCCGCCGGGCGCGTGACCAGCGTCCGAACCTCAACGACTGTTTTCCCATTGAAGGCGTTCGGTCACGCTCCGGCTGCGGGTCCGTCGCCGCGAATCTCCTCATGCGTCCGCCCGTCCCGGATGTGGTAGAGGCGTTTGAACGTCGGGATGATCTTCTCGTCATGGGTGACGATGATGATCGCGGTCCGGAAGCGGGCCGCCATATCGTTCAGGATCCTGATCACCGCCAGCGCGCGCTCGCCGTCGAGCGGGGCGGTCGGCTCGTCGGCGAGAACGACCGGCGGCTCGCTCACCAGCGCGCGGGCGATGGCGACGCGTTGTTGTTCTCCGCCCGAAAGTTGCGATGGCATGGCCTTGGCGCGATGGACGACATCGAGGGCCATGAGCAGCTGCCTCGCGCGGGCGCGGGCCTCGGCGTTGGCGACGCCGGCCAGCATCGGCAGCAGGGCGACATTGTCGGTGACGTCAAGGAAGGGGATCAGATAGGGGGCCTGGAAAACGAAGCCGATCCGGTCCCGCCGCAGGGCGCGCAGGTCCGGAATTTTCCAGCCGTCGTCGTAGATTCTCTCCTCGCCGATCGTCATCCGGCCGGAGGTCGGCTCGATCACCGCGCCCAGGCATTTGAGCAGGGTGCTCTTGCCTGATCCCGAAGGGCCGATCAGGCCGACGACCTCTCCGGGGGCCACGTACATGTCCACGCCCCGGAGCGCATGGACCGCGGTCTCGCCTTCCCCATAGGTCTTGACGAGATTTTCGATGCGGATGCCGTCAGCCACCGATCGCCTCCGCGGGATCGACCCGGAGCGCGGCGCGGATGGCGAGCAGGCTGGCGACCGCACAGATCACCATCACCGCCACGAGGCCCCGCACCGAGTCGCTCGACAGCAACAGCACATATTTGGGGAAGATCGGCGCCCAGACCGTCGCGGCAATCTTGCCGACGACGAAGCCGATCAGTCCGAGTCCGAGCGCCTGCTGCAGGATCATGAATGAGATGGTCCGGTTGCGCGTGCCGATCAGCTTAAGCACCGCGATCTCCCGGATCTTGCCCATGGTCAGGGTGTAGATGATGAAGGCGACGATCGCCGCGCTGACGATGGCGAGGATGACCAGGAACATGCCGATCTGGCGGGCCGAGGTGGCGATGAGCTTGTCGACGAGGATCCGTTCCATCTCGGCCCGGGTATAGACGGTCAGCCTTTGCCAGCGCCGGATGGCGGCGGCCGCCTGATCAGGGCTGTGGCCCGGCTCGACCTGCACCAGAACCGCGTTCACATAGGGATTGGTGGCCTGTGACGCGGTCACGGCCTCGACCACGCCGGGATTGCCCGGCGGGTTGAGTGCGGGGCTCTGGGCCGTGCGCGCGCGCTGGCGGACGATCGCGTCGCTGTCCTTCTGGAACTGGGCCTGCTGGGCGTCCTTCAGCGGGATGAACAGCATGGGATCGCCGCCCGACGACACCATGCGACTGGTCAGCCCCACAATCGTATAGCGATTGCGCCGCACCTGAACGACGTCGCCCAGGCCAAAGCCGGTCTTCACATCGGCGACCGCCTCATAGTGGGCGCGCACGATCTGACGCCCGGCGACGAGATGCGGGGGCTGGCCGGGTTCGCCCGGCGACGCGGTATCGACGCCGACCACCATGACCCGGACATCGCTTCCGGCGTGATCAATCTGCATGGTCAGATAGGTGACGTTGGCCGCGCGCTCGACTCCGCGCATGGTGCGGATCGACCGGTCGACATCGTCAGGAATGCTGGAGGGTTCGGCGTAGGGGCCGAGCGTGTCCTTCTGCACCACCCACAGGTCCGCGCCGCTGTTGTCCAGCATCGTCTGTGCGTCATCCACCATGCCGCGATAGACGCCGGCCATGGTCAGGGTGACGCCGATGAGCAGCCCCAGGCCGATGCCGGTGAAGACGAATTTCCCCCAGTCGTGAAGGATGTCACGCCCCGCCAGGCTGATCATCGCCGGCCGCCGGAGAGCGTATCGACGATCCGGATCCGGGTGCGGGCGGTCAGGCCGCGCTGGCTGTGGGCCACCACCCGCTCTCCCTGTTCCAGGCCGCTCAACACCTGGACCATCCCCTGGACATCGGCGGCGCCGGTCGTGACGGGCCGAAACCTCAACCTGCCGTCGGCGACGACCCAGACGCCGGTCTGGCCCTCGATGCGATGAATGGCGGCGTTGGGGACGGTCGGCGTCCTCCTGACGGGCGGCAGGGTCACCGTCACCTCTGCAAGTTCTCCAACGGGAGGCAGGTCGCCGGCGTCAAAGCCGATCTTGGCCAGCAATTCCTCGGTGACGGCGTCGGCCATGGGCTCGGTGCGGATGACCCGACCTTCGAACGGCGTTCCGCTCCGCGACCGGAGCACCACCTGGGCCCGCAAACCGGGCGCGAGACCGGTCGATTGGGTCTGGTCGAAGCGGGTGTTGATCCAGAGGTTGGCGGGGTCGATGATTTCAACGACGGCCTGCCCGGCCACAACCGTGGTCCCCGGCTCCGCCACACGACGGACGACCAGTCCATCGGCCGGCGCGACCAGGCGCAGATTGGCCCTCTGGCGAACGAGGGCCGCGCCTTCCGCGCCGGCGCGCCCGCGGTCCTGCGAGGCGGCGGCGAGATTGGCCAGCGCCGCCGCAGACCCGGCGTCCGCCACCTGCAGTTCCTGGCGCCGCGTCTCGACCGCCGCCTCGGAGACCCAGCCGCCCTCGAACAGCCGTTCGGCTCGCCCCGCCTGGGTTCGAGCCAGCCGCAGCCGCGCATCGGCGTCGGCGAGTTGCGCCCGAGCGGTGCGTTCCAGCGCCGCCGCCCGGCCTTCGGCGCCCTGTTGCGCGGTGATGCGCTCGTCAAGATCGATCGGTTCGATCTCGGCGAGCGGCTGGCCCGCAACGACATGGTCCCCGACATCCACCAGCAAGGTCCGGACCCGCCCTGCGGTGGTGGGACCGACGCGGTGCGTATAGCGCGCCTCCACCGCGCCGATCCCGAACAGGGAGGGCGCGATCGCCCTTTCCTCGACCGTCGCCAGGGTGACCGACACGGGCGCGAGCGGGCCGGAGCGCAAGGCCACATAGGCGAACGCCACGCCCAGCGACGCCAGGACGGCGATCAACATCCACGTCCGATGATTGCCCGGCAGGGGAAATTTCATGTCCGCGCCCCGATGCCCTTGAGGTAGATGCCGAAGACTCGGCCGGCCATGGTCCGCATGGCCCCGAAATCGCCCGCGATCATGGCCTGCATCACCAGGCCCTGGATCGTACCGACGAACAGGATCGCGGCGGCCTCGCCATCCAGATCAGCGGGCAGCGAGCCATCGGTCTTGCCGCGCTCGACGAGCCCCATGACGCGGGTCCGATAGCCGTCCATCAAGGCCCTCGCGCCGCGTTTGGCGGCCGTGTCGCCCGTGCGCTGCAACTCGCCGAACATGATCCTGGGCACGCCCGGTCGCGCGGCGACGAACCCGACATGGGCCATGAACATCGCCTCGAGAGCGGACAAGGGCGACGCCTGCCTTGCGAGGGCCTTGTCCAGGCGTTGGTTGAGCTGGTCGGCGGTCCAGACCATGACCGCGCCCCAGACGGCCTCCTTGGTGGGAAAGTGTCGGAAGAGCGCGCCTTGGGACAGGCCCATGTGTTGGGCGATTTGGCCGGTCGTGATTTCCGCCGGATTGTTGGTGGCTGCGAGCTCAACCACCGTCTCGACCGTCATGTCGCGGCGTTCAGCGGCGGGGAGGTTCTGGCGTGCCATGGCGGAACCGTACTGTAAAGAAAGTGAGTAGTCACTAACATATTCTGCCTTGCGGATGGGAAGCGTTCTGAAACATGGCGCATTCCTGCTTCGGAGCGGCGCTGGTGACGATCCGCCAGGCGCAAATGGACCGAACTCCGTCTGGGCGCGGGCGGCCGAACGACGGAACCCCACGGGCAGGCGAGGCAGCGCACGGCGCGGCCGCGGCGCGCATCGCGGTCGGCGCGACCGGCAGGTCCAATCCGTCTGGCGGCCTCAAGGCCGAACGTTGCGCCGCGATCCCGCTGCGGGGGCGGCCACGGTCCCCATGAGCAGATTGTCGTCGTCGCTGACGCGGCTCAGCATCGCCGTAAAGCGACCTGTGCGCGAGGCGGTGCTCGTGATCTGCATGATCTGTCCGTCATCCTGATGCCAGGTTCCGCCAGATGCGCGCTGGACAGCGCCGAACCCCGGTTTCAGGCCGCCCGGCGCCAATCCGGCTTTTGGGCGATGACCAGGGTGTTGGCCAGGCGGTGGTCGCCGCGAACCGACTTCGCGCGGGCCGCCAGGCCGGCTTGCCGAAGCATCCGCAGGACCCGCCGCGTATCCAGGCCATTCAAGCCGGCGGCTACGTTCCAGACGATGACCCCGCCCGGAGAGAGGATCCGTGCGAGCGAGGCGCCGGCTTCGGGATCGAGCATCGAGGGTGGAATGGTCAGGCCGTCGAAGACATCGACCGCCACCGCCGGCCACAGGGTCGGCGTGACGCGCAGAAAGGCCGCCGCGTCGGCCTCGATGCAGGTCACCGCCGGCGGCAAGTGAAACCAGCGCCGGGCGAGGCTGAAGGCCTGGGGCCAGACATCCACCGCCGTGACGCAGGCGCCCGAGCGATGCAACAGCGTGGCGAGAGCGCCGCCCGCCGTCCCCAGGACCAGAACCTCTCCGGAGCGCGGAAGCGCCATGGCCATGGCATCGACGTAATCGAGCGTGTTGTTTCCGGCCGCGTCGACGCCGGTATAGAGCACGCCCCCGTCGTAATAGCGCCGCGAGCCATCATGGACGAGCTCGACGACGGACACCCGCCGGCCCGCCTCTTCCACCTTTTCCAGGACTCGCACCACCGACTCGTCACTCCATCCGTCCAGATATCTGAGCGCGTTTCACGCAGGGCGCCAGCATCGTCCTAGATGCGTCGCCATCATCGCCCGCTCTGGGGCAATGTAGCTCGCGCTCGCCAGCACGGCTGCTGATCCGCGCGGGCGGGCGCTGGTGAAAGGTTGAGGAGTCCGGAAAATGCCGCAGCAGCGGCCCGGCGTCGCTCGCGGTCCCCGGCGTCCCGCAACCGCGCGGTCCATTTGCGGGCGAGGGTCGGCCAGCCTTGGCGGACGTCCTCCCACTTGCTGTCCTGCGCCCGGCGGCGGACAGGTCCGCTTGAACCTGCAGGACTCAGTTCTGCGCATACCTTGACCCAGGCGCAGGCCGGGCTTTTCCCCCGAACGGTCGGCGCTCGAGCGGAACGACGGAGCGCCCCTGGCGTCCGCCTTCGCGGCCGCCGGCGGCGCGGAGGAGGTCGCCCACCCGGCGTCCGTTCAGCCGGCAGGAGGCGATGACCCGGTCGTAGACCACGACACGGCCGTTCCGGCCCCGGACCGCCACGCAGTCCAGGCGACGCCCGCGGCGACGCGGACCAGCCGTTCCCGGTCGGCGCGGCCGGTGGGGCTATGCAGTTCAGCGGCGTCGAAGTCCGAAAGCCGCACCTCGATCCAGGCTGCGGGATTGGCGGTGTTTCCCACGCACAGACTGTCGCCGTCGCCGACGTAGCGGACGATGCCCGCGAAGGTCTCGCCCGCGCGCCCGGGCAGCCGACCTTCGCAAGGGTCGGCTCGGGCGGCGGCGGGAACGAGGAGAATTCCGGCGCAGATCAGAAGGCCTTTCATTGGCGCAGGGTGGCGCGCCGCCGACGAGGGGACAAGCCCGGCCGAAGGGAGAAAGGAAGGCCGGACGGCGGGCGCTCCGTGGTGGAGCGAAGGAGACCGCCATGACATCGACCCCGAACCGGGCGCCGGCCCCCGAACCGCATCGCCGCGCCCCCCCGTCGCCGACCCTCGTCCATGCGACGCTGGATAATCGGACCCTGCTGGCCCTGCTGTTGAGGCGGGCGGACCCGGGCGCGGATCCGGAGCGGCTCGTCGCGGCCCTGCTCGATCGGTTCGGAAGCCTCGGGGCCGTGGCCGGCGCCACGCCCGGCGAACTGGCGCGCGCTGTCAGCGCCGGGCCCGCCGTCCCGGCCGACCTCAAGCTGCTGCGCGAGCTCGCGATCCGCCTCGCCCGCGAAGACGCCTGCCGCCGTCCGGTGATCACGTCCTGGACGGCGCTGCTGGCCCATGTCCGCACGGCGCTCGCCCACGAGCCGCGCGAGCAATTTCGTGCGCTCTACCTCGACCGCCGCAACGTTCTGATGCGCGACGAACTGGTGGCGGAGGGCGCCGTGGATCACGCCCCGGTCTACTCAGGGATGTAATCGGTCGACTGTGACGGCGAATGCGCCGCGAGGCGGGCTGCTCGCTCAGCTAGCCGACGGTTCGGTTAAGTAGCGGTCGAGAATGTGCTTCGAAGCGCCAAAAGAGAGAGAGAGAGAGAGAGAGAGAGAGAGAGAGTCGAACGTCTGCTTTCCGACGGGTGACAGACCTCCGCTTCTCTAATCGGGCACGGGGGTCAAGCTGGTTTGTGATCCTTGTCGGCCTGATTGATCACGCGGGTCACGCTTCTCTTCGCAGTCTGGATGGCTCCTTGCGAGCGGAGCCGCTGCACGCATGCCTGGGATCAGGGTCTGGAGAGCCTCGCTGTTGGTCGCGCTCGGAGCGCAGCAGACATTTTCGGCTTCATCCATTCCGTCGTCCGCGTGGGACGATCCGGCCAGGATCGGATTGTGGTGCGGTGGGTCAGGTCATGCCGCCGCCTCCGATCTGTGCCGGAACTCGCTGTCGTCGGCCCACATGCGGTGCAGGACGACAGCAAGTTTTCGGGCGACGGCGACGATGGCGCGCGGACGCCCCCTGGTTTTCATCAGCCGCATGCCCCGCGCCTTCAGGCTCGACCACGCGATCGAGCGCATGAGCATGGCGTTTGGCGGCGGCGTAGAGGGCGGCGCGCGACAGGCGCATGGGCAGCTTCACGCCGAACATCTTCAGCAGGCCCCGGATCTCGTTCTCCAGATCGATGCAACTACGCTGCATCACGTTGCGACTGGTCAGCAGCGCGCGCAGGTGGTGGCTCTCGACGCTCTTCACATGAACGCGGCTGTACCACCCGGAGCGGAGGATCTGGGCGATGTCACCGGCGTCGTGCTTGTCCGTCTTGTTGCGCATGGCCGACAGCGCCGCCGCGACCTGCCGCGCCTCCATGCACACCACGTCGAAGCCAGCTTCACGAAGGCCATAGGTCAGGTGCTGGGTAAGCGGGCCGGCCTCCCGGCCGACCTGATGGATCGGCTCACCAAACTCGTTCAGGAAGCGGACCAGGCCCGGCACATCCGACGGCACTGATCGCTCGAGGCGACCCTTCCCGTCGTCATCAATGATGCAGACCGCCACTGAGCGCAGCGACACATCCAACGCAGCGTAGAACATCGTCGTCTCCCTTCATCTCGGACTGAGCCGAGCACTCTATGGGAGCTTGCCCCTTCGCAGGACCGCCTGATTTCGCATGCTGTTGGCGCGGAGCAGCGGTGGCGGAACCGGAAGTGTGAAGAGCGGGGAGGCGACCTCAACTGAGGTTGCCCATGAGCCAACCGGCTTTTTCATCCAACAGAAACGCCTTTGGAACGCCCGCTGCCATTGGTGGAGGTCAAGGCAGGATCCAGCTGTCCGGACGAGCAACCGGTCTGGTCAATGGTTTTGAAAGCTCGACTGGTCAAACATAAGTGTCATGAGGACGAGATCGCCTTCTGCGGAGCCCGGCGCCGACCGCCGCACGGTTCAGCGGGACCGGTGTGTGCTGCGATGCCAGATCATCCATGGTCCCTGGAACGAGGTTGCGAACGCGATCATCCGCGACCTGCACGAGGACGGCGCGCGGCTCCGCTTGATGGTGAGGGTCGCCTTGACCGGCCGCCTGCGCTTGCAAGTCCAGCCTTCCGGCGCTTTGCACCTCGCCGATATCGTTTGGCAGCGCGGGGATGAAGTCGGCGTCCGACTGATCGCCACGCTCGATGATCCGGTGGAGCGGCAGATCGAGGAATTGCGGCGCGCCGCCGCGGCGTTGCGTCAATCACGGCGCGGCATCTCGGACGACGGCTACTAGCGGTCCGAAGCGGATCTCGCAGTCAGCGAGAGAGCGCCTCCCGTCATGGGCGTGTGTCGCCGACGACACGATTATGTCCGAAAGCGTACGTTTCCGGGAGAGAGCCGGAACAGGGAGGCGGCACCGTCATTCACGGTTCGCCTCGCGCCTCGGCGAGCGCGGCGCTGGGGGAACGTTGACCATGATAACAGAACGGATCGCCCCATGCCGCCCGACGCCCAGGCGGACTTTCGCGGATCGCCCTCGATATGACGCGGTCGCGAAAGATCGATCCGGGAGCCGGCCGTGATGTCCGCCGATCCGCGCGCCGGAGCGCTTCTCTATGTTGAGGACGAGGTGCTCATTCAGCAGCTTGTCGAGTGTGAGCTTCGAGACGCCGGCTTCGGCCTGGTTCTCGCGGCTGACGCCGAAGAGGCCTTGGAGATCCTCGATTCAGGCCGGTACCAAATCCAGGGCCTGATCACAGACGTCAATCTGGGCGCGGGCGCCGATGGCTGGGCGGTCGCGCGCCATGCCCGCGAGCTGATTTCCGGCTTGCCGGTCATCTATGTCAGCGGCAAGGATGGGCACGAATGGACGTCAAGCGGCGTCCCCAACAGCGTGATGATCACCAAACCCTTCGTGCCGACGCAGATTGTGGTGGCGATCTCTTCCCTGTTGAACGCTGCCGAGCCGCACAATTGACGGGCCGATGGCTGCACCCGGCCGTCCAGGCGCCGGGCGGTTGGCGGGGGAGGTCAGGCGTCCGCAGTTTGTTCGCGAAGAGCGCGTCCATGATATTGAAGCCGCGTTCAGCGAGTCGGCGGGGGAGCAGCGCGACCTCCTCGCCCAGCTTCGCGTCCGATGTTTGCGGTTTCCGTTGCGATCCCCCGTCGGCCTTCTTCTGGCGCGGGAAAACGCCTCGGGCCTTCGAAGACGCCACTCACCGGGCCATCAGAGTGAGCCTCGGCCTCGCGCGCGAGGGCGTCCAGCTTTCGGAGCTTTTGCAAACCGCGGCCCATTCCCTGGCGATGTCGGCCGCCAGCGCCGGACACGCTGACGGTCTTCCCGCGCTGCCGGTTTTCGAATGGGAGCGCGGACTGACCTGCGGCGAACAGATCGCCCTTCGGCGGCGCCTGGCCGGCGGCGCGGCCGTTGGCTTTTGTGATGAGCAACGACCGGGCCGCGGGCCTGCAGGATGGATTGAGCGAAGCGATGGCCTATACGTGGATGGGCTGCGGCGACCGCACTAGCGGAACACACGGAGGATGCGATGGTCAGTGACGCTGTCGAACTGTTTGTGTTGAGAAACGGCGACCGCTGGACGGTGATGTCGGACGGGATCGTGCGGGGCAGGTTTGACTACAAGATCGACGCCGAAGAAGCGGCGATCCGGATGGCCAAGGGGGCGAGGGCCAAGGGGCGTCCGAGCGGCGTGATGTCGCCGGACGGCGGCAGTCAGATGCGCCAGGTTTGGCCGAACTGACGTCCCTGGCCCATCGCCGGCTGATGGGTTAGCCGATCCTCCCCGCAGGCTGCGGACAAACAGGGCGGCACCCAGCCGCATAGGCGAGCCTGCAGACCGGGTTCGTCAGCGCCCGCTTCGCGGCCGGAGCCTTTGAAAAGTCGAACAACCAACCTGGAAGCCTCGCTTTACCTGAAGGCGAATGAGGAACTCCTTCAAGGGGCCTGTGCCAGGCGCCGCACAGCAACGCCAAGCTTTGCCTTGGAAGCGTGCAGCGACCGGCGGGATCAAACGGCAGGTGGCGGCCCCGCTCGCAACCCTCCTTCGTGAGGACGGCTTGACGGCGCCAGACAGAGGTCTCGCGTTTGGGACACCGCATTCAGGCCTTCTTTGCGTTTCCCGTCTAGCATCGGCGTGTGGGCGAGGAGTATCGCAGGTGTTGCCAGGTCTTGGTGAGGGCTATTTCGCGGCGGTTGCTGAGGCCAGCCAGGATGTCATGCGGATTCTGGCTCTGGACGGTACGGTAGAGTATATGAACGCCAGAGGCCTTGAGCTTCTGGAGATTGCTGCCTTTGATCGCAACAAGGGGCGTCTCTGGTCCGATCTCTGGCCGGTCGAGAGCCGGCCGTTGCTCCTGGAGGCGCTGGAGGAGGCCCGCCACGGTCGCGTCGGACGGTTCAGCGCCTTTTGTCCGACCGCGAAAGGCCGCCCACGCTGGTGGCTAACGGTCGTCTCGCCAGTGCGCGACGAGGCCGGAGCCGTGGTCCGGCTTCTGGCGACTTCGCGAGACGTCTCCAAAGAGCATCATCGCGAACAGAGGCTGAAAAACGCGTTTGCGCGGGCGCGGGAGGCCGCCGCAGCCGAGGCCTCCTATCTTGCATATCTGCGAGGGGCTCTGGAGGTGCTGCCGGCGGGTCTCGCATTCTACGACGCAGACGACCGCCTTGTGATCTGGAACCAGCCCTATGTCGTCGCGGGCGGCGCGGATGACGGCCACACCAATCTGCGTCAGGGCACGAGTTTCACCGACCTTTTGCGCGCGGACCTGGCGGACGGCCGACATCCGGAGGCGGAGGGCCGTGAAGAGGCCTGGATCGCGGATCGGCTGGCGGCCCGGCGCGAGGCGGCGGAGCCACGCGAGCAGCAACTCTCCTGTGGTCGTTGGTATCGCTTCGAGGACCGGCGCTTGTCCGACGGGGGACTTGTCAGCGTCGCGATCGACATCACGGAACTGCGGGCGCGCGAGGAAGCTTCACGCCAGTCCGCCGAGGCCCTGGCCCTTGCCAAAAGCGCGGCTGAAGCGGCGAGTGAGGCCAAGAGCGAATTTCTCGCCAACATGAGCCACGAGATCCGCACGCCCCTGAACGGCGTCATCGCCGTGGCCGACCTGCTGTGCAGACGGGACTTGCGGCCCGAAGACCGGAGTCTGGCGGAGCTCATCCGCTCGTCAGGGGAAACGCTGGAACGACTGCTCTCCGACATTCTCGACCTCGCCAAGATCGAGTCCGGCGCCGTGGTCCTGGAGCAGGTGACCTTCCACCTCGGCGATCTGGTCCGGGGTGTGGTGGGTCTCGCACGATTGATGGCCGACGAGAAGGGCCTGGGTCTGACGCTCTCGGTCGATCCCGAGATGGACCGCATGGTCCGGGGCGATCCGATCCGGACCAAGCAGGTCCTGGCCAATCTGGTCTCCAACGCGGTCAAATTCACTGGTACGGGTTCGGTTGATGTCCGCGTTATCGCGGGGGTTGATCTTGGACTGCGCGTGGAAGTTCAGGACACCGGCGTCGGCTTCGACCCGTCGCAGAAGGACCGCCTGTTTCGCCGCTTTGAACAGGCGGACGGGGCGATCACGCGTCAATACGGAGGCTCGGGCCTGGGGCTGTCGATCTGCCAGCAGCTCGTGGTCCTGATGGGCGGAGAATTGGACTGTAGGAGTACGCCTGGCCAAGGCTCCACCTTCTGGGCGACTCTTCGTTTGGATCTATCCGACGCCGTTCCCCTGCCGGCCGACGAGCCGCTTCTCACCATGCCTGGGGAAGCGTTCCGGGTGCTTGTGGCGGACGATCATCCTACAAACCGGATCGTCGTCGACCTCATGCTCAAGGGTTTCGGCGCAGATACCCGATGTGTGGAAAACGGCCTTGAGGCCGTCGAGGCGTTTCGGAGCGAAGATTTCGATCTGGTGCTGATGGATATGCAGATGCCGATCCTCGACGGATTGTCCGCGGTCCGGGAGATCAGGACCTGGGAGCGAAACCATCAACGGCCACCGGTCCCCCTGCTCATGCTCACCGCGAACACCCTGCCGGAACATGTCGCCGCCGCGCTGGCGGCGGGCGCTGATGGCCACGTCGGAAAGCCGATCACGGTCGATCGCCTGAGCGCGGCGATCAGCGAGGCGTTCTCGTTGCTGCGGGGCGGAGCCGACGCCTCGAGCGCTGTTGCTCGGCGCGGTTAGTCCAGAACGCGCCGGCAAGGGTGCAGGGTCGCAACACCGTTCAATAGGGCGCCGACCGCCGCCTGACGTGACTGTTCATTTGCCACGACTACAAGGCGCCCGACGGGGCTGTGTATTTCTGGGAGGCGACGGTTCAGGATCGGCGGGACACGAGCGTCCATGTGCACGACGGCGTCAACGAGGACCCGTTCGTCAGGATGCGGACGGAATGGGACGCGACCCTTTCAGCTCCGGGCGATGCTTATACCGTCGATCCAGGTCAACATCCGCGCCTGCAAATTCCTCCCGTCAAAGCCAGCGGCGTCAGCTTCCTGAAGATCCCGGTAAAGCCGAAGGCGGGCGACTAACGGCGAGCGCCGCTCAGGGGATATTCCGCCCGCCGCCTGGATGACGCGATGCCATGAGCACAAGCCCCGCCGTCGCCAGCAGGGCGAACACGGCGCCGGCGAGGAAGGTCGCCTCCGGTCCCATCCGGGACCACAGCAAGCCGGCGACGACGCTGGCCGCCAGCAAGGTCACGCCGCTGGCGAGATTGAACAGACCAAAGGCAGTTCCACGCATATTCGGCGGGGCCGTATCCACGACCAAAGCCGCCAACAATCCCTGGGTCAGGCCCATGTGCAGGCCCCACAGGGCGACCCCGATCAGAACGCCTGGAACGGTCGCCACAAAGGCGAGGACCACGTCGGCGGCGATCAGAACCACGAGGCCCAGGATGAGTAGCCAGCGTCGATCCATCCGGTCCGACAGGCTCCCGGCGGGCGCGGCCACGACCGAATAGACGACATTCATCACCACCATCACCACGGGCACCAGGGCGATGGCGAGGCCGACATCCTGCGCCCTCAACACCAGGAAGGCTTCGCTGAACCTCGCCATGGTGAACACCACGCCCAGGGCGACGACGGACCAGAACGCTCCGCCCATCGCCAGCACATCGATCCATCGGATCGGCGGTCGCGGATGACGCACGCCGTCGACGGGACGGGGCTCCTGGACCGCGAAGATGAGCACCGCGACCGCAAGCGCGGCTGGAACCACGGCCCAGGCGAACACCGCGCGGATGTTGCCCGCGAGCACGAACATGAGAGCCATCGCGACGAGCGGTCCGGCGAAAGCGCCGATGGTGTCGAGGGACTGACGTAGACCGAAGGCCGCGCCGCGGATCTCGGCCGGCGCGATGTCGGCGACCAGGGCGTCGCGCGGCGCGCCCCGAATGCCCTTGCCGATCCGATCGGCGAACCGCGCGCCGAACACCTCGAACGGCGTCACGGCGACCGGAAAGATCGGCTTGGTCAGCGCGCCCAGTCCATAGCCGGCCACCGCCAGCCACTTGCGGTGGCCGAGTCGGTCGCTGAGCCAGCCCGAGAAGACCTTGGTGATCGACGCCGTGGCTTCGGCGATGCCCTCGAGCAGTCCCACCAACGCGACGCTCGCGCCCAGGCCCGTCACCAGGAAGACGGGCAGCAGACTGTGAATCATCTCTGACGAGACGTCCATCAACATGGAGACGAAGCCGATCGCCCAGACGCCTCGGGGCACCGCTCTCAGGCCGGTCTTAAGGGGCGCGGTCATATGTGCTCTTAAGGTTCGGACGAGCGATCCACGGGAGCTCAATGGTTCTGAAGGCTCCCTTGAGCCGCTAGTCCGGGTGTCGTCAGGATCGAAATCCCCCGGCGACGACCGCCGTTCCGCTCGACGGGAGGGGAAGCGCTCTGCGGCTACCTCAATCAGTTCTCCAGCCGTTACGGAAGCGCCAGGATGACACGGACCCAGCCGATATCCTGGACGTATTCCAGAGACTCGAACAGCGGATAGGCCAACGCCATCACGGCCCCGTCCCGCAGCGTGCGGAGGAAGAAGATCGGGCGGACCTCAAGCGTATCCTGATCGCGCCATTTCGACGGATCCGGCCAGAAGCGCGGGGTGCGCGCCATATAGGCCGCATAGTCCGGGCCGAAGGCTTCGCTCAGCCACGCTTCTTCCCGCTTCACCGTGGCGGTGAAGACCACCACCGCGATCAGCAGGAACAGCATCGCGATGGTGAGGCTGCCGGTCAAAGCGCCCATGCCGAACGCGCCCATGAAACTGAAAACATAAAGCGGGTTGCGCGAAATCGAATAGGGCCCGCGCTGGACGATCT
>SCVB01000073.1 GCA_004296955.1 Brevundimonas sp.
TCAATCCGTCCGTCATCGCCCCTGAATCGGGGCGAGCTTTCATCGGGAAACGACCCACATGACCACCCAAGCAGAACTCATCGCCTCCGTCGCCAAGGACGCCGGCGTCAGCCAGGCCGATGCCGGCCGCATGCTCGACGCCCTCGTCAAGAACATCCACAAATCGCTGATCGGCGGCGGCGACGTGCGCATCTCGAACCTGGGCGTGTTCGACACCGCCGCCCGCGCCGCCCGTGAAGGCCGCAACCCGGCCACCGGCGCGACCATCAAGATCGCCGCCTCGAAGGCCGTGCGCTTCCGCGTGTCGAAGCCGCTCAAGGATGCGGTGAACAAGTAAGAGCCTTCCCCGGTTCGCCGGGGAAACGCTTACGCAGGACGGGCGGGCGCCGCGGGTCGGTTCCCGCCCGTTTTCGTCCTGAGCTCGGCCTTCATGGTTGCGACCCAGCCGGCGAAGGTGTCGGCCGAGGCGGCCAGACCGGCGAAATCGCCGGGCGCGGCGCCGCCATCGTCGAGGGCGATCGACAGGGCCGTCTTCGCCCGCGCCCCGGCCACGAACGGGCTATAGTTGCGCGACAGCCGACCGAGGGCGGCGCTGTCGCGACCGAGGGAATAGCCGACGCCGGCGCGGATCAGCCGGGCCTCCTCGACCCCGGACAGGGCCGCCGGATCCCGGTACCGATCGCCCAGCAATGAATCATAGAGCGCCGCGGCCTGGAGCCAGTTCTGCTGCTTCCAGAACACCTCGGCCCGGACCTCGCGGGCCTCGGGCGAGGCGTCGGCGCCCAGAACCTCCAGCGCATGATCGAAGCGGCCGAGGTCCATCAGGGCGCGGGCTTCGAGGGCGCGGCGCTCGCTGTTCAGGGCGGTCGGCAGGATGGTGGTGCGCGAGTTCCAGATCGCCTGCAACGCCGGCTCCGGCTGACGGTCCATCAGATAGACGGCGGCGAGATTGGTCGCGACCTGGGCCTTGGCCACGCCCTCCAGCCGGTTGTCGACCTGGTATTTGAGCAGTTCGGCGGCCTGGTCCAGCAGGTCGACGTCCACGAGGCGGCGGGCCAGGCGGCGGACCATCTCGTCGCCGTCGGCGCCGATCGGGGTCAGTTCGCGGAAATCATAGAACAGGCCCAGCGCCTGTACGGGCTGGAGTCCGTCGGCGCCGCCCTCGAGGAACAGCATGCGGAAGGCCGCGCCGAGGTCGGCCTGGATTTCGGCGGCGCCTTCCAGCCGGTTGAGATTGGGCCCGGCCCCTTTCAGGGCGGTCAGGGCCTCGCGATACAGCCCCTGCGACAGATAGAGCTGGCCCAGCTGGCGGATGACGGCCAGTTCGGTGGCGTCGCCGCGCCAGCGCCAGCGCAGGCCCTCCAACACGGTGGCGGCGGCGTCGGCCTTCATCGTCCCCTTGGCCAGGGAGAGGCGGACCACGCCCAGTTTGGCAGGCACGGAGACGGCGTCCAGCGGCGCCCGGCCAACGGCGGTATAGACGGCCAGGGCCCGGTCTGACTGACCGTCCAGTTCGAACAGCCGGGCCTGGACCAGCCGGGCGGTCAGCTGGTCGGCGGCGGGGGCGTCCTGGCTGAAGCTGTAGGCCAGCAGGGCGCGCGCGGCGTCAAGGTCGCCGGTCTCAAGCGCCGCCATGGCGTGGGCGGCGCCGAAGCGGGCCCGCCACGGGGCCGGAAACTCATCAACGGCGGAGGCCCCGGCGGCGAAGGCCTGACGGGCCGAGGCCCAGTCGCCCTGGGTCGAGGCGATATAGCCGCGCCAGACCGCGGAGGCGGGGTCGGAAGCGACCGCGGCGGAGGCGAAGTCGCCCTGGGCCTCCTCCATCCGGCCGATCGAGGCGCGGGCCGCGCCGCGCAGGCCGCGCAACTCGGGCTCGCCGGCCATGTTGGGGGCCCGGGCGATGATGCTGTTCAGAACGCCGACGGCCTCATAGCCGAGGCCGGAGCCGACCAGGAACCGGGCAAGGGCGAAACGGGCCTCGGCCGGGGCGCGGGGATCGTCGCCGGCGGCGATGGCCTCCTGCGCCGCCGCATCCTGGAGCTGGCGGTAGCGGGCGGAAAAGCCGCCCTGGCCGGCGTCGGCCCATTCCGCCAGGATCAGGCCGGGATGCTTCGCCCGCTTCGGCGCGCCGTCATCCGCCCCCGCGGCTTCGAGAGCGGCGGACGGGGGCGAAAGGGTCAGGCCGCCCGGACGGCTGAGGGTGACCAGATCGCCGTCGGCCTGGATGGCCAGATCGCTGGCCAGGGTCTCGACCGCCAGACCGTGGGCGGTCGGCAGCAGGGCCAGGTCCACCGTGCGGCGACGGTCGGCGAATCCCTTGCCGGGCGCGAGGGCCGTGACGGCCGCGAACCGGTCGCCGGCCAGGGGGTCGGTCAGCCAGACGGCCCGGGTCGCGCCCGCCATATGGGCGACCAGCGCCGGCTCGCCGTCGTCCTGGCGGTCGATGGCGACCCCTTCGACCGCGACGGGCTGTCCGCCGATGGTGACGGTCCAGACGGAGCCCTGCGCGGCCGCCGACACCGCGAGGCCCTCAGGGGCGGCGATGCGGACGGCGACATGGTCGGGGCCGGCGGTCCAGCGGGCGTCGGAGGCCGGGCCCAGCTGTCCATCGCCCGGCATGTCGAGGCGGGCGGGGGTGTCGAACACCACCCAGACCGCCTCGCCGCGGCGGAAGACAGCGGCGCCGACCGGGCTCGGCCAGGCGAAGGAAAGGCTGACCTTGGCCGGGGTGGCCACGGCCTTGACCGCGACGGTCCGGACCGCAGCCGCGGCGGGTTCGGCGGGCGCCGGCGGCGCGACCGGGTACAGGTTCAGCCAGACCGCGCCGTCCGCCGAGCCGGTGCGGGCGTCGGCGCCCTCGGCCAGGGTGAGGACCAGTTCGGTGCCGCCCTGGACGGCGCGGGTCTCGACCTTTGACACGCCGCGCGGCGGATTGACCTTGAGGCGGGAGACGTCCGGTGCGGCGGTGGAGCCGATGCGGACGATGACGACGTCGCCCTCGCGGCGGACCCGCGAACGGGCCCCGATGACGCCGGCGAATTCGATGCGGGTGAACTCGGCATTGGCCCCGATGCGGATCGAGACGGGGTCCAGCGGGGCGGCGACCTCCTGGGCCAGCGGCGCCAGGGGGGCGAACAGCACCGCGCCCGCCGCGGCGGCGGCCACGGAGGTCTTCAGAATGCGCTTGCTGGCAGAGGCCCCGGACATACGCGCGCACCCTCGCGCGACCGGCCTTTCAACGCGGTTAACGGATGGTGACCGCCGTGAGCAAAAGGCGCAGCGCCACGCGCAGGCATTCGATCCGGCAGGGCCCGCGTCCGACATCGCCGAAATGGTGTTCCTCGTGCACGGTGGCGGC
The DNA here is from genome assembly GCA_004296955.1 of Brevundimonas sp. Taxonomy (GTDB): domain Bacteria; phylum Pseudomonadota; class Alphaproteobacteria; order Caulobacterales; family Caulobacteraceae; genus Brevundimonas. Next base: position 3,359 of record SCVB01000073.1, read on the forward strand.
GCCCGCGGCGGCGAGGGCGAAATGCACCCGGCCCGGTTCGTCCCCGGGCCCGGCCCGGCCGGCGAAGCCGGTGATCGCCAGGGCGATCCCCGCGCCGGAGGTCCGCAGGGCGCCCTCAGCCATGGCACGCGCCACGGGCTCGGAAACCGCGCCATTCTGATCGATCAGTCGCAGCGGAACCGCCAGTTCCTCGGCCTTGGCGTCATTGGTGTAGACGACATAGCCGCGCTCGAAGACATGCGAGCGCCCCTCGACATCCGTCAGGACCGAGGCCACCAGGCCGCCGGTGCAGCTCTCGGCGGTGGCCAGGCTGACGCCATGAGCGTCCGCCGCCTTGAGCACCGCCTCGACCAGGGCCTCGATGTCGTGCGGCAGGGCCGGGCTGAGCGTTTCTGTCATGAGGTTGCAACGGCCCCGCTCGCGGGCCTGTTCCCCGCGACATCACAGCGCGTTGCGGCGCGGGTCCGGCGGGACGACATGCGGTGCGGCCGACCTGTCAGGATGCGAACGTGACCGAACCCCAGTACCCCCGCCTCAACACCCTTTCGACCGGCCTGCGCTGCCGCTGTCCGCGCTGCGGCGAGGGCCCGCTGCTCAAGGGTTTCCTGACCATCCGCGACGCCTGCCCGGTCTGCGGACTGGACTATGGATTCGCCGAGCCGGCCGACGGTCCGGCCTTCTTCGGCATGAGCGCAGTCGGCATCGTCGGCATGGGCCTGTTCATGTGGTTCGAGTTCGCCGTCCATCCGCCGATCTGGGTGCATATGGCGGTGACCATGCCGCTGCTGGTCATCGGCTGCCTGGCCGTGCTGCGGCCCCTGAAGGGCTGGCTGGTGTCCGAACAGTTCATCCACAAGGCCGCGCCGCCGGTGTTCGAGAGCAATGGCAAGCATGGCGAAGGCTCGCGTTGGCGCTAGCCGGCGACGTTTGACTTCCGGCCGGGATCAGCGCCCGGTGCGCTGGTCCCGGGGAGGGGCGCGGCCATGGACATCGAACGCATACTGTCGTGGCTGCTCATCCTCGTGCCCGCCATCATCCTGGCGATGGCCGCGGTGATGATCTTCAAACGCAAGCGGTAGGCCGGCGACGACGAACAAGGCGCCAGCGCCGGGCCGACCCCGGGCGGTCAACCGTCCATAGCGCTCGTGGGCTCGCGCTGCAGGTTGACGGACCCGCCTGGCTTGACGAGCGGATCGACTCCCTCGCCCCGGTCTTCGCCATAGACGGCGATCGAGCCCATGGTCCGGTAGGTTTCCCACACGATGCCGTCCGGATCGACGGCCCAGTGTTTGTCGCTCTCGGCGTAGCAGCACCGGGCGCAGGTCTCGGTGTGGGTCGCGATGTTGGCCGCGCCGAGGGCTGCATGGAGGGCGTCGAGCTCGGCTTCTTCCTCGGCCTGGATGCCCAGGTGGTTCAGCCCGGAACGCCGGTCCTGCTTGCGGGAAATGGCGAAATTGACCCGCGGATCATCGACCATCCATTTGGCGTAGTCGTCCTTCTCGACGACCGGATCGGCGCCGAACAGGGCGCTGTAGAAGGCTTTCGACACCGCGAGGTCGTCGACGCTGACATGCACATGAAGTCGCTTCATTTTCCTATTTCTCCGGTTTTATAGTTATTTTAGGTCGACAAATCGTCACTCCGGGGCCTGACCACTGACCCCCACGTCGGCGCAGCACTGGTCGCTGAGATACTCCCCCAGCCCCCGCACGGCGGCGAAGTCGGCGCGGCAGAATACCTCGCGGCCGCGCCGCTCCTGATGGACCAGGCCCGTGCGCACCAGCGCGGTCAGGTGATGCGCGTGAGTAGACGCCGGCATCTCCAGACGACGCTGCAGGTCGCCGACGGTCAGACCCTCGTCCCCTGCCCGAACCAGCAGGCGGATCAGTCGAAGCCGGACAGGCGCGCCCAAGGCGGCCAGCCTGTCCGCCACCCGCTTTTCAGTCTCGTCCATGCCGGGAGATTTTGCTTCCATGAACTTTCTATATTGCTAGTATATTGGTTATGTCAACCAGCATTCGCCCCCGCCGCTTCGCGTGAACGGTCCCGGGCGGAGGCGGATCCGGACGGGAAGGCAGGATGGACACGATGCGCACGCGAGCCGCGAACCCCGCTGACGCGGCGGCGATCGCCGCGATCTGCATCAGGGCATTGAGGATCGGGTCGGCGCCTTCGAGACCTACCCCCGCAGGGCCGACAAGGTCCTTCGCTGGCCGGACGGCCGCTATTCGGTCCCGGTCGTGGAGACGGGATCGGCGATCGTCTCCCCGGTCAGTTCTTTCCCCACGCGCGACGTCGTTCTGGTGAAGAGGCTCTACTTCAGGTGGCGACCCCGGAGGGAGCGCACGGGGCGAAGGCTGGAGACGAGGTGACGATCCGAACGGTCGCGGCTGTGGCCACCCTGACGACTGTGAGCGCCTATTGCGTCGCGGATGGCGTGGTCCGCATCGTGTTTCAGTCCCAGGCCAACGGAACCAGGGAAATCGCGAGCGGCACGGGGTTCAACATTACTTCGCGCGGCCCTTGGTGACTTAGCGACCTGAGCCGGAAAGGACGACCGGAACGGTCTTGGCCAGGATCAGCAAATCCAGCCACGGCGAGACGCGCGCGGCGTAAGATCGATCCAGCGTCAGCTTTATCGCCGCGTTGTCGATTCCCGTGACGTGTCCCTGATTGATCTGCGCCCATCCCGTGATGCCCGGCGGGACCGCGTGGCGCTCATGGTATCCGGGCAGGTTCTCGGCATACAGGGCGGCCAGCGTTTCCATCTCGGGCCGGGGCCCGACCCAACTCATCTGCCCCTGAATGATGTTCAGGATCTGGGGCAGCTCATCGACGCGATAGCGCCGGAGGATATGTCCGGCCGGAGTGATGCGCCGCACGGCCGGCTCTTCGCCTTCGCGCATCGTGCGGAACTTGTAGATCAGGAACGGCTGTCCGTGCCGCCCGATCCGGGTCTGCCGATAGAGGGCAGGCCCCGGGGATGTGGCGCGGATCATGGCAGCGACCATCAGCAGAAGGGGCGCGATAAGCAACGCGAGCGCCAGAGCCGTGAGCAAGTCGAACGCGCGCTTGGATTCCGCATAGCTGATCATTCCGCCGGCCTTGTGTAGCGGAAGACGATCTGGGTGTGCAGCGCCTCGGGCAGGACGCGATGAAGAAGATTGAACGCCTTGGCGACCGCGTCGATGCCGAAGTGGTAGGCTGACGGCCCGGACGCCCGCAGGAAGCAGGCCAGGCCGCCGAACGTCCGCTCCAGGTCGCGGCGAGTGTTCATCCGGTAGCGCGTCGGGAAGGTGTCCTCGGGCAGTTTTCCCGGCTGGACGAGCTTCAACACGGCGACGTGGAGCGGGTTCGGAACGATGCTCGCGGCGATCGCGACGTAGCCGTATTTGTTCGGAGTGATGGCGAGGATGGTGCCTCCGGGCGCCAGAACGCGCCGCAACTCGGCGGCCACGATCTCGGGGTGCTCGACGTGCTCCAGCACATAGCGGCAGACGATCAGGTCGAATGATGCGTCCGTATAGGGCAACTGGGCGCCGAGCCGGACCATGGTTGCCCGGTGCAGGAGCGGGTTGGAAAGAACCGCATCGTCCACATCGCAGCCCTCGACGGTGTTGCGACCGGTCCTGAGGTCGATCTCGTGTAGCCCGCGGCCAGCGCCGAAATCGAGGACGCGGCTGGCCTTTCCGGCCAGCTCCCGCGCTGCAGCCTCATAAATGCGGTCTGGGTCGGCAAATGACATTCGGTAATTAGCGCATGGCGTGAATAGGCCCGCAACCTAAACCCTGCATCCAGAGAAGGTGTCCGACCCGGCCAATGTCGTGTTCTGCAACGCTTCCAATGACACTCGCGAAATCCCGGCCGGGACGGTTGTCAGCATCCTTGGCAGGGGCGCCTGGTAGGTCTAGCGGGAGAACAGGGCCACGCGGCGAAGGCCCAGCCCCAACGCCGAAGCGGCCGCCTCGACCATCGGCCCGGCGACGGGAGGCCAGAAGCGCGTCGGGATCACGCCCCATGAGGTCCAGTGGCGCAGGCGGAAGCCCACGTCGGCCAAACACCGGACGTCGTCACGGTCCATTGTGTGCATCCCCAGACGGGCCGTCGAGATGACGATGCGATCAGCGACGCGGGCCATCTCCTGAAGCTGGCGGCGGCGAAGTTCGGCGTCATCGCCTCTCAGCGTTGAGAGTTCAATGGCGAGAATGGTCTTCGCCGGAGCCCTGATGTTCAGCCCATCCACCTGTCGGCTTTCAAGGCCGAGGGTTCGGGCGTGGTTGCACATCGCCGCGGACAGGTCTGAGTGGACGTAGCTGCGGACCATGGGGGCGAGCATGGATGCGTGCAGCCCGCTGCCGCCGCCGATCTCAAGCACCTCGGCATCCGTCCCCAGCAAGCGCCCGATGAACCGGCAGAACGCCCGCTCCTTCGCCTGACTGTAGCGGCCGACGAAGTGCGCGACGGCCTGATCTGTCTCGTAATATTCAGCACGCGCATAGGTCATGACCGCGACCGTAGCACAACACTGAATGGCGCGGGAGGCTCGCCCTCACAACCGGAGGGGGTGTCTCCGCACCCTCTCCGGCCCCAACCCCGCCCCCAGGTTCTCCGCCTCCCCGACCCTCCCGAAAGGGCCTTTATCCGGGAGCTGGGCCGGCACCTGACGCCGAAAGCCTACACGAGCGTCATCACACAACTTCGCCGGCAGGCCGTGGCGCTGGCCGACAGCTAGGCTTTCCGAAAAGCGACGAGGCGATCCCTTCACCGCGAAGGGCTTCGGCAACTGGTTCTCCGCCGCCCGCCGATCGGCCGGCCTGCCCGACTGTTCGGCGCGCGGCCTCCCCAAGGCCCGCGCGACTCGCCTTGCCGACAGTGGATGATCGGAGTCCGAAATCATGGCCTGGACTGGCCATTCCACCCCGTCAGAGGTCCAATGATACATGCGGAGCCGCGACCGACGGGGCCTCGTCGACCGAGCAGTTTCAGGGACGCACGGTGAACAAACGTTGGCTAGCCCCACAAACCGGTTAGCCAAATAGATGGATAAGATCTTGAAAAAAAGACTAAAAAAGCCTGTATGGCGACCCCGGAGGGACTCGAACCCCCGACCTCTGCTTTAGGAAAGCCTTGCTCTATCCGGCTGAGCTACGGGGTCACGCAGGCTGACCTAGCGGGTGACGGGGCGCCGGGGAAGGGTCTGCAGCGCCTCCCCGTCCCCGTTTTTGCGGTCGACCGCTTGCGGCGCCCGACGGCGCCCTCCCGGGATTGTGGTTAATCCGTCTTAAGATACAATATGTTGGGGTGAACAAACCCCGAATCAGGCCGTGTCTGCGATTCGGTCCTGATTCGTTTCGCCCCTGTTCCGCCGGTTCGGCCTGCGGCGTTTACGCTCGGGGACAATCATCGCGGCGCCGCTTGAGGAACCGGGCGCGAACCGCCACCTTTTCAGCATCATGAGCGACCGTGGCACAGGACAGGCCCCCTCGCGCGTCGTCGCGGTTCTGGGGCCCACCAACACTGGCAAGACCCACCTGGCGGTCGAGCGGATGCTGGGCCACGCCTCGGGCATGATCGGCCTGCCGCTGCGGCTGCTGGCGCGCGAGATCTACGACCGGATCGTCAAGCGGCGGGGCGCCTCGGCCGTGGCCCTTGTCACCGGCGAGGAGAAGATCGTCCCGCCACGGGCGGTCTATTTCGTCTGCACCGTCGAGGCCATGCCGCTGGAGCGTCAGGTCGAATTCCTGGCCGTCGACGAGATCCAGCTGGTCGCCGATCCGGAGCGGGGCCACGTCTTCACCCAGCGGCTGCTGCATGCGCGCGGCCGGTTCGAGACCATGTTCCTCGGCGCCGGGACCATGGCCCCGCTGATCCGGTCGCTGGTCGCCGATGTGGAGATCGTCTCGCGCGAACGGCTGTCGACCCTCAGTTATGCCGGCTCCAAGAAGCTGACCCGCCTGCCCGCCCGCAGCGCCATCGTCGCCTTCAGCACGGAGCAGGTCTACGCCATCGCCGAACTGATCCGCCGTCAGCGTGGCGGGGCCGCGGTGGTCATGGGCTCCCTGAGCCCGCGCACCCGCAACGCCCAGGTCGAGCTGTTCCAGTCGGGCGAGGTGGACTTCCTGGTCGCCACCGACGCCATCGGCATGGGGCTGAACATGGAGGTCGACCACGTAGCGTTCGCCGGCCTGAGGAAGTTCGACGGCCGCCGGACGCGCTGGCTGCACGCCCACGAGATTGGCCAGATCGCCGGTCGCGCCGGACGCCATCTGCGGGACGGCACCTTCGGGGTCACCGGCGAGGCGACGGAGCTGGACCAGGATCTGGTCGAACAGGTGGTCGAGCACCGTTTCGACCCGGTCGAGGGCGCCGAGTGGCGCAACGCGCGACTGGATTTCGACACCCTGCCCGACCTGCTGCGCTCGCTGACGGTGACCCCGGGCGTGCGCGGCCTCAACCTGACCCAGCCGGCGCTGGACGAGACCCTGCTGCGCCGGTTGATCAAGGACGAGGATGTGGCCCGCGTCGGCCGGTCGCGCGGCACCATCATGCGGCTGTGGGAGGCGTGCCAGCTGCCGGACTTCCAGAAGACGACGCTGGACGAGCATGGGCGGCTGGCGAAGGAGATCTTCCAGGCCCTGACCGGCAAGCGCGGGCGACTGACCGCCGACTGGATCGCGCCGCGCTTCGCCGAACTGGATCGGGACGACGGCCAGATCGACCAGCTGTCCGCGCGGCTCAGCGGGGTGCGGACGCTGAGCTATATCGCCAACCGGCCGGACTGGCTGGACCAGGCCCAGGGGTGGCGCGACCGGACCAAGGCGCTGGAAGAGCGGCTGTCGGACGTGCTGCACGAGCGGCTGACCGCCCGCTTCGTAGACCGGCGCACGACCGCCCTGATGCGGGCGCTGAACGTCACCGAGGACGCGGTCGCGGAGGTCGAGGCCGACGGGGCGGTGATCGTCGAGGGCCACGCGGTCGGGCGACTGGCGGGCGTGGAGTTCCAGCTGGACAAGGGATCCAGCGCGCTTGAGGACCGCGCGCTGCGGCACGCGGCGCGGCAGGCGGTGACCCCCGAGATCGCGCGGCGGCTGGGCCGGCTGGCGGCGGACGAGGACGCCGCTTTCGCTGTGACGCCGCACGGCGCGGTGCTGTGGCGCGGCGCGGCGGCGGGACAGGTGGTCGGCGGCGACTGGTTCGCGCCACGGGTGCGGCTGCTGGGCGAACTCGGGCCGGCGGCGGCGCGCGAGCGGGCGCAGCGCCGGCTGGAGGCCTGGCTGGCGGCCGAGGCCGGGCGGGCGCTGAAGCCGCTGGCGCGGTTGAAGGCGGCGGTCGAAAGCGGCGCCCTGAAGGGCCTGCCGCGTGGCATAGCCTTCCGCCTGATCGAGGCCGGCGGGGTGATCGACCGGCGCGCCATCGCGCGCGATCTGGCGGCCCTCAGCCAAGTCGAGCGCCGCACGCTGAGGACCTTCGCCGTGCGCATGGGCGCCCATTCGGTCTGGCTGCCCGGCGTGCTGAAGACGCGGGCGCAGGCGCTGGCCCAGGCCTTCGTCGCCCGTGAAGCCTTCCGGCCGGGCGCGACAGCCCTGACCGCCCTGCCCGAGCCGCCGCCGTCGCCGCGCCTGCTGTCGGCCTTCGGCCTGCGCGCCGTCGGCAAGGTCGCCGCGGGGGTCGAGATGCTGGAGTCGATGAGCGAGCGACAGGCCGCGGGCAAGGGCGTGCTGACCGAGGCCGATCTCGCGGCGCTCGGCGTTTCGCTGGACGAGGCGAAGGGGCTGACGGCGGCGCTGAAAGCCTCCCGTGCGCAGCAGCCCGACCGCGACGACCGGCCCAGGGCGGTGAAGGACTCGCCGTTCGCGGTGTTGTCGGCCTTGACCGCCGCGCCCGCCCCGACCCGCGCCAAGCGCAAACGCCCGCGCCGGACCCGCACGACCGGATGAGCGTGACCGGATGCCGCATCGACGTCTGGCTGTGGCGGGCGCGGTTCGCCCGGACCCGGTCGCTGGCGGCGGCCATGGTCGAGCGCGGCGGGGTGCGGCTGACCCACAACGGGGCCCAGACCCGGCTCGACAAGCCCAGCCGCTGCGTCCACGTCGGCGACGCCCTGGTGTTCGCGCTCGGCGGGCGGCTGGTCGAGCTGGAGGTGGAGGCGCTGGGCGACCGGCGCGGACCGGCGGAGGAGGCGCGCGGCCTTTACAGCCTGCGGCAACCCCTCGGTTGACAGCGACCCTTGGCGGGGTCATGTGCCCTGCCCGTTCCTCCCGCCAGCCGATAGCGCCCCAGACCGCCCCATGACCTACATCGTCACTGACGCCTGCGTGAAATGTAAGTTCATGGACTGCGTCGAGGTCTGCCCCGTCGACTGTTTCTACGAGGGCGAAAACTTCCTCGTCATCGCGCCGGACGAATGCATCGACTGCGGCGTCTGCGAGCCGGAATGCCCGGTCGACGCCATCAAGCCGGACACCGAGGACGAGCCGGACGGCAAATGGCTGATGGTCAACGCCGACTACGCCAAGGTCTGGCCGAACATCACGGTCAAGGGCACGCCGCCCGCCGACGCCGAGAAGTTCGAACGCGAGACCGGCAAGTTCGAGAAATACTTCTCCGAAAAGCCCGGCAAGGGGTCCTGAGCCGAGGCGCCGGACGACGGCGGAGCTTCCTCCCCGCCCGGTGGCGATTTACCGTCCCGCGCGCGCTGACGCTGTGGACGTTTTGAAATTCCGCAATTTTGTGATAGGTTCCTGTCATTGGGTCGGGCGGTCAGCGATTTTCTCGCGCCGCCCGCGTTTGCGACAGAACTCCGCCCACGAAGGCGGGGTCGGCCAGAGGTTTGGTGATCCGTTTCCGCAGCTGACGCCTGAAATAGCCGACCCGCCGACGGGGTGCCGTCGACGGGCTGCGCACAGGCGTCTCCGGCGTTTGCGTCCCGCCCTCCCTGCGCCGGGAAAGGAATGACATGACGAACAAGAACGGACTGGAATTCAAGGTTGGCGACGCGGTCGTCTATCCGGCGCACGGCGTTGGCAAGGTCGCGGCGGTTGAGGTCCAGGAAGTCGCCGGCATGTCGCTGGAAGTTTACGTGGTCACCTTCGACCATGAGAAGATGACGCTGCGCGTCCCGACCAAGAAGGCCAAGACGGCCGGTCTGCGCTCGCTGGCCGCCGACGACGTGGTGTCCAAGGCGCTGACGACCCTGAAAGGCCGCGCCCGCATCAAGCGCACCATGTGGTCGCGTCGCGCCCAGGAATACGAAGCCAAGATCAACTCGGGCGACCTGATCTCGATCGCCGAGGTGGTCCGCGACCTGCACCGCGCCGACAGCCAGCCGGAACAGTCCTATTCCGAGCGTCAGCTCTATGAATCGGCCCTCGACCGCATGGCCCGCGAAGTCGCCGCCGCCAACCGCATCGACAAGGACGCCGCCGTTCAGCTGCTGTCCAAGTCGCTGAGCGCCAAGAAGGCGGTCATCGCCGCCGCCGAAGCCGCTGAAGAGGCCGAGGCCGAGGCCGAAGCGGCCTGATAGCGCGCGCATCGCCGAAAGAAACGGAAGGCCCGGGAGCGATCCCGGGCCTTCTGCAATTCAGCGCCCCGGGCCGGTTCCGGAGACGCTTTCCAGATAGGCGATCAGATCGGCGATCTCGGTCGGCTCCATCTCGAAGGCGGGCATGGCGGGGTGGGCGGTGACCAGACCCTCGGCGAAGGCCTCCTGCAGGTCCCGGACCGGATACAGCACCCCCATGTCACGGAAGGACGGCGCGGCGGGCATCGGGCTGTCTCCGGAGCGTTCGACGGCGTGGCAACCGGCGCATTTCTGCCGGACCAGGATCGCGCCCCGGTCCGCCGATCCCATGACCAGGGGTTCGGTTCCGTTCTGGCGAACGGCCTCGCCAGCGCAGCCTGCGAGGCCCAGGGCTCCCAGCAGAATCCAGAATCGACCTGTCATCGTCGCACTCCTCCGGTCACGGCCGACAAGGCGGCTTGTGCCCTCATAGCACGCTCGTCCCGGGCCGGGCTTGATCCATGGCAAGACGAACCCGGCGGTCGCGCGTTATCCTGCGACATCCCACATCCGGTTCCAGCGAGAATGATACGATGATCCAGTTCCACCATATCCGCCTCGAACTCGCGCGTGAGCCCGGCCATCCGGCGGGCGACCCGACCGAAGGTTATGACATCGTCGCCCCGCTGGACGCCGACGGGCGGCTGGATGGCGAGGCCCTGCGCACCGAACCGGATCGCGGTCACGTGCGGCTCTTCTCGCGCGGCGGGACGGTCGAAACCGGCCGCCTTCAGCACGGTCCCGGCGGTCGCTGGACCCTCGACCTCGAGGGGGGCGACGCGGCGGACGCCCGCGGCTTCCGCTTCGAGGATGAACGTTTCGTCGCCGGGGAATATGTCAGCCTGTCGCTGCCGTCCGGCGAACAGCACACCTATGTCGTCGCCCGGGTGGCCCCGGTCTGATCCTGAGTGACGCCGCCCGGGCGGACCGTGGTCCGCCCGGGTCGGAATTCAGGCCGGGGTTCTAGAAATACTCGGCGCCGGCCGGGCACTGGGCCGCGAGCCGCCGCGCGGTGATCGTCGCCGGAATAAACGGACTCCACATCCCCGCGGCGCGGATCGAAGCGCCGCCGCGGAAGCTGAATTGCTCGGGCTGATAGGTCCCGTTCAGCCGCACCCGGACGCGCCGGCCGCTACGGCTGACGCAATTGCCCTCGAACCGGGCGTTGCCGTTCCCGACCTCGCGCACCGGATAGGTGCACTGATAGTGGCGCGTCGACAGGCCGCCGAAGAAGCGGTTGATCTCGCTGGGGCGCACGCATTTGGTCTCGGTGTCGCGCTGGCCCAGGGCGCTGGTGGTGTATTCCCAGTAGCCGGCCAGCACGGGCGGGGCATCCGACTGGATCGGGGCCGCCGGGCCGGCGAAGGGCGCGCTGGCCGGCGCGGCCAGCAGCAGGACGCCGGCGAGGACGGGAGCAAGGCGGATCAGAACGGACGTCTTCATGCGTGTGGACCTTCGCGGCGGAGCTTCGCCGCATGAATAGAAGCGATATATGGCGGGAATTGAACGGCGGCTGAACGGCCCGCGAGCCGCCTCAAGCCTTGACGGGGCGCGGTGACTTCCACTATACGGCCCCCTCTCGCGCGGGGACCCCATCCCTGCGCGCCTCTGTTTCATGCGTCCGCACAGTTTCGCGGCCCGCTCCGTCAAGGATAGTCAGATGTCGCGTCGCTGCGAACTCACCGGTATCGGCCCCATGGTCGGCCACAGCGTGAGCCACTCGAACGTCAAGACCAAGCGCCGCTTCCTGCCGTCGCT
>SCVB01000074.1 GCA_004296955.1 Brevundimonas sp.
CCACTCGCCGCGCGACGGCAAATTCATCGAGCGCGTCGGCACCTACAACCCGATGCTGCCGCGCGACGGCGAGCAGAAGCGCGTCACCCTGAAGGCCGACCGGATCTCGGAATGGCTCGCCAAGGGCGCCCAGCCGACCGACCGCGTCGCCCGCTTCCTGAGCCAGGACGAAGCCCTGGCCGGCAAGGTCAAGTGGACCCAGTCGAACAATCCGAAGAAGGCCGAGCCGGGCAAGAAGGCCCAGGAACGCGCCGCCGAGCGCGCCCAGCGCGAAGCCGACCGCGCCGAGGCCGAAGCCGCCGCCAAGATCGAGGCCGCTGAAGCCGCCGTACGCGCCAAGGAAGAGGCGGCCGCCGCCGCTGAAGCCGCCAAGAACGCGCCGCCGGCTCCGGAGCCGGAAGCCGCCGCTGAAGAGGCTCCGGCCGCTGAAGCTGAAGCCGTGACGGAAGAGGCCCCGGCCGAAGCCGCCGCCGAGGAAGCCCCGGCCGCCGAAGCGACCGAGGAAGAGAAGACCGAGGCCTGAGGCTCTCGGGTCCCGCCCGGCGGGACGCAGACGAACGGAAAGCAGCGTCCGGACGCCCGGGCGCTGCTTTTCTGTTATCGGGACAGATCAACAGGGAGGCGCGGATGGCCGCCGACAGCAAACTCATCCTCGTCGGCCAGGTCGCCGGCGGGTTCGGGGTCAAGGGCGAGGTGCGGGTCACGGCCTGGACCGCCGACCCGATGGCCCTGCTGTCCTATGGCGTCCTGCTGCGCGCCGACGGCTCGCCCGGCCTGACCCTGACCTCGGCCCGGCCCGAGAAGACGGCCGTCGTGGGCCGGGCGAAGGAGATCGCCACCAAGGAACAGGCCGACGCCCTGCGCGGCCTGAAGCTCTACATCCCGCGCGACAAGCTGCCGGAACCGGACGAGGACGAATTCTACCTGACCGACCTGGTCGGGCTGGAGGCGCGCGATCCCGACGGGCTGGTGCTGGGCATGGTCAAGTCGGTGCAGAATTTCGGCGCCGACGACATCCTTGAGATCGCCCCGGCGCAGGGCGGCCCGACCTGGTACCTGCCGTTCACGAAAGAGGCCGTGCCGGACCTGCACATCGCCGACGGCTGGCTGCTGGCGGTGCGGCCGACCGAGGTCGGCGAGCGCGAGCCGGACTGACTGTCAGTCCGTGGTGTCGTCGACCGGTGCTTCCGGCCCGTTCTTCTTGATCGAGTCGATGGCGCTCTTCGCCGAGGCCTTGGACGAATAGCCCTCGGTCGAGAACATCACTTCCGAATTGTATTTGAAGCGGACGCGGAACTCGCCTGCCTTGTCCTTGTAGATCTCGAACTTGTGGGCCACGCGCGCTCTCCCTTCGGGTTGAGGGCCAAAGCTCGCACGGCCGCGCACCCCGTCAATGCCGAAACGTCCGCCGGCCGACACAGGCGCGTGATCGGCCGGCTGGAGGTCAGGCTTCCTCGTCCGCCGCCATGCCCATCATGTGGAAGCCGGCGTCGACGTGGATGACCTCGCCCGTGGTCGAGAAGCCGAGGTCGGAGCACAGCCACAGGGCGGCGCCGGCGACGCCCTCCATCGAGGTGTCCTCCTTCATCGCCGACATGGCCCGGCCCTGGCTGATCATGCCGCGGCCGCCCGAGATGCCGGCCAGCGACAGGGTGCGCATGGCCCCCGCCGAGATGGCGTTGCAGCGGATGCCGCGCGGGCCCAGGTCGCGAGCGATGTAGCGGGTCGCCGCCTCCAGCGCCGCCTTGGCCACGCCCATGGTGTTGTAGTTGGGGATGGCCCGCTCGGAGCCGAGATAGGTCATGGTCACCAGCGAGCCGCCGTTGGGCATCAGCTTCGAGGCCCGCTTGGCCACATCGACGAAGCTGAAGGCCGAGATGTTCATGGCCAGCAGGAAGCTGTCGCGGCTGGTGTTGTCGACGAAGGAGCCCTTCAGCTCGTCCTTGTTGGCGAAGGCCACCGAATGGACGACGAAATCGATCGTGCCGAAGGCCTTTTCCAGCTCGGCGAAGGCCTGGTCCATCGAGGCGTCGTCGGTGACGTCGGCCTGGATCAGCAGTTTGGCGCCGACGCTTTCGGCCAGCGGACGCACCCGGCGCTCCAGCCCCTCGCCGAGGTAGGTGAAGGCCAGTTCGGCGCCCTGGGCGGCCAGCTGGGAGGCGATGCCCCAGGCGATGGAGTTGCTGTTGGCGACCCCCATGATCAGGCCCTTCTTGCCCTTCATCAGGTCGCCCGTGGGCATGTTCCAGCCGCTCTCGCTCGCCATGGGTCGTCTCCGTCGTTGGTCAATTCCTTGAGCGGACGGTTAGCAGGGCCCGCCTTTGGGGGGAAGCGTCAGCCGGCCCCGGCCTCGCGCCGCAGGGCCAGCCGGCGCAGCAAGGGGGCGGCGGTGACGCCGTGTACGAGAATGGAGACCAGGATGATGAAGCCGACGACGGCCCACAGCCGTTCGCTGATCCCGAAATCGCCGTGGTTCAGCCCGTAGGCGACATAGTAGACCGAGCCGACGCCGCGGATGCCGAGGAAGGCCAGCAGCAGCCGCTCGCGCATCGGCTGGCCCGAGCCGATCATGGCGATCAGGCCGGCGGCCGGCCGCACCACGAAGACCACCGCCAGGCCGATCAGGGCGTCGACCCAGGTCAGGCTGGCCAGCAGGCCGTTGGCCAGGGCGCCGCCGAACAGGACCAGCAGCAGCATCATCAGCAGCCGTTCGATCTGGTCGGAGAAGTCGTGCATCTCCTGATGGAAGTCATGATCGCGCTCGCCGGCGCGGATGGTCAGGGCGCAGACGAAGACGGCGAGGAAGCCGTAGCCATGGGCCAGTTCCGCCGCCGCATAGGCGACCAGGGTGGCGGCCAGGGCGACCAGGCCGTCGCCGAACCGGGTCCCGCCGCCGCGGAAGATCAGCCGGGAGAAGCCGAAGCCGCACAGCACGCCGACCCCGACGCCCGCGAGAAGCTTCCAGCCGACCTTGATCGTGAGCCAGTCGGTCAGGCCTCCGGTCGTGGCGAGGCCGCCGGCGGCGGCCAGGATGGCCAGGTGCACGAACGGGAAGGCCAGGGCGTCGTTGAGCCCCGCCTCGGAGGTCAGGCCGAAGCGCACCTCGTCCTCGTCGCCCGATTTCGGCGGCCCGACCTGGACGTCGGCGGCCAGCACCGGATCGGTCGGGGCCATGGCGGCCCCCAGCAGCAGCGCCATGGCCAGGCTGAAGCCCAGCCCGGCCACGCCCAGCCAGGCGACGGCGGCGATGGTCAGGGGCATGGCCACGGCCAGAAGCCGCCAGGTGGTGGACCAGCGCCGCCAGCCCAGGGGGCGGTCCAGCTTCAGACCGGCCCCCATCAGGCTGATGATGACCACCAGTTCCGTAAGCCGCTCGGTCGCCGTATCCCAGGTTCGCGGATCCGGATCGAACGACAGCAGGCCGGTGCTGAACACCACGACGCCCACGGCCACGCAGAGGATGGCGAGGGTCAGCGGCAGCCGCTTGAGCCCCACGGGGGCCCAGGAGACGAGGAGCACCACCGCCCCGAGGCCGAGCAGGAACAGGATGTAGGGGTCGAGGGTCAGGGGCGGTCCATCCGGTTGGGCAGGACCATCCTAGCGCGCCGGGAGCCGGTTGGCTCCCGGGTTCAGACCTTCGACAGGATCAGGGTCCCGTTGGTCCCGCCGAAGCCGAAGCTGTTGGACATGACGTGCTTCAGCTCGCCGTCGTGGCGCTGGCGCAGGATCGGCATGCCCTCGAACTCGGGGTCGAGGTTTTCGATATGGGCGCTCTCGGCCGCAAAGCCGTGCTTCATCATCAGCAGGCAGTAGATTGCCTCCTGCGCCCCGGCCGCGCCGAGCGAGTGGCCCGTCAGCGACTTGGTCGAGGAGATCATCGGCAGGGCGTCGCCGAAAACGTTGCGCACCGCGCCCATCTCCTTGCTGTCGCCGACCGGGGTCGAGGTGCCGTGCGGGTTCAGATAGTCGATCTTCGGATTGCCGGCCATTTCCAGCGCGATCTTCATGCAGCGCTCGGCGCCCTCGCCCGAGGGGGCGACCATGTCATAGCCGTCGGAATTGGCGCCGTAGCCGGTGACCTCGGCATAGATGGTCGCGCCGCGCGCCACGGCCCGCTCATACTCTTCCAGCACCACGATGCCGGCGCCGCCGGCGATCACGAAGCCGTCGCGGGCCACGTCATAGGCGCGGCTGGCGACCGACGGGGTCTCGTTGAAGTTGGACGACATGGCGCCCATGGCGTCGAACATGTTGGACATAGACCAGTCGATGTCCTCGACGCCGCCGGCGAAGACCACGTCCTGCTTGCCCCAGGCGATCTGTTCGGCGGCCGCGCCGATGCAGTGGGCGCTGGTCGCGCAGGCCGAGGAGATCGAATAGTTGATCCCCTTGAGCTGGAACCAGGTGGCCAGGACGGCCGAGGGGCCGGACGCCATGGCCTTGGGCACGGCGAACGGCCCGATGCGCTTGGGCGAACCCTTTTCGACCGTCGTGGCCGCGGCCTGGAGGATGATCTGGGTCGAGGGCCCGCCCTCGCCGACGATGACGCCGATGCGGTCGGACTGGATCTCCTCGGCGGTCATGCCGGAGTCCTTCAGGGCCTCCTCGAACGCGATATGGCCCCAGGCGGTGCCATTGGCGAGGAAGCGGGCGGCGCGGCGGTCGACCAGCGGGGCCCAGTCTTCGGCCGTCACGCCCAGCGCCGGCGGGGCCCAGACCTGCGAACGGAAGCCGTGCTGGATGTGATCCGGCGCGGCCACCACGCCGGACTTCGCGTCGCGCAGGGACGCGGTGACCTCAGCCTGGCCGGTGCCGATGGAGGAGACGATACCCAGGCCGGTGACGACGACACGCCGCATGTTTGTTTCCCTTGTCAGTCTTCAGTCGCCGCGTTGTCCGCGGTCTTCAGTGAAAGCGGATCAGCCGCCGACCGGTTCAGCGCCGCCGAACAGGCCGACGCGCATGTCCTGGCAGGTGTAGATCACCTCGCCGTCCGCCTCGAGCACCCCGTCGGCGATGCCCATGACCAGGCGGCGGTTGATGACCCGCTTGAGATCGATCTTGTACACCACCTTCTTGATGTCGGGGGTGACCTGACCGGTGAATTTGACGTCGCCGACGCCCAGGGCGCGGCCCTTGCCGGGTCCGCCGATCCAGCCGAGGTAGAAGCCGACCAGCTGCCACATGGCGTCCAGGCCCAGACAGCCCGGCATCACGGGATCGCCGATGAAGTGGCACTGGAAGAACCAGAGGTCCGGATGGATATCCAGCTCGGCCTCGACATAGCCCTTGCCGTGGGCGCCGCCGTCGCCGTTGATCTGAGTGATCCGGTCGAACATCAGCATCGGCGGGGCCGGCAGTTTCGCGTTTCCGGGCCCGAACAGGTCGCCCCGGCCCGCCGCCAGCAGGGCCTCGTAATCGAACGACGACGGGTATTTCGACTGGCTCAAGGACGCTCTCGCTTTTCGGCGGCCGGACGCGCTTCGCGCTGCCTGAGGCCGGGTGGCGTCGCCGGGTTACACGACGGGAACCGGCGGCTCAACTTTTTAGCAGTCGCGGCGGACGGCTGATCAGCGCCCCGGTCCTGCGACGCGGGCCGCGTTGCACAGGGCCCGCTCCTGGGCGCCGAAGACATCCTGCTGGCGCACGAAGCCCCGCATACGGCGCACCCGCACCTCGCACCAGCCGTCCTCGCAGTCCTCCAGCGCCACCAGGGCGTGGGGCGACAGGCGGGCGCGCAGCGGCGCCGTGGCGGACGGGGCCGCACGGATCGGAACCTCGGCGTCCGAGGCGTTGAAGGCGCTGCGGCGGCTGGAGACGACGCTGCGGTGGACCCAGGCGACGCCGCCCTCCGGGTCGCAGATCTTGCGCCATTCGGCGGTCTCGGCGACCACCTGCACCGGCAAGCCGGAGGCGCGGTATTCCCACAGGATGCGATAGTCGAGACCGGGGCCGAAGCGGGCGCGGACCTCGTCCGACTTGAGCGACAGCCAGCGCGGCACGGGCTGGCCGCTGGGCGTGGGGCGGCCATCGGGCATCGTCTGGCCGGCCCCGCTGAGGAGGCCGGCGGAGAAAACCGCCGCGATGACAGCCAGCCTTTGGAGGCGGGAGCGAGCTTTGCTAGACACCGTCTGCATCCGTTGAATCCAGGGTCCCGAATGTCCGCCCCCCGGCTTAAGGTCGTATTAACCAGACGCCTGCCCGACGCGGTCGAGACGCGCATGCGCGAGCTGTTCGACGCCGAGCTGAACCTGACCGACCGGCCGATGGACCGCGCGGCGCTGGAGGCGGCGGTGCAACGCGCCGATGTTCTGGTCCCGACCATCACCGACACGATCGACGCCGCCCTCATCGCCGGGGCGGGCGACCAGCTGAAGATGATCGCCAATTTCGGCGCCGGGGTGGATCACATCGACATCGACGCGGCCGTGGGGCGCGGCCTGATCGTGACCAATACGCCGGGGGTCCTGACCGAGGACACCGCCGACCTCGCCATGGGGCTGATCCTCGCGGTCAGCCGCCGCATCGTGGAGGGCGCCCAGGTGGTGGCCGAGGGCCGGTTCGAGGGCTGGACCCCGACCTGGATGACGGGACGCAAGCTGTGGGGCAAGCGGCTGGGGATCGTCGGCATGGGCCGGATCGGCCAGGCCCTGGCGCGGCGCGCGAAGGCCTTCGGGATGCAGGTCCACTACCACAACCGCAAACCCGTCCCCGCCCTGATCGCCGAGGAACTGGGGGCCACCTGGTGGGACGATCTGGACCAGATGCTGGCGCGGATGGACCTCATCTCGCTGAACTGCCCGGCGACGCGGGAGACCCACCACCTGCTGTCGGCGGAGCGTCTCGCCCGGCTGCAGCCCCACGCCATGCTGATCAACACCGCCCGCGGCGAGCTGATCGACGAGGCCGCCCTGGCCGACGCCGTGGCCCGACGCGCCATCGCCGGGGTCGGGCTGGACGTCTACGAGCATGAGCCGGCCATCCATCCGGGCCTGCTGGGCCACGCCAATGTCGTGCTTCTGCCCCACCTGGGCTCGGCGACGCTGGAAGCGCGCCAGGACATGGGCGACCGGGTCATCGCCAATATCCAGACCTTCCACAACGGCCACAGGCCGCCGGACCGCGTAATCCCGGCGATGCTCTGACAACCCCATGACGCCAGGCCGGCGAAATCAGTCGCGGGCCACAGCTTCGGCTTGACGCCGGGCCGAACCATGGGTTGGTAGAGATTCGGGTAAGGGGGCGTGTCATGACCATGAGGAATTCCGCGGCAGCGCGGTGGGCGCTTTCGCGTCGCGGTCTGCTGGCGAGCGCGGGCGGACTGGGTCTGGCTGCGGCGGCCGGGCCGGCGGCCGCCCAGGCGGCGACGCCGCATACGCTGGACGACTTCTTCGCCCGCGACGGCGTCAGCGGCGTCGTCCTGTCCCCGTCCGGCAACCGGATCGCCATCATTCGCGAACTGTATGAGAACGGCGCGCGGCGAGCGGTGCTGGACGTCGTCGACGCGGGCGATCCGGCGGCGACGCCGCTGCGGTCGCCCATCGGCGACGTGGATTGTGAGGAGATGCAGTGGGCCAGCGACGAGCGCCTGCTGGTCAAGGTCGCGCTGCGGACCCGCTCGTCCACCGAACGCACCTCGGCCCGCTCGCTGGGCCCGGTGGCGGGCCAGGAGATCGTCTCACGGCGGATGGTCTCGATCGATCCCTCGACCGGCGGCGCGGTGGTGCTGTTCGACAACGAGCCGCAACGCATGCGGACGACGACCAACCTCGGCGTCATCGCGGACCTGCTGCCCGACGACCCCGACCATGTCCTGATGATCGCCCCGACCCAGGCCCGGCGCATCGCGGCCCTGTACAAGGTCAATGTCATGACCGGCCGCGCCGAGGAGTTCGAGCGCGGCGATTTCGACACCGTCGGCTGGCAGACCCGCAACGGCGTGCCCGTGCTGCGCTATGATGTGAACAGCGCCGGAAACACCTTCGAGATTATGGCCCGGGCCTCGGGCGAGCGGCAGTGGAGCTTCGTGCGCAAGGTCCGGATCTCGGAGGCGCCGGAGTTCGAGTTCGTCGCCGTGACCGACAGCGACGACGTCATTCTGGTGTCCGCACGACTGGACGGGGAGGACGTGCAGACCGTCCGCGAGTTCAACCTCAAGACCCGGGCCTACGGGCCGCCGATCGCCTCACGGCCCAAGGCGGACGTGGCCGGCGGCCTGACGGACGACCGCGGCGTCTATCTGGGAGCCGCCTACTGGAACGACCGGATCGAGTACGATTTCGCCCTGCCCGAACTGGCCCCGCACCACAGGGCCATGAACCGGTTCTTCGACAATGAGTGCAATGTCCATCTGCTCGACATCGACCGGACGCATAACCGCTTCCTGGCCTATGTCAGCGGCCCGCGCGAGGCCGGCTCCTGGTACCTGTACGACCGCGCCGCGCGCAGCTTCGTCAATCTGACGCCGCGCACCGCCCTGCAGACCGAGCGGCTCGGACGGACCGAGGCCCTCGACGTGACGACCCGCGACGGGGCGAGCATCCGCGCCTATCTGACGGCCCCCCCGGGCGGCGCGCCCGGCCCGCTGATCGTCCTGCCGCACGGGGGCCCCGAGGTCCGCGACGTCATCGGCTTCGACCGCACCGTCCAGATTCTGGCCGCCCAGGGGTGGTGGGTGCTGCAGCCCAATTTCCGCGGTTCGGGCGGCTACGGCCTGGCCTTCGCCGCAGAAGGCTGGCGCCGCTGGGGCGACCGGATGCAGGAGGACGTCGAGGACGCCGTCGACCACGCCGTCCGGCTCAAGGGGCTCGACGCCGGCAAGGTCGGCATCATGGGGGCCAGCTATGGCGGCTACGCCGCCCTGATGGGCGCCGTGCTGAGCCCGGCCCGGTACAAGGCCGCGGTGGCGATCTGCGGCGTCTTCGACCTGCCCGAGATGCTGGCCTATGAGCTGCGCGACGACAATTCGCCGGACAACGAGATCTATCGTTTCTGGACGCGACGGATCGGCGACGCCTCGACCGACCGGGAGGCCCTGGAACGGGCCTCGCCGCGCCGCCTGGCGGGCGAGGTGCGCTGCCCGGTCATGCTGGTCCACGGCGCCGAGGACGGAATCGTGCCGGTGTTTCAGTCACGCCGGATGAAGGAGGCCCTGGAACGGGCCGGCAGGTCGGTCGACTATGTCGAGGTCCGCGGGGCCGGACACGCCGACTGGGAAGACGACGTCGAACAGGGCCTGATGACACGGTATATCGAACTGTTCCGGCGCGCCTTCGCCTAGCCGCGGGAGCAGACCGGACAGTCGGGGTCGGCGGCGACGGCGACCGTGCGCGCGGTCCCGGCCAGGCCGTCATAGATCAGCAGGCGGCCGGCCAGCGGCGCGCCGGCGCCGACGATGAGCTTGATCGCCTCGAGGGCCGCCATGGAGCCGACCACTCCCGCCAGCGCCCCGACCACCCCGACGCGGGCGCAGGTCTCGGCGTCCGGCGGGACGGCGGGCACGAGGCAACGGTAGCAGGGCCGTCCGGCGAAGACGCCGACCTGACCGCTCCATCGGCCCAGGGCGCCCGACGCCAGGGGAACCCCCGCGGCGACGCAGGCGGCGTTGACGGCGAAGCGGGTCGCGAAGTCATCCGTGCCGTCGATGACGACGTCGCAGCCGGCGACCAGATCGTCGGCGTTGCCCGCGGTCAGCCGCTCGGCGACCGGCTCGATACGGACATGAGGATTGAGCGCGGTCAGGGCCGCGGCCCCGGCCTCCACCTTCGGGCGGCCGATGTCGGCGGCGTCGAAGGCGATCTGGCGCTGGAGATTGGACAGGGCGACGGCGTCATCGTCGACCAGGCGCAACGTCCCAACGCCCGCCGCCGCCAGATAGAGGGCCGCCGGGGCCCCCACGCCGCCCAGCCCGATCAGGCCGACGCGCGCGGCCTTCAGCCGCTGCTGCCCGGGCCCGCCGACCTCGGCCAGCACCAGATGGCGCGCATAGCGTTCGATTTCATCGTCGGTGAAGGTCACGCCCCCAGTTAGGGCGTGCGGACCGCAAGGTCCACGCATCGGCCGTCAGGCGGCCTTGCGGATCTCCAGCATGGCCTCGGCCTCGGTGGCCGTCAGGCAGGAAATGCAGGGCAGGCCCGTGCGCTCCAGCAGGGAGGCGGGATCGCCGCACAGGAACATCGGCTGCTCTATCCAGCGCTCGGCGATCGGCATGTCCGACAGGACGCGCACGCCGGCGTGACGCGGATCGACCAGGATCTTGCGCATCAGGCGGTCGAGATCGGCCCGCGCGCCTTCCAGCACCTGGAGAATATGCCCGTCGTGGAACATCAGGCAGCCGGAGATGTGGTCGCGACGGTTGTTGCGTTCGGAGACGCCGAGAATCTGGGCGATCGACAGGGTCGACGCGCCGGTCGCGCCGACGGCTTCGCTGGCATAAATCACGCGATGAAGCACAACGCTTCCCTCATATGGCGAAATTTGGGGTATAGTTTGTCACTGTAATGGGTTACATCGGCCAGAATGTGGCCCGGCGTCGCCGTTGTTTTTGCTTTGTTTCCGCTTGCCGGGCCGCATTTCGGTCGCCATCTGCAACGGATGATGAACGCGAACCCCAACTTCCCCGACTGGCACGGCACCACCATCCTGGCGGTGCGCAAGAACGGCCGGACCGTGATCGCCGGCGACGGTCAGGTGTCCATGGGCCCGACCATCGTCAAGGGCGCTGCGCGCAAGGTGCGGGTGCTGGCCGGCGGCAAGGTGCTGGCCGGCTTCGCCGGGGCCACGGCCGACGCCTTCACCCTGATCGAACGGCTGGAAGCCAAGCTGGAGCAGTATCCCGACCAGCTGGCCCGGGCCTGCGTCGACCTGGCGAAGGACTGGCGCACCGACCGCTACCTGCGCCGGCTCGAGGCCATGCTGCTGGTCGCGGACAAGAGCTCGATCTTCACCGTCACCGGCGTCGGCGACGTGCTGGAGCCGGAACATGGCGTGGCGGCGGTCGGATCGGGCGGCAATTTCGCCCTCTCGGCGGCGCGGGCCCTGCTGGACCACACCGAAATGGACGCCGAGCAGATCGCGCGCCGGGCCATGGCCATCGCCGCCGACATCTGCGTCTACACCAACGGCAATCTGACGGTTGAGACGCTGGACTGAGGCTGTCCGGAATTTAACGGGACAGCGCGGCCCGACTGGCGTTCGATGGGGGCGGAGGATCCCCATGCATCGTCTTGTCGCTCTCACCCTGCCCGTCGTCCTTTTCGCCGCGCCCGCCCTCGCCCAGGCCCCGGACGCCGCCCCCATCGTGGCGGCCGAGCGGGCCTTCGCCGCCGACGCCCCGTCGATGGGGATCGCCGGAAGCTTCAACAAATGGTCGGTCCCCGAGGCGATTGTCATCGGCGGCGGCCAGGCGCAGCGGATCGGCGAGGCCTATCCCGACGGACCGAGGCCCGCCGACGAGCCGCTGCTGGAGTGGTGGCCGAATTTCGCCGGCATCGCGCGCTCCGGCGACCTCGGCTTCACCACCGGCGGCGTGGCGGTGAACGGCCGGCGGACCGGACACTATTTCACCGTCTGGAAGAAGCAGCCGGATGGATCGTGGCGCTGGGTCTACGACGGCGGCTCGGGCGCCAGCGCGGCGGATGTGCCGGGGCCGGAGAGCGAGCCCGTGATTCTGCCGGTCGGCCCGCAGCTTCTTCAGGTCGTCACCTCGATGGATCGCCCGCCGCCCCCGATGGCCCCCGACTGGGCGATGACCCGGGTACGCGAACAGGAGGCTGCCCTCGCCCGGGCCGCCCTGACCGATCAGAAGGCCGCCCACCTGGCGGCGATGGCCGACAATGGACGTCTGTACGTCGCGCCCCGGCCGCCGGCGATCGGGCGGGACGCCTTCGCGGAGGCCCTGGACGGCTGGCCCGCGACATTCCGTTTCGGGCCGACGGAGGGCGGCGGGCAGTCGCAGTATGGCGACCTCGTCTGGACCTATGGCCCGGCCGCCTGGACCCGCGACGGACAGGAGCGGACCGGCCACTATGTGCGCCTCTGGCAAAGACAGGAGGGGGGCTTCCGGATCGTCCTCGCCCAGCTGATTCCGGCCCCGCCGCCACCCGCTCAGGCGGATTGATCGGGGCCCACGCCTAGCGTCCCGGGTTATGGTGAAGGCTGGCGGGTTCATCACGACGAGCACAACGGATGCACGACGGACACGACGAGAGCGAGCCAGTGCCGGAGGGGGTCAACCAAGTCGGTCGATCAGTGATGGACGCCGCCTTCAATGTACACCGCGCTCTCGGACCGGGGCTGCTGGAGGCCGTCTACGAGGCCTGCATGGCGGAAGAGCTTCACCAGGCCGGCTCGCGGGTCCAGCGTCAGGTCGGCCTGCCGGTCACCTACGGCGAGACCCGGATGGACGTGGGATACCGGCTTGATCTGCTGGTCGAAGGGAGGGTGATCGTCGAAGTGAAATCGATTGACGCCCTGGCGTCGATCCATACGGCCCAGCTCCTGACCTATCTCCGATTTTCCGGCTTGCGACTCGGCTACCTGATCAATTTCAACACCGTGAGGCTGAAGGACGGCTTTCGCCGTCTTGTTCTCTGACCCGTCGTGTCCGTTGTGATCCCGTTGTGTTCGTGGTGATGAACCCTCCGGGCTGGTCGCCCCCTCCCCCCAAACGACGAGACGCCCTATCTCAGTCCCATGACAGACCTCTCCCCCCGCGAAATCGTCTCCGAACTCGACCGGTTCATCGTCGGCCAGGACGACGCCAAGCGCGCCGTGGCCGTGGCCCTGCGCAATCGCTGGCGGCGCAAGCGCGTGCCGGATGAGCTGCGCGAGGAGGTGACGCCCAAGAACATCCTGATGATCGGCCCCACCGGCGTCGGCAAGACCGAGATCGCCCGGCGCCTGGCCAAACTGGCCGGCTCGCCCTTCCTCAAGATCGAGGCGACGAAATTCACCGAGGTCGGCTATGTCGGCCGCGACGTGGATTCGATCATGCGCGACCTGGTCGAGGCGGCGCTGGTCATGGTGCGCGACAAACGCCGGACCGGGGTCAAGGCGAAGGCCGAGGCGGCGGCCGAGGAACGCATCCTCGACGCCCTGGTCGGCCCGGGCTCCCAGCCGGCCACACGCGAGAGTTTCCGCAAGAAGCTGCGGGCCGGGGAGATGGACGACAAGGAGATCGAGCTCCAGCTGGCTGATACGGCCTCGCCCATGCAGGGTCTCGACCTGCCCGGCGGCGGCAATGTCGGCATGATCAATCTGTCGGAAATGCTCGGCAAGCTGGGCGGCGGGCGGACGAAGACCGTCAAGCTGACGGTGCGCGACGCCGTCGCGCCGCTGACCACCGAGGAAAGCGACAAGCTGCTGGATCAGGAGAGCCTGACCACCGAGGCCCTGCTGCTGGCCGAAAACGAGGGAATCGTCTTCATCGACGAGATCGACAAGGTCGCCGGACGGTCCGATCGCACCGGCGGCGACGTCAGCCGCGAGGGGGTGCAGCGCGACCTGTTGCCGCTGATCGAGGGCACCACCGTCTCGACCAAATACGGGCCGGTGAAGTCGGACCATGTGCTGTTCATCGCCTCGGGCGCCTTCCACGTCGCCAAGCCGTCGGACCTGCTGCCCGAACTGCAGGGGCGGCTGCCGATCCGGGTCGAGCTGAAGGCCCTGACCCGCGACGATTTCGTGCGCATCCTGACCGAGCCCGAGGCCAATCTGATCCGTCAGAACCAGGCGCTGCTGGCCACCGAGGACGTGACCCTGACCTTCACCCCTGACGCGATCGAGGCCCTGGCCGACGCCGCCGTGGCGGCCAACAGCGCCGTCGAGAACATCGGCGCGCGGCGGCTCGTCACCGTGCTCGAGCGGGTGCTGGAGGAGACCAGTTTCAAGGCCTCTGACCTGTCCGGCCAGACGGTGGCCTTCGACGGCGAGCGGGTGCGGGACCTGGTGGCCGAACTGGCGCGCGACGCGGACCTGAGCCGGTTCATCCTCTGACGAGGCAACCCTCCGGGCGGTTGGATCGTATCTTGGAGCGAAGCCGAACCGAGGGACGCCCATGACTCCGATCCGATCCGCCCTGATCGCCGCCGCCCTTGTGGCGGTCGCCGCCCCGGCCGCGGCCCAGTCGCGCAATGTGGTGATGGACCAGTTCGACGGCCGCTGGTTCGAGATCGCCCGCAGCCCCAATGACGCCCAGAAGGACTGTCGCCGGGCGCAGATCGACTTCAATCTGCAGACCCGCCCGAACCGCTATTCCATCATCGTCACCTGCACCCGCCGCGCCGACGGCGGCGTCGAGACCCTGCGGGCGAACGCGCGGGTCACCGATCCGGTGACCAACGCCCGTTTCCGCTTCACCCTGACCGGCCTGTTGGGGGTCGGCGGTCTGGCGGGACAGAACTACTGGGTCTGGGATCATGCGCCCGACTACAGCTGGGCGATCATGGCCCTGCCGAACAAGTCCGACTGGTGGGTCTGGCATCGCAACCAGAGCCCTTCCGAGGCCGAACGGACCCGGCTGATCGCCCGCGCGCGGGCCCTGGGCTTCGACACCGGCGCGGTCGTGCATACGGGGCGATAGCGCCTCGGCCGCTTGAAATCGGAACATATGCCGAACATAAAGACGGCATGGCCGCCGCCCTGCTCCAGATCGACCTCGTCTTCAGCCGGCCGCAGACGACGCTGGCGGTGACCCGCGGTGTGGCGCGGCTGATGGTCGACCTCGGCTACGCCCCCCTGCTGGAGGTGTGCCTGCCCAACGGCCGCCGCGCCGACGTCATGGCCCTGGGCCCGCGCGGCGACATCGTGATCTGCGAGGTCAAGTCGGGCGTCGAGGACTATCGCGTCGACCGCAAATGGGGCGAGTACGGCCCCTTCTGCGACGCCTTCTATTTCGCGGTCGCGCCCGAGTTTCCGCACGACATCCTGCCCGAGGCTCCGGGGCTGATCGTCGCCGACGGCTTCGGCGGGGCGGTTTTGCGCGATGCGCCGGCCGCGCCGCTGGCTCCGGCGCGTCGCAAGGCGCTGACCGTGGCCTTCGCCCGCCTGGGGGCGATGCGGACGTTGCGCGATCAGGCCGCGGGCTGAGCCGTCTCGACCACCGGCCCGCTCTCGCCCCCGGCCATGACCGCGGCCGAGGAGGCGGCGCAGCCGGTCAGTTCGCGATCGCCGATCTTGACCATGGCGGTCAGGGGATAGGTGCGGTCGCTCATGCCGTCGGAGCATTCCGTAGCGATCAGGGTCACCCTGAGCGCCGCCCCGTCGGCGGTTTCCGACTCCCAGGTCGCCGTCGTGCCCTGGACCAGGGGTCGGGGCTGGGGCGCGCGCAATTCCGGCGGCTCGGGGGCGGAATAGACCATCTCGGTCCCGGTCAGCTCGACGCTCCAGAACGGTTCGGTGCCGAGGGCGCGGACCGGCCGGGCCAGGTCGACGCCGCCCAGCACCGGGGCGGGCTCAGGCGGCGCGGGCGGCCGCGTCGGCTCTTCGGCGGGGGAACAGGCGGCGACGGCGAGGACGGCGAGGGCGGCGAGGGCGGGACGCATGCGGAACTCCGGGGTTGGCGGCAGAAAGCGCGGACGCAGGGCCGGGGTCAAGCCTGCCGTCGGCCTCAAAGCCAGCCCTTGCGCTTGAACCAGGCCAGCGGCAGCAGGGCCGAGACCACCATGGCCGCCACCGCCGCCGGATAGCCCCACGCTTGCGACAGCTCCGGCATATGCCGGAAATTCATCCCGTAGATCGAGGCGATCAGGGTCGGCGGCAGGAAGGCCACGGCCGCCACCGAGAAGATCTTGATGATCGACGA
The DNA here is from genome assembly GCA_004296955.1 of Brevundimonas sp. Lineage (GTDB taxonomy): Bacteria > Pseudomonadota > Alphaproteobacteria > Caulobacterales > Caulobacteraceae > Brevundimonas. Next base: position 15,803 of record SCVB01000074.1, read on the forward strand.
CTGCTCGATATTGATCAGGCCCAGGGCCGCCGAGAGCTGGAAATTGATCGAGGCCGCGACCGACTGGTTGTGGGCGATCAGGCTGTCGGCGTCGCGGCCGAGCGAGTGCAGGTGGGCCCGGGCGTCGTCCGTATGGGTCCGCTCGTCGATGCCGATGAAGGCGAAGATGCGCAGCAGCCCCGCGAGGCTCTGTTCGATCCGGGCCGTCGCCATCTGCGCCTGGCCCAGCTTGGTGATCAGCTTCGCGAAGCCCACGGTCTTGCCGCCGGAGAACACGTGGGAGGCGATGCCTTCGACCCGCGTGGCGTTCTTCGACAGGATGTCGGAGGCGCGGTCGATCACCACCTCCATCAGGTTCAGGAACATTTCGGGGCCCGAGGTGCACAGGGCCGGTTCGCGCCCCAGCTTTTCGGTCAGCATGGAGAACGGCCGGGGGTCGGTGTAGCGAATGGTCACCAGCGGGCCGTCGGTGAGGACGAAGGTCACCGGCTCGATGCCCGGAAGGGCCGCGTCGCCATGGGTGATGATGTCGGCGGTGGCGTAGGTGGCGCCGTTCTCCCGATAGACCCGGCTGGACGCCTCCAGCTCTGCCATCTCCTCGCGCGTCGGTATGGACAGGCCGAGGGCCTTCTCGACGGCGGCGTCCTCCTCGCGCGTCGGGGCGACCAGGTCGATCCACAGGGCGTCGGGGGGCAGGGTCCAGTCGGCCGGATCGGCGGTGGAGGGCTCGCAGGTCGTGCAGCCGGACCGATAGACGCGGATCACGCGGCGGCCCCGCCCGGGGCCGGACCCGCCGGCGTCAGGGGATCAGGGCTGGCCTTCCGAAGTCGGGGCAGAGGCCATGAGCACGCCGTCGGACGGCAGCGCCGGGGCTTTGTAGATGAAGCCGTAGGTCGGATAGACGGAGGTGCCCAGGTCATGGATCGGGTTGTACCAGACCTTGACCGCGGTCCAATCACCGTCGTGCGAGACGTCGACGACGGTGACGTTTTCCTCGACCTTGCCGCGGCTGCCGCCCCAGTTGGCGTGGGTCACGCGGATGACGCGGTCGGTCAGGATTTCGGAGACGACGGCGACATGGCCGCGGGTCATCCGGCCGCTGGGCTGGAAGGCGAGAACCGAACCGGTCTCCGGACGGCCGCCCGTGCGGAAGCGACCCTGGGCCTGGCGCCACCAGGTCAGGGCGTCGCCGAATATGTTTATGCCGGAGAACATCCGGGCGAAGGTCACGCACTGCCAGTACGGCTCGTCGGCCTTCGCGGCGGGGGCGTAGCCCAGCGCAGAAAATCCGAGGGTCGCCGCAACCGCGGCGGCTGTGAGCCGTTTCATCATGCTGGCGTGGGTCCCGACCTGCCTCAGTGCGTTAGCCTTAGACGATAGTTTCCGAGGGTTGAAGCACCCTTTCAGGCGAGTCCGTGCGCGCTTTGGTCGCGGCGGACCGGGCGGCGCGACGGTCGGCGAACCCCCGCATCGCCTTGCGGGCCGGGCGTTCGACGAGGTGGTAGGTGAGCATCGCCGCCACCGGAATCGCCGCCACCAGCGCCAGCCACACAATGATGTGAAACCGCTTGTCCTCGGCTCCGGTCAGGCGCGCCGCGACATTGGTGGTCAGCAGCAGGACCGGGGCGCAGACCATGTAGATCGAATAGCTGATCTCGCCGAGATAGACCCCGACCTTCGAGCCGAGAACGCCCGCACGGGCGTTGTCCAGCGCGCCGAGACCGAGGATCAGCCCGCCGGCGGCGAGCACCGTGATCGCATCCCACAGGCCCAGGGAGGCGCTGGCCAGAACCGCCAGACCGCTGACGATCGCGACCGGGCCCGCAAGCGGGATCGGGCCCCGGCGATGGACCAGATAGAGGGCGCAGCCGAGGGCGAAGCACGGCACGATGCGCAGCGCGCCCCAGCGGAAGGTGGCCTCGGTCAGGGAATAGCCGGCCAGCGGCTGGAAGGCAGCGTAGAGGCCCAGCGCGAAGGCCGCGGCCAGCACGGTCGCCAGCACCGGCCGGTTCCTGAGCCGCCAGGCGACGAAGGCGAAGGCGGGGAAGCTCAGATAGGCGGCCCATTCCGCCGAAATCGACCAGGACGGGTGGTTGAAGGCCGAGCTCGGGGCCAGCCCCCAGGCGTGGGTCAGGGTCAGATTGGCCGGCAGCGACCGCCAGTCGGTCAGGCTGCCGTCGATGGCCAGGCCGGCCACGCCTGCGACGAGGCCGAGAGCGATCATCCCGAACAGGGTGACCAGATGCAGCGGATAGACCCGCGCCAGTCGCGCCCACAGGAAGCCGCCGTAGCGGAACCGCTTCTCGCCCGCCGCCTCGAGATAGACGTGGCTGAGGATGAAGCCCGAGAGGATGAAGAAGGTCTCGACGCCCAGATAGCCCTTGGTCACGGCCACCGGGACCCAGCTGACGTCGAGGTGCGGCCAGGCCGTGTAGAGCACCACCCACAGGGCGGCGAGGAACCGCAGGGTGGTCAGGGCGCGCAGATCGGGCGGCGTCGGAACAGGCGTCATGCTCCGCAGCCTAGCCGCGGGGGGTACAGGAACCGTTAAGCGCCGGCCGGACAGGCCTCAGGCGGCGCATTCCGCCGGTTTCGCCTCGCCCGGGGCGTACATTTCGCACGAGCGGTCGATCTCGCCCTGGATCATCTCGCACGGATTGGCGACGTTGCAGGGCGGATGGGTGGCGGGGCTGACCGCGATGCACCGGTCGACCAGCCGCTGGGCGGCCTCGGCCCCGATGTCGTTCAGGCACGAGACCGGCGCCCCGGCCGGCGTAATGGCCAGGGCCGGATCGACCTCTTCCTGGGGCGGGGCGTCGGCAGGCATTTCCGGCGCCGGGGCCGGCGCTTCGGCGGCCGCGGCGGGTTCAGCGGTTTCGGCGGGCTGCTGGCAGCCGGCGACGAGGGCCGTTGCGGCCAGCAGGGCGAATACGGTCCGGCGCATGGGCACTCCGTTCGGTCGCGGGAAAGGCCAGCATAGGCACGGTTCGCCCTGCGGCGAAAGCGCCCTCGGAGGCGGTCAGCGCCCCAGGGCGGCGCGCTGCAGGGCGAACAATTCGGCGCAACCGCCCTCGGCCAGCTGGAACAGCCGGTCGAATTCGGCCCGAGTGAAGCCGCGCTTTTCGCCGGTCGCCTGGATCTCGACGATCGTCCCCGAGCCGGTCAGGACGAAGTTGGAATCGGCCTCGGCGGTGGAATCCTCCTCATAGTCGAGGTCCAGCACCGGCAGGTCGCTGCAGACGCCGCACGAAACGGCCGCGACCTGGTCGAGAATGGGATCGGCCTTCAGAATCCCCTCGGCGCGCAGATAGTCGAAGGCGCTGGCCATCGCGACCCAGGCGCCGGTGATGGCCGCGGTGCGCGTGCCGCCGTCGGCCTGGATGACGTCGCAGTCCAGCGACACCTGGCGCTCGCCCAGGGCCTTCAGATCGACCACGGCGCGCAGCGAGCGGCCGATCAGCCGCTGGATTTCCTGCGTCCGTCCGCTCTGCTTGCCGGCGGCGGCCTCGCGCCGGCCGCGGGTATGGGTGGCGCGCGGCAGCATGCCGTATTCGGCCGTGACCCAGCCCTGGCCCGTATTGCGCATCCAGCCGGGCACCTTTTCCTCAACCGAGGCCGTGACCAGCACCTTGGTATGGCCGAAGGTGACCAGGCAGGAACCTTCGGCGTAGCGGTTGACGCCGGTCTCGAGCGTGACGGCGCGGAGCTGGTCGGGGGTGCGTTCGGACGGGCGCATACGGTATTCCTTGGAAGCGGCGGCCGGGGTGCTTATCCTGAAATGGTGATCCTGTCCTCCGCATCTTCGGTTCGCCTGCGCCCGGCTGGGGTCGATGAGGCCGCAGCGCGCCCGTCACGGGAAGGCCCGGCCCGACCATGAAATCGCCCCTGCTGACCTCGACGGCGATGGAGACCGGCAGCCTGACCGGCCTTGACGCGCGCGCCCGCGACATCTTCCGGCGGATCGTCGAGACCTATCTGGAGACCGGCGAGCCGGTCGGGTCGCGCACCCTGTCGCAATCCGGCATCGCCCTGTCGCCGGCCTCGATCCGCAACACCATGCAGGACCTGGCGATGGCCGGGCTGCTGGGATCGCCGCACACCTCGGCGGGACGGATACCGACCCATGCGGGCCTGCGGCTGTTCGTCGACGGCCTGCTGGAGATCGGCGACGTCGGAGCCGAGGAGCGGCGCGAGATCGACGGACGGCTGGCCGGGCGCGGCCGCAGCTTCGACGAGGCGCTGAACGAGGCCTCCAGCCTGCTCTCGGGCCTCGCCGGCGGGGCCAGCATCGTGGCCAGCCCGGTGCGCGAGGCCGGGGTCAAACACGTCGAATTCGTCGCCCTCGGCCACGACCAGGCCCTGGCCGTGCTGGTCGGCGACGACGGCTCGGTCGAGAACCGGCTGATGCCGCTGAAGGCCGGGGTCACCCCCTCGACCCTGACCGAGGCGTCCAACTTCCTCAACGCCCGGCTCAAGGGCCGACCCCTGCACGAGGCGCGCACCGAGATGCGCACCGAACTGGACGCCGCCCGGCGCGAGCTGAACGCCGCCGCCGCCCGTCTGGTCGAGGACGGCATGGCCGCCTGGTCCGGCGGGGCCGAGCGCGAACGGTCGCTGATCGTGCGCGGCCGGGCCAATCTGCTGCACGACCGCGAGACGGCCGAGGATCTGGAGAAGGTCCGCATCCTGTTCGACGACCTCGAGCAGAAGGAACAGCTGATCGGCCTGCTCGACGGGGTGTCGACGGCCCAGGGCGTGCGCATCTTCATCGGCGCGGAAACACGGTTGTTTTCGCTTTCGGGTTCCGCCGTGATCGCGGCGCCCTATATGACGGGCCGGCAGCGGGTGCTGGGCGCCATCGGCGTGATCGGACCCGCGCGGCTGAACTATGCCCGCATCATACCGTTGGTGGACTATACCGCCCGGGTGCTGGGGCGAATGCTGGACGGACAAGAGACTTGAGCGACACACACGACGACCTTCCCCACTCCGAAGAGCTGGCGGCCGATATCGCGGAGGCCGAGGCCAATGCCGACGCCGGGCTGGATGACGGCCTCGGCCCCATCGACGCCCTGATCGCCGAGCGCGACCAGTGGAAGGACCGCGCCCTGCGCGCGGTCGCCGAGGCCGAGAATACGAAGAAGCGGGCCGAGACCCAGTCCAACGACGCCCGCGCCTACGCCATCCAGCGCTTCGCCCGCGACCTGCTGGGCGTGGCCGACAATCTGGAACGGGCGCTGCAGGCCGCGCCGAAGAACGCCGACGCCGGCGAGGCCGGCCTGGTCACCGGTCTTGAACTGACCCAGAAATCCCTGCTGCAGGCGTTCGAGGCCAACAATCTGAAGCGCGTCGCGCCGGATGCCGGCGAGCCCTTCGATCCGCATTTCCACCAGGCGATGATGGAACAGCCCTCGGACACGGTTCAGGGCGGCCAGGTGATCCAGACGCTGCAGGCCGGCTACGCCCTGTTCGGCCGCACCGTGCGTCCGGCCATGGTGGTGGTCGCCGCCAAGGGCTCCGGCGCCGCGGCGGGCAATGCGGCCTATGCCGCGGCGGGCGCCACCGGCGGGAATTTCGACCAGAAGGCCTGAGCGCCTAGCCTTTCAGCCGTGCGTTGAAGAACGCCAGCAACCGGCGCCATCCGTCCGTCGCATCCGCCGCGCGATAGCTGTCGCGATAGTCGGCGTGGAAGGCGTGCGGGGCGTCCGGATAGACATGGATGTCGCTGTCGGTCTGGCCGGCGCGCTGCAGGGCGGTGCGCATGGCCTCGACGCTGGGCTGGGGGATGCCCCGGTCCTGGCCGCCGTACAACCCCAGCACCGGACATTTCAGGTCGTCGGCCAGGTCGACCGGCCACGGCTGGCCGGCGGCCGTCTGTTCAGGCGTCGCCGTAGGCGGCGGGGCGAGACGGCCGTACCAGGCCACGCCGGCGTCCAGCACGGCGAAACGGGCGCAGGCCTGCCACACCACCTTGCCGCCCCAGCAGAAGCCGGTGATCCCGACCTTGTCGGAATTGGCCCACAGTTGCTGGCTGGCCCAGTCGAGGGTGGCGGCGACGTCGCCCATGACCTGCTCATAGCCGGCCGCGCCGACGATCTGCTGCACCCGGGTCATATCCGAGAGAGGGGCCGGGTCCTCGACCCGGTTGAAAAAGGCCGGGGCGATGGCTGCATAACCGGCCTTGGCCAGCCGGCGGCAGAGGTCGCGGATGTATTCGTGGACGCCGAAGATCTCGGAAGCGACCACCACGACCGGCCAGGGGCCGTCCCCGGCCGGCCGGGCGATGAAGATCGGCAGGGCGAAACCGTCCGGGGCCGTGCAGGTGACGGATTCCTGGGTCAGGCCCTCGCCGTCGGTGGTGATCGGCGCCGCCTGCCGGGCCAGGGCCGCCGGGGCGTAGCCGGCGAAGGCCAGACCGCCGAGCGCGCCCGTCGCAAGGGCGCGGCGGCTGAAACGGAAGTCGTCGGGCTCGGGTCCCTCGGGGCGGATCAACGTCGGCATCGGCGGCTCCGGGCTTGGCGAAGGCGGAACACTGGCCTCGCGGCCGCGGCAGGTCGAGTCACGTTTGATGTGAAGCCGGCCCGGCCCTGCGCAGCGTCAGATTGATCCGCCCGCCGCCGGGCGTCAGGGTCGAGGAGCCCGCGATCACCCGGTCGATCCCGTGCCGCGCCAGCCGCGCGGGGCCGGTCAGGGCGCAGACGTCGCCCGAGGCCAGCCGCACCGTCCGCGTCGGCCCGCCGCCGGCCGCGCCGATCCGGAACACCGCCGTGTCTCCCAGCGAGACCGACAGCACGGGCGCGCCATGATCGACCTCGTCCAGGTCCTGGTGCATGCCCATCCTCGCCCCCTCCCGATAGCGGTTGACCAGACAGGCGTCGGGCGGCTCGGGCCAGCCGGTCAGGTCGCGCCACAGGTCGGTCAGCCGCTCCGGGATCGGCGGCCAGGGCGCGCCCGTGACCGGATGGGTCGGCTGATAGCGGTAGCCGGCCCGGTCCGAGACCCAGCCCAGCGGCCCCATGCCGGTCATCTCGACCGAGAACGGCCGCCCGCCCGGGGTCACCGGCCGGTAGAAGGGGGCGTCTTCCGCCGCCGCCAGCACCCGGGCCAGCAGATCCGCCTGTTCCGACGCGGAAAGGGCTCCCGGCCAGAACCGGAAGCCCTCCATCCCCGTGTCGATCTCGCGCGGTTCAATCACACCCTGAAGGTAATGATCCGCGAGCCGCGCTCAAGCAGCGAGCCGCCGCGCGGCGAGCGGTAGCGCCCCAAACAGGCTGAGGCGCTCCGCGCCTCAGCGCGTGTAGTAGTAGTCGGCGATCTGGCAGACGTTGACATTGAAGCGCGTCAGCACCTGGCCGTTGGTGAACTCGGCCTTGAAGTCGTACAGGCAGGCGCCCGAGCCGTCGTCGATGTTCATCATGATGCTGTTGCCGGCGGCCAGGGTGCCGCGGCCCAGCATGTCTTCCTGCCAGTCGGTGATGCGCGAATCCGAGGCGTAGAAGCGCAGCATGGTCCAGCCGGTGTTGTTGTGGATGCGCACCCGGCGGTTCAGGCCGTCGCGCGACTGGACCGGCGCCGAGACGGCGGCCTTGTCGGCGGCGACCGCCGGTTCGGCGGCGGCGGCGACGGATGCGGTTCCGAGAGCCGCCACGATCACAGCGGCGCGGGCGATGGTCTTGAAGGCGTTCATGTCAGTCTCTCCCCAGCGGCCGAACCCATCCGGTGCGGCTTATGACGCTGTTATGCCAGTTCAGGCGGGGCGCCGCATCTGACGGACCCTGACGGTTGACCGGAAGCCCTCTCTGCACGCCGAGTCCACGCACCAAGGCGGGGCGCCCAGGCAACGACCGACAGCGTGGTCGGTGTTGGCCCCAAATCAGCGCGTGTAGTGGTAGTCAGCGATCTCGCAGACGTTGACGTTGTTGCGGATCAGGTTCTGGCCGTTGGTGAACTCGGCCTTGAAGTCGAACAGGCAGGCGCCGGTGCCATCGTCGATGTTCATCACGATGCTGCTGTTATTGGCCAGGACGTCGTCGCCCAGGAGGTCCTCTTCCCAGTCGCTGCGGCTGGTGCTGGACGCATAGAAGCGCAGCATGGTCCAGCCGGTCGTGTTGTGGACGCGCACGCGGCGGTTCCGGCCGTCGCGTGACTGAACGGGCGCAGAGGCTGCGGCGGCGGTGACGGCGACGGCGACGGCCCGCTCGGGAGCAGACGTGGCGGCGGTGGCGGTCGAGGCCACGGCCGCCAGGATAATGGCGGCGCGGGCTACCATCTTGCGAAGGCTCATATCGGCTTCTCCCCGGATACCGGCCCCCTCAGGCCGGCTAACCACCTAAAAATACACCGAAGTTTGGAGAAATGACCACCCATTGGATGATACGGCGAATTTTTGGCCCGAGGCGTTTGGGGCTTGCGGGCAGGGGGGGGTTTCCCATATCGGCCTCAACCGCTGTAAATCCCCGCAGTTCGTGGGGCTTTGCGGCCGGAACCGTACCAACCGACCAAAGACCCTGACACCGGGGGCGGTCACGCGCGGCGCTTTAAAAGGCCGCCGCATCGCCCGCCGAAATGGAGTGAAAGACCACCAATGGCCAAGATCATCGGCATCGACCTGGGCACCACCAACTCGTGCGTGGCCGTCATGGACGGCAAGAATCCCAAGGTCATCGAGAACGCCGAGGGCAACCGCACCACGCCCTCCGTCATCGCCATCCAGGAGGGCGGCGAGACCCTCGTGGGTCAGCCCGCGCGCCGTCAGGCCGTGACCAATCCGACCAACACCTTCTTCGCCATCAAGCGCCTGATCGGCCGCTCGTTCGACGACCCCGTGGTCGCCAAGGACAAGAAGATGGTGCCCTATGAGATCGTCAAGGGCCCGACCGGCGACGCCTGGGTGCGCGCCAACGGCAAGGATTATTCGCCCCAGCAGATCTCGGCCTTCACCCTCGGCAAGATGAAGGAGGCCGCGGAGGCCTATCTCGGCGAGACCGTGACCCAGGCCGTCATCACCGTCCCCGCCTATTTCAACGACGCCCAGCGTCAGGCGACCAAGGACGCCGGCAAGATCGCCGGCCTCGAGGTCCTGCGCATCATCAACGAGCCGACCGCGGCCGCCCTGGCCTATGGCCTCGACAAGAATGACGGCCAGAAGATCGCCGTCTACGACCTCGGCGGCGGCACCTTCGACGTCTCGATCCTCGAGATCGGCGACGGCGTCTTCGAGGTGAAGTCGACCAACGGCGACACCTTCCTCGGCGGCGAGGACTTCGACCTGCGTCTGGTCGACTACCTGGCCGACGAGTTCAAGAAGGAGCAGGGCGTCGACCTGCGCTCGGACAAACTGGCCCTGCAGCGCCTCAAGGAAGAGGCCGAAAAGGCCAAGAAAGAGCTCAGCTCCACGACCCAGTATGAGGTCAACCTGCCGTTCATCACCATGAACGCCTCGGGCCCGCTGCACCTGAACATCAAGCTGTCGCGCGCCAAGCTGGAGGCTCTCGTCGAGGATCTGGTCCAGCGCACCATCGAGCCCTGCGCCAAGGCGCTGAAGGACGCGGGCCTCAAGGCCTCGGACATCGACGAGGTGGTGCTGGTGGGCGGCATGACCCGCATGCCCAAGGTGCAGGAGGCCGTAAAGGCCTTCTTCGGCAAGGAGCCGCACAAGGGCGTGAACCCGGACGAGGTCGTGGCGCTGGGCGCCGCGGTCCAGGCCGGCGTGCTGCAGGGCGACGTCAAGGACGTGCTGCTGCTCGACGTGACCCCCCTGACCCTCGGCATCGAGACCCTGGGCGGCGTCTTCACCCCGCTGATCGAGCGCAATACGACGATCCCGACCAAGAAGAGCCAGGTGTTCTCGACCGCCGACGACAACCAGTCGGCCGTGACCATCCGGGTCTTCCAGGGCGAGCGTCCCATGGCGGCCGACAACAAGGTGCTGGGCCAGTTCGACCTGATGGGCATTCCGCCGGCGCCGCGCGGCATGCCGCAGATCGAGGTCGCCTTCGACATCGACGCCAACGGCATCGTCCATGTGACCGCCAAGGACAAGGCGACCAACAAGGAACAGTCGATCCGCATCCAGGCCAAC
>SCVB01000075.1 GCA_004296955.1 Brevundimonas sp.
CTTGCCGTAGAAGTCGAAGCGGGCGTCGACGAAGGCTTGGGACAGATAGGGCGAGGCCTGGTCGATGATGTGGAAGGCCTGCCACGACTGCAGGGTCGCGACCGGCGTCTCGGCGAAGACCCGGGCCATGCCCGGGAAGGCGGTGTCGTTGCCGGCGATGAGGCGGTTGGCCCCGGCGATGCCCGCGGCCCCGGCCCAGGCATTCCAGTCGAAGCCGGGGGCCTGGGCGGAGAGGTCGGCGACGGTGGTCGGCTTGTAGCCGGCCTCGATGTCGCGGTTCTGGACCTGGGTCCAGTGTTGTTCGGCGATCCGGGTTTCGAAGGCGATGATGTCGGTCGCGGCCTGTTCCGGCGCGGGCCATCCGGCCAGTTGCAGCGCCTTGACCACATAGACCCGATAGGCCTCGCGCTGCGGCGCGAAGGCCTCTTCCAGATAGTAGTCGCGGTCGGGCAGGCCGAGGCCGCTCTGGACGACATAGGCGCTGTGCAGATCGGGCTGTTTCAGGTCCTCGGCGATATAGACGCCGAACAGGCTGGAGCCGAAGCCGCCCTGGGTCCGGCCCATCAGGGCGGCGATCTCCTCGCGCGTGTCGGCGGCCCGGACCTCGTCCAGATCGGCCTGCAGGGGGGTGGCGCCCAGCCGCTCGACCGTCGCCTCGTCCATGAAGCTGCCATAGAAGGCGCCGATCCGGGCGGCGTCGGGGCTGGCGGCCGGATTGGCCGCGCTCTCCTCGATCAGGGTCTTCAGATTGTCCTGCGAACGGTCGTAGAGCATGTTGAACACGCCGAACGACGCCCTGTCCGCGGGGATCGGGGTGTTGGCCAGATAGGTTCCGCTGGCGTAGCGGTTGAAGTCGGCGCCCGGGCGGATGGACGTGTCCATGCCGTCGGTGTCGAAGCCGAAGGCGCCGATCTCGGCCTGGTCCGTCGCCGGAATCTCGACGATCGGCGGGGCGGTCTGGGCCTGGACCGCGCCGGTCGCCAGCAGGAGGACCGCGCCGGCGGCGCAGGCCATGAGTTTGAGTCTGAGCATGCGTGCCCCCGTTGAAATTCGGCGGCAAGCTGCCCCAGCCCGGCGCGGCTGTCGCCGGAAAAGGCGTGAGATTACGAACTTCTAATCTAGCGACCGGCAGAAGTCGGCGAGGACCCGCGGATAGAGCTGGTGTTCGCTCGCCAGCACCCTTTGCGCCAGCGAGGCGGGGGTGTCTTCGGCCAGGACCGGAACGGCGGCCTGGCCCAGCACCGGGCCGTCGTCGACGCCCTCGGCGACCAGGTGCACGGTGCAGCCGGCCTCGGCGTCGCCGGCGGCGATGGCCCGGGCGTGGGTGTCGAGCCCGGGGTATTTCGGCAGCAGGCTGGGATGGATGTTGAGCATCCGGCCGGCCCATCGACCGACCAGGAAGGGCGTCAGCAGCCGCATATAGCCGGCCAGGGCCACGACCTCGACGCCGTGGGCCTCCAGCACGGTCTGGACCGCCGCTTCATGGGCCGCCCGGTCCTTGCCGAAGGCGGCCTGGGCGACCACGGCGGTCGCCACGCCCCCGGACCCGGCAATGGCGAGGCCGCCGGCGTCCGGCTTGTTGGACAGGACAAGAACCACCTCGAATGGCGCGTCGGCGTGGCGGCCGGCGTCGATCAGGGCCGCCATGTTGGAGCCGGCGCCGGAGATGAGGACGGCCACGCGCACGCGGCCGGTGCGGGGCGTCGGCATCAGTTCGCCGGGCGGGGAGCCGGATCGCCGACCGCGACGAAGGAGCCGGCCGGACCGGGGAAGACCACCGGGCTCTCATAGCCGTCGGCCGACACCGCCGAGACGCCGAAGAAGAAGTCATCGATGACCACGCCCGGCAGAACCAGTTCGGTGGCCGGTCCGGCCCAGCGGCTGTGGGTCCATTGCGGCGCGGTGGTGGAACGCCACCAGACACGATAGCCGGCGGCGCCCGGCACGGCCTGCCACTTCACGGTGGTGTCCGGCTTGACCGCGCCCTCGATGGTCACGCCCAGCGGACTGGCCGGGGCGTTGCCGAGGGCCGCCATGGCGACGACGTTGAGCCGAGCCACCTGGCCCAGATAGTCGAAATCGACCCCCTCGATGGTGTCACCGTATTCGACGCCGTTCTCGGTGCGCAGGTCCTGGTGCTGGCGGTCGTAGTTCTCGGCGCCCTCGGAGATGCGGACGGCGGGGAAGCCGTGGCGCAGCATCTCGACCTGGTCGCCGCCCCGCCCGTAGCGGTCGGTGCGATAGATCATGTCGACGTCGAAATTGGCCAGGTAGCGGTCGGCCAGGCCGTCGACGAAGCGCGCCAGATTGCGGGACGCGGAATCGACCTCGCCGCCATTGTAGCGCCGGCGCTCCTCCTGGGCCTCGGTCTCGACCGTCTTGGTGCCTTCCGAGAAGACGCGGACCCGGGTGGTGTCGCGCACACCCGACTGGCCTTCGGAATTGCCGACGATGTCGTTGTTCAGATTGGCCTCGACGCGCCAGCCCCGGGCCTGGGCGTAGTCGGCCAGGATCTTGCCGCCCAGCAGTCCCTGTTCCTCGCCGGACAGGGCGGCGAACACCAGGGTCGCCTCGAAGCGATGTTTCGACAGCACCCGGGCCGCCTCCAGCACCGCGGCCACGCCCGAGGCGTCGTCATTGGCTCCGGGAGCGTCGGCGGTGAAATTCATCACATCGGTGACGCGGGAGTCGATATGGCCCGAGATGATGATGACCCGGTCCGGATCGCCCGTGCCGCGCTGGATGGCGACGACGTCGACCACTTCGGTCGGGGTCGGCACGCGCGGGCCGGTGACGGTGTCGGACGGGGTCACGACGGTCAGGCAGCCGCCGCAATCGCGGCTGATCGCCTCGAACTGCCCCTGCGCCCAACGGCGCGCCGCGCCGATGCCGCGCGTGTCGGAGTCGGTCTCGGACAGGGTGTGGCGAGTGCCGAAGCCGACCAGGGCCTCGATGTCGGCGCGCATCCGTTCGGGCCGGACCTCGCCCGCCAGCTGGTGCAGCAGCGCCTGTTCCTCAAGGGTCTGGGCGGCTGCGGGGGTCGAAGCCAGAAGGGCTCCGGCGAGGGCGATCGACAACGCACGCATGGGCGACCTCACGGAAAGCGGGGGACCTTGCCGGGCGGGCCGGGTCGGGTCAACGGCGGCGGTGGGACTCTCAGGCGGCTTCCAGCTGGCCGCAGACGAAGGCGACCTCGCCGGCGTTCAGCAGGGCTTCGAGCACCGGCTCTGCGTTCTCCGGCGCGACCACCAGAATGAAGCCGACGCCGCAGTTGAAGGTGCGGCGCAGTTCATGGTCCGAAATGCCGCCGGTCTCGCCCAGCCACTGGAACACATGGGGCAGGGGCCAGGCGTTCCAGTCGAAGCTGGCCTGCAGCCCTTCGGCGATGCAGCGCGGCGGGTTCTCGATCAGGCCGCCGCCGGTGATGTGCGCCGCGCCCTTGATGAGGCCGGCCTTCATCAGGGGCAGAACCGGCTTCACATAGATGCGCGTCGGCTCCATCAGCGCCTGGGCCAGGGTGCGGTCGCGGGCGAAGGGGGCGTCGTCGCCCCACGACAGGCCGGACTTCTCGACCACCTTGCGGATCAGGGAATAGCCGTTGGAGTGCGGACCGGACGAGCCGAGGCCGATGATGATGTCGCCGGCCTGCTGGCGGTCCAGATACGGCAGGGCGTGGCCGCGCTCGACCGCGCCCAGCGAGAAGCCGGCCAGGTCGTAGTCGCCGCCCTGGTACATGCCGGGCATTTCGGCCGTCTCGCCGCCGACGAGGGCGCAGCCGGCCTGGCGGCAGCCTTCGGCGATTCCGGCGACGACGCGGCGGGCGGCGTCGATCTCCAGCTTGCCGGTGGCGTAGTAGTCGAGGAACAGCAGCGGTTCGGCGCCCTGGGCCAGCAGGTCGTTGACGCACATGGCGACCAGGTCGATCCCGACCCCGTCATGACGTCCGGTCTCAATGGCGATCTTGAGCTTGGTGCCGACGCCGTCCGTCGTGGCGACGATCAGCGGGTCCTCGAAGCCGGCCGCCTTGAGATCGAACAGGGCCCCGAATCCCCCCAGCGAGGCCTCGGCGCCGGGACGGCGGGTCGATTTCGCCAGCGGCTTGATCGCGTCCACCAGCATCTCGCCGGCGTCGATATCGACCCCCGCATCGGCGTAGGTCAGGCCGTTGCGCAGCGGATCGGGGGTGTCGCTCATGGGTCACGGGCCTGAATCAGTGGGCGGATTTCTGCGGCGGCTCTTGCCACAACCGTATCGCGCGGGGCTATAGCATCCGAATGACGCCGATCACCACCACCGAGGCGCTTCGCGCATTCTGCGAACGCCTGGCTGACCAGCCCTTCATCACCGTCGACACCGAGTTCATGCGGGAGACGACCTACTGGCCGCGCCTGTGCCTGATCCAGGCGGCCTCGGCCACGGATGCCGCCATCATCGACCCGATGGCCGACGGGCTGGATCTCGAACCCTTCCTCGACCTGCTGCGCGATCCGAAGATCATCAAGGTCTTCCATGCCGCGCGTCAGGACACCGAAATCTTCGTCAAACTGGGCGCCATGCCCAAGCCGATGTTCGACACCCAGGTGGCCGCGATGGCCGCGGGCTTCGGCGACCAGGTGTCCTATGAGGCGCTGGTCCGCCAGATGCTGCGCCAGGAAGTCGACAAGGGCAGCCGGTTCACCGACTGGGCGCGCCGGCCGCTGTCGGACGCCCAGCTGGTCTATGCGCTGGGCGATGTGACCCACCTCGCGGCCCTGTATCCGAAACTGCGCGACCGGCTGCAGAAGGAGGGCCGGCTCGACTGGGTCATGGCCGAGATGGAGGACCTGACCAACCCGGCCCTGTACGACACCGATCCGGAAAAGGCCTGGAAGCGGCTGAAGCCCAAGAAGTGGTCGGCCAAATATCTGGCGGCCTTCGTCGCCACCGCCGTCTGGCGCGAGCGAGCGGCGCAGGACCGCGACCAGCCGCGCGGCCGGATCCTCAAGGACGAGGCCATCGACGAGATCGCGGCCCAGGGGCCGACCGATCCGGACGCCTTCAACCGCCTGCGTTCGGTGCCCAAGGGCTTCGGCGCCTCGCGGCTGGGGATGGAGCTGTCGGCGGAACTGAAGCGGGTGCTTGTGGACCCCGAGGCCCATGCGCCCAAGCTGGAGCGGCCGGCGCACAACCAGCCGGCGCCGCCGTCGGTGGTCGAACTGCTCAAGGTGCTGCTCAAGGCCAAGAGCGACAACGCCGGGGTGGCGACCAAGCTGCTGGCCAATGTCGCTGATCTCGAGAAGATCGCCCTCGATGACGAGGCCGACGTCGACGCCCTCAAGGGCTGGCGCCGCCAGCTCTTCGGCGAGGACGCGCTGAAGCTGAAGCGCGGCGAGATCGCCCTGGTGCTGAACGGCGCCCGGGTCGAGGTGGTGGAGATCGAATAGTCGCTCAGGCGGTGAGCGCAGCGATTTCCCGGGTCAGGTTGGCGCGGGCCTGCACCTCGTAGCGCTCCGCCCAGAGCGGATCGGCGAACAGCGCCTCGCTTTCCAGAAATCGACCGAGGATCGCAGCCCGTCCTGCCCGGTAGAGGGGCTCGGGCACATGGGCGTATTCCTCACGGATCGCGACGGCATAGGCGTCGTATCGGTCCGCCTCCGCGCCGAGGATCGAAAGATCGATCGAAACCAGCCGCGCGCCGATGACGTCGTCCGCCGGCACAGAATGGCCGGCGGTGAGGAGAATCAGGCGGACGACCTCGTCGACGAATGCCGGTTCGGCGCCCGCCGTCGCCAGTCGCTCGGCCGCAAGCTTCGCGCTTTCGGCCTCGTTGTCGCTTCGGGTCGCGTCATAGATCGCGTCGTGAAACCAGATGGCGGCGTGCATCAGCGCCCGCTGGGTCTCGTCCATGTCCGTCGAGGCCGCGACCTGCGCCAGGCAGTCCTCGATGTGGGTCATGGTGTGATAGCGCCGGTGCGGCTCGCTGTAGCGCGCGATCAGCTCATCGCGAACCGCACCGGAGATCATGGCTTCAGCTCACCGTCGCCTTGACGATCTTGCCCGGCGAACGCGGCGGCTCGCCCTTGGGCAGGGCGTCGACGTGTTCCATGCCTTCGATGACCTCGCCCCAGACGGTGTACTGGCCGTCGAGGAAGGATGCGTCGTCCAGGCAGATGAAGAACTGGCTGTTGGCGCTGTTGGGGTCAGACGTGCGGGCCATGGAGCAGACGCCGCGGGCGTGGCGCTCTTTCGAGAACTCGGCCTTCAGGTTGGGCTTCTTGGAGCCCGAGGTGCCGGTGCCGGTCGGATCGCCGCCCTGGGCCATGAAGCCGGGGATGACGCGGTGGAAGACCACGCCGTCATAGAAGCCCTCGCTCGCCAGTTCGGTGATCCGGGCCACGTGGCCGGGGGCCAGGTCGGGGCGAAGCTTGATGACCACGTCGCCCTGGTCGGCGCCGCTGTCGAGGGTGAAGGTCAGGGTCTGGTCGGCCATCGGCGCGCTCCTTGTGAATTGTCGCGGGTCCATAGCCCGCAAACCCGCTGACGGCTATGTGGATGCGATGACTGACGAAGAAAAGCCCGCCGAACGCAGACGGATGGTGCGCCCGCCCTCGGGCGGCACCGCCGCCGGCCGCGGCATGGGCACCAAGATGAAGACGGCGGACACCAAGTCGATGTCCAGCCAGCAATGGATCAAGCGCCAGCTGTCCGACAAATGGTCCGAGCGCGCTCGCGCCGAGGGCTGGCGCAGCCGCGCGGCCTTCAAACTGCTGGAGATCGACGACCGATTCCACCTGATCAAACACGGCAGCCGGGTCATCGACCTGGGGGCCGCGCCGGGCGGCTGGGCCCAGGTGGCGGTCAAGCGGGGGGCGGCCTCCGTGGTCGGCGTCGACCTGCTGCCGGTCGAGCCGGTGCCCGGCGCCATCATGATCCAGGCCGACTTCACCCATCCGGGGGTGGACCAGCAGATGATCGACCTGCTGGGCGGCGCGCCCGATCTGGTCCTGTCCGACATGGCCCACAACACCGTCGGCCACCGCCAGACCGACCACCTGAAGATCATCGCCCTGATCGAGATCGCCGCCGACTTCGCGATCCGCACGCTGAAACCGGGCGGGCATTTCGTCTCGAAGAATTTCCAGGGCGGCGACGCCGGCGGGGTGCTGGCGCGGCTGCGGGCCGAGTTCGAGACGGTGAAATACGTCAAGCCGGAGTCGAGCCGGAAGGACAGCGCCGAGGTCTTCCTCGTGGCGATGAACCGGCGCTAGGCCGAGGCCATCTCCGCCGCTCGCGCCGCCTTGCGAGCCTCGATGCGGGTCCAGATGCGGTCGTGGACGGTGAAGAAGACCGTCTGCACCAGCGGCTCGATGATGCCGATGGCCAGCGACACCCGCCAGTCGCGGGTCAGGGCGAAGGCGACCGCCACGGCGACGACGAAATGCATCAGGCCGTAGGTGACGGACTTGACGGCGATCTGCCGGAACGAGCGGGGGAGGGCGTGGCTGTGGCCGTTGTGGCCGTGAGCGCGCGTCTGCTCCTCGGGGACCATGATCTGCAGGCGGGCGGTGAAGGCCTCGGACGCCTCTTCCAGCCCTGAGAGCATCCGCCGCCGTTCGACGCGGTGCCAGACCCGGTCGTGGATGGAATAGGCGATGGTCTGGAAGAAGGGCTCGACCACGCCGACCGCCAGGGCCAGCCGCCAGTCGCGCGTGATGGCGAAGGCCACCAGGACGGCGACCACCAGGTGCATCACGCCATAGCTCGCGATCTTGAGCGCGAGGCGGCGGGCGGTGCTGATGAGCATATGGACCATGGGTCTCGCAGATGTGGGGTCGGCGCCGCATCCGGCAAGGCAATTGTTCTTATCGTGACGATAGGCGCGAGCGGCCCTTGCGGTTCCCCGTCGCTCACCGCTATACGCGGCCCGCAAAACGGAGACTCCTCATGGAGATACGCGAAGGGCTCACCTTCGACGATGTTTTGCTGGAACCCGGCCCGTCAGAGATCATGCCCGCAGACGCGGACGTCTCGACGAAGCTCACCCGCGACATCAGGCTGAACATCCCCCTGACCTCGTCCGCCATGGACACGGTCACCGAGAGCCGGCTGGCCATCGCCATGGCCCAGGCCGGCGGTCTGGGCGTGCTTCACCGCAACATGACGGTCGAGGAACAGGCCGACATGGTGCGCGAGGTGAAGCGCTATGAAAGCGGCATGGTCATCAATCCGGTGACCATCACCCCGCAGACGACGCTGGGCGAGATTCGCGCCATCGTGGCCAAGAAGAAGATCTCGGGCTTCCCGGTGATCGATCCGGCGACCGGTCGTCTGGTCGGCATCCTGACCAACCGCGACATGCGCTTCGACACCGATCCGAATCGCAAGGCCGCCGAATTGATGACCACGGGCGACCTGGTCACGGTGCGCGAGGGCGCCGGACGCGACGAGGCCCGGGCCCTGCTGCGCGACCGCAAGATCGAGCGGGTCATCGTCGTCGACGAGGCCTATCGCGCCACCGGCCTGATCACGATGAAGGACATCGAGAAGGCCCAGGCCCATCCGCACGCCGCCAAGGACGATCAGGGCCGGCTGCTGGTCGGCGCCGCCTCGACGGTCGGAGATTCGGGCTATGAGCGGGCCATGGCGCTGGCGGAAGCCGGCGTGGACGTGGTGGTGATCGACACCGCCCACGGCCATTCGATCCAGGTCTCGCGCGTGGTCGAGCGCCTCAAGCGCGAGTCCAACCGCATCCAGATCATCGCCGGCAATGTCGCCACCTATGACGCCGCCCGCGCCCTGATCGACGCGGGCGCCGACGCCGTTAAGGTCGGCATCGGCCCGGGCAGCATCTGCACCACCCGCATCGTCGCCGGCGTCGGCGTGCCCCAACTGACCGCCATCATGGAGGCGGTGCGCGCGGCGAAGGACTCCGGCGCGCCGGTCATCGCCGACGGCGGCATCAAATATTCGGGCGACCTGGCCAAGGCCATCGCGGCGGGCGCTTCGGTGGCCATGATGGGCTCGATGTTCGCGGGCACCGACGAAAGCCCGGGCGAGGTCTTCCTGTACCAGGGCCGGTCCTACAAGTCGTACCGCGGCATGGGCTCGGTCGGGGCCATGGGCGCCGGCTCGGCCGACCGCTATTTCCAGAAGGAAGTCGAGGACACCCAGAAGCTGGTGCCCGAGGGCATCGAGGGCCAGACGCCGTACAAGGGGCCGATCGCCCCGGTGCTGCACCAGATGGTCGGGGGGCTGCGCGCCGCCATGGGCTATGTCGGCGCCGCCACCATCGCCGACTTCCAGGAACGCGCCCGTTTCGTGCGCATTACCGGCGCCGGCCTGCGTGAGAGCCACGTCCATGACGTGATGATCACCCGGGAAGCGCCGAACTATCGTCAGGGATGAGCGGGGAGGCTCACGCCATGGATATGACGCCGGAATTCATCGTCCTGGCCTTTGTGCTGATCCTGGCGATCGTCCAGATCGGCTGGGCCGCCAGCGCCCGGACGGCCGAACTGGGGCTGAAGTGGAACGCCGGACCGCGCGACGGCGAGACGCCGGCTCCCGGGAAACTGGCCGGCCGGCTGATCCGCGCCCAGGCCAATCTGTTCGAAACCCTGCCGATCTTCGCCGCCGCCGTGATTATGGCGCATGTGGCGGGCAAGGACGGCGGCCCCCTGACCCTTTGGGGGACGCATCTCTATCTTTTCGGCCGCGTGATCTACCTGCCCCTCTACGCCTTCGGCGTCGCCTATGTCCGGTCCCTCGCCTGGGGCGTGGCGTTCGTGGGGATGCTGATGGTCCTCGCGGCCCTGTTCGTTTGAAAGCCTGAATTGACCCCAGCAGCCCGCCTCGCCGCCGCCGCCTCCGTCCTGGACAGCATCGCCCAGGGCCGCGCCCCCGCCGAGGTGGTGATCAAGGCCTGGGGCGCCGCCAACCGCTATGCGGGGTCCGGCGACCGCCGCGCCGTCGCCGAGCGCGTCTACCAGGTGCTGCGCGCCCGCGGCCGGCTGGTCGCCGCCATGGGCGGCCGCGAGGACGGCCGGGCGCTGGTCGTGGGGGCCCTGGCCTTCCTCGACCAGCTGTCGCTGGAAGAGATCGAGGCCCTGCACTCGGGCGAGGGCTACGGCCCGCGGCCGCTGTCCAAGCAGGAACGGGCCCGGATTGCGGCGGGGGAGGGCGACCTGCCCGAAACCGCCGCCGACCTGCCGGCCTTCGTGGTCGAGGACCTGAAGGCCACCTTCGGCGACCGCTGGAGCGAGGAGGCCGCCGGCCTGATGGCGCGGGCGCCGGTCGATCTGCGGGTCAATACGGCGAAGACCACGGTCGAGGCCGCCCGGGCCGAGCTGAAGGCGACCGGCCTGACCCCCGAGCCTACGCCCTGGTCGGCCGTCGGCCTGCGCCTGCCGTCGGAACCGGCGCCGAACGTCCAGGCGCTGGACGCCTTCATCGCCGGTCGCATCGAGATCCAGGACGAGGGCAGCCAGCTGACCGCCTGGGTCGCGGGCGCCGGCCTGTCGTTCACGCCGGACAGCATTGTGGTCGACTATTGCGCCGGCGGGGGCGGCAAGACCCTGGCGCTGGCGGTGCAGGGCCTGCCCGCCGCCGACCCGTCGCGGGCGGCCGCGCCCAGCCCGGCCGGCTGGTCCCCGACCGGCGCCGACGAACTGGCGGCGGCCAAGACCAAACCGGCCGCCGCGCCGATGCGGCTGATCGCCTGCGACGTGGTGCAGAAGCGGCTCGACAACATCAAGCCGCGCCTCGCCCGCGCCGGGGTCGCCGCCGACCTGCGGCTGATCGGCCAGAACGGCGGCGGGGTCGAGGAATTCAACGGCAAGGCCGATCTGGTCTTCGTCGACGCGCCCTGCAGCGGCTCGGGCGCCTGGCGCCGCCGGCCCGAGGACGCCTGGCGGCTGAAGGCCGACGAGATCGAGCGGCTGCACGCCCTGCAGCTCCGCATTCTCGGCCAGGCCGCTGCGCTGGTGAAGCGCGGCGGGCGGCTGGTCTATGTCACCTGTTCGGTCCTGAGCCGCGAGAACGAGGCCGTCGCCGACGCCTTCGAGGCCGCGAACAGCGGCTTCAGCCCGCTGCCGGTCGCCGATGCGCTGGCGTCCGCTGCCCTGACCAATGCGGCCCGTACGCGACTGGCCGAGGCCGCCTCGAGCGGCCGCCTGCGCCTGTCGCCGGCCTCGACCGGCACCGACGGCTTCTTCGTGGCCCTCTACGAGCGGCGGGCGTGAGCCGGGACTGGATCCTTTCCCGTTTCGGTCCGAAGACCGCCCTCTGCGTCATGGCCGCCGAGCCCGAATACGGCCCGGCGCTGCGGAGCCGCATCCGGCCGCTGATCACCGGCGTGGGACCGGTCGAAGCGGCCGCTGGCGTGGCCGGGGCGCTGGCGGCGCTTCAGGCTGAGGGCGCCGTGCCGGACCTGATCGTCTCGCTGGGCTCGGCGGGGTCGCGCACGCTGGACCACGCCCGCGTCTACCGGGTGACGGAGGTCAGCTACCGCGACATGGACGCCAGCGCGCTCGGCTTCCCGAAGGGAGAGACGCCGTTTCCGCGCCTCCCGGCCGTCCTGCCGCTGGCGGACGGCCCGACGGCCCTGCCGACCGCCCGACTGGCCACCGGCGGAAGCGTGGTCTCCGGCGCCGGCTATGACGCCGTCGACGCCGACATGGTCGACATGGAGACCTTCGCCGTCGTCCGCGCCGCCGCCCGTTTCGACCTGCCGGTGATCGGTCTGCGCGGCGTCTCGGACGGCCGCAGCGACCTGACCGAACTGTCCCACTGGACCAATGCCCTGGCCGAGATCGATCTCCGGCTGGCCGAGGCCCTCGACCTGCTGCATGACCATTTCACGCCTGTTCTCACGGAGCCCGCATGACCGCCCCCGCTGATCACCAGAAGGTCCTGATCGTCGACTTCGGCAGCCAGGTCACCCAGCTGATCGCCCGGCGCCTGCGCGAGGCGCGGGTCTATTGCGAGATCCACCCCTACGCCAAGGCCGAGGCCGCCCTGGCCGCCATGAGGCCGCAGGCGATCATCCTCTCGGGCGGGCCCGAGAGCGTGCACGAGGAGGGCAGCCCGCGGGCCCCGCAGGCCGTGTTCGAGGCCGGGGTTCCGGTGCTGGGCATCTGCTACGGCGAGATGACCATGTGCGAGCAGCTCGGCGGCAAGGTCGAGGGCGGCCATCACCGCGAATTCGGTCGCGCCGAAATCACGGTGCAAAAGGCTTCGCCCCTGCTGGCTGACCTCGCCGCCGTCGGCGAGGACGAGACCGTCTGGATGAGCCATGGCGACAAGATCGTCGCCATCCCCGAGGGCTTCGGGGTGGTCGCCACCTCGGCCGGTTCGCCCTATGCCGTGATCGCCGACGAGACCCGCCGCTTCTATGGCGTGCAGTTCCACCCGGAGGTCATGCACACCCCGCGCGGCGCGACGATGCTGAAGAATTTCACCCACGGCATCGCCGGCCTGACCGGCGACTGGACCATGGCCGCCTATCGCGACGAGCAGATCGCGAAGATTCGCGAACAGGTCGGTTCGGCCAAGGTCATCTGCGGCCTGTCGGGCGGGGTCGATTCCTCGGTCGCCGCCGTGCTGATCCACGAGGCCATCGGCGACCAGCTGACCTGCGTCTTCGTGGACACGGGCCTGTTGCGCAAGGACGAGGCCGAACAGGTCACGACCCTGTTCCGGGAGCACTACAATATTCCGCTGGTGCATGTTGATGCGTCGAAGGAATTCCTTGGAGAACTGGCCGGGGTCTCGGACCCGGAGACCAAGCGCAAGATCATCGGCCGGGTCTTCATCGAGGTGTTTGACCGCGAGGCCCACAGGATCGAGGGCGCCGAATTCCTCGCCCAGGGGACCCTCTATCCCGACGTGATCGAGAGCGTGTCGTCCTCGAGCGGCAAGGCCCATGTCATCAAGAGCCACCACAATGTCGGCGGCCTGCCGGACTTCATGAAGCTGAAGCTGGTCGAGCCGCTGCGCGAACTGTTCAAGGACGAGGTGCGGGCGCTGGGCCGCGAACTGGGCCTGACCGACGCCTTCGTGGGACGCCACCCCTTCCCGGGACCGGGCCTGGCCATCCGCATTCCCGGCGAGATCACGCCCGAGGCGGTCGAGACCCTGCAGCAGGCCGACGCCATCTATCTCGAGGAAATCCGCAAGGCCGGCCTGTACGACCAGATCTGGCAGGCCTTCGCCGTCCTGTTGCCGGTCAAGACCGTCGGCGTCATGGGCGACGCCCGCACCTATGAGAAGGTGCTGGCCCTGCGCGCGGTCACCTCGACCGACGGCATGACCGCCGACTTCTTCGAATTCCCTTGGGACGTCCTCGGCAGGACGGCGACCCGGATCGTCAATGAGGTGCGGGGCGTGAACCGGGTGGTCTATGACGTCACCTCGAAGCCCCCCGGCACGATCGAGTGGGAATGAGGGGCGGCGGGCATACGGGAGCGGTCTCCGCGAGGGGATTTCGTCAATGACAGAGGGACTTTGGCTGCCGGGCAGGGACAGTGCGATCCTGTAGCCTTACGGGAGCAAATCTTCGGGTGCAGGCAGTAGCGGGTTTAGCAACACGACCCATGCGAGACATCGCATTCTGACTCATGGCGGCGGTTGCGAGTGTCCGTCTGGCGCATGCCAAGACAACAAGGTCGGCCATTCGAGCCGTCCTCTATCAGTTGGACGTCCGCGACCTATCGACCATTGGCAATGGTCGATGGTCCCAGCGATATCCGCAGGGACCGGCTCTCCGCGTTTCGGAATGGATGCAGGCGTCGTCGCACGACCCGCACAGGCTGGCTGGACCTCGGGCGAGAGGCGGCCGCCAACGTGGATATCTCGGGCGACTATTTGTCGGCGACGAACTCAAGATGCGGCGCTCCCTCCACCTCCAGCCGGATCTGGCCACGGCCGGGGCGCGAGAGGCGGACAGGCGTCTGCCGCTCATCAAGGCGCCTGCGCAAGAGAATGAGGCGGGTCTCGAGGTTGTCCTTGAGGTCGGGTAGCCGAAGCGTGGACTCCAGGCGGACCTCGCGGTTCGTGAAGTCGCAGCGCCCGCTTTCGGAGTAGATGCGCAGGAAATGAAACAGCAGGCGGCCGGGCACGCCCTTGATGACATAGGTCTCGTCGATGAACAGGCTGTCGTCATAGGCGAAGAGCTTGACCCGGAAGGGAGCGCCCGGGAGGGGTTGCCGGGCCCCCGGGCGTTCAGGGGAAAGTTCGCCGGCCTCCAGGTCGGCCAGCCGGAGGCACGCGGCCAGTTGCCCGCCGATCAGGGTGAGGGCCGCTTCATCGTCCGGCCCGAACCCGAACCGCTCCGGCGATTCCGTGAACAGGACCCCATAGGTCTTTCCGCGGCTGATCATGGGGGCGGCCAGCTGGCTTTGAGGTTCGGCCAGGCCGGGCAGGGGGATGTAGCGATCCGCCTCTATCCGGGCCGCAGCCCGGACCGCCGCCGCCATCCGGCGTCCGCGGCTCATGTCGCTCAGGCGCACCGGGCGTCCGCCGGTCGCCGCGATGCCGATCACGCCCTCGCCCGGCGCCACTTCCGATCCCGCCCCGCCGATCGGATACCCCCGGCTCGCCAGGGTGGTCAGTCGCCCTTCGGCGGGATCGACCGCGAGGACCATCGCGTTGGAAAAGCCGAAGTCCGAGATCAGGCCCTCCAGGGCGCGATCCACCATTGCGTCGGCGTCGCTCTCGGCCCCGATGGCGGCGCTCAGCCGCGCCGCCTGGGCCAGGCGTTCGTCGGCTTTCGGGTGAGGCGTGGCGGGGGCGGCGGGCGCGGTGTCCGTCGGACCCGCGAGCGGGCGGCAAGTCTCGACCCGATAGAGCTCCGCGCTTCGGAGCTTCATGATCTCGCCCGCGCCCTGCTGGGTGCCGATGGCGCTCAGCTGGGCGGCCATGCGGTCGAACAGATCGCCGGTCG
This sequence comes from Brevundimonas sp., assembly GCA_004296955.1. Classification (GTDB taxonomy): domain Bacteria; phylum Pseudomonadota; class Alphaproteobacteria; order Caulobacterales; family Caulobacteraceae; genus Brevundimonas. The sequence goes on from SCVB01000075.1 coordinate 14,921, forward strand.
TCAGCGAGGCCTCATGGGCGAGATCCAGCCGGTACTGGGCGCCGGATCGACCGCTCACAACAATGATCGTGGCGCGCCCGGTGGCCCTGACGTTGTCGGCCGTCTTGGAGAAAAACTGGTTGGATAGGGCGACGTGGTCGTCATCGACCAGATGGACCTGGGACAGGTAGGAGACGTTCGGCACGCCCTCGGCGTCCAGGGTCGCCACGACCGAGGGGATGACGCCCTCGAAACAGTCGCGGATGCTGGTCAGGGCGATCATCGCTGCGGTCTCGACAGCGGAGCGCCGGCGCCCGGTCCGGGCGTCTGGGCGAAGGTCGCGCCCGGCTTGAACCTGAGGGTGATCAGGTCGTCGCAAGCCAGCCATTGATCCACCTGGGACTGGAGCACTCCGAGCTCCAGAAGCGATCCTGTCACCGCTTCCGTATATTTCGACGCGGCCGCGATGTCCGCGGGCTGCGCGGGCGTGATCGCCGTCAGCACGCCCTTGATCTGGAAGGTTCGGTAGTCGGCGGGGCGGGAGAATGTCACGGCGACCGGGGCGCCGACCTTCAGGTCGTCCGTCACCTCGCCCCACCGCGCCCGCGAAACAAAGACCTCCACCTCGCCGCTGTCGGTGCGGCGCGCGCCCGTGGCGCGCCCGATCATGGGCCGGCCCGCGGCGTCGGCCGCGGCGAACACCATCATGACGGGGCCCTCGATGAAGGCGGCCAGGTCAGCATCAATCACGCGTCGCCTCCCTGAACGCCACCCGCCATAGGGTTCTTTTAGGAACCTCATCCGCCGTTAGGAAGCATTTAGGATGAGCCCTCCGTCCGCGGTCTTTAGGTGAGCGGCAACACCAGGGCCGCCCTGGGTCGCCCACGGGCCGACCGCCCGGCCTGCCTTGGCGACCCACCCCGGCGACGCGCGGCCTCCCCCGATCTCCGCCCGCCGCCTGACCCGGAGACGACAATGAACAAGACCCAATTCGCCCTGATCGCGCTGACGACCCTGCTCGTCGCCCCCCTGACCGCCAGCGCCGCGGGAGAGACGTTGATGTCTCCCGGCTATTACGAGACCACCACCCGAATTGCGGGGGATCCGGAGGTCGAGAGGAAGCGCGAATGCCTGACCCCCGCCGAGGTCAGGGCCCGTCCGCTTGAGCGCGTCCTGGCCGAACTGACCGAAGGACGGTGCACCTTCAGCCAGCGGCAGATCGGCGGCGGACGCTTCGCCTTCGTCGGGGCCTGCGTCAACGAGGGCGTGCGGACGACGTTCCGGAACACGGGAACCTACACCCCCACCTCCTACAGCGTGAGCCTGAACTCCCGGACGATGGTCGGCGGTACGCCGATCGACTTCGTCATGACGACCAGCAGCCGGCGCATCGCCGCCGTCTGCCCGTCCGGCGCGCGCTGACCCTCGTTTGACAAGGATCGGAACCATGACCGCAGTTCGTGCGGCGGCGTTGCTCGCCGCCCTCTTCATCTCCGCGCCCGCCCAGGCCCAGTCTGCGGCCGGGACGCAGGCCGGCCCGTCGGACGCCTGCCCCGTCGAGGCGCCGCCGCCGCCGCGTCGCAATCCCCTCGGCGGCCTGTTCGCCGCGGCGAGGGATTCGGGCCTCGGCCAGGCCTTGGTCGCCCAACTCGAACCCTCGGTGGAGAGCCAGGCGGCCGCGGCTGTTCTGTCCGGCGACCCCGCCGCCGCCGTGGCCGCGATTCCAGGCGCCCGGCGCGACGGGCGCACCGCCCGGGCGACCGCCGCCCTCGCCGGCGTGGCGGCCAATATGGCGCGGTCGGCCCGGGAAGCCCCGGCGGCAAGTGAGTGCGTCCCTGCCGCGTCCGATGCGGCGCCGCCCGCGGACGTCTGGAACTAGCGATTGATGGCCTTGTTCAAGCCCTCGCGCGCCCGACGCGCCCTGATCAGCGGCATTTGTGGTTTCGCCATGCTGGCGTCGCTTCCCGCATCCCCCGCCTATGCCTGGAAACCGAAGACCCACATCTACCTGGCCGAGGAAGTCCTGCGCGACGCGCTCGATAACGGCAAGGTGACGATCTACCAGACCGACTATCACACGGGCCGGATCGTCGGCGTCCTGGGCGAATATCCCGTCGATCCCGCCATCCTCGCGGCGCTGCGGGCGGCTCCCCGGCAGTTCCGCGCCGGGGTGCTCGGCCCCGACGCCTATCCGGACATTCTGACCGGCCAGCAGGTCATCCATCCGGAAGCGGCGCATGCGCTGGACAACGACAACGGGGCCGCCGGCTCCAACGCCTGGCTGAGCCATCTCTGGCGGCGGGGCTTCGTCGAGTCCGACAGCCCGCAGGTGCGCGCCTTCACGATCGGCTATCTGACTCACGCCGCCGGCGACGTCTTCGCCCACACCTTCGTCAACCATTTCGCCGGCGGCGAATTCGCCCTGACGCCGGATCCGACCAATGCCGTCAAGCATCTGGTCCTCGAAGGCTATATCGGCAAACGCACGCCTTCGACCGTCAGCGCCGTCTCCTCGACGGTGACCACGGGCGGACCGCTGAACGAACGGAAGCGCGAGGATCTCGGTCTCGAGCCCGAGGTCAACCGTTCCAGATCGACCTACTACGGCACGATCAGCCAGGATCAGACCAGCATCGAAGGCGTCGAGGGCTTCATCTACGAGGAGCTGACCTACGCGCGGCCCGGCAGCGTGCTGGAGCGAAGCCTCATGAAGGGCGAGGGCACGACCCGGTCGATTCCCTTCGTCTTCTCGACCCTGCGCAACGGCCTGCAGGCCGAGGTCGAGGCCTATGATCGGGAGCGGATGTCCCGGCGGGGCCCGGCGCGTGTCGCCTACGCCGCCCTGCACGGGCCGGTCGCTGAATACAAGCGCGCCTGGATCAAGGATATCGACGACGGTCTGGCCGCCTTCCCGGCGGTCAGCCACGAGATCGCCAGAGCCATCGTCTACAATGAAGGCGGCTCCGACATGGCGCGGGCCAAGGCGGTAATGGACCAGTATGTGGTCGATCACCTGGCCTCGATGGCCGGCACGCCCGACGGCGTGGTGGCCACGGCCGCCTTCATCTCCGGGGTCATCGACGCCATCCTGCCGCCCCCGGCGCGCGAGGCGCTGCGCGCCATGATGCAGGCTCCGATGGACCTGCTGATCAAGGGCGTCAGCGGGCGGACGGCCGACGAATGGGCCGACTATATCAAGAATCCGGAGGCGCATTTCGATGAGGTGATGACCCGGCCCGGCGGAGGGCATGGGGGCGAGAGCGACCATCCGATCGACCTGGCGACCTTCAACCGCGACTATCTGAAGATCGAAGACCCCGGCTATCAGAACGCGTCGCTGACCTGGAAGATCGAGGATCTGCCGCCGGCCTTCAACACGGTCCAGCTCACCAAGCTGATGCTTTTGGGCGATGCAGGTCTGGAGCAGATCAAGAACGAGCTGGCGGCCAAGGGGGCTGTCATGGGCGAGAATCCCGGCCAGTTCCGCAATCTGCTGCTCGGCTGGATTCGCTCGCTCGACGCGGGCAACCAGTGGCAGGGTGGCGGCGGGCCGCAGCCGGCGCTCGCCGCCCAGGGCGGCTCGGCCTGGCGACTGCTGTTCCTCAACCAGGTCGGGGAGAGGCCGTGGATCGCCGGGCCGGACTCTGCGGAAGACGCCGCGACGTCGCCGCCGTCCGTTCCGGCGCAGGACCTCGCGCCGTTCGCCGGCGACTGGGTGACGACCTATGGGCGGGTGACCCTGGCGGTCGATCAGGACGGGGCGCTGCGCGGCCGGCTGATGGTCCGGGACAGCGACGGCGGCGAGCGCGAGGGCGAGCGGCTGGAGTTGCGCGACGGCGGCCAGGCCGGCGTCCTGACCGGAGCCTCCCTCTATGCCGGACATCGGTCGGATGTGGCGCTGACCTTCGACGCCGAACGCCGGACCTTCGCCGGCACGTCGCAGGCCGAGGGCGCCACCAGCAAGTCCAACTGGACCGGACAACGGGCCGCGACCCCGGCGCCGCAGCCCGAACCGGCGCCCCCGCCCGCTCCGACGCCGGCGCCAACACCAGCGCCGGAAACAACACCGCAGCCTGGGTCGCCTGCACGGCCCGTGGCCCAGGCCGGGGTCTTCCATGAACTGGAGGACTTCGACGTTCGCTTCGACCGCGCCGTCGCCGCGCGCAACGGTTCGGTGCACGTCTTCCTCACCGTCAGGAATACGACCGCCTCCAACCGTTCGATCGGCGCGGGCGTCTTCAAGGCGGTGATGACCGACATCGACGGCGTCGGCGTCAGCGAGAGCCAGATCTGGCGCGCCACGTCCGAAGCGCCGGAGTCGTTCGACGCAACGCCGGTGGTCGGGCCGGGCGAGGAATTCGGCTTCCGCTTTGTGATGAGCCCGGCGTCACGGGTCTCGCCGCTGAGCACGGTCGCCATCCGTGAGAGCGACGCCCGGTCGATCGCGTTCGACGTCTCCGGCGTCACGGTCGGTCAGGTCGCGCCGCCGGCGGCGGGGGCGGGCTCGGGCGGGTTCAAGGCCCTGAGCGAGCTGGACGTCCGCATCGACGGCGTCGTCCGCGGGCGGGACGGCCGCATGGAGGTGTTCCTGACCCTGCGCAACCCGGGCGACCGGATCCGCACCACCTCCAAGGGCTGGATCAAGATCAGCGCCCAGGGCCCCGACGGCGCGAGGATCACGACCCGCAGCGCCCTGTATCCCGTCCGCGGTCCCAGGTCCGCCGAGCTTCCCCTGCTTGTCTATATCGAGCCCGGCCGCGAGGCCCGCCTGCGCTACCTGTTTGAAGCGTCGGTTTCCGGTCCGCTGACCATCAGCGACGGCTCGATCGAACAGGTCTTCACCGCCGGCCACTGAGCCGCCCACTGGAAGAAAATCCATGAACTGGTTGCCCCTCTTTCTGTCCCTCGACGGCCGGATCGGTCGCAAGGACTTCTGCATCGGCGCGGTCGCGCTGATCGCCGTCGGCGTTCTGGCGAACCTGCTGCCGATCGTCGGCCCGCTCCTGTCGCTGGCGCTCATCGTGCCGTGGACCTGCCTGCTGGTGAAGCGTCTGCACGACTTCGGCCGTTCGGGTTGGCTGGTCCTCATCGCCATCGTCCCGGCCGCCGGCTCGGCCGCTCTCGGGCTGTTCACCACGCTGGCCGCCTCCAACGCCGCCACCATGGGCGCCGCCTTCGCCGGCGCGGGCCTCACTCTGGTGGTTTCTTCCGTCGCCCTGATCGTCTCCCTGGGCTTCCTGATCTGGGTCGGCGCCAAGCCCGGCGACCTTCAGCCCAACGCCTACGGGTCGGCCGCGACGCCCTAGTCGGCCCCCAGATCGAACGTCACCGATTCACCGCCGCTGATGAGCGTCAGGTCCCGCGGGAGACCGCCTTCCGCCTGGAAAATCCACCGAATCCGCAGCTTCGCGCCAGGCTGGATGACGGGCGTTCCGCTGAAGGTCTGCGGCGGTTCGCCACTGGCGCGCCAGACCTGATTTCGTTCCTGCGACGCGCCGTCCGAGTCCGTCAGGATCGCGCGGATCTGGCCCGAGCTGAGATGTTGCGGGACGGCCGACCCGTTGCCGAGGGTGGCGACGACGCGGACGGTGCGACCTGACCGTTCCAGGGTCTCGATCTGGACATCATAGGGACCGACCGCGGCGGCCGCCGGGCGCGGGGGAACCGGAGCGGGCGCAGGCGCGGGCGGGCGGGGCGGAGGCGGCGGCTCAGGTTGGGGCTGTTCGACGGGCGGGGGAGGCTCGACCGGCTCCGGAGCGGGTGCAGGTTGCGCCTCCTCCGCGATCGGCGCTTCTCCCAGCTGGGCCATGAACAGGCGCCGCCACGCCTGGCCGCCGTCTCGCGCCAAGGCAGGCTGCGGCGATGCGCCGGGCTGCTTCGACGGCAGGGCCTGCCACTGGTTGCCGGCGTCCAGGGAACGGACCCAGCCCAGCATCATGTTGTCGGATTCGAGAGAGACGTTGATCCCTCGCGAGCGGAGCGCCGCCTCCAGATCCCGTCGCCCCTGACCGCTCAGCAGCAGCATCTTGGTCAACTGCACTGTGTTGAAGGCCGGCGCGAACCGGTCGACGGACCACTTCAGGGACGGATCGGCATAACCGGCGTCGTCGATCTTCAGCTCCTCGCGGTTGAAGGTCGCGATATCGATCGGTCGGGCCGCCGTACCGGAGTGTCCGCCCGCCGATCCGAGCATGACGTCGTCGAAATGCGCGTGGGGACGGCTGATGTAGTCGGCCCACTGATCCACCGTCAGGCCGGTCGCGGCGTCGACGAGCATATCCAGCGGCGCGCGGGCGAGTTCGGACAGGGCCTCTTCCAGCGCGTCGGGCATGATGGCCCCGATCAGATCCGAGATCATGGCGGCCGTGAACACGAGGCCGTCCGGCGTGCCCATCATGGACAGGAGGTGCTCGCGGACATAGAGCCCCATCGCCGCCTGGGCGCGATCGACATCGGCTCCGCCCTGGCTGAAGACCAGCGCCTGGGCGATCTCGTGGCTCGTCGCCGGCCAGGCCCGCAGGCCGGCGTCGATATCCTCGATCCAGGCCTTCTGGTAGGCGGCGCCCGGTCCGCTCGTCACGTCGAAGGCGACCCGTTCCGCGCCCCGCAGGGTCGCCCGCCGCGCCTCATAGGCGTCGACCTTGTCCTGAAGGCCGGCGCGCAGGGTCGAGAACAGATAGGGGATCGAGCGGTTGACCGCCTCGCCCCGGTACAGTCGATCGGCCAGCGGCGTCCCCGGACGAACATCGACCATTTCCCGCCAGATGAAATCCTCCACGCCCTCGATCGAGGTGTCGGAATTGGTCACGGGCAGGTTGAGGCTGCGATAGCGGACGCCGCAGGGCTCGTCGTCCGGCAGGTCGAGGTCTTCCTGTTTGCGGCTGTTGCACGGACGTCCCGTTGCGATGCGCGTCGTGAAGGTGTTGACGGTGGGCGGGGTGCGTTCGCCGATATACCCTTCCAGCGACAGGTGCTTCACCGCGTTTTCCGGCGGCGACAGGGTGAATTCGCCGCCGGAGAAATGGTTGACGTAGGTATGGGCGAAGACGTCCCCGGCCGCATGGACGAGATAGCCCAGGGCGAAGGCGTTGACCCGGGGATCGGCGGACTCGGAGAAGCCGCGGCGATAGATCCATGCCAGCCAGGCGTCGCTGCCGCTCGCGCCGCCTGCTTCCGCGGCCGACTCGTCCGGGTGGATGATCTGCTGGCCCGTGAGGATGTCCGGATAGGCGTCCGGACCCAGGACGCCGGCGCGGAACTGGGCCGCGCCCTGGCGCAGCGCCGCCAGGGCCTTGGGGTCCACCTCAAAATCGCCGAGGGCGCCCAGCACCTCGCCGGTCTCCGGATCGACCTCGAACAGCGTGACCCGCCCGTCGTCCACGGCGTCCCGCATCGCCTCCTCGGCGAGGTAGATATGGGTGCTGGGCTTCCAGGCCCAGGCCGGGAGCGCCGGAGTCAGCGCCGTGGTCATGGCCAGGACGGCGGCCACCCATCTCATGGTTCTGCGTCGCATTGGTCGCTCCGTGCGGTCAGGCGCTGGCGGCCCGACGACATGCGATTTGAAGGACAGGCGGAGCTCAGGCCGCCGGTTCGAGCGGAATCGGCGGCTGCGCTACGGTCGTGCCGCCGACGGGGTTATCGTCCCGCCAGGTCGAACTCGATCCGCTCCTCGCCGCGCATCAGCACCAGGCTGTCAAGCTCGCGGATGTCGGGGTTGAAGGTGAACCGCACCGTCAGTTCCCCGTCCGGCTGGAGCGCGGGCGTGCTGTTGAACACCTGAGCCGGCTCGCCGCTGCCTTGCCAGATCTGGTTGCGCTCCTGCGCCGCCCCGTCGGCATCCGTCAGGATCGCGCGAAAGGTCCCGGACGCCAGGTACTGGACCCGCTCACTCACATTGCGGATGGTCACCACAGCCCGCACGATCTGCGAACCGCGAGGCCGTTCGAGCTGGACGAACCGCACATCGAACGGCTGCAGGTGCTGAAACTCTGCGTTCGGCTGGTCCTGCGTCGCCGGCTCGGGCGAGACTGAGGATTCTGCCGATTGACCGGACGCCGGCGACGCTGCCGCATCGAGAGGCTGCCCGGCCAGGATCGCCGCCAGGCCCACGCCCAGAAGGGCGGAGACGACCGTGCGACGCGCGCCGTTCGCCGCACCGCCCGGCGATCCCGACGCGAAGACTTCAGATTTGACGACGTCGAGCATCAAAGCACCTCAACCCACATTTCCCTGGCGAACTGGTGGCTCTTGCCGAAGCAGTAGAGCCGGGGCGCTGCGTAGGTCTGTTCGCCGCCCGTCATCACCATGCGCGCCGGCTTGCACGCGAAAGGGCCGACCGGGGATTCGGAAACGATCTCCAGTCGACCGGAAGCCTCGATCCCGGTCCATGACAGGGACTGGCCGACGACGAGGCCGCCGACGCCCTCGCCGTCCATGTCGGTATGATGGGTGATCCAGGAATCGAAGCTGTAGCCGCCCTCGCAGTCCATGCACCGGACCCTGGAAAACTCATGCAGACCACGCACGCGCGCTTCATCGGCCGGAGCGAATTCCAGATCTCCAGTGTAGGTCGCGTCGGCCGGGTTGAGCGGCCACGGCGTGGGGCCGGATGGGACGGCCGCAGGGCTCGGACTTGCCGCGCGGCGAGGCGCGGCGGCCTCGGGACCTTCGTTTGCAGAGCCGTCCTCGCCTGATATCACGGACTCTGCGGCGCTCGTGACGCGTTCGGTCGCGGCCGTCGCCACACGATCGGCGGCGCGGCGGGCGAAATTCTCCAGAAAGGACTGGGCGGCGACCGTGGTTGGGGCCGAACACATCAAAGGGACCGCGACGGCAGTCGCGAGGAGCAGGCGCATTCCGTTCTCCTGTTGGAACGGCGCCTCATCGCGCATCGAACGCTCCTGCGTCAAGACGATCAGAAGAGCAAAGCTACGCTTTCGTTTCTGCGGAATCTCAACTGCTTCTCGCGCTCCCTTTTTCGACAGCGGCATGGTTGAGAGGCCCGCGAGAATGGGCCGGACGGTCAAGATGCCGCGCCGGGCTCAGGTTTCCCTGACACTCAGGATTTTCTGCTGTGGGTCGCGCTCCAACACTGGCAGCAGGTCCCGAAGCAGACGTTCGCGACAGCGTAACGCGGCGAGTGGATGTCGCCTTCTTGGCGGAGCGGCAAGTCTGGAACTGGTGCGAAGCGGCCCCTAGGACCTGCACTGTGGGCCATCGAAGCATGGCATTTATCGGACGCAAGAACCCGACTGTCCATGTCTGCCAGACCGTCAACCGGTAGAAAGAGGTGTCGCCGTCACTCGAGATTTTGGTCGGTCTAATTGTCCTGAGTTCCCAAAAAGAAGTCCCGATTCTATCGGCGGGCGCGCCGGCGTGAACCCCAAGAGGCCAACAAAAATCATTTAATGACAATATCTTACGGCAATCAATCCAATTGAGTGGGAATAGGGCGCGCCGGTCAGTCGCAGCCCGGGGCCACGGTCTCGAACCGCTGATCCCACCAGCCCTTCCAGCGTGACTCCAGGTCGGCGAAGGCCGGGTCGGACAGGCCGTAGGTGGTCAGGGTCAGCATGGTCGTGCCGCGCGGGTTCTTCCCGCCCGGCGGCTGGTCCAGCACAACAAGCAGGCCGTCGCCCCAGGCGTCCACGGTGACGCCGATCTGGTGGCGCGCCGTGAACCAGACCTGACCGGAGGCCTCGGCGTCCGGCCCCAGCGGCATGGACCAGGGCTCGCCCGGCGCGGGGGCGGCGTCCAGCCCGAGGAGGGAGCGCGCCAGCCGGTCCTCGCGCGGCGGACCCGAAACGAAGATCGTGCGGCGCGGCTGGCCGGGATGGCGCGCGAAGGCGAAGGCCAACTGCCAGGTGAAGGAGATCCAGCCCTCGATCATGCCGTCGAAGACGTCGGACCAGTCGCCGACCGGGGCCGAGCGCACCACGCGGACGACGCTGGCGTCGCCCCGGGCCTCGACCTCGTAGCGGTCATTGACGCCCACGAAGGAGACCACGCGTTTCTCGTCGTCGGCCTCGGCGTGGGTGATGAAGATGAAGTCGATCTCGTCCTTCAGGCTGTCGGCGTCCCAGCCGAACCAGTTTTTGATCTTCTGCGGGTCGCGCAGGGCGGCCCAGACGGCGTCGGCGGGGGCGGGGACGGTGACCTCGACGAGGACATGATCCTCGCGAGGCTGGTCGGCGGCTTCGGTCATGGCGGTCAGTTCCTGGTGGGCCCGGCTTTCGGGACGGCGGGATGGGCGACGGCGGTGAGGCGATAGCGCCGTCCGGACGGGGCGGCGTATTTGCGGGCGATGGCGGCGACGGCGGCGCTGACCTCCTCGGTGAAGGCGTCGAAATCGGCGGGCGCAGCGAAGGTCACATCGGTCTCGACCGTGAGGGTCAGCAGGCGCGCGCCCTCGGCCGCCGCCTCCTGGCGCATGCGGGCGACGTCGCGGACCAGGCCCGAGGCGGTGGCGATCAGATGGTCGGCGGCGTGACGATCCTGGGCCTCGACCGCATCCGGATCGACCGGCGCCTGCATCAGGGCCGGGTCGAGGACATGGTTGCGGGCGGCGACGAACAGACGCTCGGTGAAGCCGCGCTTGCGCCGCTCGCCTGCGAGCCGGACGAGGCCGGCGGCCTCCAGGGCGTTCAGATGGTAGCCGATGTTCTGCCGCGGCAGGCCCAGCTGGGCGGCGAGGCCGGCGGCCGAGGCGGGCTCGGCCAGGGCGGCGAGGATGCGGCGACGGACCGGGGCCAGCGCCAGCAGGGCGGTGTCCAGGTCATCCAGCAGGGCGGAGGGTCGAGCCGTCATGCCCGCCACGCTGCATTAGACAAAAAGAATTGTCAAATGACGCTCAGGCCGAGGCGCGGACATCCCGGGACGCCCGCTCGAGCACGGCCGCCGGGGACTCGCCGGCCGCCACCTCGGCGACCCCGACCTCGAACTCGACGACGAAGGGCGAGCGGTCGGGGCCGGCGTCGAAGGCGGTGCAGCCGATGACGGCGGCGATGCGGTCGGCGGCGATGCGTCCGGCCGGCCCCTGGGTGGCGGGCAGGGCCAGGGCGAAGACGTCGGGCGACAGGCGGGCGGCGGTGTCCTCGGTGCGGATCAGGCGGGAGACCATGGCGCCGATCTGGGGCAGGGCCCGGTCCAGCCAGCCGCCCTTGCGGGCCTCGACCACGGCCTCGGTCTCGGACACGCGCAGCACGGCGACGGACAGGGGACGGCGGCGCAGGCGCGCGCCCTCGGCGACACGGGCGAGATGGCTGGCGAACAGTTCGGGGGTGAACAGGCCCGTCGCGGGATCGGTCAGGCCCGAGCCGCGCGCGCTTTCCAGCGCCTTGCGGATGGAGACGTGGCGGCGGTGGGCGCGGGCGAGGGCGGTGATCCGCTCGGCCGTCTCGTCCTCGGGCGTATCGGCGGCGGCGACGTCGGCGAAGCCGCGGTTGTACAGTTCAGCCAGATTGATCTCGCCGGCGCCGCGCAGATAGAGCACCGCCGGGATGTGGTAGAGGCGGGTGTTCCGCTTCATGCCCGAGGCGATCGACAGGGCCGGCGCGTGATCCTCGGCGCCCCACAGGACGGCGGCGTCGAACGCCCGCTCATGCAGATAGTCGAAGGCGGTGTAGGGGGTGGGCGCCGCCACGACCTCGCAGCCGCGCTCGGTCAGGGCGTTGGACAGGGCGAGGAAATGCCGGTCGGGCTTGCCGGCCGCGAGCACGCGCAGCGGCGAGGCGTCGGGATCGGCGACCGGCAGCGGCTGGCCGCGCGCGGCGAAGGTGGCCTCGCGCAGCGACACCTCTTCCTCGGCGATGGCGGAGCGGACGAGGTTCTCGAGCCGCAGGGCGGCCTGGGCCGCATGGGGCGGGCTCGACATGGCGATGTCGGCGAGGCCCGGCTCCCAGGTCGCCGCCTCGGCGCCAATGGCGAGAATCGGCAGGCGGCGGGGGGAGACGGTCTGGCGCAGGGCGCGCACGCCCTCGATGGCGTCCGGCAGGCGGGCGTCGAGAATCACGGTTTCCAGCGGCCAGTCGATCAGGACCTGGATGGCGCCGGCCAGCGAGCGGGCCGTGACGGTGCGCCAGCCGAGGGCGTCCAGACCCTGACACAGCGGGCCGATCAGGCCATCGTCAGGGGCGACGACCAGTATGCGCGGATCGGAACCCAAGGGCGAACTCTCCAGCCGCCCCCAGCCCCGGGCGCGGTCTCATGGCGGCGGACCATAGCGAGGGCGGGCGTCCCGAGGCAACGGCTGCACGTCGCTTTCCGCGGTCGGCGCCCCCGCAGGTTTCCCGCCGCCCGAATTGGGGTACTAGTGCAGGCTTGCAGGATTTGGGGACCGGATTGCAGGCAAAATCGGACATCGACGCGGCGGCGCGTTGGGCGGCGCCCCGGTTGTGGGGACGCCTGGCGGTCAAGGCGTTCACGCGCAGTTGGGGCCGCGACGTGATGCTCTACACGGGCGGGGTGTCCTTCTTCGCCCTGCTCGCCGTGTTTCCGGCCATCGCCATCCTGATCGGCTTCTACAAGGCGGTTCTTTCGATCGCCCAGGTCAGCGAACAGGCGGCGGCCCTGGCCGATGTCATGCCGACGGCGGCGCGGGCCATCTTCCGGGCCGAGATAGAGCGACTGGCCAACGCCTCGGCGCGGACGGTGTCGGCCCAGAGCTTCTTCGCCGTAGTCATCGGCGGCTATGCGGCGCATCGGGGCTTCAAGGCCCTGCTGGCCGGGCTGAACCTGATTCACGACGAGAAGGAGCCGCACGGCTTCTTCAAATTCAATCTGCTGGCCTTCTTCGTCGCCCTGGCCGCCTTCCTGCTGTTCACCGTGGTGTCCGGGGCGGTGGTCACCTCGCGGCTGCTGGAGCATGCCGGCCCGGAAGGGGCGCCGGGCGGCGCAGGCCTGCCGCTGGACGGGCTGTGGCCGGCCCTCGGCCTCGCGATCGGCCTGACCATGCTCTACCGCTACGCCATGTCCCACCGCACGCCGGTGGCCTGGGCACCCGCGATCGCCGGCGGGCTGGTGGCGACGGTGATGTCGACCGTCTCGTCGTGGCTGTGCGCCATCTATGTCGAGCAGATCGCACCCCTGGGCGCGACCTACGGCTCGGTCGGCGCGGTGGTGGTGCTGCTGATCTGGCTATCGTGGAACGTCAACGCCATCTTCTATGGGGGCGCCTTCGCCACCGAGATGGAGATCGTCGCCCGCTCGATGGACGCGCCGGAGATCGAGCCCGACGAGCCGCTGCCCGATTCGGTGGTCAGCCTGTCGGAGCGGCGGGCGTCGCGACCACGATAGTCAGGACGCCGTCGGCCTCGGCGATCGAGACGACTTCGCCGCCCAGTCCCGCCATCAGATGCGGCACGTCGATCCGCGCCATCGGATCCGTGGCCAGCAGGGTCAGGCGCGCGCCGGGACCGGCGTCGCGCATCGCCTTCTGAAGCTTCAGGCTGGGCGTCGGACAGCGATGTCCGCGGGCGTCGACGATCATGCGCCGATCCGGCCCAGCAGGAGGCGGAGGGCGACGCGGACGCTGTCCAGCCGGACCGCCTCCCGTCCCGGGTCGCCGAAGCGATGTTCGGCGTGGATCGCGCCGGCGGGGCCGACGGCCGCGAAATGCACCAGGCCGACCGGCTTGTCCGGCGAACCGCCGCCGGGGCCGGCCACGCCGGTCACCGCCACTGCGACCTGCACCGGCGAGCGGGCGAGCGCGCCCTCCGCCATGGCCCGGGCGACCGGTTCGGACACGGCGCCGTGGGTCTCGATCAGGTCGGCGGGCACGCCCAGCAGGTCGGTCTTCGCGGCGTTGCTATAGGTGACGAAGCCCCGCTCGACGACGGCGGATGAGCCGGCGATCGCGGTCAGGGCGCCGGCGACCAGGCCGCCGGTGCAGCTCTCGGCCGTGGCGATCGTCAACCCCCGCGCGGCGGCCGCTTCGATCACCTGCCGCGCGAGGGCGTCGATATCGTCGGGGAACATGCGTTCGGGGTCTTTCGAAGGGGCGGCGAGTCGGTCCAGGGTGGACGGATGCGCCCGGGGACGGCGCCAGCATACGGGGCGGGCATGAGCGACACCACAGGGGACTCCGGCATCCAGACCCTCGCGCCGCCCGACCGCCTGACCCCGATCCTGTTCGCGGTCGCCATCTTCACCTCTGCGGCGCTGGTCTTCGTGGTCCAGCCGATGGTGACCAAGCTGGTCCTGCCCATGCTCGGCGGCTCGCCCGCGGTGTGGAACACCGCCATGGTCTTCTTCCAGTCCGCCCTGCTGGCCGGCTACGGCTACGCCCACCTGTTGCAGCGGGTCGGCTCGATCAAGCTCCAGGTCGGCGTCCACCTGGCCCTGTTGCTGGTCGCCGCCCTGTTCCTGCCGCTCAGCGTCAACGGCCTGCTCGGAGACCCCGACCCGGCGGCCCCGATCATGTGGCTGCTGGCCACCCTGACCCTGTCGGTCGGCGCGCCGTTCGCCGTGCTCTCGGCCACCGCCCCGCTGCTGCAGGCTTGGTACGCCCGGGTGCGCGCCGGCCACGCCGACGGCCAGAACCCCTATGTCCTCTACGCCGCCTCGAATCTCGGCAGTTTCCTGGCGCTGCTGTCCTATCCGATCCTGATCGAGCCGCTCGCCACCCTGTCGGGACAGCGCTGGGGCTGGAGCGGGGGCTATGTCGTCTTCATGCTGATGGTGGTGGCCTTGGCCTTCACCGTCTGGCGTCGCCGCATCGACCAGACCGCCGAGCCCGCCCGGCTGGAAGCCAGCGCCCCCCTCTCGTGGCGCGAGAAGGGGATCCTGGTCCTGCTGGCGGCGGCGCCGTCCAGCCTGATGCTGGGGGTGACCTCCCACCTGTCGACCGACGTCGCCTCGGCGCCCTTCCTGTGGGTCCTGCCGCTCGCCCTTTACCTGCTGACCTTCGTCATCGCCTTCCAGAACCGGCCGTGGATTCCGCTCAACGTCACCCTGATCATCCAGGGCGCGACCGGGGCCATCGTGGTGCTGATCGTGGCCTTCCGCTCGGCCAACTGGTCGCTGGCCTTCGGCCTGCATCTGATCGCCTTCTTCTTCGCCGCCCTGATGTGCCACCAGCTGCTGGCCTCCCGGCGGCCGCCGCCGGACCGACTGACGGAGTTCTACCTGCTCATGTCGCTCGGCGGCGTCGTCGGGGGCGCCTTCACGGCCCTGCTGGCGCCGGTGATCTTCAACATGGTGTGGGAATATCCGCTGGTGCTGGTTCTTGTCGGCCTCGCCCGGCCGTGGGGCAGGGGCCGGTTGACCGGCACGCATATCGGAACCCTCGTCGCCGCCGGCGCGGTCGCGGCCTCGCCGGTGCTGCTGTCGATCTGGCTCAACGCCAATGACGGCGCGCGCGGCTGGTTCTACGCCAACTTCCCGCTCGGCATGGATCAGCTCACCATGGTCCTGCTGATGCCCGCGGCCATCTGCGCCTTCCTGATCCGGGACCGGGCGCTGATCTTCACCGCCATCCTGCTGATGATCGCGCTTTCGTCGCAATGGATCGCGCGCGGCTACGACTGGAGCTTTTCGGAACGCAGCTTCTTCGGGGTGATGCGGGTGGCCAATTCGCCCGACCCGCGACTGGGCGGCGACGTCCATGTGCTGATGCACGGCACCACCCTGCACGGGGCCCAGGCCCGCGACGGGCGCTTCGCCTGCGTGCCGACCCTGTATTACGCCGCGGCCACCCCGATCGGTCAGGCCGCGACCATGATCGAACGGCGCGGTCCAGCCAGGATCGGGGTGGTCGGCCAGGGCTCCGGCGCCATGGCGACCTACAAGCGCACCGAAGACACGATGACCTTCTTCGAGATCGACCCGATGGTGGACCGCCTGTCGCGCGATCCGCAGTGGTTCAGCTACATCTCGGACTGCGCCTCGGGGCCGATCAACACCGTGCTCGGCGATGCGCGGCTGACCCTGGCGAAGGAGACGCCGGGCTCCTACGACCTGCTGATCATCGACGCCTTCTCCTCCGACGCGGTGCCGACCCACCTGCTGACTGCCGAGGCGATCGAAGGCTATCTGGCCCTGCTCAAGCCCGACGGCGTCGTGCTGCTGCACCTGTCGAACCGCAACCTCGACATCACCCTGCCGGCCATCGCCGCGGCCCAGGCGCTGGGCAAGCCGAGCCTGCACCAGCTCTACTATGAGCGGGACGACTCGCCGGAGATGGCCGAGGCCTCGACCGAGGCGCTGATCCTGTCGCCGACGGCGGCGGGACTGGCGGACTTCATGGCCGACGATCGCTGGAACACGCCGGCGCGGACCGCCGTGCGGCCGTGGACGGACGACTACGTCAACCTGTTCGGGTCGCTCCAGCGCAGCATGTTCGACACGCCCGAGCTGCAGAGGCTCAGGAGCCAGTAAGCTCGATCGTCGCCAGGGCCTGGGCCGCCAGGCCCTCGCCCCGCCCGGTGAAACCCATGGCCTCGGTCGTGGTCGCCTTGACGCTCACCGCGTCCAGCGGAAGCGACAACAGGGCGGCGAGCCGTTCGCGCATGGCCTGGCGGTGCGGCTTCACCTTCGGCCGCTCGCAGATCAGGGTGACGTCGACATTGACCAGCCGCCCGCCGCGCGCGGTCAGCCGCTCGACGGCGTGGATCAGGAAGCGGTCGGACGATGCGCCCTTCCATTGGGGGTCGGTCGGCGGGAAATGATCGCCGATGTCGCCGTCGCCCATGGCCCCGAGGATGGCGTCGGTCAGGGCGTGCAGGCCCGCGTCGGCGTCGGAATGGCCGATCAGGGTCTGGTCGTGCGGGATCTCGACCCCGCACAGCCAGACCGAGGAGCCCGGCCCCCAGCGGTGGGCGTCAAAGCCCTGGCCGACGCGCGTCTGGCGGGGGATCAGGGCCTCGGCCATGGCGAAATCCTCGGGGAAGGTGAGTTTCATCAGTCGCGCGTCGCCGGCCACCATGGCCACGACGCCTCCGGCCGCGCGGACGACTTCGACGTCATCGGTGGGGGGCGATCCCTCCGGCCAGACGGCGTAGGCGCGGCGGAGAACGTCGAGCCGGAAGCCCTGGGGCGTCTGGGCCCGCCAGAGGCCATCCCGATCGACGGACGGGCCCATCGTCCCGTCGGCGCCGCGGCGCAGGCTGTCGGCGACTGGCAGGACCGGCAGGGCGGCGTCATGGTCGTCGAGGGCGGCGAGGACCCGGCTGATGGTCGCGGCGTCGAGAAAGGGGCGCGCCGCATCATGGATCAGGACCCGGGCGTCCCCACCGGCCTTCAGGGCGTCCAGTCCGGCCTGGACCGAAGCCGCGCGCGTCGCGCCGCCCGTGACCGGGAACCAGCCCTCCAGTCCCGTCAGCGCCTCCGCCGCCAGGGCCTCGGCCCCGGGGGCGACGACCACCGCCAATTCGGACGCGCCGGCGGCCAGCAGGGCTTCGGCAGACCAGCGCAGCACCGGCCGGCCGCCCAGACGCCGCCACTGCTTGGGCTCTCCCGCGCGGGAGCCGGAGCCGGCGGCGACAATGATGGCGGAGAAGCTCATGGCGCCGCTTCTACCCACCCCCGGCGCCGCTGACGAGGCCTCCTGGCGACGGGACCGAGCCGGCTTTGACAAGGCGCGAGGCTCGCGTCAGCCTGTCCGGCGCAAGGAGTTCCGAATGAGCCTCGTCATCCTGCAGCCTGTCATCGCCCTGGTGCTCTGGTCGATGGTCATGTGGGGCTGGCTCTACGCCACGCGCCTGCCGGCCATGATCCAGGCGCGGACGAAGCTGGACGCGAACCTCCCGCGCGAGGTCATGCTGGGCGGATTGCCGCCGCGGGTGCGCTGGAAGGCGGACAACTACAACCACCTGATGGAACAGCCGACGCTGTTCTACGCCACGGTCCTGACCCTGGCGCTGCTGGGGCAGGGGGAGGGGCTGAACCTGTGGCTGGCCTGGGCCTATGTGGCGCTGCGGGTGGCGCACAGCCTGATCCAGGCGCTGGTGAACCGGATCCCGCTTCGCTTTGCGGTCTTCATGATCGCCAGCGGCGTACTGGTCGTGCTCGCCGTCCGGGCCGCGCTCGCCGTCTTCTAGTTTCCGGGTCGGGATTGGACCCGGCGAGCCAAACCCCCTATCAGCCCCGCCATGCAAAGCGGCCTCCAGATCGGCGACGTGTGGGTGCCCGGCCGGGTGCTGACCGCGCCCATGACCGGCATCACCGACCTGCCGTTCCGGCGGCTCGCCTCGCGGCTGGGCGCGGCCTATGTGGCGACCGAGATGGTGGCCGCCGCCGAACTGGCCCGTGCCCGGCCCGATGTCGTGCGGCGGGCGGCCGTGGGGGAGGGGCTCCCGCTGACGGTGATCCAGCTTGTCGGCCGCGACCCCGCCGCCATGGCCGAGGGCGCGCGCATGGCCGAACAGGCCGGCGCCGACATCGTCGATCTGAATTTCGGCTGCCCGGCCAAGGAGGTCACGGGTTCGGCCTGCGGCTCGGCCCTGATGCGCACGCCCGATCTGGCCTGCCGGCTGATGCAGGCCGCGGTCGAGGCGACCTCGCGGCCGGTGACGGTCAAGATGCGACTTGGCTGGGACGACGCCCACCGCAATGCGCCCCTGCTGGCCCGGCGGGCCGAGGAGATCGGCGTCCGCGCCGTCACCGTGCACGGACGTACGCGCCAGCAGTTCTATACCGGCGTCGCCGACTGGACCGCCGTCGGCGAGGTCAAGGCGGCCGTGGGCATACCGGTCATCGTCAATGGCGACATCCTGACAGCCGACGACGCGCGGGAGGCGATGCGCCAGTCGGGCGCTGACGCCCTGATGCTGGGCCGCGGCGTCTATGGCCGCCCCTGGCTGGCGGCCCATATGGAGCGGGCTCTGGCCGACGGAACCGTCCTGCAGGAGCCGGAGCGGCAGGAACGGTTCGATATCGTCGTCGAACACCTGCGCGCCTCGGCCGCCTTCTACGGCCTGCCCCTGGGATTGAAGATGTTCCGCAAACACCTCGGCTGGTACGTCGAACAGGCGCCCTGGCCCGCCGATCCGCTGGAGCGACGGGCGGCCAAGGGGCGGCTGTGCCGGCTGGAGTCTCCCGAGGCCGTGGAGGCCGGCCTCGCGATCCTCTGGAATGTAGTGACGCATTCCGGCAACCCGGGTGTTGATATTCCGCCACAGTTGGTCGAAGCTGCCCCGGCATGACGGATACCCCGGCCGCCGACGCTGACCCCGCTCCCCCCGCCGATCGACGCGGTGCGGCGCGCTGGTTCGCCGACTGGTCGGAAGAGCGTCGACGCAACACCTTCCTCATCGCCTATGCCGTGGCCTTCCTCGTGACGGCGGCGGCCATCTGGCTGGTGGCCGTTGCGCCCGGGGCCAGCGGCGAAGGGGCGCGGGCGACCGCCGGCCAGGCGGTGCTGGCCATCCTCGGCTTCAATCTGCTGCTGATCGGCGGACTGGCCGTCGTGGTCGGCCGCCGCGCCCTGATGCTGTTCCGCCGCCGGACCGACGCGGGCGCGCGGCTGCATCTGCGGTTCGTGACGCTGTTCTCGATGGTGGCCCTGATCCCGGCGGTCCTGATCGCCCTGGTCTTCGGCGTGCTGGTCAACCGGGGCGTCGACCAGTGGTTCAGCGGCAATGTGCAGTCGGCGGTCGAGAACGGGGCGCTGATCGGCGAGGCCTATCTGGACGACGTGTCCAACGAGATGGACGGCGACCTCGCCGTGATCGCCGAGCAACTGGGCACGGTGCGGCCGCTGTTCGCCAATCGCATCCAGTTCTCCGACGCCCTGGCGCAGATCGCCGAACTGTTCGGCTATCCGGCGATCTACATCCTCGGACCGGACGGCGAGGTGCTGGCCAGCGGCGAAATGGCGGGCGCGCCGCATTATGTGGCCCCGCCGCGCGCGGTGCTGGAGGCCGCCGCCGAAGGCGGGTCGCCGCCACAGCAGGTCACCGAGAACCCCGACGCGGTGCGGTCGCTGACGGTGCTGCCGGCCTATGGCGAGGCCTATCTTTACCTGGTCCGGCCGTTGAAGCCCGGCCTCATCGCCCAGATGCGCAATGGCGAGGAATCCATCGTCGCCTTCCGCGAGGCCAAGCAGAGCCGCGCCCGTATCCAGGCCGCCTTCGCCCTGGGCTATCTGGAGACCGCCCTGCTGGTCCTTGTGGGGGCCATCTGGCTCGGCATGGGCGCGGCCAGCGCCATCTCGGCGCCGATCGGCCGTCTGGTCGAGGCCGCGGACAAGGTGGCGGGCGGCGATCTGACCGCCCGGGTCAATGGCGAGGACGGCCCCGGCGAGATCAAGACCCTGTCGGCGGCCTTCAACCGCATGACCGGCGACCTTGAGGCGCAGCAGGCCGCGCTCCGGGCCGCCAGCGAGGAGGCCACCGGCCGCAGCCGCTTCATCGAGACGGTGCTGTCGGGCGTCTCGGCCGGCGTCATCGGACTCGACCGCCAGCGCCGCGTCTCGGCCATCAACGACAGCGCGGTCGAGCTTCTGGCCATCCGCGATCCGGCCATTATCGGCCGGCCGCTGGGCGAGGTCTCGCCCGAGCTCAGCGAACTGGCCGCCCGCGCCGAGGCCCATATCGAGGAGGAGATCGACGTCAGCCTCGAGGGCGAGACCCGTCGTCTGCGCGTACGCATCGAGGGCGGCGTCGGCGGCGAGATGGTGCTGACCTTCGACGACATCACCCGCCTGGTCACGGCCCAGCGCAATGCGGCCTGGCGCGACGTGGCGCGGCGCATCGCCCATGAAATCAAGAACCCCCTGACCCCCATCCAGCTGTCGGCCGAGCGGCTGCGGCGGCGCTACCGGAGCCAGGTCGGCGACGACGTCGAGGTGTTCGACCGCTGTACCGAGACGATCATCCGCCAGGTCGGCGACATCGGCCGCATGGTCGATGAATTCTCGTCCTTCGCCCGCATGCCGGCGCCGCGCTTCACCGCCGTCGATCCGGCCGAACTGCTGCGCGAGGCGGTGTTCGCCCAGCGGGTCGCGGTGGCGGGGATCGGGGTCGAACTGACCGAGCCCCTGCCTTCGGTCATCCTCCACGCCGACCGGCCGATGATCGGACAGGCGCTGACCAACATCCTCAAGAACGCCGGCGAGGCCGTGGCCGCGCGGCGCGCCATCGCCCCGCGCGAGGACGACGGCGACCGCCCTGGCATCCTCGCCCGGCTGACGATCGAGGACGAGTCGGCGGTCTTCATCATCGAGGACGACGGCATGGGCCTGCCCGCCAAGGATCGGGACCGGCTGACCGAGCCATATGTGACCACGCGCGAGAAGGGGACCGGCCTCGGCCTGGCCATCGTCAAGCGCATCTGCGAGGAACACGGCGGCGAGCTGAAGCTGGCCGACGCCGAGACCCTGGCCGGCGCCCGCGTCTGCCTGGTCCTCCCCCTGAAATCCCAACCCAGAGCGACCGGCGCCGCCGGGGCGAAGGATGCGAAAGCCTCCCGGTCCCGCACGGTTCCGGCCGCCGAATAGCGAGGCGTCATGCGATCCACGGGAGCCGATATTCTGGTTGTCGACGACGAGGCCGACATCCGCGAGCTGGTCTCCGGCCTGCTCGAGGACGAGGGCCATGCGGTGCGGGTCGCCGCCAACTCGGACGAGGCCCTGGCCGCGATCCGGGCCCGCAAGCCGTCGCTGGCCCTGCTCGACATCTGGATGCAGGGCGGCGGCCTCGACGGACTGGAGCTGCTGGACGTCATCAAGGAGCTGGATCCCGACCTGCCGGTGGTGATGATCTCGGGGCACGGCAATATCGAAACAGCCGTCACCGCCCTGCAGCGGGGCGCCTATGACTTCATAGAAAAACCCTTCAAGTCCGATCGCCTGGTGGTGGTTGTTCAGCGCGCGCTCGAAACCTCGTCGCTGAAGCGCGAGAACCGGCGCCTCCGGGCCCAGGTGGCGGCGCCGACGGGCTTCATCGGCCGCTCGGCCGCGGCCCAGGCCCTGCGCAGCACCATCGCCAAGGTCGCCCCGGCCAACAGCCGGGTGCTGATCTCGGGTCCGCCGGGCTCCGGCAAGGAGCTGGTCGCGCGCCAGATCCATGAGGCCAGCGCCCGATCCAAGGGAGAGTTCGTCGCCATCGCGGCCGCCGGCATGACTCCCGAACGACTGGACATCGAACTGTTCGGCGAGGAGGGCCACGACGGCCGTCCGCGCAAGATCGGCGTCTTCGAGCGCGCCCACAACGGCACCCTCTATCTCGACGACGTCGGCGACATGCCGCGCGAGAGCCAAAGCCGGGTGCTGCGCGTGCTCGTCGAACAGCGCTTCCGCCGCGTCGGCGGCGAACAGGATGTCCAGGTCGACATCCGCGTGGTCACCTCGACCTCGCGCGATCTCAAGGTCGAGATCGCCGAGGGCCGGTTCCGCGAGGACCTGTTCCACCGCCTCAACGTCGTGCCCATCCGTGTGCCGGCCCTGTCAGAGCGGCGCGAGGACATCCA
Organism: Brevundimonas sp.; assembly: GCA_004296955.1. Classification (GTDB taxonomy): domain Bacteria; phylum Pseudomonadota; class Alphaproteobacteria; order Caulobacterales; family Caulobacteraceae; genus Brevundimonas. The sequence continues at coordinate 37,304 of SCVB01000075.1, forward strand.
GGAGCTGATCGACTATTTCATCGACACCCTTTCGGCCTCCCAGGGGCTGACCAGGCGGCGGCTGGGCGATGACGCGATCGCCGTGCTGCAGGTCCACCCATGGCCGGGCAATGTCCGCCAGCTGCGCAACAACGTCGAACGGCTGCTTATCCTCGCCACCGGCGATCCCGACGAGCCGATCAGCGCCGACATGCTGCCGCAGGAGGCGACCAACGCCAATTCGACCGGCACCCTCGGCGGCGAGCGCATCATCGCCCTGCCGCTGCGCGAAGCCCGCGAGGTGTTCGAGCGGGAATATCTGGCGGCCCAGATCATGCGCTTCGGCGGCAATATCTCGCGCACCGCGGCCTTCATCGGCATGGAGCGCTCGGCCCTGCACAGGAAACTGAAGTCGCTGGGCGTCTCGCCGTCGCGGGGCGGCGAGGATGAGATCGAAGAGGCGATCGAGGAATGAGCCGCGTCGCCTATGTCAACGGCCAGTACCAGCCGCACGGCCAGGCCGTGATCCACGTCGAGGACCGCGGCTTCCAGTTCGCCGACGGCGTCTATGAGGTCTGGTCGGTGTTCGACGGCCGGATGGCCGATTTCGACGGCCACATGACCCGTCTGCACCGCAGCCTCAACGAACTGCGCATCGACATTCCGATGACGCGCGAGTCGCTGACGCAGGTGCTCAAGGAGACCATCCGCCGCAACCGGGTTCGCAACGGCATCGTCTATCTGCAGGTCACGCGCGGTACGGCCCGGCGCGACCATCCCTTCCCCGCCGAGGGCACGCCCCCCAGCGTCATCGTGACCGCCAGGTCGATCAGCGCCGACCGGAGCGAGGCGACGGCGAAGAAGGGCGTCGCCGTCGTCACCGTGCCCGACATCCGCTGGGGCCGCTGCGACATCAAGACCGTCGGCCTTCTGGCCAATGTCCTGGCCAAGCAGCAGGCGCGCGAACGCGGCGCCTATGAGGCCTGGATGGTCGACGAAATGGGCCTGGTCACCGAGGGCTCCTCGACCAACGCCTGGATCGTCGACGAGAACGGCAAGCTGCGCACGCGCGACACCCAGGCCAACATCCTCAAGGGGATCACCCGAACCGCCCTGATGGATCTGATCGCGGAAGAAGGCGTCGAGCTGGACGAAAGGCCGTTCAGCGTCGACGAGGCCAAACGGGCGAAGGAGGCCTTCTTCACCGCCGCGGGCGCCTTCGTCATGCCGGCCGTGTCGATCGACGGGGTGAAGATCGGCGACGGCAAGCCGGGACCGATCACCACCCGGCTGCGGACGCTGTATCTCGATCAGGCGCGTCGCGACGCTATCTAGGCGTTGCGGCCCGGCGCGGGCGGGCTAAGGTATGGGGGCTGGACATCCGATCCAGCCCCGCGCCGCTCCCTCGGCCGGAGAACAAGCAAGAACAGGCTGAACCTGCCATGTCGCAAGACAAGTCCAAGAACCTTCAGGACACCTTCCTCAACAGCGTCCGCAAGACCAAGACGCCGCTGACCATCTTCCTGGTCAACGGCGTCAAGCTGCAGGGCATCGTGACCTGGTTCGACAACTTCTGTGTGCTGCTGCGCCGTGATGGCCAGTCGCAGCTGGTCTACAAACACGCCATCTCGACCATCATGCCGTCCGCGCCCGTGCAGTTGTACGAGCCCGACGCCGACGAGGACTGAGCGTCGGGGATAGCCAGGCGGCCCGGCACTCCCTATCTGTCGGCGCCTCCTGACCCAACGAGAGCTGCACGCCCACTTGGCTAGCCATCTGATCGACCACGCCGTCCCCCTGATCCGGGCGGTCGTCATCCACCCCGAACGCTCCGACTCCGGCGCCAGCGAGAACTCGCGCCAGTCGGTCGAACGTCTGGAAGAGGCCGTGGGCCTGGCCCGGGCGCTGGACCTCGATGTGCGTGCCGAGGAGATTGTCCGGATACGGAAGGTGACGCCCGCCACCCTGTTCGGTTCGGGGAAGGTCGAGGAACTGGCCGCCCTGGTCCGCGCCGCCGAAGCCGAGGCCGTGGTCATCGACGACGCCCTGTCGCCGGTGCAGCAGCGCAATCTGGAAAAGGCCTGGGACTGCAAGGTCATCGACCGCACCGGCCTGATCCTCGAGATCTTCGGCCGTCGCGCGCGGACCAAGGAAGGCCGGCTGCAGGTCGAACTGGCGCGGCTGGACTATGAGCGATCACGGCTCGTGCGGACCTGGACCCACCTGGAGCGGCAACGCGGCGGCACCGGCTCGACCGGCGGCCCCGGCGAGACCCAGATCGAACTCGACCGCCGCCTGATCGCCGACCGCATCGTCAAGCTGAAGGTCGAGCTGGACGAGGTGCGCCGCACCCGCGGCCTGCACCGCAAACAGCGCCAGAAGGTCCCGTTCCCGACCATCGCCCTGGTCGGCTACACCAACGCCGGCAAGTCGACCCTGTTCAACCGGCTGACCGGCTCGGACGTGGTGGCCAAGGACCTGCTGTTCGCCACCCTCGACACCACCCAGCGCACCATCCGCCTGCCGCAGGGCCGGCCGGCCATCGTGGCCGACACCGTCGGCTTCATCTCGGACCTGCCGCACGAACTGGTCGAGAGCTTCCGCGCCACGCTGGAGGAGGTGGGCGAGGCCGACCTGATCCTGCACGTCCGCGATATCGCCAGTCCCGACAGCGAGGCCCAGTCGAAGGACGTCGAGGCGGTGCTGAAACAGATCCCGACGCCGGAGGGCAAGACCCGTCGGGTGCTGGAGGTCTGGAACAAGATCGATCTGCTCGACGAAGAGGTCCGTGAGGCCGTTCTGGGTCAGGCCGAACGCCTGTCCCGCGACGGCAAGGCCGTGGCGGTCTCGGCCTGGACCGGGGAGGGGATCGAACCGCTGCGCGAGACCATCGCCGGCCTGATCGACGACGACCCGGAGACCGAACTGGTGTTGGGCGCCTCGCAGGGCGAGGCGCTGGCCTGGCTGTACGAGAACGGGCGGGTCACCGGGCGTGAAACGGACGATGAGGGGCGCACCCATGTGACCGTACGCCTGCATCCGGCGGCCCTGGGGCGGTTCGAGCGGCAGTTTTCCGAGGCGGACTAGCGCGCGGCGCGCGCGGTCTGGCGTGCTGTGCTATACTTACCTGTCTCGCCGATGATCGCGCCCCTTCGCCCGACCCGGTTGAGCCTGGACCCTTGAATGTCTGAGAGGAAAGCCGCGGCGTCCAATTGGGACGCCGCCGACCTGCAGCGGGGGCTTGAGGCCGCCGGGGTCGCCCTGTGGTCATGGAACGTCGATGACGACACCTTCGCCATGGACGATGCCGGATTCGGCCTCTGGGGCATGCCGGTCCGGGCCCGCGTCACGTTCGAGGACCTGTCGTCCCACATCCACCCGGCGGACCGCGACCGGGTGCGCGCCGCCTTCGCCGCCACCCGCGCGGTGGTCGGGCCCTATGAGATCGACTTCCGCATCCTGAGCGACGGCGACGTCCGCTGGATCTCCGCGCGGGGGCAGGGCGACGACCTGGGCATGGTCAGCCGCAAGATGTTCGGCATCTTCATTGACGTCACCGGCCGCAAACAGGCCGAGGAAGGCCACGAACTGCTGGCGGGCGAGATGAGCCACCGGGTCAAGAACCTGCTGGCCATCGCCTCGGGCCTGACCGCGATCACCTCGCGTTCGGTGGAGACGACCGGCGACATGGCCCGGGAGCTGACCCAGCGCCTCACCGCCCTCGGCCGCGCCCACGACCTCGTCCGCCCGCTGCCGGGTGAGGAAGGCAGGGCGGCCCTGCTCGGGGACCTCCTGTCGGTTCTGCTCGCGCCCTATGACGACCTCGGCGCCTTCAGCGGCCGCATCCGCGTCTCGGTGCCGCGCATGGGCGTGGGTGAGCAGGCCGCCACGACCCTGGCCCTGGTGGTGCATGAACTGGCGACCAACTCCCTCAAATACGGCGCCCTCTCGGCGGAGGCGGGCACCCTCGACGTCTCCTGTTCGGCGCATGACACCGAGCTGGTGATCGCCTGGACGGAGCAGGGCGGGCCGGAGGTGAGGCCGCCCGAGGGACCGCCGGGCTACGGCAGTCAGATGGTCGCGCGCGCTCTGGCCCGCCAGCTGGACGGCGGGATCGAGCGGGACTGGACGCCGCAGGGGCTGGTGGTCCGGTTGCGGATGAACAAGGACCGGGTGGCGCTGTAGCGGGCCGCATCAAGCTGACTATGGGCATTTCGGGGTCGCCCGCTTTGGCGGCGACCGTCGCGCGGGCGTCCGAACGTCCGAACGTGCATCGCGCCAGCGGACGTGCGAATATGCCCTCGGACGAGGGAACGAGCAGGTGCCGTCTCGAACGCAAGACCAGGGGATTGGTCGCGAAGCGCTTCGCCGCCTCGTCGCCGAAAACTATCCGGTGATCGCCCGCAGCCTGCTCCGGCCGTTGCTTCACCTGCTCAGTACGTCTCGTGAAGCCTGCTCCGGCGACATCGACAAGTTCATGATCATGGTCGTGGTCGCGATCCGCACGACGGAGCACGAAAGCTTCGCCTCTTTTACCCCGGCTCAGCTGATCAGCGGGGATCTTCCGGTGTTCCCGACCCTTGGCACAAATGTGCGATCCATCGCCGACTCGACCGGAACGCCCAAGGAGACCGTTCGGCGCAAGGTCGGCGAATTGATCGAGGCGGGCTGGATTTCGCGACAGGCCAACGAACTCCGGTTCACGGCTCTGGCCTACCGGGATTTGGACGGTGCGCGTGTCGCGATCGAGGACCTCGCGATCAGCAACTTTCAGGTGGTCGCCGACTTGGCGAGGCGACGCCTCGCAAGTTCGCCTGACCATTAGGTCGTCCGGGCCGCCCAGATAAGGCCCGCCACCGTCGCCAGCAGCGTTTCGCCCTCAAGGGGCTTGGCGAGGACGGCGTCCGCGCCGAGCGCGGTTGCAAGGTGGAACAGGTCCAGTCCGCGAAGGAGGCGGCGGTCCGAGATCGCGATGATGGGCGTTTCAGGACGCCCCTGCTTCACCGCGTTGATCAGCTCGATTCCGTCTCCGTCGGGCATGAGGATGGCGGTGATCACAACAGCGGGCGGCCTAGCCATGACCCGCTGCACCGCCCGTTGCCCGCACCGGGCATCGTAAACCGCATAACCGGCTGCGTTGAGCACGGCCCGGGCTGACGCCACGGCGGCAACATCATCGTCCACCACCAGCACGGACTCAAAAGCCACAGACGCCTCCACACAATGCGGCAGTGCTAGGCTTCGTGTTTCCCGGCAGGTATCCGATGGAGGCCCAATCTGGGGCCTCGTCCGCAACACTCCTCGCGATTTTCGACCAAGACCCCGGTGCGGCGCGCAAGCCGCTTTGGGACGCGGTACATGACCGAAAAGGAACCGGCGCCGGACTCTCGCGAGAGCGCAGACGGACGACTGACTTCGATCGACCTGGGTTCCGCCCTCGACCCGTTCGCCGACGCGGGGCTGCTGGCCGCGGGCAAGGTCAATCTGATCGCCCTGGACGCCATCGCCGAGAGACTGGGCGCGCGGTGGACCCTGCGCCGCGACCAGATCCATGAACACGTCGATCGCACGCTTTTGCGCCGACTTCAGTCCAGCGGCTATCACGTCAGGGTGTCGGAGACCGACTTCCTGATCTGCCAGCCGGAGCTTGGCCGATTTTCGGGCCAGGCCGCCTGTCTCCAGCTTCTGCGTGAGATCCTGACCTATTTCATTGGGGACGGCGCACAGGCGGATCACAGCGTACTGCAGGTGACGGAGGTCAGCGCGACGGCGATCCAGGGTTTGCGGGTACGCGCAAGCGAGGTGGACGAGGGCGAGCGGATGGAGCGCGAGGCAGGCGCGCCCGCGCCTCGCGCCATCGACCGCTGGACGCCGTTCGTCGCGGCGGACGGGCGCGAGCTGTCCGTGACCTGCGACCTCGCGCCGGTGTTCGAACTCAGGTCGTTCGGCCGGATCGGGTATCGCATGGCGCGCCGGGTGCGGGTCGTGGGCTCCGGCGAGGTACTGACCGCCGGGATGGTGCGCGCGCTGCCGCCTGGCGACATCCTTCGGATCGATTTGGCGACCGTGGCCCACGGCATCAACCGGCTGCTGGCGGTGGACAGCGACGCGCGGCAGCCCAGCCTCATCGTCCCGGTTTCGTTCACCAGCCTGTCGAGCCAGCGGGGGCGGGCGGAGATCGCCCGGCTTCTTACGGATGTTCGCGCCCTCGTCGAGCGCGGGGTCATTTGCCAGATTGGCGATATTGAGGGCGTTCCCGAGTGCAGCCTGATCCAGGTGGTGGCCCTCATCCGTCCTTACTGTCTCCTCGTGGTCGGGCATCTCGATGCCGGCGCCACGGCGGCAGCGACCGTGAGGCGACTGAAACGCTCAGGCCTGAAGGGCTTGTCGGTGGATTGTCCGCCCTCGCTGAGTGAAGCCGCTCTGCTTCGCTGGATGACGACGACGATTCAGGCTGTGCGTCAGGTGGTCAGGTCCACGCTGCTCTACGGCGTCTCCTCACCGCGCCACGCCGCCTTCGCGGCGCAGCTCGGCGCGACCCATGCGAGCCTCGTGCAATAGACGCAGGTGACCGCAGGCCCGGCCCTGCGGCGGAGCGGAGGGGTCACCCCCGCTCCGCCGCCTTCGCCGCGTCCCACAGCCCGTCCATCTCGGCCAGATCGCTCTGCTCCGGCGACCGCCCGTCCTTGGCCAGCTCCGCCTCGATGAAGCCGAACCGCCGCACGAATTTGGCGTTCGCCCCGCGCAGGGCGTCCTCCGGCTCGACCCCCAGTTTCCGCGCCAGATTGGCCACCACGAACAGCAGGTCCCCCACCTCGTCGCGGGCCTTTTCGAGGTCCCCGGCGGCGATCTCCACGCGCAGTTCGGCGACCTCCTCGTGCAGTTTGTCGAACACCTCGTCGGTCGAGGGCCAGTCGAAGCCGACGCGGGCGGCGCGCTTGGTCAGTTTGGCGGCGCGGGCGAGGGCGGGCAGGCCGACAGGCACGTCGTCGAGCACGCCGTGCTGGGCCTTGGCCACGCGTTCGGCGGCCTTGATGTCCTCCCACCGCGCCTTCTGGGCCACGCCGTCGGGCTTGGCCGCCTCATCTCCGAAGACGTGCGGATGCCGCCGTTCCAGCTTGTCGGCGATGGCGTTCGCAACGTCATCGAAGGCGAACAGCCCCTGTTCCTCGGCCATGCGGGCGTGGAAGACGGTCTGGAACAGCAGGTCGCCGAGCTCGGACTTCAGCTCGTCCATATCGCCGCGCTCGATCGCGTCGGCGACCTCATAGGCCTCCTCGATCGTATAGGGGGCGATGGTGGCGAAGGTCTGCTCCACGTCCCACGGACAGCCTCCGACCGGGTCGCGCAGCTTCGCCATGATGCCGATCAGGCGGTCGATGGGGGTCATGCGGAGGCCGTCGCCGCGCCGTCGCGTTCTTCCAGCGCCTTGCGGATCTCGTCGTGGCGGGCGGGCGTCAACGGATAGCCCTTGAGCACCAGCGCGGCCGCGGCCAGCAAGACGCCGGGCACGAGGATGAACAGGATCTGCAGCGTCAGCAGCGAGCCCTCGCTGTTGCCTTCAACCCCCGGAATGGCGCGGAAGCCGACCCACTGCAGGATCAGGTAGGGGATCAGGGCCACGACATGGCCGATCTTGGTCGTGGCCGACAGGATGGAGAACATCAGGCCGGTGCGGTCCACGCCCGTGTCGAGCCGGACCTCGTCGCCCGCATCGGCCATCATGGCCCTGAGCAGGAACAGGCCGGCCGCATAGGGCAGGCCCGCGATGAACATGGCGGCGGCGGTCAGGGCGAAATTGCCGCCCGGGACCAGGGTCGCGCCGATGTAGAAGACGGCGAACACCAGGCTGGCCGTCGCCAGCGCCTTGTCCTTGCCGATCTTCGTCGCCAGCCACGCCCAGAAAGGCGCGCCGACCAGTCCGGCCACGAAATAGAACAGCATGAACAGCGAGGCTTGGGTGTGGTCGTAGCCCTTGATCTGGCCGAAGAAGAAGAACAGCAGCGAGCCGGTGATGCCCGGCGCCACGCCCAGCAGCAGGTCGGCGAACAGCAGCTTGCGCACCGTCTTCTTGCCGAACAGGCCGAGGTAGGCCTTCGGGCCGCCATGCGGCGCCGCGCCGGCGTTGACCGGTTCGGGCACGACGAACAGGGCCAGACCGATGGTGACGGGCAGGGCGATCATGATTGCCCAACCCATGATGCGCACCCCGGCGGCGTAGTCGCCGAGGCCGGTCTTCACCACCACGGTCGGCAGGATCAGGATCAGGATCACCCCGACTATGTTGAACACCTGCCACCAGCCATAGACGCGGCTGCGCTGGTCGTATTGCGGCGCCAGAACCGATGCCCAGCCAAGCTGCCCGAGGGTCCCGACCGAGAAGCCGAGATAGAGGACCAGCAGCCAGCCGAACAGGTAGGCCGCGCCCGCGCCCGGCTGGACCAGGACGAACATCATCAGGGCCGAGAGCATCAGGATCGGGGTGGAGAGGGCCATCCACGGGCGGTAGCGCCCCCATTTCGTCTTCGTGCGGTCCATGCCCCAGCCGATGAAGGGGTCGAAGACGATGTCGATCAGCCGCACGGCCATGAAGACGGCGGCGACCACGCCCAGCTCCAGCCCGACATGGGTGGCGTAGAATTCGGGCAGGGTCACCGGCAGGGCGACGCCGAACGCCGCCAGCGGCAGGCAGGGGCCGGAGAAGGCGGCGAGGATGGCGTTGGAGCGGCGGGGCGTGGTCGGGGCAGTCGGGGCGGCGTCGGTCATGCGGGCGTCCGGCGATCCGGCCCTGAGTCGGCCGTCCCTCACCATGCCGCCTTTGCGCGCGCCGCGCGAGCGGTCGGGCTCGCGTTCTGGCCCGGCGTGAAGGGCCTTGCGGCGGACACAGAGACAGGCTCAGCTTCCACCATGCCGATGCGTCTGTTCCTGCTGCTGATCAGCGCCCTTGCGACCGTGCTGGTCGCGGGGCCGGCGCGGGCGCAGGCCGAATTCTGCGACCGTCAGATCGAGGACTGGGGCGGTCCGGCCCTGGCCAACGGCATCTCCTTGCATTCGCTGGAATGGGCGCCCTTCGGCTCGGCCGAATGGGGCTGGGAGACCTATGTGCCGCTGATCCAGCAGGAGCTGGGCACCGGCTGCGCCGCCAGTTCGCCGGTGTTCGCGCGCCGGCTGGCGGATTTCCAGATCGCCCACCAGCTGCCCTCGACCGGCGTGTTCGACCAGGCCACCTTCCAGACCTTCCGCGGCCTGTGGCAGGAGCGGCGGCCCTTCATCATGGCCCGGGTCCGCGACGAGCCCTGCCCGGAGCCGCCGCCGCTGTACCAGCTGGGCTATCTGGTGGCCGAGGAAGAGCACGCCGACCGGCTGACGCGCCTGCTGCGCCGCGATGTGCTGGAAGCCTATCGCCAGATGGTGGCCGCCGCCCGGGCCGAGGTTCCCGAGGTCGCCAATGACCGCGAGCTGCTGCAGATATTCTCCGGCTTCCGCGACCCTGAGGCCGATGCGGCGCGCTGTGCGGCGGCCGGAAATTGCGACGGCGTGCGCCGGGCCGTCTGCTCGCCGCACCGCACCGGCACGGCGGTGGACCTGTACGTCGGCCAGGTGGTCGGACTCGGCGTCGACAACACCTCGCCGCCCAGCCGGCTGCACATGAGCCGGGGGGCGACCTATCGCTGGCTGGTGAAGAACGCCGGGCGGTTCGGCTTCGTCCCCTACGCCTTCGAGCCCTGGCATTGGGAGTGGGTCAGCCCGACGGGCGGCTACGCCGGGCCCGCGCCGACGCCATGATCCGTCGCCTGACCGGGGGCGAGCAGGCCCTGGCGGCCGAGGCCTTCGGCGACGCCCTTGTCCTGGATGCCACCCGCTTCCTCGCCGCGCCGTGGCCGTTCGATCGCGCCTTCGTGCCGGGCCGCTGGTTCGGACGCGACTGGATCGTCTGGCCCGCGCGGACCCTGCCGCCCGACATCGCCCTCGCGCCGCTGCGGATTCAGGCCACGCTGATCCACGAACTGACCCATGTCTGGCAGGCGCAACAGGGGGTCAATCTGCTGACCGGCAAGATCAGGGCCGGCGATCGGCCCTCGTCGTACGAATACCCGGTGGGCGTGGACTGCGACTGGGGCGGACTGAACATCGAGCAGCAGGCGATGGTGGTCGAGCACCGGTTCCGGCTGATGCGCGGCCTGCCGGCGCCGGCGGACCAGAGCTTCTACGACCGGATCTGCCCGGTCGGGCGGCGCGGCGTTTCGTCCGCCGGGGGAACCCCGACCGACGCGTGACGATTTCCTTGGCAGGCTCTTGCGCCACGGCGGCGCGCAGCCCAATTAAGCACAAGTACTGTTGCTAACACCTGCCCGGAGATCGTCATGCCCCGTATCCTCGTCCTCTATCATTCCACCTACGGCCATATCGAAGCGATGGCGGAGGCGGTTGCGGAAGGGGCCCGGTCGGTCGAGGGCGCGCAGGTGGATATCAAACGCGTCCCGGAACTGGTCCCCGAGGAGCTGGCCCGGAAGAGCGGCTACAAGCTGGACCAGGCGGCGCCCCTCGCGACGGTCGACGACCTCGCCAACTATGACGCGGTCATCGTCGGCGCCGGAACGCGCTACGGCACGGCAGCGTCCCAGATGCGCAATTTCTGGGACCAGACCGGCGGCGCCTGGATGAAGGGCGCGCTCGTCGGCAAGGTCGGCTCCGCCTTCACCTCGACGGCGACCCAGCACGGGGGGCAGGAGACGACCCTGATCGGGCTGATCCAGACCCTGCTCCATCACGGCATGATCATCGCCGGACTGCCCTACGCCTGGGCCGGCCAGCAGCGGATGGACGAGATCACCGGTGGCAGCCCCTACGGCGCCACCACCATCACCGGCGGGGACGGTTCGCGCATGCCCAGCGACAACGAACTGGAGGGCGCGCGCTGGCAGGGCCGCTATGTCGCCGAAACAGCGAAGAAGCTGGTTGGCTGATGCGCCAGCCGGCGCTCTTCTTCGGTCACGGCTCGCCGATGAACGCCCTCGGCGGGCCGTATGCGGAGGCCTGGCGCGCCCTCGGCGAGGCGGTCGGCAAGCCCCGGGGCGTGGTCATGGTCTCGGCCCACTGGGAGACTGACGGCCTGGCGGTCACCGCCCAGGCGCAGCCGGAAACCATCCATGATTTCGGCGGCTTCCCTGACGCGCTTCATGCGATGCAATATCCGGCGCCGGGTTCGCCCGACCTGGCGACGCGGGTGTCACACCTGACCGGCGCCACGCCGACGATGCAGTGGGGACTGGATCACGGGACCTGGTCGGTGCTGGCCCATGTCTGGCCTGAAGCGGACGTGCCGGTGGTCCAGCTGTCTTTGGACCGCCGCCTCGACGCCCGCGGCCATCACGCGCTGGCGAAGCGGCTGGCGCCCTTGCGGGACGAGGGCGTGATCATCGCCGGCTCGGGCGATTTCGTGCACAATCTGCGCACCTGGAAGCGCGCCGGCGGCGAACCCTATGACTGGGCCGGACGCTTCAACGCGGCGGTCAAGGCGGCGTTGCTGCGCGGCGACGACGAGGCCCTGATCGACTGGGTCGGCCTGGCCGAAGATGCGCAACTCAGCGTGCCGACCGACGAACACTATCTGCCGCTGCTCTACGTCGCCGCCCAGCGCAGGCCAGGCGACGACGTCAGCTTCTTCAACGACGTCATCGAGGGCGGTTCGATCTCGATGACGGGCGTGCGGATCAGCTAGGCTTTCCGCCGCATCATCGCGTCCACCGACCACGGACCCGGTCCGGCGGCGGCAAGATACAGGAAGACGAAACAGTACAGGGCGATCGTCTCGCCGCCGTTCTGGAGCGGCAGCAGGGCCTGGGTTCCATGCACGGCCCAGTAGCCGACGGCGCAGAAGCCGGACGCGAGGAAGGCGGCCGGCCGGCTGAACAGACCGATCAGCAGCAGGACGCCGAGGATCAACTCCAGCGGACCGGACAGGCCGGGGAGGCTGAAGCCCGGAGCCGGCATCCCCTCCATGGCCGGGAAACCCAGCACCTTGGCCGTGCCGTGGGTGACGAACAGCAGGCCGGCGACGATGCGCAACAGGCTGAGAAGCTGGGGTTGGTACGCGGTGAACCGGTCGAACATGAAACCCTCCTTTTGACATCCAGATACTGAAACAGAGTCTGTTTCAGTTCAATGGCGTACTTCAGGCGGCCTTCTCAAGCTCCGCCATCTGCTGGATCCGGACGTAGTCGGTCTTGCCGGTGCCCAGGACCGGCACCTCGGCCACGCGCATGATCTTCTTGGGCACGGCCAGTTCGGGGGCGCCGTGGCTGCGGGCCCATTCGGCCAGGCGGGCGACGTCGGCGTCGCGGCGGTCGGTGACCAGAACCAGCTTCTCGCCCTTGCGGCTGTCGGGGATGGAGACCACGGCGTGCCGCGCATCCGGCCAGACCGCGCTGGCCAGCCCTTCCACCGCCGTCAGGGAGACCATCTCCCCGCCGATCTTGGCGAACCGCTTGATCCGGCCCAGGATCGAGACATAGCCGTCCTTGTCGATATCGACGATGTCTCCGGTGTCATGCCACCCGCCTGCCAGCGGCTCGATGCTCTCGGGATCGTCCGCGGACAGATAGCCCTGCATGACGTTCGGCCCGCGCAGGAACAGTCGGCCGCCGTCGGGAATGCCGTCGACCGGGTCGATGCGCCATTCCATGCCCGGCATCATCTGACCGACGGTGCCGGGCCGGTTGCGGTCCGGATGGTTCACGGCGACCACGGGCGCCGCCTCGGTCGCGCCATAGCCCTCCAGAAGCTTGAGGCCGTGGAAGCGGGTGTTGAACAGGTGATGGGTCTCGGGCCGCACCTTTTCCGCCCCGGCGACGACGAATTGCAGGGTGGCGAAATCGTCGGGCGCCGCGACCCGGGCGTACTGGTTCAGGAAGGTGTCGGTGGCGAACAGGATCGATGCCTTCACGTCCGGCAGCAGCTCGACGATCTGTTTGGCGTGCAGGGGCGACGGATACTGGAAGGCCTTCATGCCGTGCAGGATGGGCAGCAGCACCCCGCCGGTCAGGCCGAAACAGTGGAAGGTCGGCAGGGGATTGAACATCACCCATTCGGGCTTGAGGTCGATGTGCTGGGCCACCTGGCGGCAGTTGGCGACCAGGTTCCACTGGCTGAGCACCACGCCCTTGGGGGCGCCGAAACTGCCCGAGGTGAACAGGATCACGCCGGGCGACGAGGGATCGGTCTTGACCCGGAACTGCTTCGGCATCAACCCGGCCATCAGGCCGTAGAGCTTGTCCGGCAGGCCGATGGTCTTGCGCACGTCGTCCAGCCAGACGATCTCGGCGACCGTGCCCAGGTCCTCGAGCAGGTCCTCGAGTTTGGCCTGGGTGACGAACCGCTTGGCGCAGAGGATCTTCTTCACCCCGGCGGCCCGGATCGCCGCCTTGATGTTGTTCTGGCCCGAGGTGAAGTTGAGCATCACCGGGACCCGGCCGTGGGCGTGCAGGCCGTAGTAGGTGACCACCACCCCCGCGCTGGAAGGCAGCAGGATGCCAACGCGCTCGCCCGGTTGGGTCATGGCGGCGATCTTGCGCCCCAGCACGAAGGCGGCGCGGATCAGGCCGGTGTAGGTCAGCGGCTTGCGATCCAGATCCTCGAGGATCTCCTTGTCGCCGAACCGTTCGCGCGCGGCGATCAGACCGTCGAAGATGGTTTCCTCGCCGGCCTTGGAGTCCAGGGGTACGCGCAAGTCCATCCTCCGTGCGGATGCGGTTGTTCCGCGTCCTGTTTGTTCAGCGATCAAACTAGAGCCGCCGGAACGCGTTGAAAAGGTATGTTACCCGGCGTGAGCGCGAGGCCCGCCTTGCCTTCGCCCCGCGGAAGGACGACATAGCGGCTTCGCACAGCCCGGAGCCCGCGACGCCTTGGTCACGCTGATCGACACCCTGACGAAGACGCCGGCCGAACTGCGTCACCCCGAGAAGCAGAACCGTCCGGAGACGGCGGTGCTGAAGAAGCCCGACTGGCTGCGCGTCAAGGCGCCCGGTTCGGGCCAGTACAATGCGACCCGCGCGATCGTGAAGGAGAAGGGCCTCCATACGGTCTGCGAGGAGGCCGCCTGCCCGAACATCGGCGAGTGCTGGAGCCAGAAGCACGCCACCCTGATGATCATGGGCGACACCTGCACGCGGGCCTGCGCCTTCTGCAACGTCAAGACCGGCCTGCCGCAGCCGCTGGATCCGGAAGAGCCGGCCAAGGTCGGCCTGGCCGTGCGCGAAATGGGCCTGAACCACGTCGTTATCACCTCGGTTGACCGGGATGACGTCTCGGACGGTGGCGCGGCCCATTTCGCCGAGGTGGTGCGCCAGATTCGCCTGCAGGCGCCGAACACCACCATCGAGATCCTGACCCCCGACTTCCTGCGCAAGGACGGGGCGGCCGAGGTGATGATCGACGCCACGCCCGACGTGTTCAATCACAACCTCGAGACCGTGCCGCGGCTGTATCTGAAGATCCGGCCCGGGGCCCGCTACTTCCACAGCCTGCGCCTGCTGCAGATGGTCAAGGAGCGCGACCCCAACCAGTTCACCAAGTCCGGCATCATGGTCGGCCTGGGCGAGACCCGCGAGGAGGTCATGCAGGTGATGGACGACATGCGCTCGGCCGGCGTCGACTTCATCACCATCGGCCAGTACCTGCAGCCGACCCGCAAACACGCCGCCATCGACCGCTTCGTCACGCCGGAAGAGTTCAAGGCCTATGAGGCCATCGCCCGCGCCAAGGGCTTCCTGATGGTGTCGTCCTCGCCCCTGACCCGCAGTTCGCACCATGCCGGCGACGACTTCGCCCGGCTGAGGGCGGCCCGGCTGGCGCAGACCGGACGCTGAGCCCGGCTTGGCGGTCCACCGCGTCACCAAAATCCTGCCCTGGGCGCCCGAGCAACTGGCCGCGCTGGTCGCGGACGTGCGCGCCTATCCCGAGTTCGTGCCCTGGGTGACGGCCATGCGGACCTGGAGCCCGCGCGAGGAAGCTCCCGGCGTGAGCCTTCTCGACGCCGAGGCGTCGGTCGGCTTCTCCTTCCTCAAGGAGCGGTTCTCGACCTGGGTGCGGCATGACCGGAACCGCCATATGGTCGAGGTCGGCCTGATCCGCGGGCCGTTCCGGCACCTCAAGAACCGCTGGGAATTCTTCCCCGACCCGGCCGGGACGCGGGTCGAGTTCATGATCGACTTCGCCTTCAAGTCCAGGCTGCTGGACGGCATGCTCCACGCCAATTTCGACCGCGCGGTCGGCAGGCTGATGCACTGTTTCGAGGCGCGGGCGGCCAGCCTGTACGGCCCGAAGGCATGAGCTTCGACTTCGACGCCGTGGTGGTCGGCGCCGGCGCGGTCGGCCTCGCCTGTGGCCGGGCGCTGGCGAGGCGGGGGCTGTCGGTGCTGGTGCTGGAGAAGGAGCCCCACATCGGCCAGGGCGTGTCCTCGCGAAACTCCGAAGTCATCCACGGCGGCCTCTATTATCCGACCGGTTCGCTGAAGGCGCGGTTCTGCGTCGAAGGGCGGCGGTCGCTCTACGCCTTCCTCGACAGCCGCAAGGTCGACTTCCGCAAATGCGGCAAGCTGGTGGTGGCTACGAACGAGTCCGAGGTCGAACGGATCGAGGCCATCTTCCAGCAGGCGACGGCCAACGGCGTCGAGGGGCTTGAACATCTGACCGGCGACCAGGCCCGGGCGCTGGAGCCGGGCCTCAACGCCCACGCCGCCATCCTCTCGCCGGAGAGCGGGGTGTTCGACAGCCACGGCTACATGCTGGCGCTGCAGGGCGAGATCGAGGCGGCCGGCGGCTCCGTGGTGGTCTCCACCCCGTTCGAGCGGGCCGAACCGCTGCCCGGCGGCGGCTTCAGGATCACGGCGGGCGGGGAGGGCGGGGCGACCCTGACCACCCGGCTGCTGGTCACGGCGCCGGGACTGGCCTCGCAGGCTGTCGCGGCCCGGATCGAGGGCTATCCCGCCGACCGCATCCCGGCCGGTCATTTCGGAAAAGGCGTCTATTTCCGCCTGACCGGCAAGGCGCCGTTCGAGCGGCTGATCTATCCGCCGCCGATCCCCGGCGCGCTCGGCACCCACTATCGCAAGGACCTCGGCGGTCAGGCCGTATTCGGTCCCGACCTCGTCTATGTCGAGACCGAGGACTATGCCGTCGATCCGGCCAAGGCGGAGGAATTCGCCGGCTACATCCGCCGCTTCTGGCCCGGCCTGCCCGACGGCGCCCTGACCCCCGACTACGCCGGCATCCGGCCCAAGCTGCATGGGCCGGGCGAGGCCCAGCCGGATTTCCAGCTTCACGGCCGCGACGTCCACGGCCTCGACGGGCTGGTCGCCCTGTTCGGCATCGAAAGCCCCGGCCTGACCAGCTCGCTTGCGATCGGCGAGGCGGTCGGCGAAATGCTGGCCCATGACTGAGATCACGATCCGCGACGCCGTCGCCGCCGACATTCCGGCCCTGCACGCCCTGATCGAGAGCGCCTATCGCGGCGAGGCCTCGCGCGCGGGCTGGACCACCGAGGCGGATCTGCTGGACGGCCAGCGCACCGACCCGGACGACCTGGCCGCCATTCTCGCCGACCCGAAGCAGGCCATGCTGTCCGCTTGGCGCGGCGCGGAACTGGTCGGCTGCATCCTGATCGCCGACCGAGGCGAGGGGACGGGCTATTTCGGCATGCTGTCCGTCAGCCCGACGTTGCAGGGAGGCGGTCTGGGGCGCCGGCTGGTGACAGCCGCGCAGGCTGCGCTGGCCGATCGCTTCGGCGCGCGGCGGGTGCGCATTTCCGTCTTTCCCCACCGGAAGTCCCTGATCGCCTGGTACGAGCGGCTCGGTTATCGCCAGACGGGAGACACCCTGCCATTCCCCTACGGCAATCCCCGGTTCGGCCTGCCCAAACGCGACGACCTGTATTTCATCGTCATGGAACGCGAACTGGTCTGAACCGGTGGAAATCCGCACCCCCCGCCTGACCCTGCGCTCCGCCCGCCCGGACGATCTGGAGGCCATCCACGCCGTCCTGTCGGACCCGCGCGCCACCCGCTGGTGGTCGACCCCGCCGCACGAAACGCTCGATCAGACCCGGGCCTGGCTCGAGGGCATGATCGCCAACGGGCCCGACCATCCGGACTTCGTCATCGAGCGGGACGGCCGCGTCATCGGCAAGGCCGGCTTCTACGCGATGCCCGACATCGGCTACATCCTGCATCCGGACGCCTGGGGGCAGGGGCTGGCGGTCGAGGCCGCGGGCGCCGCCATCGACCATGTCTTCCAGACCCGCGATCTCGACATCCTGACCGCCGACGTCGATCCGGAGAACGCCGCCTCGATTCGGCTGCTGGAACGGCTGGGATTCGTCCGCACCGGCTTTGCGGAACGCACATGGAACGTGGGCGGGGAGTGGAAGGACAGCCTGTATTACAGCCTCAGCCGCGCCGGGCGGCAAGCCGCCCGGTCTGCGGAAGAACGGCGCGGCTCCGGCGGCTAGAGCACCTCGACCCAGCCGTCGCCCAGATAGTCGCCGCGCTTGCCGAAGCAGAACAGGCCGAGCCGTTCCGCCGAGTCCTGCCCCCGTTCCGAGGACCAGCGCACCTGCTTGCACGGCCAGTCGCCGACCGGGCTCTCGCCGATGACGGTGAGGGCCAGGCGGGCGCCCGAGGCGCCGTTCCAGCGGATGGCCTCTCCGACCGCCATCTCGCCGATGCGGCGCTCCAGCGCGCCGAGGCCGGACACGGAGGAGACGTGGTGCTTGATCCAGGAGTCATAGGCGCGGCCGCCCTCGCAGTCGTCGCAGGGGACCACGTTGAAGGCGTCGAACTCGGCCTCGGCGCCTTCCTGTTCGGGCGAGAACTCCAGTTGATAGGGACCGCGCAGATCGGAACTGTAGTTGACCGGGGACGGGTCGGCGAAGGTCATGGCCGGTCCGCGGGCGATCGGCCGCCGCCCCGCCTCCTCAGCCTCGGCCTCCTCCCGCTCCGGTTCGGGCGCCTGTTCCGGGCGGGCGTCCAGCAGGCCGGCGACGGCGCCCCGCGCGGCGGTTTCGGCGGCCCCGCGGGCCGCGCGTTCAAGCCAGCTCTGGGCCGAGGCGGGGGAGGCGGCCAGGATGGCGGCGGCGACAAGAAGCGAGCGAGTGACCATTGATTCTTCCTCTTTGCGGGAAGCTTGGCTGTTAGGAAGCGCGGTTTGTCCGGGCCAGTGAATACGGGGTAAGGTCGTGCCGACTTCCTGCCACGATTAGCCGGGCCGCGGCGGATTCGGGCACCCGGCGCCGTCGTTCGAGCCGGCGCTTGAAAACCCGCCCGGGTTCAGGCATAAGCCCGCCCTCGCAGGCGGCTCTTTCGGGCCGCCGCTGTTGTTTTCGCGCCTCCGCCGGCGCCACCCTTGAGAAGATTGAGACGGACATGGCCGTTCCGAAGCGCAAAGTATCGCCCTCGCGTCGCAACATGCGCCGCTCGCACGACTCGCTGGGCTCCAACCCGCACGTCGAGGACAAGGACACGGGCGAGCTGCGCCGCTCGCACCACATCGACCTGAAGACCGGCACCTATCGCGGCCGCCAGGTCCTGACGCCCAAGGAAGACTAGGTCTTTCCAGTCCGTTCGATGACTGAATGACGGCGCGCGGTTCACCGCGCGCCGTTTTCATGCGTTGTACCTCCCACCCAATGGAGTTGCGCCATGATCCGCCGCCTGATGCTGACCACCGCCGTCCTCGCGCTCGCCGCCTGTGGCGCGCCGGACCCCGAGACGACGCCCGCGCCGGCGCCAGATCCTGCTCCGACCCCCGCGCCCACGCCCGCCGCAAACGTCTTGACGGCCCAGGGCTTCGGCCCCCTGCGCATCGGCATGACCCGGGCCGAGGTCGAGGCGGCGCTGGGCCCCGACGCCAACCCCGACGCCGTCGGCGGCCCCGATCCGGAAGCCTGCGACACCTTCCATCCGGTCCGGGCCCCGGAAGGCCTGACCGTCATGGTCGAGCAGGGCGTGTTGACCAGCATCTGGCTGCAGAACGGGTCCACGCTCAAGACCGACCGCGGCTTCGGCGTCGGCGACACGGCCACGGCGATCAAGGCCGCCTACGGACCGCTGGCCTATGTCTCGCCGCATAAATACGCCGCCGCCCCGGCTGAATACATCACGACGTGGAGCGTTGGCGGCGCGGCCGGCTATGTCCAGGACCCCTCGGCGCGCGGCATCGCCTATCATATCGGCACGGACGGTCGGGCCGAGCACGTCGCCGCCGGCGGGCCCAGCATCCAGTATGTCGAGGGCTGCGCCTGACGGTTGGCGATTCGGCGGGGGTTGGGCTAAACCCCCGCCCACTCCCTGACAGAAGAGCGCCCCCATGACCGACATCGCCGACATCGTCGCCCGCCAGATCCTCGACAGCCGCGGCAATCCGACGGTCGAGGTGGATGTGATCCTCGACGACGGCAGCTTCGGTCGCGCCGCCGTGCCCTCGGGCGCCTCGACGGGCGCGCATGAGGCGGTCGAACTGCGCGACGGCGACAAGGACCGGTGGGGCGGCAAGGGCGTCGGCAAGGCGGTCGACAACGTCAACGGCGAAATCTTCGACGCCCTCAGCGGCATGGACGCCGAGGACCAGCGCCGCATCGACGAGGCGTTGATCGCGCTGGACGGCACCGAGAACAAGGGCCGGCTGGGCGCCAACGCCATCCTCGGCGTGTCCCTGGCCGTGGCCAAGGCCAGCGCCATCTCCTCGGGCCTGCCGCTGCACCGCTATCTGGGCGGAGTCTCGGCCCGCATCCTGC
>SCVB01000076.1 GCA_004296955.1 Brevundimonas sp.
GATCCTGAGCGGGGTCGCCGATTCTCCGGCCCAGGCCGTCCAGGCCGCTCAGGTGGCCCGCGCCTTCGTGTCCGCGCCGGAAAAGGTGCTGAACATGATCAGCGTCGCCGGATCCGATCAGGTGACCCTGAAGGTCCGGGTGGTCGAGGTCCAGCGCAGCAGCCTGAAGCAACTGGGATTCAACGCCGACATCCTGAAGGGATCCGGCATCCATTCCTACGGCTTCACCCGGCCCAACACCTATGGCGTCAACGGCGCGGCGACCGGCGGCAACTCGCTTTGCTATAATCAGAACGGCGGTCGAACGACGAACGTCTCGAATTCAAATTCGACGTCGAGCAACGTCAACAACTCCAACAGCACTGTCGATGTGGTCCAGACCCATAACGGCGATGATCTGAATTTTGATCGCCGCACCACGACCAACAGTTCAGGCAGTTCGCTGTCGAACGTGATCTCCGAGGTCGCCTCCACGGCCTTCCGGACGATGACGGGCACCAACGCGACGGGGTGCCTGGAAGCCTTCGAACGCGTGGGTCTGGCCCGCACCCTGGCCGAGCCGAACCTGACCTCGGTCAACGGCGAATCCGCCAACTTCCTGGCGGGCGGCGAGTTTCCGCTGCCGACCGGTCGTGACAAGGACGGCAATATCACCGTCACCTACAAGCCCTACGGCGTGGGTCTGGCCTTCCGCCCGATCGTGTTGTCGGGAGGACGGATCTCGTTGCAGGTGAAGGTCGAGGTGTCGGAACTGACCGACCAGGGCGGCTTCACCATCGGCGCCGGCACCCCCTCGTCCATCACCCTGCCGGGCCTGACGGTTCGCCGCAGCGAGAATACGGTCGAACTGCCTTCGGGCGGCTCGATGATGATCGCCGGCCTGCTTCAGGAAAGCACGCGCCAGACGGTGGATTCCCTGCCTGGGGTCACCAATCTGCCGGTGCTCGGCTCGCTGTTCCGGTCGCGGGACTTCCTCAACGGCGAGACCGAGCTGGTCGTGATCGTCGAACCCTATATCGTCAGCCCGACCTCGCCCGACCGCATGCAGACGCCGGCCGATGGGCTGCGCATCGCCAGCGACTCGCAGACCATCCTGTTCGGGCAACTGAACCAGGTTTACGGATCGCCCGCCCCCTCCGCCCCGTCCGGCCCCGTGTGGCAGGGCGCGGCCGGCTATGTGATCGAGTGAGCTCATGATCCGGACCCGCAAGCCGCTTCTCGCCCTGACCCTTTCGACCGCCGTGGTCGGCCTGACCGGATGTGTCGGCGGTCCCGCCAGCCTGGGCGGGCCGGCCCCGCTGACGCCGACGTCGCGCTATTCGCTTCAGGTCGAGGCCGGCCTGGACCGCATCGCCCTGGCTGTGCACGACGACGGGCTGTCGGCCAATCAGAACGCCGCCCTGCGCGACCTGGCCCAGCGGTTCGCCGCTTCCGGCGCGGGAACCGTGGTGATCGAGGCGCCGGCCGGCGGGGATCCCGTTTCCGCCCAGGCCGCCCACGAAGCCAGAACCGCCCTTGAGCGGATCGGTCTGCCTTCGGAGCGTCTTCGTCTCGTCAGCTATGTCGGGCCGGATCCGCGCGCCCCGGTGCTCGTCGGTTTTGAAACGGTCCAGGCGGCCGTGCCGCGCTGCGGCGCGGCCTGGGGCAATCTCAGCCGGACGGGCGACAACATGTCCGGGTCGAACTTCGGCTGCGCCGTCACCGCCAACCTGGCCGCCCAGATCGCCGATCCCCGCGACATCGTGGCGCCCCGGCCCATGACGCCCGCCGATGCGGCCCGACGCTCGGTGGTGTTCGACAAGTATCGCGCCGGCCAGCCTACGGCCGCGCCCCAAGAAACCCTGGTGGAAGGCGCACGCGTCTCCACGGCCGTGGACTGAGGCTCATGAGCACCGCCACGCCACGCCCCCTCTCGAGCTTCGACGACGGCTTTGACGTCGATATGGACTTCTCGGAGCCGACCGCCTTCCCGGCCGAGCCGGAGCGGTCGCCGCTGCAGTTCACCGCCCCGGCGCCCATCCAGCCGTCCGTCCAGCCTGCCGCCCCGGGGTTCAATCCCGTAGGCGAGATGGTCGCCCAGGCGCAATCCACCCTGGCGCCGGCCCTCGCGCCCGCAGCGCCGGAAGCGGCCGCCACGCCGTCCGGCGTCGCCCCGGCCGGAATGGCCGGCGGTCTCGCGGCCGTCGGATCCATCGGCGAAGTGTCGGTGCCGCGGATCGCCATCCATGTCTTCGCCGAACGCCAGGACACCCTGGCGGCGGCCGAGCGCGCCGCCCAGGACCGACGCCTGTCGCGCGCC
>SCVB01000010.1 GCA_004296955.1 Brevundimonas sp.
CGCGGCTTCTTGTCGTTGTCTCGGGGATGGCTGGCCATGATGAGCGGTTCATGCACATGGCCTTGGCGTGTGCGCAAGCGGCGGCGGACGCGGGAGAGACTCCCGTGGGCTGCGTCATCGTCGACGAATCGACCGGCGAAGTGGTCTCGGAGGGTCAAAACGGCCCCATCGGCGCCCACGACCCCACCGCCCACGCCGAGATCGTGGCGATGCGCGGGGCCGCCGCGAAGTGCGGCAATTACCGGCTCACCGGCCTGACCCTCTATGTGACGCTGGAGCCCTGCGCCATGTGCGCCGGGGCCATCAGCCACGCCCGTATCGGCCGTGTGGTCTGGGGCGCCGACGACCCCAAGGGCGGCGCCGTGGCGCATGGTCCCCGCTTCTTCGACCAGCCCACCTGCCACTGGAAGCCCGCCGCCGAGGGCGGCGTACTGGCCGCCGAGGGCGGAGACCTCCTGCGCGCCTTCTTCCGCGCCCGTCGCAAAGGAACGGCGGCGCCCGATGCACGTTAGTCCGCCGGGCCGTACGGCTCCGCTTGTTCGAGAGTCTGCATGAAGTTCCTGCTCCCCGCCGTCCTCCTCGCCTGTCTCGCCGCGGCCGGCTGCGGGCAGAAGCCGGCGGAGGCCCCGACGGACGGGGATTCGGTGCGGGAACGGGCCCAGGAGGCCCAGACGGCCCGGCGCCGCACCGGCGCCGAGGCCCAGGACCGGGCCCTGAACCGCGTCATCCGCACCGTCTATCTGTGCAACAACAGCGAGCGGCTGTCGGTCGATTTCGACAATCCGCGGCAGATGGCCACCGTCCGAAACTCCAGCGGCGAGGCCGTGGACCTGTACCAGGAGCGGGCCGCCGACGGCATCTGGTACAAGGCCTCGGGCTATGAGCTTCGCGGCAAGGGCGTCATGGCCACCTGGACCTCCGACGGCCGCCCGCCGACCGACTGCCGGGCCGTCGACTAGCCGAAGGCCGCCAGCCTCGCATCCAGCCGCGCCCGGACCTCCGGCCAGTCGTCGTCGAGGATGGCGAACTGGGCCGTGTCGCGAATCCGGCCCTTGAAGGTGATCTTGTGCTTGCGCAGGACGCCCTCGTCCCGGGCCCCCAGCTTGCGGATGGCGGCCTGGCTGCCGGGATTGATGGCGTCGGTGACGATCTCGACCCGCACCGCGCCGGCGTCGAAGGCGTGGGCCAGCAGCAGCCGCTTGCAGGACGGATTGACCGGCCCGCCGCGCGCCTCGGGACGGTAGAAGGTCGAGCCGATCTCGCAGCGGCGGTAGTCGGGCCTGATCTCGTACAGGCTCGTCGTGCCCACGATCGCCCCGTCGCTCAACCGGCGCACGGCCCAGGCGATGCGGGTCCCCTGCTCCATCGCCCGGAGCGCCGACCGCCACCAGCCGTCGAAATGGGGCCCGTAACCGGCGGCGACCATGATGTCCCAGGCGTCCGGGTCGCAATCGAGGGCGGCGCGAACCTCATCCTCCAGCGCCGCCGCCAGGGGCTCAAGCCGGACGAAGCGGTTTTCCAGCGGCTCCACGGCCAGGATCATCGGGCTCATGATGCGCCTTCGTGCTTCAGGAAGGTGGCGAGCGCGGCGCGGTCCACGGCCTTGTCGACGAAGGCGTCGCCGATTGCGCGCGCCAGGATCAGGGTCAACCGCCCGCCCTCGGCCTTCTTGTCGCCGGCCATCCGCTTGAGCAGCGCTTGGGACGAGAAGGGGCCGACGTCGCCCAGTCGCGCCGGCAGGCCGGCGGCCGCGACGACTTGTTCTACCCGCCCGGCGGCCGCGGACTCGCACACGCCGGCGGCGACGGAGAAGCGGAAGGCCAGCGCGCAGCCCAGGGCCACGGCCTCGCCATGGGTCAGCTTCGCCTCGTCAAAGCCCAGTTCGGCCTCAATGGCGTGACCGAAGGTGTGGCCTAGGTTCAGCAGGGCGCGCCGCCCGGACTCCTTCTCGTCCTCGCCGACGATGGCGCTCTTGATCTCGACCGAGCGAACCACAGCCCGCTGCAGGGCGGCGGCGTCCCCCGTCGCGCCGACGGCGCCCTCGCCCGCCAGCCAGTCGAAGAAGGCCGCGTCGCAGATCAGGCCGTGCTTCAGCACCTCGGCCCAGCCCGAGCGCAACTGTCGCGGCGGCAGGGTGGCCAGCAGGTCGATGTCGGCGACGACCAGCCGCGGCTGGTGGAAGGCGCCGACCAGATTCTTGCCGCGCGGGGTGTCGATCGCCGTCTTGCCGCCGACCGAGGAATCGACCTGCGCCAGCAGGGTGGTCGGAACCTGGACGAAATCGATCCCGCGCATGAACAGGGCCGCCGCCAGACCCGCCAGATCGCCGACCACCCCCCCGCCGAGGGCCACGATCAGGTCGCGCCGGTCGAGGCCGAAGGCCAGCAGGCGGTCGATCACCCGCTCCAGCTCGGCGAAGGATTTCGAGCCCTCGCCGGGCGGCACGGTCAACAGGCGCGCCCGCACCCCGGACGCCTCCAGCGCCGCCAGCAGCGCCGGCCCGTGCAGGGCGGCGACGGTCTCGTCGGTGACGACGACCGTCCGCCCCTGCCCGAGGGCCGCGATACGCGCCCCCAGCTCTGGCAGCAGACCGCGCCCGATGACCACCTCATAGGCCCGGAAGCCGGAGCCCGTGACCTCGACGACGGTGTTCATGCCTCGGCTCCCGCCCAATAGGCTTCCAGCGCGCGGACAATGCCCTCGACCGCATCGGCATGGGCCCCGCTGGCGACGTCGACGGTCAGATCCGCGGTGGCGTACAGGGGATAGCGCGCCTCGGCCATCGCCCTCAGGGCCTCCAGCGGATCGCGGCCGCGCAACAGGGGCCGGGTGTCGCGCCGCTGCACCCGGGCCGCCACGGTTTCGAGATCCGCACGCATCCAGACGGTCACCGCCCGCGCCTTCAGCTCGGCCCGGGTCTCGGGATTCAGCACCGCCCCGCCGCCGGTCGCCAGCACCATCCGGGGGGCGTGCAGCAGACGCTTCAGCACCCGCGCCTCGCCGGCCCGGAATTCCGCCTCGCCGAGCTGGGCGAAGATGTCGGAGACGGTCATGGCCGCCGCCGCCTCGATCTCGATGTCGCCGTCGGCGAAAGGCAGGCCCAGCCGTCTGGCCAGTCGCCGGCCCACCGTCGATTTGCCCACCCCCATCAGCCCGACCAGGGCTATGCTGCGACGATGAACGGGAATCGGTTCGTCAGGGCTCATCGCCCGCCTCGCGAGAGGCGGCTGGACCGGGACGGAGCGGGCTGCGGCAGGCACGGCATGACCCCACCACCCTCTACACCAAGCGCCGCCGACGCAAAGCGCCGACGCGCATGAGCACGCCGCAGGTCGAGGCCTTTCTGGAGATGATGGCGGTCGAGCGCGACGCCTCGCCCCACACCCTGTCCGCCTATGGCCGGGACCTCGCCGACGCCGAGGCGGGAATCGCAGGCGGTCTGATGGCGGGCGACGAGGCCGGGGTCGAGGCCTGGTACGCCGATCTGGGCCGGCGCGGCCTGTCCCCGGCCACCCAGGCGCGAAGGCGTTCCGCAGTCAGGCAGTTCTACCGCTTCGCCCTCGGCGAGGGCTGGAGGGCCGACGATCCCTCGCGGCGGCTGGACGCGCCGAAGCAGGGCCGCAGCCTGCCCCGGACCCTCGGCGGCGGCGAGATCGAGCGGCTGCTCACGGCGGCGGCCGCCCGCGACGGGGCGGCGGGCCTGCGGCTGACAGCGCTGGTCGAGCTGGCCTACGCCTCCGGCCTGCGCGTCTCCGAGCTGCTGGGCCTGAAGGTCGAGGCGGTGCGGCGGGACCCGGCTTTCCTGATCGTGCGGGGCAAGGGCGGCAAGGAGCGTCTGGCCCCCCTCAACGCCTCGGCGCGTGAGGCCGTGAAGACCTGGCTGGTCGCCCGCGACGCCGCGCGGCCGGAAAAGGCGCCGGACAGCCCGTGGCTGTTCCCCTCGGCTTCGGCCAAGGGCCACCTGACCCCCCGCCGCTTCGCCCAGTTGCTCGACCTGGCCGCCGTCGACGCCGGCATCGACCCGGCCCGGGTCAGCCCCCACGTCCTGCGCCACGCCTTCGCCACCCACCTGCTGGAAGGCGGCGCCGACCTGCGCGTGGTCCAGACCCTGCTGGGCCACGCCGACATCGCCACGACCCAGATCTACACCCACGTCGCCACCGACCGGCTGGCCCAGGTGGTGCGTGACAAGCACCCCCTGGCGCGGGATGAATGAACCGCCGCTTGCTCCGCGGCGTTGACCTGACTAGGTTCCGCCGCCTTCCGATGCGCCACGCGGCGCGCCTGTTCCGGACGCCTGATGGCCGTGCACTACCTCGAGTTTGAAAAGCCGATCGCCGATCTGGAGGCGAAGATCGAGGAGCTGAATCTGCTCTCCTCGACCTCCGGCTCGTTCGACGCCGAGGTCGAGCAGCTGCGCAAGAAGGCCGAGCAGCTGCGCCGCAAGACCTACGCCAGTCTCGATCCGTGGATGAAGACCCAGGTCGCGCGCCACCCGCAGCGGCCGCATTTCGTCGACTATGTCGAGGGTCTGTTCACCGATTTCGTCGAGCTCAAGGGCGACCGGCAGTTCGGCGACGACCAGGCCATCCTCGGCGGTCTCGCCCGCTTCCGCGGCGCGCCGGTGGTCCTGATGGGCCACGAGAAGGGCCACGACACCCAGACCCGCGTCGTCCACAATTTCGGCATGGCCCGGCCCGAAGGCTACCGCAAGGCCGTGCGTCTGATGGATCTGGCCGAGCGCTACGGCCTGCCGGTCCTGACCTTCGTCGACACCGCCGGCGCCTACCCCGGGCTCGGCGCCGAGGAGCGCGGCCAGGCCGAGGCCATCGCGCGCTCGACCGAACGCTGCCTGACCCTCGGCGTGCCCTCCATCGCCACCATCACCGGCGAGGGCGGCTCGGGTGGGGCCATCGCCATCGCCGCGGCCGGCCGGGTGCTGATGCTCGAGCATTCGATCTATTCGGTGATCTCGCCCGAGGGCGCCGCCGGCATCCTGTGGCGCGACGGCGCCCGGGCCCGCGACGCCGCCATGGCCATGAAGATCACCGCGCCTGACCTGCTTGATCTGAAGATCGTCGACCGGATCATTCCGGAGCCCGTCGGCGGAGCCCACGCCGACCGCGCCGCGGCCATCGCCGCGGTTGGGGACGTGCTGGCCGAGGAGCTGGCCGCCCTGTCGGACCTGACCCCCGACCAGCTGCGCAAGGCCCGCGCCGATCGCTTCTACGCCATCGGCCGCACCGGCTAGCAGAACGGCCGCGTTAATCTCTTTTCTACGGCAAGCTGCGATCCTGCCGGGGATGTACGCGTTCCAGCCTCTCACGCTGCAAGATCTCCCGTCATGAGCGGGCTCGGCGAGGCGCTCCGCGAGAGCGCGGTGATCAATCTGGGCTCCGCCTCGACCATGGTCGTCGACGACTCGCCCTTCGCCCTCGAACTGACCGCCCAGTCCCTGATGGGCTTCGGAATCCGCACCCGCCATGCCTGCATCGGCGCGGCCGAGGCGATGGAGATCCTCCGGGATCAGAACATCGACCTGCTGGTGGTCGACTGCGACATGCCGGGGATCGACGGCTTCGAACTGGTTCGCTGGCTTCGTCGTTCCGGCCTGGAGCCCAACGCCTTCGTGCCGGTGATCATGACCGCGGCCCACATCCGCCGCTCCCGCGTGGCCGAGGCCCGCGACTGCGGCGCCAATTTCATCATCACCAAGCCCTTCAGCGCCGCCACCCTGCTGGAACGGATCGTCTGGGTATCGCGCGACGGACGGCCCTTCCTCGAGGTCGGCGACTATTTCGGGCCCGACCGCCGCTTCCGCAAAGCCCCAGCGCCCGGCGATGAGCGCCGCGTCGACCTGATCCGCAAGAAGGCGTTCGAGGACCAGAAGGCCCAGGCGGCGGCCGGAGTCGACGCCGCTTGACCGTCATCACCCATCCCCGCCGCCGGTCGAACCTCGCGGCCATGATCGACTCGGCCGGCGGCGTCAGCGTCGGCGTCGCCCTCGCCCGGGCCCGGGCCAATACGGAAGCCCTGCGCGCCCGGGCCATGGCCGTTATCGACGAGCAGATAGGCCTCCTGGAGTCCCTGCCCCCGCCCACGGGGCCGGACGACGCATCGATGCGGCTGGACCAGGCCTATCGGGCGTCGACGGCCCTGATCGATGCAGCCGCGCCCTTTGAGCTGGCCGAACTGTGCCGGAGCGCCGCCGGCCTGTGCGACTGGATCGGCGCGGTCGACCCCGGCGCCCCCTTCGACTGGCGCATCGTGACCGTGCACGCCCGCTCCCTGCGGCTGCTGCAAACGCTGCCGCCCGAGGCGACGGCGGAACGCGACCGCATCGTGCAGAGCCTCTCGGAGGTCATTGACCGGAAGCTGGCTCAGGCCGGCTGACGGTCCGTCCGCGCGCCACGCGTCTGCTTGCGCCACAGGGCTGCGTATTCGCCGCCGAGATGGGCCACCAGCTCGTGGTGGGCGCCGCGCTCGACGATCCGCCCGGCTTTCAGAACCAGGATCTGGTCGGCGTCGGCGATGGTCGACAGACGGTGGGCGACCACCAGGGTGGTGCGGCCCGCCCGCGCCTTGCGCAGCGTCTTCTGGATGGCGGCCTCCGTGCGGCTGTCCAGCGCGCTGGTGGCCTCGTCGAGGATCAGGATGCAGGGATCGGCCAGCAGGGCGCGGGCGATGCCGACCCGCTGGCGTTCGCCGCCCGACAATTTCAGCCCGCGCTCCCCGACCCGGGTCTCCATGCCCTCGGGCAATTCCCGGATGAAATCGGCCAGCTCCGCCGCCTCCGCCGCCGCCCAGATGGCGGCCTCGTCGGCGTCGGGCCGGGCGAAGCCGATGTTGGCGCGGATGCTGTCGTTGAACAGGGCCACGTCCTGCGGCACCAGGGCCACCGCCGCGCGCAGCGAGGCCTGGGTGACCTGCCGGGCGTCCAGCCCGTCGATCAGCACCCGCCCCTCCTGCGGGTCCAGCAGGCGCAGGGCCAGTTTGACGATGGTCGACTTGCCGGAGCCCGAGGGTCCCACCAGGGCGGTGGTCGTCCCCGGCGGAGCGATGAAGCTGACGTCCTCCAGCCCGTTGGCGCGGGAATCGTGGCGGAAGCCGACATGCTCGAAGGCCAGGGCCGCGCCCCGCGCGTCCGCCGGCCGCGGCAGGGCCGTCGCGTCCGCCGCGTCAGCGACCTGCGGCGTCTGGCGCGTCACCTTCAGCATCTCCTCCATGTCGATGAAGGACTGGCGGATCTCGCGATAGGCGAAGCCGAGGATGTTCAGGGGCGCATAGAGGGAGATCATGATCAGCACCGCCGCCATGACGTCGCCCGGCCCCATCCGGCCCGCCGCCGCCTCGAACCCCGCCATGACCGCCATGACGGCGAGACCGATGTTCATGATCACCGCCTGCAGGATGTTCAGCAGGGCCAGCGAGCTGTTGGCCTTGAGCGCCGCCCGGGTGTAGTCGCCCAGCGCCCGGTCATAGGCCCCGGCCGCCCGCGCCTCCGCCCCGAACGACTTGACCGTCTCATAGTTCAGCAAGGCGTCGACCGAGACGCCCGCGGCCTCGGTGTCGGCGGCGTTCATCTCGCGCCGGTGCTCCAGCCGCCAGTTGGCGAGGGCGAAGGTGGAGGCGGCGTAGACGGCGACCACGCCGACGGCCACGGCCCCGAACCGCCAGTCGTAGCGGCCGCCCAGAACGCCCGCGGCAAGCACCAGCTCCACCCCGGTCGGAACCAGGTTGAAGGCGAGGATGCGCAGCAGGAAGTCGACCGCCCGCGAGCCCCGGTCCATGGTCCGCGACAGCGAGCCGGAGCGCTTGGTCTGGTGGAAGTCCAGCGACAGGCTCAGGGCATGGGCGAAGGTCTCGGTCGCCGCCCGCCGCTGGGCGGCCGAACGCACCGGGGCGAAGACCACATCCGAAGCGTTGGGCGCGATGGCCGACAGCAGCCGGACAATCGCCCAGCCCGCTGCGAAGCCGGCGAACCCCATGCCGACGGCGACCGCCGGCCCCTGTCCGGCCGCCAGATGGTTGACCGCCGCCCCGAGCACCAGGGGCGCCAGCACCCCAAGGCCCTTGCCGCCCAGGGTCATGCCGATCGCCGCGATCAGGCGCAGACGCAGCTGGGGCGCATTGGACCGGCCGACCAGCCGGATCAGGTCGCCGAGGGCCTGCCAGGCCGGGGGGGCGTCGACGGTCGACGCCGGCGTTCCGGCCTGGGCCGCCTTTGCGACGGAATCCCCTCGCCGTCCCGTCCGTTCGCCACGCATCGCCATGCGCGGAGATATGGACCGCGCCGCCGGAAGCGCAAAGGGCGGAGCCGGGATAGTCCCACGTCATTTTCGGTCGTAGCCCCGCATGGCCCCCTGCCCCGCCGCGCCCGACTCCTGTAAGCCGGTCCCATGGCTCGTGACGGCGCAATCTATGTCTGCCAGGCCTGCGGGGCCGTCCATGGCAAATGGTCGGGCCAGTGCGGGGCCTGCAACCAGTGGAACTCCATCGTCGAGGAGAGCCGCTCGGCGCCCCCCGGCGCCATGAAACCGGCCACCGGCGCCGCGGCGCGCGGCCGGGGGGTGCAGTTCGAAACCCTGCAGTCCGACACGCCCGAGCCGCCCCGCATCATCACCGGCGTGACCGAGTTCGACCGGGTGTGCGGCGGCGGCGTGGTGCCCGGCTCGGCCATCCTGCTCAGCGGCGACCCCGGCGTCGGCAAGTCAACCCTGTTGCTGGACGTGGCCGGGCGCGCGGCCCTGTCGGGGCGGCGGGTGGCCTATATCTCGGGCGAGGAGGCGGTCGAACAGATCCGCGCCCGGGCGAAGCGGATGGGTCTGGAAAAGGCGCCGGTCGAACTGGCCTCGGCCACCGCCCTGCGCGAAATTCTCGCCACGCTGAAACGCGAGAAATTCGACATCGTCATCGTCGATTCGATCCAGACCCTGTGGTCCGACGCCCATGAGGCCGGGCCCGGCTCGGTCACCCAGGTCCGCGCCTGCGCCGGCGAAATGGTGCGCCTGGCCAAGTCGCAGGGCGTGGCGGTCATCCTCGTCGGCCACGTCACCAAGGACGGCCAGGTCGCCGGGCCGCGCGTGGTCGAGCATATGGTCGACGCCGTGCTGAGCTTCGAGGGCGAGCGCGGCTATCCCTTCCGCATCCTGCGCGCCGGCAAGAACCGTTTCGGCGCCACCGACGAGATCGGCGTGTTCGAAATGGGCGACGCCGGCCTGCGCGAGGTGGCCAATCCCTCGGCCCTGTTCCTCGGCGAGAGCAACGACCGGGCCCCCGGCGCGGCGGTGTTCGCCGGCATCGAGGGCTCGCGGCCGGTGCTGGTCGAGATGCAGGCCCTGGTGTCGAAATCCGCCTATGGCACGCCGCGGCGGGCGGTGGTCGGCTGGGACACGGGCCGGCTGGCCATGGTGCTGGCGGTGCTCGAAGCGCGCTGCGGCTTCGGCTTCGGCGACCAGGACGTCTATCTGAACGTCGCCGGCGGCCTGCGCATCAATGAGCCGGCCGCGGACCTTGCGGCGGCCGCGGCCCTGATCAGTTCGGCGACCGACACCCCCCTGCCCCAGGGCTGCGTCGTGTTCGGCGAGATCAGCCTGTCAGGCGAGGTGCGGGCCGTCGGCCGGGCCGAGGCGCGGCTTCGCGAGGCGCAGAAACTGGGCTTCGACCGGGCCCTCGCCCCGCCCCTCACGGTCAAACACAAGGGAGTCGGCGTGACTTCCGTGACGCGACTGGCCGAAGCGGTCGAACGAATCTCGCAAAACCGCTATTGAGGTCGGGCAGAACCCAGCTCGGACGCGCATGACCGGTTTCGACGTAATCGCCATTCTGGTCATCCTCGCCTCGGCCGCGGCCGGCTGGGTGCGCGGCGGCACGCGCGAGATCATCACCCTGCTCAGCTTTGTCCTGGCCGCCTTCATCGCCCTGGTGGCCCTGCCGCTGACCGCGCCGCTCGGGCGAGCGCTGGTCGATCCGGACTGGGCGGGCACGATCTTCGCCGCCGTCGCCTCCTTCCTGCTGATCTATTTCGGCATCCGCATCTTCGGCTCGATCCTGTCGAAGCGGGCCCAGGCCCATCCGCAGCTGGGCGGCGTCGACCGCTTTCTCGGCGTCTTCGTCGGCGCGGCGCGGTCGCTGGTGCTGCTCGGCGCCATCCATCTGGTCGTCGTCGCCGCCATGCCCGGCGAACGCACCCCCCGCTGGCTCAGCGAGGCGGCCCTGCGGCCCGTCACGGCCGGGGCGGCGCGGATGATCCAGATCGTCCTGCCCGGCATCGGCCGTGGAGCCGACGCCCTCACGCCGGTCGTGACTTCATCCGTGAACGAGGGCTTTTCCGGCGAAGAAGCCTTGCCCTCGCCCCAAACAGACAATACTCCGCCCGCGTCCGCCGCCGACTAGCGTTCCCCGCATCATCGGAGCCCCACGATGAGCACGTTCCGCCATTCCATCGCCGACCCGGTCGTCCACCGGGCGCATCACCGCGACGCCGACGACGACCGGCCGCGGCTGGAATGCGGCGTCTGCGGCGTCTGGGGTGCGGACAAGGACGCCGCCTCGGCCATCGTGGCCCTCGGCCTGCACGCCCTGCAGCACCGCGGCCAGGAAGCCTGCGGCATCGCCAGCGTCAAGGACACCCGCTTCCACACCGAACGCCACATGGGCCTCGTCGGCGAAGCCTTCGGCGGCTCGGACCTGTCGGATCGCCTTCCGGGCACCGCGGCCGTCGGCCACACCCGCTATTCCACCGCCGGCGGCAGCTTCCTGCGCAACATCCAGCCGATGTTCGCCGATCTGGACCAGGGCGGCATCGCCATCGCCCACAACGGCAACCTGACCAACCACCTCTATCTGCGGAACCAGCTGGTCGGCGAAGGCGCCATCTTCCAGTCGACGTCGGACTCCGAAGTCATCCTCCACCTGATCGCCCGCTCGCGTAAGGCCAAGATCGTCGACCGCTTCATCGACGCCATCGGCCGGATCGAGGGCGGCTACGCCCTGGTCTGCGCCACCCGCTCCAAGCTGATCGGCGCCCGTGACCCCCTGGGCATCCGTCCGCTGGTCCTGGGCCGCCTCGGCGACGCCTGGGTGCTGGCGTCGGAAACCTGCGCCCTCGACACCATCGGCGCGACCTTCGAGCGCGACGTCGAGCATGGCGAGGTCATCGTCATCGACCACGAGGGACTGAAGTCGCTCAAGCCCTTCCCGACCCGCGGGGCGCGGCCCTGTCTGTTCGAATACGTCTACTTCGCCCGCCCCGACAGCGTGGTGAACGGCCGTTCGGTCTATGGCGTGCGCAAGCGGATGGGCATGAAACTGGCCCGCGAGCATGCGGTCGAGGCCGATGTCGTCGTGCCCGTGCCGGACTCCGGCGTGCCCGCCGCTCTCGGCTACGCCCAGGAGAGCGGCATTCCCTATGAGATGGGGATTATCCGCAGCCACTATCTGGGCCGCACCTTCATCCAGCCCAACCAGGGCGCGCGGCAGAAGGGCGTGCGGATGAAGCACAGCCCCAACCGCTCGGTGCTGGAAGGCAAGCGGGTCGTGCTGATAGACGATTCCATCGTGCGCGGCACGACATCGGTGAAGCTGGTGCGCGCCGTGCGGGCCGCGGGCGCCGTCGAGGTCCACCTGCGCTCGGCCTCGCCGCCGATCTTGTGGCCGGACTTCTACGGCATCGACATGCCCGAACGGGACCAGCTGATCGCCGCCAACAAGACGCTGGAGGAGATGCGGGCCCACCTCGAGGTCGATTCCCTGGGCTTCCTGTCGGTCGATGGCCTCTATGACGCCATGGAGGCCGGTCCGCGCGATCCGCGTCAGCCGCAGTTCACGGACCACTATTTCACCGGCGAATACCCGACCCGCCTGCTGGACCGCGAGATCGAGGAAGGCGGCCGCGAAGTCGCCGCCCGGCAACTTTCCCTGCTGGTCAGCGCTTAACGTCCATGATCCAGCTCGGTTATTTCACCATCGACACCGAGGACCTCGACAAGGCGCGGGCCTTCTACTCCGCCCTGTTCGGCTGGACCTTCGACGAGACCCAGTCGCACGCGACCTACGCCCACGTCGCTGGCGCCCGGCCGCCGTTCGGCTTCACCAAGGTCGAGCGGGCGAAGGACAACGAGCACCTGTATTTCCGGGTCGACGACGTCGACGCCCTGTGCGCCCGGGTGGTCGAACTGGGCGGCAGGGCCGCCGTGCCGTCGGACAGCGAGTCGGGCCGGACCGCCGTGGTCTCGGACGACCAGGGCGTCAGCTTCAGCCTGTGGCAACCCGCCCCCGGCTTCTGACTTCCGCCGGACCGTCCGGCGGGCTATCAGGCCCGCCATGACCGACCTCCCCCTGAAAGACCGCATTGCCCTCGTCGTCGGAGCCTCGCGCGGCATCGGCTATGAGAGCGCCCTGGCGCTGGCCAAGGCCGGCGCGCACGTGATCGCCACGGCGCGAACCGTCGGCGGCCTGGAGGAACTGGACGACGCCATCTATGCGGCGACCGGCAAGCACGCGACCCTGATCCCCTTCGACCTCGTGGACGGCGGCGCCATCGACCGGCTGGGCGGGGCGATCTACGAGCGCTTCGGCCGGCTGGACGTCTGGGTGCAGGCGGCGGCGACCATGGGGGCCTCGGGCCTGACCCCCGTCAGCCACGCCGACCCGCGCGTCTGGGCCAAGGTTGAAAAGACCAATTTCACCGCCGTCTATCGCCTGATCCGCTCGCTGGAGCCGCTGTTGAAGGTGTCCGACGCCGGTCGCGCCGTCTATCTGACCACCAGCGTCGCCGCCGCGCCCAAAGCCTTCTGGGGCATGTACGCCGCCACCAAGGCCGGGGCCGAGGCCCTGGTGAAATGCTGGGCCGACGAGATCGAGTCCACGCCGGTGCGCGTCGCCATCCTCGATCCCGGCCGGATGCGCACCGCGATG
This sequence comes from Brevundimonas sp., assembly GCA_004296955.1. Lineage (GTDB taxonomy): Bacteria > Pseudomonadota > Alphaproteobacteria > Caulobacterales > Caulobacteraceae > Brevundimonas. The sequence continues at coordinate 12,919 of SCVB01000010.1, forward strand.
CGGGCCCAGGCGTATCCCGGAGAGGACCCCGCGGAGGTGATCCATCCGTCGGCGATCGGACCGCTGGTGGTCGAACTGGCGCGCGGCGACCTGCAGCCGCCGCTCGAGATCAGCTTCAAGGCCTGGAGCGCCGGCCCCGGCGTGGCGGCGCTGGTCTAGAGTCGGCTCAGCCGTTGATCAGGGTCGAGGGCAGGACCACGTCGCGTTCGCATTCGGCATAGGTCACCGCCTGCCGCGTATAGGCCTGCAGCTTCTGCAGATAGCTGTTCACCTGGGCGACATAGGCGTTGAAGGCCTGCTGGTATTCCCGGTTGGCGACCTCATAGGCGTTGAGCGCCCGGTTGCCGCAATTGTGGGTGCCGCGGGCCTCATTGACGCAGGAGGGGACCGCCGGACGCGCCGGCTTGGTCGGCCGTTCGGCAGCCGGAAAATCCGGAACCGGACAGGCCGCCGCGACGGGGGCGGCGTCCTGGGCCGACGCCGACCCGGAAAGCAAAAGGCCGGCAACAAGCGCGACAGCCATTCTCATCACTGAATCTCCCCCGGACGTCGACGCAATGTGCCAGTACGCCGACGCCAGTCAACCGGGAGTTACTTCTTCGGCAGATGCTTCTGCCCGGTCCGCACGCGCCCCGACCGCGACACCTGCCGTGCCCCGCCGCGCGCGCCCTTCTGGACGGCGACGGACGAGCCGGCCTTCTTGTTGGCGCTGGCCTTCAGCCCGGCCAGCGGCTTGAGCTTGGTCTTGCCGGCCTTCTTCTGCTCCAGCGCCTTGCCGGGCAGGTTGGACAGCATCTCGGCCCGCTCGGCCTTCTTGATGACCTTGCGCGGCGCGGTCTTGGCGTCGCCCTTGTAGCGTTCCGGCCCCGACTTGGAGCCGCCCGGCGCATAGGGGTTCTCGCTGCCCGACTTGACGATCAGGCGGATCGGCGTGCCCGGCAGGTCGAAGGATTCGCGCAGATTGTTGACCAGATAGCGCTTGTACTGCTCCGGCATGGACTCGGCGCGGCTGGCCATCAGCACGAAGGTTGGCGGGCGGGCCTTGGTCTGGGCCATGTATTTGGGCTTGATCCGCTTGCCGTCGACGGCGGGGGGCGGATGCCTCTGGGTGGCCATGGACAGCCAGGTGTTGAGGTCCTTGGTCTTGACCTTGACCGACCAGGTCGCGTGGGCCTGAAGCACGGCGGGCATCAGCCGTTCGACGCCGCGGCCGCTGTGCGACGACAGGGCCACGAACGGCGAACCCTTGAGCTGGGGCAGCTTGTCCTCGGCCATCTGGGTCAGCTTGGCCAGCTTGGCCTGGGGGTTCTCCTCAAGGTCCCATTTGGCGGCGACATAGACCAGGGCCCGCCCCTCGCGCTCGACCAGATCGGCCAGTTGCAGGTCCTGGGTGTCGAAGGCGTCGTCCTTGTCCATCACCAGCACGACGACCTCGGCGAAGGTGATGGCGCGGATGGTGTCGGCGACCGACAGCTTCTCCAGCTTCTCCTGCACCCGGGCCTTGCGGCGCATCCCGGCCGTGTCGACCAGGCGGATGTTCTGGCCTTCGTACTCCCAGTCGACCGAGATGGAGTCGCGGGTGATGCCGGCCTCCGGGCCGGTCAGCATGCGGTCCTCGCCGATCAGGCGGTTGATCAGCGTCGATTTGCCGGCGTTGGGACGGCCGATGATGGCGATGCGGATCGGCTTGTCGGGCTCGTCGACCTCTTCAATGAAGATGTCGGCGCTGGCGGCGACCACCGCGGCGTACAGGTCGGCCATCCCTTCGCCGTGCTCGGCCGAGATGGCGACGGGTTCGCCGAAGCCCAGCGAATAGGCCTCGCCGATGCCACCGCCGCTCTCGCGGCTCTCGGACTTGTTGGCCAGCAGGATGACGGGCTTGTGCTGTTTGCGCAGGCGGTCGGCGAAGATCTGGTCCAGCGAGGTGACGCCTTCGCGGGCGTCCATCATGAACAGGATCAGGTCGCCGTCCTCGAGCGCCGCCTCGGTCTGTTCGCGCATCCGCGATTCGAGGCTGTCGTCGGTGACGTCCTCATAGCCGGCGGTGTCGATCAGCGTCAGGTCCATGTCGCCGATATTGCCGTCGGCGTAGCGACGGTCCCGGGTCACGCCCGGGCGGTCGTCGACGAGCGCGAGGCGCTTGCCGACGAGGCGATTGAATAGTGTCGACTTGCCCACATTGGGGCGGCCGACGATGGCGACTTTGAGAGCCATGTCGGCCTTCTAACGTAGTTTATGGTCCAGCGTCAGCGAATGCTGACGAGGTCGCCCTTGTCGGTGAGGACATACAGGGCGCCGTTGTAGGCGGCCGGAGCGATATAGACCGGGCCGCCGAGGCGGAGCGAGGCCGTCTGGACGCCGGTCTTGGGATCGAAGGCGACCAGTTCGCCGTCCGAATTGGTCAGCACCAGCCGGTTCGAGGCCATCAACGGCCCCGACCAGGACGGCCGTACGGTGCGGTCGAACATGCCGAACATGCCGCCCTCCTGGCGGACACGGCCCTCATTCAGGTTGCGGGTCCAGTAGATCTGGCCGCTCTCGCGATTGATGACCGTCAGCTCGCCGGCCTTGGACACGACATAGACCACGTCGCCGACCGGCAGGGGCGCATTGACGCCGGCGATCGGCAGGGCCGGCCATTTGGGCTGGCCCGAACGGATGTCCATGGCCGACAGGACCCCGGAGTGGCTGACCGCATAGACGACGCCGCGGCTGATCACCGGACGGCCGGCGATGTCGCGAATCTCGGACAGGGCGCTGGTGCGGCTGGCGCGCGACAGAACCTGCTGCCACACCGCCTGGCCGGTCGAGGCGCGCAGCGCCACCACTTCACCGGACGAGAAGGGTGCGATCACCGTATCGCCGGTCACCGCCGGGCTGGAGGCCCGCATCAGGCGCGCGGGCTCCGGAATGCCGCGATAGGACCAGTCCTGACGGCCGGTCGCGGTGTCGAAGGCCTGGATCTGGTTCTCGACGTCGACGACGAAGACCCGGCTGCCCGAGACCGTCGGCGCGCCGTGGATCGGCACGTCGACCGGGGTGGTCCAGATCACCGCACCGGAGGCCTGGTCGATGGCCGTGACCGTCCGGTAGCCCGACGAGACGAAGACCTTGCCGCCGCCCACGGCGACGCCGCCGCCGAAGCCGCCGCCGTCCGAACGGCCGCCCATGCCCAGGAAGCCGGTGCGACGCGAATCCTCGGCCGGCTTGACGCTGGTGCGCCAGGCCTGGGCGCCCGTTCCGGCGTCGAGGGCGGAAACCGTCGCCTCGCCGTCCAGCACGAAGACCCGGCCGTTGTCGGCCACGACCGGCGCCATGACCTGACGCGTGCGCGACGAGCCGGCGCCGATGCCGCGGCGCCAGGCGATGGTGAAATCGGGCGCCGCGATGACGTGCTCGACCGCATTCTCGGCATTGCCGCCCGGCTGGGTCCAGGCGGTCGCCGCCTGGGGTCCCGGGATGAAGAAGTCACGGCCCGACAGGGCGGCCGACGGGACCAGGGCCTGTTCGAACGCCAGCACCGAGATGCGCTGGCCTTCGCTGGCGGTGGCCTGAGGCGAGTTGTCCTTGCCCAGACCGAACGGCAGCATGCCTCGCACGCTGCTGCATGAGGCGAGCGTGACGGCGAGACCGCTCAGCAGGGCGACTTTGAGCACGCGATTCATGGGGAACGTCCTGAAAGCGGGGATCACGGGCGGGCCGGAGCGGCGGGCGCGCCAGGCGCGGGGGCGGAAGCAGCAGGAGCCGGCGCGGCGACGGGAATGGCCGCCTGGGCGCGCACGATGGCGGCGAGGTTGGCCCCGGCCCCGGCGTCGATCGAGGCGATCGCGAGATCGGCGCGCTGGGCGACGATGGCGGGCGTGTCGAGGCCGTTCTTGAGCAGGACCAGGGCCTCGCGGGCCTCGGCCGCCTTGCCGTGCTGAAGCCGGGCCATGGCCTGGGCCTCGAGGGCGAAGGCGCTCATCGGACGGCCTTCCTTGATCAGGGGCGCGAGGCGGGCCTCGATCTGCTCGAGGGTCTCGCTGTCCATGGCCAGCAGGGCGGCCTTGTAGGCGGCGGGATCGGACAGCAGCGGATCGCTGGAGGCCTTGGCGGCCGCGTCGAGATGTTCAATCGCTTCCGGCACGCGGTTCGCGGCCAGGGCGATGCCGGCGCGCTGCGCCAGGGCCATGGAGCGATAGGCTCCGTTTCCGTCCTTGGCCGCCTGGATGAAGGCGGCGTCGGCGCCGACCGGGTTGCCGGCCTCGAGCGATTCCAGGCCGCGGTCGTAGGCGACGGAGGCCTTGTCGGCCTTCGACGTCTGCCAGCTGTCCCAGCCCCAGAACGACAGGGCGGCGATCAGGGCGATCAGAAGGACGCCGCCCGCGACGGGCAGCCAGGTGCGGGCGAGCCGCTTGTAGCGGTCGGAGCGAAGCTCCTCCTCGACCTGCTCGAAGACATCAACCACGTATAACTCGCCCCAAATACGGCTCTCAGGCCGTTGAAATGCAATCCGGCCGGACCCTAGAGGGTCCCCTGCCCCGCCGCAACGCACCGCTTAGGGCGTGGCGGGCTTTTTCGAGAAGTAGGTCTCGACTTCGGCAGGAAAACGGCGGGCTTTGACATCGGCGGCGTAGGCGGCCACGGCCCGGTCGATATCGCCGCGCATGTCGGCGTAGCGGCGCACGAATTTCGGGGTCCAGTCGAACAGGCCCAGCATGTCGGGCGTGACCAGGATCTGGCCGTCGCAGGCGGCCGAGGCCCCGATGCCGATGGTGGGCTTGTCGATGGCCGCCGTGATGTCGCGCGCCAGACCTTCGGCCACGCCCTCGATGACCACCGCAAAGGCCCCGGCGTCGGCGGTGGCCTCGGCCTCGCTCATCACCCGCAGCCGCTCCTCGTCGGTGCGGCCCTTGGCCTTGAAGGCCCCGTCGGTGAGCACGGCCTGGGGCCGCAGGCCGACATGGCCCATCACCGGGATGCCGCGCTGGACCAGATAGGCCACGGTTTCCGCCACCGTAGGCCCGCTCTCGACCTTCACCCCCTGGGCGCCGGTCTCCTTCATCACGCGGGCGCAGTTCTGGTAGGCCTGCTCCTTGCCGCCCTCGTAGCTGCCGAACGGCATGTCGATGACCACCATGGCCCGGCGCGAGCCGCGCATGACCGCCTGGCCATGCATGATCATCATCTCCAGCGTCACCCCGACCGTGTTGGGCATGCCGTGGACCACCATGCCGACGCTGTCGCCGACCAGCAGCAGGTCGCAGTGGTCGTCCAGCAGGGCCGCCGTGGGGGCGTCATAGGCGGTCAGGCAGACGATCGGCTCGCCGCCCTTGCGCGCCCGGATATCCGGCGCGGCGATGCGTTTGACCGCTTCCTGCTTCTGGCTGGACATGGGGAGGTCCTCCTGTTCGGACCTCTAGATAGTCGCCGGCGTCCGCCCCGTCATCCCTTGCGGCGACGGGGCGGAGCCTCAGATGTCCTGCGACAACCGCATGACCCCGGCGGCGGCCACGGCGATCAGGGCCGCGGCGGCGATCCAGAACATCTGCATCCCGCCCATGGAGCCCAGCTCCAGATTGGCCAGGCCGAACTGGTCGAGACCCGACTGGATCACGCCCTGGGTGTTGAGCGAGGCGCTGCGGATGCCCTGGCCCAGCGCATCGCCGGCCACGACGCCCTCGCCGGTCCCCAGATTGACGGTGACGACCTCGCGCACCGCGACGACGCCGCCGACGAGGCCGGCCAGACCGAGGGCGAGGAAGCGCACGCGGGAGCCCTTCTGCAGCTTCTGCTCCACCTGGGCGGTGAACAGGGCGGCGTCGGGCATCTGCGGCGCGCGGGCGAACAGGCGCTCGATGTCGGGATCGAACTCATCAGCCGACATGCTGCGCGCTCCCCAAGGGCTGTCCGGCCTGCGGCTGGAGCCGCGCGCGGAGTTTATCCAGACCACGTTTGACATGAGACTTCACCGTGCCGAGTGGCAAATTGAGGGCGGCGGCGATCTCTGGATGCGCCATGCCGGCCCCGTGACAAAGGGAGACACACAGTCGTTCGGGCTCGCTGAGCGCCTTGAGGGCCTCGTCGAGGTCGACCCGGCCCGCATGATCCGTCGGGGGCGCGGCGTCCTCGTTCTCGACCTCGGCGACATAGCGGGCTTCCTTGGCCACCCGCTTGATGTAGAGCCGCGCCGCGATCCGCTTGACCCAGGCGGCGAAGGTGCCCTCGCCCCGGAACTCCGCGCACCGCTCGAAGGCCTGGATGAAGGCGTCCTGGGCGATGTCGTCGGCGAGCGAGGGCTGGGCCCCCATCCGCCGTAGCAGACCGCGCACCGCCGAGCCGTGGCGCCGCACCAGTTCTCCGAACTCCCGCCGTCCGCCCGCCGCCGCGAGGGCGGCGAGCTCGACGTCGTGCCGGTCGCCCAGGGATTGGGTCATGATCTGTCCCCCTGTCCGCCCGGTCCTATTCCTTGTTCGGGTTGAAGAAGCTGAGAACGATGAAGGCCAGGCCGATGGTGGCGGGGATCGCGGCGACGCCCAGCAGTCCGTTGCCGATGTTGTCGAACTCCTGCTGGTCCCAGCCCATGTCGCTGAGCAGGCCGAAGGCGGCGATGCCGAAGCCGACGGCCAGCCAGATCACGCCGCGGCGCAGGTCACGGCTCCGCGAAGGCAGCTTGCTGGCCACGTCGCGGGTCATGGCGTCGATCAGTTCGGGCGGCAGGGCCTGACCCTTGTCGATGGCGTGGCGGACCGTCGCCTGGGTCTCGCGCCGGTCGCGGGACTTGAGGTAGGTCGGGCCGAAGAAGATGGCGACGATGGTTCCGAAGAACGCCATGATCGCGATGACGGGAATGAAGTCTTCCATTGGGGTATCCCCTTGTGTTCGAAACCGGAGCCTGATGCCTCGGCCTTCTGACGACAAGAGGCTTCCGCGGCGGCCAACGGATGCGAACCGGCGGGTGAAACTTTCGTAAGGCGGGAGAATTCCCCTACAAGGGGCAGGTCCACGGAGCCGCCATGATCGATCGCCGCATCCTGCTGGCCGGACTGGCCGCCGCCCCGATGGCCGGCTGCGCGATCGGCCCTGTCGCCGCCGACGCCCCCGCGGGCCCGGCGCTGACGTTGGTCAGCTTCAACATCTGGCACAACCAGGGCGACTGGGCCGCGCGCCTGCCGCTGCTGGTCGCCGCCATCCGCGCCGCCGACCCCGACGTCATCGGCCTGCAGGAGGTGCTGGAAGACGCCGCCGTCGGCCTGCCCAACCAGGCGCAGACCCTCGCTGACGCCCTCGGCGGCTATGCGGTGCGGTTCGTCTCGACAGATCCCGAGGGCGCCCCGCGCCGCTACGGCAACGCCCTGCTCAGCCGCCTGCCGGTCGTCGGCTTCGATTCCCGCAAACTCCAGCCCCTGGA
>SCVB01000077.1 GCA_004296955.1 Brevundimonas sp.
CCCTTCGACCTGATCGTCATGGTGGCCGCGGCCTCCATCGAGGAGCTGGACCGGGTGCTGGACGACATCGGCCTGATCGAGGGGGTGGAGCGGACCACCTCGTCCATCATCCTGTCCACGCGCATCCGCCGTTGACCTAGGGTCGCGATTTGCCTTGCCCTACGTCACTCCCTTAGGCCCGATTCAAAGGTTCAACCGACGGAGACCGACCCCATGCTTCTGATCAGCGACACCGTGGAAGTGGGCGGCCCCAAGGGACCCGCGCATCCGCCGAAATATCCGGTGAGCCCGGTGGAGCTGTGGAACCCCGAGGCCTTCACCAAGGGCCCGCCGATGAGCGCCTTCGCCGCCATGCGCCAGGCCTCCCCGATCGCCTGGACCCCGGAGCCCGAGGACCGGCCCGGCTTCTGGGCGGTGACCCGCTACGACGACGTCATGCGGGTCAACAGCGACTACGAGACCTTCTCCTCGCAGCGCGGCGGCATCCTGATGAGCCACCAGCGCTCGGACATGCAGCTGGCCCGCGCCAGCCTGGACGCCATGATCAACATGGACGCGCCGGCCCACATGCAGCTGCGCCGCGAGCACATGCCCTATTTCACGCCGTCCTATCTGCGCGGCCTCACCGACCGGGTGGAGGGCGAGGTGACCCGCCTGCTGGACGCCATGGCCAAGCAGGGCCGCGCCGACCTGGTGCAGAGCCTGTCGGCCCAGCTGCCGCTGTTCACCCTGTGCGAGATCCTCGGCGTGCCGCCAGAAGATCGCCCCAAGTTCCTGACCTGGATGCATTATCTGGAACTGGCCAACTCCTTCGCCGCCGAGCGCGCCGGCGGCGGCGGCGGGCTGGAGGCGGCCGCGGCCGAGGTGCCGCCGGAGATGAAGGCCTTCCTCGACGCCTTCACCAACGCCATCCAGGAGATGTTCGACTACGGCCGGCACATGCTCCACAAGCGCCGCCTGGACCCCCAGGCCGACCTGATGAGCGCCATCGCCAAGGCCCAGGTGGACGGCGACCTGCTGGCCGACGAGTACCTGGACGGCTCCTGGCTGCTGATCGTCTTCGCCGGCAACGACACCACCCGCAACACCATCTCCGGCTCGATGCAGCTGCTCAGCGACTTCCCCGAGGAGAAGGCCAAGCTGATCGCCCGGCCCGAACTGATGCCCGGCGCGGTCAACGAGTTCATCCGCATGATCAGCCCGGTGATCTACATGCGCCGCACCGCCACCCGCGACGTCGAGGTGGCCGGCCAGCAGATCGCCGAGGGCGAGAAGGTGATCATGTACTACGGCTCGGCCAACCGCGACGCTTCGGTGTTCGCCGATCCCGACCGCCTGGACGTGACCCGCGCCAACGCCGACAAGCACATCGCCTTCGGCTACGGCCCCCACACCTGCATCGGCAAGCGGGTGGCCCAGCTGCAGCTGGAGGCGGTCTACCGCCAGATGCTGGCGAGGTTCCCCGACATCCACCAGTCGGGCCCGATGGACGTGGCGCCCAACAACTTCGTCTATGCGATCCGGTCGATGCCGGTGGCGTTCACGCCGGAGGGGTAGCCTCCTCCTCGCCCCCAAGGGGGAGGGCCTCCGCGCAGCGGAGGTCTTCCTACGCCGCGCGAGCGTCGCGGCCCAAAGACCTGGAGCCACGAACGCCACGAACGGTTGCGGACGCCGGGGCTCGCCCATTTCGGGCCTGTCGCCGGAGTTCGGAAGGCTCAGGCGCGCCAGGTCCGGAACGGGCTCAAAGACGACGCTGGGAACGTCCGCCAGCGGGACATTCCCAATGCCGAGCGGCGTCCGCGTTCCTCCGGCCTCTGGCGCCGAGCCGCCTGTTCGCCGCCTCTGTTGCATGGTCCGTGCATTCATGTCATCATGCGTGACATGAATGAGACGACCCACTATGTCAGCCCCCTGCGCCGGGAACAGTCGGATCAGACCCGGTCGCGGATCGTCGACGCAGCGCTCGACCTGATCGTCGGCGGCGTCGAGGGGCTGACGATGCAGGAGGTGGCGAAGGCGGCAGGGGTCGCGCTGCGCACCGTGTTCCGGCATTTCCCGACCCGCGACGACCTGCTGGACGCCACCTGGCAGGCCATGCAGATTCGGATGGGCGAAACCCCCGAGCTGGAGACCCTGGACGAGCTGATCGGCTTCCTGCCGGAGCTGTTCGGACGCTATGGCGCCATGGAAGACCAGATCCGCGGCGCGATGTTCGCCCAGACCTTCGTGTCCAGCCGCCAGCGGCTCGGCTCGGACCGCGCGAGGAAGGTGCGCCGGGCGGTGGCCGCGCAGTTCACGGGTGGCGACGAGCGCAGCCGCGCCATGGCCGCGTCCGCCGCCTACACCCTGACCGTTCCCCTGGTCTCGATCGTGCTGAAGGAGGCGTTCGGCCTGTCCTCGTCCGAGGCGGCCCGCGCGTCCGCCTGGGCGATCCGCGCCCTGGCGGCGGCCTACGCCGAAGATCCAGAAGCCCTGAATTCCGAAACCTTGAAGCCCTGAAGTAAGATCGATGATCCGACACGTTTCGATTCCCGCGCGCGATCCGCATCACGTGGCGACCGTCCTGGCCGAGCTGATGCAAGGCCGCGTCTACCCGTTCCCGGGTCCGGTCCCGGGCGCGTTCATGGCCACCGCCGGCGACGCCCACGGCACTCAGATCGAGGTCTACCCCGAACAGGCCGCGGCCGCGCCGGGCGAGGACGGCGCGCCGGGGACCTTCGAGGCCAATCCCGCGCCGCCCCAGTATTGGCCCTTCCACCTGTTGCTCTCCGTCCAGCTGGACTAGGCGGCGATCCAGACGATCGGCGATCGGGAAGGCTGGCGCACGCGCCGGTTCCACCGCGGCCCGCCGGGCCAACCGCTGTTCGACGTCATCGAGTTCTGGGTCGAGAACCGCTTCCTGATCGAACTGTCGACGCCCGACATGGACCCCGCCTACCTGCGGACCTACGACGGTCTCGAAGCGATGATGGCGCGCGCCTAGGCTCGGTC
>SCVB01000003.1 GCA_004296955.1 Brevundimonas sp.
GACGATTCCACCCCCGCCCCCGCCGCCGCCGCCTCCGCCCCCGCCGCAGGCGGCGAGCGGCGTCAGAACCGCGGCGAGAAACAGAACCCGGGAAACCAGTCCCACTGTGAATCGGTTGCGCATCTGATTACCCGACTTGACCCCGCTGCGACCCTGAACCGGGGTCGCGGGTTAGGCAATGGTTACAATGGCTTTGGTCCGGGTAAACAAATCGCGAACTCCCGGCCCGCTCTTGGAACGAACGCGTGACTGGTGCACATCGGAAGCCGGCGGGGAGGCCATGATGTCGGAACCCATCCGATCCATATTGATCGTCGGCGGCGGCACGGCCGGCTGGATGGCCGCGGCCGCCCTGCAGCGGTCCCTGGGGCCGCACGCCAGGGTTTCACTGGTCGAATCCGACGAGATCGGCATCGTCGGGGTGGGCGAGGCCACGGTGCCGCCCATCCGCGACTTCAACGCCATGATCGGCCTCGACGAAGCCGAGTTCATGCGCGAGACGAAGGCCACGCTGAAGCTCGGCATCGTCTTCAGGGACTGGGGGCGCATCGGCAACCGCTATGTCCATCCGTTCGGCACCTTCGGGCGCGGCCCGACGCTGGCGGACTTCCAGCAGACGTATTTCGCGCTCAAGGCCCGCGGCCTGGCCGGCGAGCTCGGCGACTATTCGATCTGCTGGCGCGCCGCCGAGGCGGGCAGGGTGGGCGACCGCGATCCCGACTTCAATTCGCCGAAGAACACCCTGTTCAGCGCCTATCATTTCGACGCCGGCCTCTACGCCCGGTATCTGCGCAAGGTCTGCGAGGGCCGCGGCGTCGAGCGGATCGAGGGCCGGATCGTCGACGTCGTCCAGCGCGGCGAGGACGGCTTCGTCGAGGGCGTGACGCTGGAGGACGGCCGCGTCCTGACGGCCGATCTGTTCATCGACTGCACCGGCTTCCGCGCCCTGCTGATCGAGGGGGCGCTGAAGGCGGGGTATGAGGACTGGTCGCACTGGCTGCCGGTCAACCGGGCCATGGCCGTGCCCTGCGCCGGCGTGAAGCCGTTGACCCCCTACACCCTCTCGACGGCGCGCGAGGCGGGCTGGCAGTGGCGCATCGCCCTGCAGCACCGCACCGGCAACGGCTATGTCTATTGCTCGGACCATCTGTCTGACGAGGCGGCGCGCGAGACCCTGCTGGCCAATCTCGACGGCGAGGCCCTGGCCGAGCCGCGCCCCCTGCGCTTCGTCACCGGCCGGCGCAGAAAATACTGGGACAGGAACGTCGTCAGCCTGGGCCTGTCCAGCGGCTTCATCGAGCCGCTTGAGTCGACCAGCATCCATCTGGTCCAGGCGGGAATCTTCCGCCTGCTGCAGCATTTCCCCGACCGCGATTTCAGCCCGGTCAACATCCAGGCCTACAACCGCCGCCTCGGGCGCGAGGTCGAGCTGATCCGGGACTTCGTCATCCTGCACTACCACGCGAGCCAGAGGGACGATTCCGCCTTCTGGCGCCAGGTGGCCGCCATGCCGATCCCCGACACCCTGGCCGAGCGGGTCGAGGCCTTCCGGGAACGGGCGCTGCTGTATCAGGTCGGGGCCGACGAATATTTCAGCCAGGCCTCATGGCTGGCCGTCATGTACGGTCAGGGGATCGT
>SCVB01000078.1 GCA_004296955.1 Brevundimonas sp.
GGTCTTGCCGACGCCGGGCTCGCCGATCAGGACGGGGTTGTTCTTGGTGCGGCGGGCGAGGACCTGGATGGTGCGGCGGATCTCCTCGTCGCGGCCGATGACGGGGTCGATCTTGCCGTCGCGGGCGGCCAGGGTCAGGTCGCGGGCGTAGCGTTTGAGGGCGTCATAGGCGTCTTCCGCCCCGGCGCTGTCGGCGGTCTTGCCCTTGCGGACCTCGGCGATGGCGGCGTCGAGCTTGTCTGGGGTCGCGCCGACGGATTTGAGAACTTCGGCGGCCACGCCGCCCTCGCGCGCGATGGCGCTGAGCAGGCGTTCGGTGGTGACGAAGGCGTCGCCGGCCTTCTTCGAAGCCTCTTCCGCGCTGGCGAAGACGCGGGCGGTGTCGCCGTCGAGATAGATCTGGCCCGAACCGCCGGTGACCTGGGCGCGCTTCTTCAGGGCGGTCTCGGTCGCGGCCTCGGCCTTGGCGGCGTCGCCGCCGGCGGCGGTGATCAGGTTGCGGGCGAGGCCGTCGCGCTCCTCCAGCAGCACCTTGAGCAGGTGTTCGGGGGCGAATTGCTGGTGCCGCCGGGCCAGCGCCAGCGACTGGGCGGACTGGACGGCCTGTTTGGCGCGGTCGGAGTAGAGGTCGAGGTTCACGGCAGTCCCCTGTCAGGCGGATGGAGCCACAGGCGCCCTTTCCGGAAGCGGCGCCTTGATATGCCGCAAACTTGGGTGCGGCGGACGGGGGCTACAAGGGGTGTCGGGCCGGACCGGTCGCGCTAAGGGTGAGGCCCGAGGAGACGTCTGTGATCCCCCACCCCGCCTGGCCGGTCGACCCCGGCGTCATCATCCCCTTCCTCGTGGCCGTCGCCCTGATCGAGCTGACGCCGGGGCCCAATATGGGCTGGCTGGCGCTGGTCTCCCTGTCGCGCGGGCGGCCGGCCGGGTTCGCGGCGGTGGCGGGGGTGACGGTGGGGCTGGCGGCGTGGATGCTGGCCGCCGCCTTCGGCCTGACCCAGGCGCTGCTGATCTGGCCGTGGCTGTACCAGCTGATCCGCTGGGCCGGGGTGGTCTTCCTGCTGTGGCTGGCGTGGGAGGCGTGGCGCGGCGACGGCGACCCGGCCGCCGGCGACGGCGAGGAGCACCGGACCCTGCGCGACCTGTTCCTGCGCGGCATGACCGGCAATCTGCTGAACCCCAAGGCGGCGGTCTTCTATGTCGCCCTGCTGCCGACCTTCATGCGTCCGGATCACGGCTCGCCGCTGACGCAGGCCCTGACCTTGGGCGGGCTGCATCTGGTCGTGGCGGCGGCGATCCATTCGCTGATCGTGCTGGGCGGAGCGGGCGCCGGCGGCCTGGTGCTGACGCGGATGCAGGGGCCGGCGCTGCGCGCCGTGACGGCCGGCGGCATCGCCGTCGTGGCCCTGTGGATGGCGTGGGAGACGCGGGGCTGAAGCGGCCATGGACAGGGTCCGCGCCGGCGGGCTAGCGTCCGCGCCGGGTTCCCCGGGAGCAGTTTGCATGTCCATCCGCCTCACGCGCCGCGCCGCGCTGGTTTCGTCCGCGGCCGCCGCGGCTGTCCTGCCCTCGATCGGCTGGGCCCGGGCGGCGAACGACAGCGCGACCCTGGCGGAGCAGGTCGACGCCTATGTGAAACAGGTCATGGCCGGCTTCCCCGACCAGCCGGCCGTGTCGGTGGCCCTGGTCAAGGACGGCGAGGCGGTGCTGACGCGCGGCTATGGCGTGCGGGCCATCGGCGGGGCGGCGATCGACGAGCACACGCTTTTCGCCATCGCGTCGAACACCAAGGCGGTGACCTGCGCCGCCCTGGCCATCCTGATCGACGAAGGCAAGGTGAAGTGGGACGAGCCGGTGCGGACTTATCTGCCCGATTTCGCCCTGTCGAAGCCCGAGCTGAACGACATGGTGACGGTGCGCGATCTGGTCAGCCACCGGATCGGCTTCGGGCTGGGAGCCGGCGACCTGCTGTTCTGGCCCAACAGCGACCGGACCCGGGCCGAGATCATGGCCGCCGTGCCGCATGTGCCGATCGAGGACAGCTTCCGGACCAGCTACCACTACTGCAACCTGATGTTCGTGGTGGCGGGCGAGGTGGTGGCGGCGGCCTCGGGGATGGCGTGGGAGGATTTCGTCCAGACGCGGATCCTCGACCGGCTGGCCATGACCGAGACCCTGCCGCTGATGACCGCCGCCGATCCGGCGAAATCGGCCCTGCCGCACGGCCGGCTGGGGCCGCCGCTGCGCTACCAGGGCGAGATGCAGACCATCGGCCGGTCGATCCAGGAGGTGTGGAACTGGTCCTCGGCGGGGGCGGCGGGCGGCTTCGTGACCAGTCCGGTCGACTGGGCCAAATGGATCGCGGTGCAGCTGGCGCGCGGCGAACTGCCGGACGGGACGCGGCTGTATTCCGAGGCGCGGGCCAATGAGATGTGGCGGCCCAATATCATCATCTCCAACTCGGCGGGGCCGACGGAGACGCTGCCGAACCGCGCCATCGCCTCTACCTACGCCACCGGCTGGCAGGTGCAGGACTATCGCGGCGAGCGGATGATCACCCATGGCGGCGGGGCGCCCGGCTATGTCTCGGGCACGGTGCTGATCCCCGGCCGCAACGCCGGCTTCAGCTATTTCACCAACGCCGAGGAGGGGATGCTGACGCGGGCGCTGCGCAGCGGCGTCACCGACATCGTCATGGGCAAGACGGACGTCGACTGGATCGCCGACGGCCAGCGGCTGAAGGCCGAGGGCGATGCGAAATCGGTCGCGGCGGCGGCGGAGATCGACGCGAAACAGGCCGCGGGCGCTCCCCCGTCCCTGCCGCTGGCCGCCTATCGCGGGACCTGGCGCGATCCCTGGTACGGCGACATCGTCATCGAGGCGCGGGACCTGCAGCTGTGGCTGCGCTTCAGCCGCACTCCGGCCCTGCAGGGGCCGCTGGAGCCCTATGACGGCGACACCCTGCGGACCCGGTTCACCGACCGGCGCGAGGAGGACGTCTTCATCACCTTCACCCTCGAGAACGGGGCCCCGGTCTCGGCGACCATGAAGGCGGTCAGCCCGGATGCGGACTTCAGCTATGACTATCATGACCTGCGGCTGACGAAGGTCTGAGGCGATGATTGAATTCGCATTCATCCTGGCGCTCGCCGCCGGGTCTCCGCAAATGCAGGAGGTCCCGGCGCCGCCCGCGTGTCGAGGGGCGCCTGGAACCATCGACTGGCAGGCCTGCGCCGACGCCGCCGGCCAGGGCACGCCCCACTATGCCTTCGCCATGATCAATCTGGGCACCCAGGCCTATGTCGATGGCGATTATGCCGGGGCCCTGAGGTTCTATGACAAGGCCGAGTTGCCGGGCCAGGTCATTTCCTCGGACGTGATCTTCCACACTTTCCGGGCGGACACCTACCAGCACGCCGGTCGCGATGCCGAGGCCCGGGCCGATGCGCGTGTGGCCTGGCTGAAGCTGATCGACGACCCCTCGGTGGCGGACGCCCCACGGGATCGTCTGCCGATCGACGACGAGGTTCGCTTCGCCGTGTTGACGCGCATTCTTCCGATTCTGCAGGCCGGTGATCCCGCGAGCTTTGGGCCTGCGCGCGCGATGTTTATCGGCCTGCCCGTAGAAGGCTGGGAGTCATTGACCAATCGGGCGGCCGTGCTGGAGCAACTCGGCGAGTACGACGCGGCGCTCGTCGACAGCAAGCGCGCCGTCGACCTGCAGCCGAACGAGCCGGGTGCGCTCAACAACCACTGCTACACCCTGATACGGGCCGGGCAGCCGGAAAGAGGTCTGCCATTCTGCGAACGAGCCATCGCCCTCGCACCGGATATCGCACCCATCCGGCATTCCTACGCCTCGGCCCTGGCGGCCATGGGACGATGCGACGACGCCGAGCGCCAGCTGGCGGAAGCGCGGCGGCTCGAGCCGCGCGGGGCCATCTATCGCGAGCCGCTGGCCTGCACGTCCAAATCCTGAGCGCGGAACTCTGCTCCGCCGGGCGCGACCGGATGACCTCGGAGATCGACATTGCGGCCTCGGTCAGGATGTAGATGACCCCGCGAGGCGGTCAGCGGACCAGTTCGAGAATCTCGAGCTTGGTATCGACCTTCGGCCACGGGACGACCAGCCGCCAGCGCGCGGCGCCGATGCGTTCGAAGACGCCGACCTGGTCGCGGACGGGCTGGTCGCCATAGTCCGGATAGCCGGTCTCATCCATGCCCCAGGCCTGGGCGCCGACAAAGACGAGACGATTGTCCGTGTCCGGATAGAGCAGGCCGCGCGTGCGCTGCGAGCCCGTGGTCTTGGTCAGGATCAGATCGCCGCCGGGGGTCAGTTCGATGGTGCAGCGGAAGAACGGATATTCGAGATAGCCCAGGCCGCCGGGCGAGTTGCTGCCCAGTTTGATGGACCGGCAACGATACGTCCCCGGCGCGGGCTGGAGGCGTCCGGCCTGTCCGGCGTTGGGATCGACCAGGACTCCGAGGGCCTCGACCTGGGCGGCGAACCCCTTGTCCTCGGCCTCGGCCCGGCCGAGGCGCCAGGCCTGGTCGAGCCGGCCCAGATTGGCGGCGTCGGCGGCGGAGACGACCTGGCGCCAGTCGGCGGTCCCGCCCTGTTCGCCGGCGGGCGTGGAGGGGGCGGGCGCCGGAGGCGGGACGACCGGCGGGGTCGGACCAGGCGCTTCGGGCGTCGGACGGGCGCCGTCCTCCGCCGGTGCGGCCGCCGGGGGCGCGGGACGGTCGCCGCAGGCGGCGAGCAGGGCGGCGAGCGAGGCGACGGCGATCAGGGTCCGCATCCGGATTCTCCATGGAGACTGAGACGTCCGAACGGTTCAGGCGGGATCGGGTTCAGGCCGGCCGTCGCGGCCGGGGGTCGAGCAACAGGCCCGAGACGGTCGCCGCCAGCAGTCGCGGGGACAGGGGCAGGCGCGCCGCCTTGCCGAGCAGGTGATCGCGGATCCACGGCAGGACGCGGCCGTCCGCCTGGTAGAAGGGCGTGAAGACGAGGCTGAGGGCCTGATAGAGCCGCACATGCGCGCGGCGCGCGGCGGCGTAGGCGGTCAGGGCGTCGGACAGGTCGGGATGGGCGGCGAGGGCTTCCGCCAGCGTCCAGGCGTCGAGCAGCCCCATGTTGACGCCCTGCCCCAGTTGCGGACTCGTCGAATGGGCGGCGTCCCCGATGACGGCCAGCCGGTCGGCGACCGGGCGGGCGAGGGTGTGGTGGCCGTAGCGGGCCAGGGTCAGCTGTTCGGGATCGGCGAGGCTGTCGAGCAGGCCGGCGGTCTCGGGCCACAGGGTGCGCACCTCGGCCTTCCAGCGGTCGAGGCCGGCCTCGCGACAGGCGGCGTGGTCTTCCGTCCGCAGGCTCCAGAAGAAGGTGGCCAGCCGGTCCGGGCCGTCCGGCCGGGCGCCGACCGGCAGGACGCCGACCATCTTCGAGGCGCCGCGATAGACCTGTTGCAGGGCGCGGGGGTCGAAGGGCTCGCCCGGCCAGGGGACCGTCGCCCACAGGGCGCCCCAGGCCAGCGGTCGCGGCGCGGCGCCGAGGCCGGCGGCGATGCGGGACCGGGCGCCCGAGGCGTCGATGACCAGATCGAAGGCCGGGGTGGCGACGCCCGCGGCGTCGGTCAGGCGGCCGGCGTCGGCGGCGCGCATCTCGCGCCCGGTCTCGAAGCGGACGCCGGCGTCGAGGCAGGCGCGAAACAGCACGTCGAACAGGGCGGCGCGGTGGACGCCCAGGGCCAGGCGCGGACGTTTCAGGTCGCCGTAGCGGACATCCAGAACGACCCGCCCGCGGCGGGCCTCGCGGCCGAAGATGTGATCGATCGGCTGGGCCATGGCCTCGACCGCCGCCGTCAGGCCGAGGGCGTCGAGAACGGCGAGGCCGGTCGGCTGGAGCATGAAGCCGGCCCCGACCGGCCCGGCCTGGTCGAAGCGTTCGAAGACGACGATGTCCCGCCCCTGCCGCGCCAGCATCAGGGCCACGGCCAGGCCGGAGGGTCCGGCGCCGACAACGGATATGGCGCTCACGGGCGGCCGCGCTTTCCGGCGATGATCAGGCGGGAACGAGCTCGATCAGGTCGAGGTTCGACTCGGCCTGGGGCCAGGGGATGACCAGACGCCAGCGTCGCTCCCCGATCCGCTCCAGCACGGCGATCAGGTCCCGGTCGGGGCGCTGGCCATAGGAGTTGGCGGGCGGTTCGGCGGCCAGGGCCATGGAGCCCAGCATGACCATCTGGCGATCGTTCTCGGGGAAGAGCAGGCCGCCCGGACGCTGGCTGCCGGTCAGTTTGGAGAATTTCAGCCCGTTCGGGGTCCGTTCGATGCGGCAGGCGAACCAGCCGTAGACGACATAGCCGAGGCCGTCCTCGCCGCCCTGGGAGCCCAGTTTGACGGTGCGGCAGCGGTAGTCGCCGGGCGGGGGCGCGACCGGGGACCGGGCGGCGCGGGGTTCGATCAGGTCGCCGAGCCCGCCCAGGTCGCCGGAGCCGGCCTGACGGCGCGCCTGCTCCAGGGCCAGGGACCAGGCGGCGTCGCGGCGGCTGTAGCGGTCGCGGTCGGAGGCGGTGACGATGCCGCGCCAGTCGCGCAGGGCCCCGGTTCCGCCGGGCGGCGGCGGCGGGGGCGGCGGCGTGGAGGCGCAGGCGGCGAGGACGAGGCTCGCCAGGAGGATCAGGGCCGGGGACCGCGACAGGCGGGACATGGACGCTCCGGAACAGGTCGGGGGCTCTTTGGGCCAGTGAAGCGCCGCCGCGTCAAGCGGCCTCGCGTCGCAGGGTCGGCGCGCGGGCGGCGGTTCTCCTGTCGGGCGGCGAACCGGCCGGTCAGTCCTCGGCGGGCGCCTCGGCCTTGCGGCGCGGCGCGCGGCGCTTGGGCGCGACGACTTCGCTCGCGGCCTCGACGGTCTCGGGCGCCGCGGCGGGGGCCGGGGCGGTCGAGCGGGTCAGGAAGCCCGGCAGGGCCGACGGACCGTCGTCGGTCGCCACGCCGGCGTCGCGGCGCGGGCGGCGCTCGGCGCGTTCAGCGCGCGCCGGACGTTCGGGGCGCTCGGAGCGCTCGGGGCGTTCGGGGCGTTCGGTGTTTTCGGCGCGGACCTCCGCGACCTCGTCGGAGGCCGCAGCGGGGGCCTCGCCCTCGGGCCGCTGTTCGCCGCCCTCGCGCTCGAAGCGGGCGCCGCGTTCCAGCTGGCGACGCTCCCAGCGCTCGCGGCGGGTCTCGCGACGGCTGCCGTCGGCGTTGAAGCCGCCCTCGCCCTCGGCGCGGGGTTCGCGGGGCTCGCGCGGTTCGCGATCCGCGCGGGGCTGGTCGTCGCGATCGCGCCATTCGCGGCGCGGCTGTTCGCCCTGACGATCATTGGGTCGGTCGTTCGAACGGTCGTTCTGGCGCTCGTCGGCCTCGCGCTGGCGGGCCTCGGCCTGGGCGACGCGGTCGGCCTCGACCTTTTCGGCGGCCATGATGGCGGCGGCCTGGGCCCCGGTCTCGTCCTCGAAATCGATGTCGAAGCCCTGGCCGGCCAGCTCGCGCTGGGCGATCTCGGACACCGGACGCGAGGGCTGCAGGGCGCGCAGGACGCGGAAATAGTGTTCGGCGTGCTGGGTGTAGTTCTCGGCCAGGACGCGGTCGCCGGCAGCCGAGGCGTCGCGCGCCAGCTGCATGTAGCGTTCATAGACGGTCTGGGCGTTGCCGCGGACCTTGATGTTCTCGGGGCCCTGCGAGTCCCACGAACGGTTCGGGTTGGTGGCGTTGGCGTTATTGTTGCCGCCGCCGCCGCCGGGCTTCCTGTTGCGTCCGCGCTGACGCTTCATGCCCTTGAAATCTCTCATCGGACGCTACCGTGCTTTTTATGAGGGACGGGCCGGCGCGCGAGATGCCGCCTGAAGCCGTCCGTGTCGTTGTTCCGCTTCGGGCGGGGCCGATCCCCGCTGGCGATGTGTCGGAAAACCGTCGTCTCCCCGTGGTCCGCCGGGCGACTGGCCCGACCGTCACTGTCCCGGGCGCGCGTGGATGGGCCTGAAGCGGTCCAAGGCGTGCGTTTTGGGTGGGAGACAGCGAAGACTTAGCGCGGGATCGTGGCGTTTCCAAGGGGATTGTTTGAGACCGTCATCGGTCGATCCACTGAGCGGATGATCCCAAGCGAGCCAGCATCACGATCCGGTCGGCGTCCTGTTCCGACAAGGGACGCCCAACGATCCAGACGTCCTGAACGGCGCCGTAGTTCGATCTATCGCAAGCACCGCGGAAGTCGCCGTTGACGGAGTTGGCGTGAAGTGAGCTGGAATAGACGCGCACAATGGGGCCGTCCGGACGCTCGAGCAAGGCGAACAATACCACCGTGAAATACTCTTCAGCGTAAGGAACCGGCTCACCAGCCTTGGCCTGGGCAAGCTCGGGGCCGTCCGTGACGAGCCGACCCCGGAAGGCCCGGGCGCCCAATGGTGCACGCGGCTCCGTGTCGAACAATGAGTGGCTGCCGATGCGGCAGGCCACCGCCGGCTCCGCTCCGAAAATGATGAGCAGGAAGGCGGCAGCGGGAGCCAAATAGCGCATTCCACCATCCTACATCTTCGGGATCGGATTGGTCCTGGGGTCGGGGCCATTTGTCACTACGCGGTCGCGGTCGGACAGGTCCTTGACGACGATGACGTGCTCGAAGCCGGCGGCCTCGAACAGGGACTTGACCTGTGGGCCCTGGTCCCAGCCGATCTCGACGGCGAAGATGCCGTCGGGCCTCAGGATGCGGCGGATTTCGGGGGCCAGTTCGCGATAGGCGGTCAGGCCGTCGGGGCCGCCGTCCAGCGCCAGCAGCGGGTCATGGTCGCGGACCTCGGGGTCGAGGCCGGGAATGTCGCCCGAGGGGATGTAGGGCGGGTTGGAGACCACGAGGTCGAAGCTGGCGTCGCCGAAGCCGGCGGCCCATTCGGTGCGCAGGAAGGTGGCGCGGTTGTCGAGTTCGAGATTCGTAGCGTTCTCTTTCGCCACGGCCAGGGCCTCGAAGGAGATGTCGGTGCCGACGCCGCGCGCGCCGAAGCGCTCGGCCAGGGTCGCCAGCAGGATGGCGCCCGAGCCGGTGCCCAGGTCGATCATCTCGAAGGCCTTGTGCGGCGGGAAGGCCAGCATGACGACGTCGAGGATGGCCTCGGTGTCCGGGCGGGGGCTGAGCACGTCGGGGGTGACGTTCAGCATGATCTTCCAGAAGCCCTTCCTGCCGAGGATGCGCGAGACCGGCTCGCGGCGCAGGCGGCGTTCCACGAAGGCGTCCAGCGCGGCCTGCTGGTCGGGGGTCACGGCGCGATAGGGATCGGTTAGGATGTCGGTGCGCGAACAGCCCGCGGCGACCTCGAGCAGCAGGCGGGCGTCGATCGAGGGGCTGTCGATGCGACTCGCCTTGAGCGTCGCGGTCGCGGCCTTCCAGGCACTGACGAGGGTCTGGGTCATGTCATCTCCACGCGGTCGCCGACGCGCACCGTTCCGCCCGCGGCGAGGGTCGCATACAGGCCGCACCAGCGGTGGCCATACTGTTCGAACAGCGCCGGGACCAGATCGAAATCGCGCCCGGCGGTATCGGGATCCACATGGGTGGCGGCGCAGCGGACGATGGGCTTCACGCCGCGCAGGCGGGCGCCGCCCAAGGTCAGGTCGCGGTCGGCGCCGTCGTTCTCGATCCAGGCGGGCCAGCCCTCGATCCAGACATTGGCGCGGAAGCGGCGCGGATCGACCGGGCGGCCGACACGGGCCTCGAAATCGCGCACGCTGGCGAGGTTGAGCAGGGAGATGCGGCCCAGCGGGTGATCCATGAAGCGGTGGTCCAGCCCCTCGGCGGAGACCAGCCGCAGCGGGCCGGAGACGGCGTCGCCGAGGACGGCGGCCAGCCAGGATTCGAAGGCGGCGCGGCTGTCGGCGTCGTCGACGGCCACCGCGCGGTCGGGATGACCGGCGGCGGCGACATGCAGGACGCGGGCGGCCTCGTCCCAGCGGGTATGGACGCCGGCGACCTCGGCGGTGCGCATGAGGACGGTGAATTTCTGCTTCGGCAGATGTTCGGGCGCGGCGCGGTCGAAGCCCGAGGGCCCGTCCTCGACCGCGAACATCCGGTCGCCGGGAAACCAGCCGCCCGTCGGCAGGTCGGCGGCGTCCAGCGGTTCGGGGGTGAAGCCTTTGACCGGGTGCCGCCACAGGGCGGTCACGACGCCGGCGGCGGACGGAGGCGGACGATGGGGCATGGCGTTTCGTGCCGGACCGTGGCCCCCTGTGCAAGCGGCGGAACACAGGCGTCGAGGGAGCCGTTGTGGGCGGGATGCAGGGCAAGTCGAGAAAGACCGGGGGAATCGGCGGCTGGGGCGTGTTCGGGGCGATCGCGGGCGGGCTGGCGGCGGGCGCCGGGGCGGCGCACCTGCTGTACAGCCGCGGGCACAAATTCGGGCTGGAGCTGCGCAAGGAGCGCCCCGCCCCCCTGCCCCCGCCGACGCCGACGCCCGAGGATTTCGAGGCGAAGGAGCCCGGCCGCGGCCGGCTGGCCCAGCGGCCCGAACATATTCCGCACAAGGGCTGGGTCGACATCTTCTGGCGGCTGGGCGTGTCCTATTTCGGCGACCGGATCGGCTTCCTTTCCGGCGGCGTGACCTTCTTCGTCATGCTGTCGCTGTTCCCGACCCTGGCGGCCTTCGTCACCCTCTACGGCCTGTTCGCCGATCCGAACGACGCCTGGGACCGGCTGCAATTCCTCTATTCCTTTCTGCCCTCGGGGGTGGCCCAATTCCTCGGCGCCGAGATGCAGCGGCTGGCGGAGAACACCACCACCACCCTGACCTTCACCCTGATCTGGACGCTGGGGCTGTCGCTGTGGACCGCCAATGGCGCGATCAAGGTGCTCTTCTATGGGCTGAACGTCGCCTACCATGAGGTCGAGCGGCGAAACATCATCAAATACAACCTGATGTGCATGGGATTCACGGTGTCGGGCCTGCTCGCCGTCCTGGTCTCGGCCGGTCTTGTGGTGGGGGTGCCGCTGGTCCTCGGCGTGCTCGGGCTCGCCGATGAATGGACCCATCTGGCGCCGCTTCGCTGGCCGGTCCTGTTGCTGGTCTATGGCGCGGTCTTGACCGTCATCTATCGCTTCGGCCCCTGCCGCCAGAAGGCGCGGCTGCGCTGGCTGACGCCCGGGGCCATCTTCGCGGCCCTGCTCAGCCTGCTGCTGTCGCTGATCTTCAGCTGGTATCTGCAGACCTTCGTGCGGACCGCCTACTACGGGCCCCTGGCGGCGATGATGGGCTTCCTGCTGTGGACCTGGCTGACCGTGCAGATCGTGCTTCTGGGCGCCGAGCTGAACGCCGAGATCGAGCACCAGACGGCGATCGACACCACCACCGGCGACCCGCGCGCGATCGGCGAGCGCGGGGCGGTCATGGCCGACAGCGTCGGGCCCAAGCGCGGCTCGCCGGCGGCCCTGGCCTTCACCCTGAAGCACGCCGAGGCGCTGTCGGACCGGCTGCTGAAGAGAAGAATCAGGAAGGGGTGAGGCGGAGACCGTCTCCCTCCCCCGGAGTGGGGAGCGTGGTCGCGAAGCGACCGGGTGGGGAACGCCAGTCCCGCACCGACGGCGCCCGGCTTCGGACTTCCCCACCCGGGCTCCGCTGCGCTTCGCCGTCCCTCCCCATGAAGGGGAGGGAGAACGCAAATGCTTATCCGAACTCCGCCTCGAGATCGGCCAGCCGCGCCGCCTGATCTTCCGCGATCAGCGCGTTCAGCAGGGGGTCGATGTCGCCCTCGAGAATCTGCGGCAGGCTGTGCAGGGTCAGGCCGATGCGGTGGTCGGTGACGCGGCCCTGCGGGAAGTTGTAGGTGCGGATGCGTTCCGAGCGGTCGCCCGAGCCGACCTGGGATTTGCGCGTGTCGGAGCGGGCGTCGTCCTTCATCTGGCGCTGCATGTCGTAGAGGCGGACGCGCAGGTTCTTCATCGCCTTGTCGCGGTTGACGTGCTGCGACTTCTCCGAGGAGGTCACCACGATCCCCGAGGGGAAGTGGGTGATGCGCACGGCGGAATCGGTCTTGTTGACGTGCTGGCCGCCCGAGCCGGAGGCGCGGAAGGTGTCGATGCGGATGTCCTTGTCCTGGATGTCGATCTCGACGTCC
>SCVB01000079.1 GCA_004296955.1 Brevundimonas sp.
ATCTCGATCCTCTCCACGTCCAAGGGCGTCATGTCGGACACCGCGGCTCGCGAAGCCAAGGTGGGCGGCGAAGTCCTCTGCAGGGTCTACTAAGATGTCCCGTATCGGAAAACGCACCATTGAAGTGCCGAAGGGCGTGACCGTCACGCTCGACGGCCAGACGGTCTCGGTGAAGGGTCCCAAGGGCGAACGCTCCTGGACCGTCGCCGAAGAGATCGAAGTCACGCAGGGCGACGATGGCCTGAACCTGACGATCCGTGAGGACAACCAGCGTTCGCGGGCCATGTGGGGCCTGTCGCGCACCCTGGTCGACAACATGGTCGTCGGCGTCACCACGGGCTTTGAAAAGAGCCTGGACCTGGTCGGCGTGGGCTATCGCGCCGCGATGAAGGGCAACGCCCTGTCGCTGCAGCTCGGTTTCTCGCACGAGGTCGACATCCAGCCGCCTGCCGGCGTCACCTTCGCGGTGCCGAAGCAGACGGAAATCAAGATCTCCGGCGCCGACAAGCAGGCCGTTGGTCAGATCGCCGCCGTCATCCGCAAGCTGCGTCCGCCGGAGCCCTACAAGGGCAAGGGCGTCCGCTACACGGGCGAAAAGGTCCGGCGCAAGGAAGGCAAGAAGAAGTAGGTCATGGCTCTCTCTCTTCGACAACAAGCCCAGCGCCGCACCGAGCGCACCCGCCGCCGCCTGAAGGCTGTCGCCAACGGACGCCTGCGTCTGTCGGTGCACCGTTCGGACAAGAACATCTCGGCCCAGATCATCGACGACCTCAACGGCGTCACGGTCGCTTCGGCCTCCTCGCTGGAAGGCGAGAAGGGCAAGAAGATCAAGGGTTCCGACGTGGCGGCCGCCGCCATGATCGGCAAGCTGGTCGCGGAACGCGCCCTCGAGAAGGGCGTCAAGGACGTCGTCTTCGATCGCGGCGGCTACATCTATCACGGTCGGGTGAAGGCGCTGGCGGAAGCCGCGCGTGAAGCCGGCCTGAACTTCTAAGGGACGCGACAGATGGCGCAAACACCCCAACGCGGCGGCGGCGGCAACGACCGCAACCGGCGTGACAACCGCAACGCTCCCGTCGACGGTCCGGACTCGGACATCGTCGAGAAGCTGGTGCACATCAACCGCGTCGCCGCCACCGTCAAAGGCGGCCGCCGGTTCTCGTTCGCGGCCCTGATGGTCGTCGGCGACGGCAAGGGCCGCGTCGGCTTCGGTCACGGCAAGGCGCGCGAAGTGCCGGAAGCGATCCGCAAGGCGACCGAAGAAGCCAAGAAGACGATGATCCGCGTGCCGCTGCGCGAAAACCGCACCCTGCACCACGACGGCTCCGGCCGTTGGGGCGCCGGCAAGATCATGATGCGCGCGGCCCCTCCCGGGACCGGCGTCATCGCGGGCGGTCCGATGCGCGCCGTGCTCGAAACCCTCGGCGTCCAGGACGTCGTGGGCAAGTCGACCGGTTCGTCGAACCCCTACAACATGATCCGCGCCACGTTCGAGGCCCTCAAGGTCCAGTCGTCGCCCCGTCAGGTCGCGTCCAAGCGCGGCAAGAAGGTCGCCGATCTGATGGGCCGCCGCAACGACGGCGCCTCGGCTCCGGAAGCGGCGCCTGAAGCCCAGGAAGCCTGACCATGGCCAAGACCGAATCCAAGACCACCGTCACCGTCCGTCAGACGGGCAGCCCGATCCGCCGCAAGTCGGACCAGCGCGCCACCCTGATGGGTCTGGGTCTCAACCGCATGGGCCGCGAGTCCACGCTGGAAGACACCCCCTCGGTTCGCGGGATGATCGCCAAGGTCGCCCACCTGACCGAGATCGTCGAAAAGTAAGCCGTTTCGCCCTCTCCCGGACCGGGGGAGGGCGTCTCGCGTCTTGCGATGCTGAAGGGGGCCGCCTAGAAGCGGCCCTTCATTATTTCAAAGCCGAGTTCGCCGCCCGCGGCGAGCGCTAGCACCCGAAAGGATCAGGCACATGAAACTGAACGAAATTCGCGACAACGAGGGCGCTCACAAGAAGCGCATGCGCGTCGGCCGCGGCCCGGGTTCGGGCAAGGGCAAGACCGCCGGTCGCGGCGTCAAGGGCCAGAAGTCGCGTTCGGGCGTCGCCATCGGCGGCTTCGAAGGCGGCCAGATGCCGCTGTACATGCGGATGCCCAAGCGCGGCTTCAACAATCCGGGCGCGCTGAAGCTGGCCGAGGTGAACCTGTGGCGCCTGCAGGACGCCATCGACGCCAAGAAGCTGGACATCAAGGGCGAGATCAAGGGCGACGCCCTGGTCGCCGCCGGCGTGATCCGTCGCGTCAAGGACGGCGTCCGCATCCTGGGCACCGGCGAGATCAAGTCCAAGCTGAACCTGGTCGTCTGGTCGGCCTCGGCCGGCGCCGTCAAGGCGATCGAAGCCGCCGGCGGCACCGTCGTGCAGGAGCGTATCGCTGCTGAAGCCAAGGCCGCTGCGCGTCTCGAGAAGCGCAACGCCGCCAAGGGCAAGGCTCCGCCGGCCAAGGCGCCGCGCGGCGACGCCAACAAGATCTCGGCTCGCACGACCCGCACCGCGGCTCGCAGCGCAAAATAAGCCTGGAGGGCGCCCTCGCTAAGCGGGCGCCCTTCGCCTATCTGGACGCAGGCGCCGGATTCAGGTCCGATGCGCCGCGTTCTGACCAGTCGGGGTGACGACATATGGCTTCGGCCGCCGAACAACTCGCAGCAAACATGAACATGGGCTCGTTCGCGAAAGCGACCGAGCTGCACAAGCGTCTGCTGTTTACGCTCCTGGCCCTGCTGATCTACCGCATCGGCACCTATGTGCCGGTTCCCGGGATCAATTCGGAGGCCTTCCTGGCCTTCTTCCAGAACCCGGACAGCCAGCGCGGCATCCTGGACATGGTCAACATGTTCTCCGGCGGCGCCGTCGAGCGGTTCGCCGTCTTCGCGCTGAACGTGATGCCCTACATCTCGGCGTCGATCATCGTCCAGCTGATGGGCGCGGTGTATCCGCCCTGGGAGAAGCTGAAGAAGGAAGGCGGCGAGAGCGGCCGCAAGCAGCTGAACCAGTACACCCGCTACCTGACCGTGGTGCTGGCCCTGGCGCAGTCGTTCGGCATCGCCGTCAACCTGAATGGATCGGCCGGCTTCGTCGACCAGCCCGGCATCTTCTTCATCATCTCGACCGTCACGGTCCTGACCGGCGGCACCATGTTCCTGATGTGGCTCGGTGAGCAGGTGACGGCGCGGGGCGTCGGCAACGGCATCTCGCTGATCATCTTCGCCGGCATCGTCGCCGTCCTGCCGGGCACCGTCGCCCGGATGTTCGGCCTGGCCCAGCAGGGCCAGATGTCGCCCTTCACCCTGCTGTTCATCGTCGTGATGATGATCGCGGTCGTGGTCTTCATCGTCTTCATGGAGCGCGCCCAGCGCCGGCTGCTGATCCAGTATCCCAAGCGCCAGGAAGGCAACCGCATGGCCGGGGGCGAGCGTTCGTTCCTGCCGCTGAAGGTCAACACCGCCGGCGTCATTCCGCCGATCTTCGCCTCTTCGCTGCTGATGCTGCCGACCACGGTCGCCCAGTTCGTGGCCACGGCCAACCTGCCGCCGTGGATGGACTGGCTGCCGGTCGTCACCGCCCAGATGCAGCACGGCCAGCCGGTGTTCATGCTGCTGTACGGCGCGCTGATCATCTTCTTCTGCTTCTTCTACACCTCGATCACCTTCAACCCCGAGGACACGGCCGAGAACCTGCGCAAGTACGGCGGCTTCCTGCCGGGCATCCGTCCGGGCAAGCGCACGGCGGAATATCTGGACTATGTCCTGACCCGCCTGACCGTGATCGGCGCCGCCTACATCACGGCCGTCTGCCTGCTGCCCGAGTTCGTCATCGCCAACTTCGGCTCCGGCCTGGCCTTCGGCGGCACCTCGATCCTGATCGTGGTTTCCGTGACCATGGACACGGTGGCGCAGATCCAGTCGCAACTGCTCGCCCACCAGTACGAAGGCCTGATCAAGAAGGCCAAGCTGCGCGGCCGCGGTCAGGCCCGCGGCAAGGGCGCTGCCGCGCCCGTCCGGCGCTAGGCCGGGTCGGGGAGGGGCGGCGATGAACCTGATCCTGTTCGGACCGCCGGCGGCGGGCAAGGGCACCCAGGCCAAACGGCTGGTCGAGGCTCGCGGAATGGTCCAGCTGTCGACTGGCGACATGCTGCGCGAGGCCATCGCCTCCGGCTCCGAGCTGGGCCGCGAGTGCCAGGCCATCATGTCGCGCGGCGACCTGGTGTCGGACGCCATCGTCATCGCCCTGATCGAGGCCCGGCTGAAGGAAGCCGGTGAGGCCGGCGGGGCCATCTTCGACGGTTTCCCGCGCACCGTGGCCCAGGCCGAGGCGCTGGACGCCATGCTGGCCAAACTGGGCAAGAAGATCGACCGGGTGGTCCGGCTCAAGGTCGACGACTCGGCCCTGCTGGACCGCGTCGCCGTCCGTTTCGCCGACCAGGGCCGGCCGGACGACAATCCGGACAGCTTCAAGGTCCGGCTCGACGCCTACAACCGCAACACCGCGCCCCTGCTGCCCTACTATGCCGACAAGGGCCTTCTGGCCGAGATCGACGGCATGGGCTCCGTCGCCGCGGTGGCCACGGCCATCGATGCGGTGCTGGACGGCCCCGCCGCCTGAACCGCGCCTGACCGAACCGGCCTCCCGCGCGTTCAGTCGTGGGTGCTAGGAACGGCGCGTGAAATCTGAACTGCCACTGTTGAACGCCGACCGGCTGCGCAAGCTGGGCGTGGTCGTGGGCGTCAGCCTGGCGCACCTGGTGGTTTTCGCCGTCATGGGCCGCGCCGACGCCCCGGTTCCGCCGACGGCGCCGCAGCCCCCGGTCAGCGTCTTCCTCTACCGTCCCCCGCCGCCGCCGCCCCCGCCGCCGGTCGAGCCCGCGCGGACGCAAGGCGGCGGCGCGCCGGCCGCGCCGTCGCGCGTTCACGTCCCGCTGAAACCGGCCGAGCGTCCGCCGGAGATTGTCGCGCCGCCCGTGCCGGCGCCGGAGCCGGCCCTGGTCGTCGGCGCGGCCCCCGTGGCCGGTCCGACGCCGGGCATGGGCCAGGGCGGGGAGGGGACCGGCTCAGGGACAGGACGGGGATCCGGCTCGGGTCCGGGCAGCGGCGGCACGCGCTGGCGCCTTGTCGCCGGCGCCTCGTCGGCCGACATCCAGCGCGTCTATCCCCCCGCGGCCCGCCGGGCGCGGATCAGCGGCAATGTGCTGCTCAGTTGCCGCATTCGCCTCGACACCCGGCTGGAGAATTGCCGGGTGGTGCGCGAGACCCCCGCCGGCCAGGGCTTCGGCGAGGCGGCGTTGAGCCAGGTCGTCCGGTTCAGGGCTGCCCCCCCGACCGAGGGCGGCCGGCCGGTCGAAAACGCAGAGGCGACCTTCGGCATCCAGTTCGGTCCGCAGGGGCCGTCGGAGCGCCGTTGAGGACGCGCGGGCGTTGACGCAGCGGGAATCCCCTGTATAAGGCGCGCTTCCGCGAAGGACGTCGGCGCTCCT
The DNA here is from genome assembly GCA_004296955.1 of Brevundimonas sp. GTDB lineage: Bacteria > Pseudomonadota > Alphaproteobacteria > Caulobacterales > Caulobacteraceae > Brevundimonas. Next base: position 5,523 of record SCVB01000079.1, read on the forward strand.
GGTCTGTTGACCGGAGCGTTTGTTGCGTCCGTCAACGCGTATCTGGAGAGCTTCGTGGCCCGTATCGCTGGTGTCAACATCCCGACCAACAAGCGCGTAGAGATCGCGCTGCAGTACATCCATGGCATCGGCGCCCACGCCGCCAAGGAGATCACGACCAAGGTCGGCATCGAGCCCGCCCGTCGTGTGAACCAGCTGACCGACGCCGAGGTCCTGCAGATCCGCGAGACCATCGACCGCGATCACACCGTCGAGGGCGACCTGCGCCGCGAGACGTCGATGAACATCAAGCGTCTGATGGACCTGGCCTGCTACCGCGGCCTGCGTCACCGCAAGGGCCTGCCGGTCCG
>SCVB01000080.1 GCA_004296955.1 Brevundimonas sp.
CTTCGGCCACCCCGAGGTCTACATCCTGATCCTGCCGGGCTTCGGCATCATCAGCCACATCGTCTCGACCTTCTCGAAGAAGCCCATCTTCGGCTATCTCGCCATGGCCTACGCCATGGTCGCCATCGGCTTCGTCGGCTTCATCGTCTGGGCGCACCACATGTACACGGTGGGCATGGGCGTGAACCTGCGCGCCTATTTCATCGCCGCGACCATGATCATCGCGGTGCCCACGGGCGTGAAGATCTTCAGCTGGATCGCCACCATGTGGGGCGGCTCCATCAGCTTCAAGACGCCCATGCTGTGGGCGATCGGCTTCATCTTCCTGTTCACCATCGGCGGCGTGACCGGCGTGGTCCTGTCCAACGCGGGCATCGATTACAGCCTGCACGACACCTATTACGTCGTGGCCCATTTCCACTATGTGCTGTCGCTGGGCGCGGTCTTCGCCATCTTCGCGGGCTTCTACTACTGGTTCGAGAAGATGTTCGGCGTGAAGTACAACGAGTTCCTCGGCGCGACCCATTTCTGGATCATGTTCGTGGGCGTGAACCTCGTGTTCTTCCCGCAGCATTTCCTGGGTCTGCAGGGCATGCCGCGCCGCTACATCGACTATCCTGACGCCTACACCTACTGGAACCAGATCTCCTCGATCGGCTACGTCATCACGGCCGTGGGCGTGCTGGTCTTCCTGATCATGCTGGCCGAGGCGGCCATCCGCCGTCGTCCGGGCGTCGACAATCCGTGGGGCGAAGGCGCCACGACCCTGGAGTGGACCCTGTCCTCGCCGCCGCCCCACCACCAGTTCAACGAACTGCCGGTGGTCAAGACCGACGAGCACTAGACGGGGTCCGTCCGGACCAGACCAATCGGGGGCCGCTCTTTCAGTTCGAAGGGGCGGCCTTCGAAGTTTTCAGAGCCTGCCGCCGCGCCCCGCCCCGACGGGCGCCGAAGAGACCCATGACCGAACCCGCCAACGCCGCCGCCGCCCCTGTCACCACGGCCCAGCCGGAAGACTTCTTCCAGCTGCTAAAGCCGCGCGTGATGTCGCTGGTGATCTTCACCGCCGTGACCGGCCTGGTGGTCGCCGGCGGCGATATCGACTGGCTTTCGGCGGCCATCGCCATCCTGTGCATCGCCGTCGGGGCCGGGGCCGCGGGCGCGCTGAACATGGCGCTGGAAGGCGAGACCGACGCCCTGATGCGCCGCACCCGCGGCCGGCCGGTCGCGGCCGGACGGGTCAACCGGAACGACGCCCTCGCCTTCGGGGTCATCCTTTCAGCCTTCTCGGTCATGCTGCTGGGCATGACCACCAACTGGCTGGCCGGCGGCCTGCTGCTGATGACCATCGTCTACTACGCCGTCCTCTACACCCAGGTGCTGAAGCGGCGGACGCCCCAGAACATCGTCATCGGCGGCGCGGCCGGGGCCTTTCCGCCGGTGATCGGCTGGGCGGCGGCGACCGGAACGGCGCCGTGGCAGGCCTGGCTGCTGTTCGCCATCATCTTCCTGTGGACCCCGCCGCACAGCTGGGCCCTGGCCCTGTATTCGGCCGGCGACTACGCCCGCGCCGGCATTCCCATGATGCCGGTGGCGCGCGGCGCGAAGAGCACCCGGCTGCAGATCCTCGTCTACAGCCTGGTGTTCGTGCCGGTGGCCGTCGCGCCGGGCCTGGTGGGCCTCGGGGGCTATCTGTATCTGGCCGTGTCGGCCATCGGCGGCCTCGGCTTCCTGTTCCTCGCCGTCCGCCTGTGGCGCAGCCGCGCCGGCGACCAGCCCGACAAGGCCGAGGCCGTGGGACGAGAGGCCGCATTGTATGACGTCCGCGCCGAGGCCAAACCGGCGCGCAATCTCTTCGCCTTCTCCATCCTGTATCTGATGGCGTTGTTCGCGGCCCTGCTGGTCGAGAGCATCGCCGCCGTACCCGGACTGTAACCGACATGCGCCGCCTGACCCCCGAAGAGCTTCAAGCCCGCAAGAAGCGCAACTACGCCATCGCCGGGGCGCTGGTGCTGTTCATCGTGCTGGTCTTCACCGTCACGGTGCTGAACCTCAAGCGCAACATCGACGCCCGCAAGGAGGCCATCGCCGCCGGCCAGCCCGTCGAGTACGCCCGGTGAGGAAGCCGTCCGCCAACGCCGCCCTGGCCATCGTCTGCGCTCTCGGGGTGATGGCCATGACCGGCGCGGCCTTCGCCGCCGTGCCCCTGTACCGGATGTTCTGCCAGGTCACCGGCTTCGACGGCACCGTCCGCCGGGCCGAGAAGGCCCCCGACCAGGTGCTGGACGAGACCGTGCTGATCCGGTTCGACACCAATGTCCGCGACCTGCCCATGACCTTCCGGGCCGAGCAGGTGACCCAGCGGGTCCGAATCGGCGCGACCGGCATGGCCTTCTTCGACGTGACCAACACCTCGGACCGTCCGATCCACGCCACGGCCGCCTACAATGTCGTGCCGGAACGGGCCGGGCCCTATTTCCAGAAGCTGCAGTGCTTCTGCTTCGAGGGGCAGACCATCCAGCCCGGCCAGACGATGCAATTCCCCGTCCAGTATTTCGTGGCGCCGGAAATAGCGACCGACCGCGAGAGCCGCGGCGTGCGGGAGATCACCCTCAGCTACACCTTCTATCCCACCAAGGGCTTCGATCAGGCCGCAATCGCGGCCTCGCCCACTGGCGCGGCGGGATAGGCGACGCTATAGCCTGCCTCACACGACTCTCGACTGTTGCAAGAGACCCCGATGGCCGACGCACACGCCACTCCCCACCACGACTATCACCTGGTGAATCCCAGCCCCTGGCCGCTGATCGCCTCGATCGCGGTCACCATCATGATGGTCGGCGCGGTGGTGTGGATGAAGGGCATTGTCGGCCCTGACGCCGGCCCGATCGCGACCGCCCTGCTGTCGGACGGCAAGGCGGCGCTGTTCTTCGCCGGTCTGGCCGGGGTCCTGCTGGCGGCCTTCGGCTGGTGGGCCGATGTGATCAAGGAAAGCCATGCGGGCGACCATACCCCGGTCGTCTCCATCGGCCTGCGCTACGGCATGATGCTGTTCATCGCCTCCGAGGTGATGTTCTTCGCCGCCTTCTTCTGGATGTTCTTCGAGATGGCGGTCTTCAACGAGGCCCGCGCCCACATTCCCGAGATCGGCAACTGGGCCGAGACCGCCGCCGCCTGGTCGACCTGGCCGCCCAAGGGCGTCGAGACCCTGGACGCCTGGCAGCTGCCGCTGCTCAACACCGTCATCCTGCTGCTGTCCGGCACGACCGTGACCTGGGCGCACCACGCCCTGCAGGTCGGCGACCGCAAGGCCGCCAAGATCGGCTTGGTCATCACCGTCGCCCTCGGCGTCCTGTTCACCGCGGTGCAGGCCTACGAATACCAGCACATTCTCCACGAGAACCTGTTCTTCAACGCCGAGGCGGTGAACTCCGGGCTCTACGGTTCGATCTTCTTCATGGCGACCGGCTTCCACGGTTTCCACGTCCTGCTCGGCACCATCTTCCTGCTGGTCTGCCTGCTGCGCCTGCTGGCCGGGCAGTTCACCCCCCAGAAGCATTTCGGCTTCGAGGCGGCGGCCTGGTACTGGCATTTCGTGGACGTGGTCTGGCTGTTCCTGTTCGCCTTCGTCTACGTCACCTTCGGGTGACCGACGGCCCCACAGGGCATGATCTTCAACCGGCGCGGGTCGATCCGATCCGCGCCGGTCTGCTTTGCCGCTGCCCGCGTTGCGGCAAGGGTCCGCTGTTCAAGGGCTTCCTGAAGGTGGTCGACCGCTGCACGGTCTGCGGCTTCGACTTCACCCGCCTGAACACCGGCGACGGCGCCGCCATCTTCATCATGCAGATCGCCGGCGGGATCGTGGTCTTCGGCGCCCTGTTCATCCAGGTGGCGTACAATCCGCCGATCTGGGCCATGCTGCTCGTGTCGCTTCCACTGGTCGCCGGTCTCTCGCTGGGCCTGATGCGGCCCGGCAAGGGGGTGATGATCGCCCTGCAGATGCGCAACCGGGCGGGACAGGCGCGCAATGACGACTGAGCGCAGGGCGCCCGCCTTTCCCTTCGGCCTCACCCTGCTGGCCGCGCTCGCCTTCACCCTGCTGTGCGGCCTCGGCGTCTGGCAGGTGCAGCGGATGCAGTGGAAGAACGGCCTGATCGACCAGGCCGAGGCGGCCGCGGCGGCGCTGCCGGAAGCGCCCGCCTATGTGTTCGGCGCCGACGATCCGGAATTCAGCAAGGTTTCGCTGATCTGCCCGGGGCTGGCGACCGCGCCCTTCGTGGAGCTCCGGTCCATCCACGACGGTCAGCCCGGCGTTCGCCTGATCTCGGCCTGCCGCCATCCCGGCTATGGCCAGACCCTGCTGATCGATCGCGGCTTCGTCGCAGCCGGAATATCCGCCCGGCCGCCGGTTTCGGCTTCCGGAACGCCGGTCCAGCTTGTCGCCGAGGTCCGCGGCACGCCTGCCCCGGGACCGATGGCGCTTCCCCCCGAAGGCTCCCGTTTCTTCGCCCGGGACAACGCCGCCATGGCCCATGCGCTGGGCCTGACCGAACCGGTCGCGCCCTGGACCCTGTTCGCCCTGACCTCGTCCAATCCGGAGTGGCGGGCGCTGCAGCCGTCCGCGCCGCCCGCCGCATTTTCGAACAACCATTTCGGCTATGCGTTGACCTGGTTCGGACTGGCGCTGGCGCTGGTCGGTTTCTACATCGTCCTGCTCCGCAGGAAGCTCTCCCTCAAACAGCCTCGCCCCGCGAGCGAGGCGTAGGGAAAAGGAAAAGTTCTGACCGCCACGCTCCACACCCTGTCCAACGGCGTCCGCGTCGTCTGTGATCCCATGCCCGGCCTGCGCACCCTGGCCCTGACCGTGGCCGTGCGTGGCGGCGCCAAATGGGAGAGCGAGGCCACCTCGGGCTGGTCCCACTGCCTCGAACATCTGGTCTTCAAGGGCGCCGGCGACATGGGCGCGCGCGAGATCGTCGAGCGGATCGAGGCTGAAGGCGGGTCGCTGAACGCGGCCACCGGCTATGAGCGCACCAGTTTCGAGGTCCGCGCTCTGCACGGCTCCCTGCCGCTGGCCATGCAGGTGGTGTCCGACCTCGTCTTCCGCCCGACCCTCGACCCGGCCGAGATCGAGCGCGAGAAGGACGTGGTGGCCCAGGAGATCGCCGAGGCCTTCGACACCCCCGACGACCACGTCTTCGAAATGGCCCAGACCCGCGCCTTCGACGGCCAGCCGCTGGGCCGGCCGATTCTCGGATCGGTGAAGAGCCTCAAGCCGATCACCCGCGCCTCCATCGGCGCCTGGCGCGCGCGTCTGTATTCGCCGGACCGGATGGTGGTGGCCGTGTCCGGCGCGGTGGACGAGACCGAGCTGCTGGCCCTCGCTGAGCGCTGGTTCGGCGCGGAGGTCGCGACCCCGGCCGCGGCGCCCGACCTGCCCCGTTTCACCGGCGGCGAGGCGGCCCTGACGCGGCGGATCGAACAGGCCAACATCGTCTTCCAGCTTCCGGCCCCCTCGGCGGCCGACCCGGCCTATGCGGCGGCCCGGCTGATGACCGAGATCCTCGGCGGCGGCATGGCCTCGCGCCTGTTCCAGAGCGCCCGCGAGGAGCGCGGCCTGGCCTACGCCATCGACGCCTATCACGAGCCCTATGAGGACGCCGGCCTGCTGGGCATCTACGCCGGAGCGGCCGCCGAACGCGCCGTCGAACTGGCCCGGGTGTGCGCCGACGAGCTCAAGGCCCTGGCCGACAGCGGCCCGACCGCCGCCGAACTGTCCCGCGCCAAGGCCGTGCTCAACGCCGGCCTGTGGATGTCGGACGAAAGCCCCGCCGCCCGCGCCGGGCGCGCCGCCGCCCAGGTGCTGATCTTCGGCGACCTGATCCCGTCGCAGCTGATGTCGGAGCGCACCCTGGCCCAGACCACGACGTCGGTGCGCGAGGCCGCCGCCGCCTCGCTGGCCGCCGGCCGCTGCGCCACGGCGGTGCTGGGACCCAGGGCGGCGGCCCCGGCCGGCGCCGCGTTCCGCGAAGCCCTTTTCGGCTGATCTCCGGCCCGCTATCTTTTCCGCATGGCCCTGCTGGACTGGATCAATGAGGCGACCGGGCCGGTGGTGAAGGGCCAGGGCGTGACCCTGCGTCCGCCCCGCGCTTCCGACCACGAGGCCTGGGCGGCCCTGCGCCAGGCGTCGCACGCCTATCTGCAGCCCTGGGAGCCGCTCTGGCCCGAGGACGACCTGACCCGCCCCGCCTTCCGCCGACGGCTGGCGATCTACAGTCGGGAAATGGAGGCCGGCAACGCCTGGCCCTTCTTCATCTTCGCCGATTCGGACCAGTCGCTGGTCGGGGCCATCACCCTGTCCAATGTCCGGCGCGGCGTGGCCGAGACAGGGACGCTGGGCTACTGGATCGGCAGGCCCTTCGCCGGCCGGGGCCTGGGCACGGCGGCGGTTCGGGCCATGGTCGCCTACGCCTTCGACGAGCTGAATCTGCACCGGGTCGAGGCGGCCTGTGTGCCGAACAACACAGCCTCCCGCCGGGTGCTCGAAAAGACCGGCTTCCAGCTCGAGGGACAGGCCCGGGCTTATCTCAAAATTAACGGCGCATGGGCAGATCATCTCCTGTTCGGCGTCGTCAATGACTCAGCCGGGCGCGGCGGCTGATTCCGGTCGTCCTTGGGGACCCTTCAGGCGTTTGAACACTCGCTCCAGAAGTCTGGCCTGGGACGCGACGACCGCCATCGAGGCGCTGGCCGCCGCGGACACCGCCCTGTGGATCTGGACCCCGTCCGACGATCAGATGCGCTTCACCGGCGCGACCCGGGCCCTCGGCCTGGGGCCGCTGGCGCCCGAGTGTTCGGGGGCCGCCTTCACCGCCGTGGCCATTCCGCAGGACCGGGCCCTGGCTGAAAAGATTCTCAAGCCGCAGGAGGAGGGGACCGAGGTCGCCGTCCGCCTGCGCATGCGCGATTCCGAGACCTGCATCTGGCGCGGGGTCTGGCTCGAGGACGGGCTGCGCGCCGCCGGCGTGGTGGCGCTGGAGACGAAATTCGCCGCCTCTCATCTGGACCGCCTCACCGGCCTGCTGGACCGGCGCACCTTCCTGACCCGCGCCGGCGAGCAACTGACCCAGCCGGGCGACTATGAACTGGTCGTCGCCGACGTCGACCGCCTGCGCCGCCTCAATGAGGCGCTCGGCCATGAGCGCACCGACCTGGTCCTGTCGGCCCTTGGATCGCGCCTGAACGCCGCCTTCGCTCACGACGCCAACGCCGCCCGCATCGGCGAGGACGAGTTCGCCGTCCTCGCCCCGCGCGGCAACGGCGCAGTGGCCGAGCGGGTGCGCGAGGCGCTGGAACAGCCGCTGCGCGTCGCCGGCTTCGACATCTACCCCACCGTCTCGATCGGCTCGGCCCAGGCCGAAGGCGGTCCCGACGCGCCGGACCCCGCCGAGCTGCTGCGCCGTGTCGAGCTGGCGGTCGAACAGGCCAAGACCGCCGGCCGCGGCGGCGTCGCCGCCTATGGCCGGGCGCTGGAGAGCGACAGCCTGTCCCGGCTGGCGCTGGAGGCCGACCTGCGCAACGCCTTCGTGCGCGGCGAGATCGAGCCCTTCTACCAGCCGATCGTCAACCTGCTGACCGGGGCCGTAGCCGGGTTCGAGGCCCTGGCCCGCTGGCGTCACCCCAAGCGCGGCCTGGTGCCGCCCGACGAGTTCCTGGGGCTGGCCGACGAAATGGGCCTGATGAACGATCTCGGCCTGCTGATGATGACCCAGGCCTCGCGCCAGCTGGCCGAATGGCTGGGCCGCCACCCGTCGGCGGGCAAGCTGTTCTGCAGCGTCAACCTGTCGGTGGGCGAGATCGAACGGCCCAATCTGGTCGAGGACGTCACCCGCATCATCGCCGACGCCGGCCTGCCCAAGGGCGCGCTGAAGCTGGAGGTCACCGAGGGCGACATCATGCGCGACACCTCGCGCGCCGCCGAGACCCTGACGAGGCTGCGCGAGGCCGGCGCCTCGCTGGCGCTCGACGATTTCGGCACCGGCTTCAGCTCCCTGACCTGGCTGGCCAAGCTGCCGTTCGATACACTGAAGATCGACCGCTATTTCGTTCTGACCATGGACAAGGACGAGGGCTCGGCGAAGATCGTCAAATCGGTGGTCAACCTGGGTCGCGACCTGTCGCTTGAAGTCGTCGCCGAGGGCGTCGAGAACGCCGGCCTCGCCAAACTCCTGCTCGAGGCCCAGTGCCACTACGGCCAGGGCTTCGGCTACGCCCAGGCCCTCCCGGCCCAGGAGGCCGAGGTCTATCTGAACGAGTCGCTGGCCGACGGCACGGCCCCGATCAAGGCGCGGTCGGCCTAGAGTGGGCGAGCAGAAGCCGGCGGCCTGGGTGAGGATCCTTGGACTGGTCGTGGCGCTCGCCCTCATGGGATGGGTCGCCTTCGACCGGATCAGGGCGGGCGGTCCCGAGCCGATCTTCGAGGCGATAAGGGTTGCCGATCCGACCCTCGTCGACGTCGCCATCGAGATCGAAAACACCGACCGGTTCAGGAATTCCGACGGCCAGCTGGAGGCCCTGCTGACCCTGTGGTGCGGGACGGCTGAGGGGCGGCCCGAGGGCGCCATTGCGGTGGTCGCCCGCCGCCCCCGAAGGAGTCGGCCCATCGTGGTGGAAGAACTGGCCGTCGGCTGGGACGCTGCGCTCACGGATCGCCAGCGCTGGCTGCTCGCGGAATGCCGCCGGGAGAGGCTCTAGGCCCGCCCGCTCTGCCCCGACAGCTGCGCCGGATCGACCCCCAGCCCCGCCAGCGCCTTGGCCCACTTCCCGTCGTAGTCGGGATCGAAGATCAGCTCCGGATCGGCGTCGGCGGTCAGCCAGACATTCTCGCCCAGTTCATCCTCCAGCTGGCCCTCGCCCCAGCCGGCGTAGCCCAGCAGCAGCACAGACCGGTTCGGCCCGGACGCCGGGTCCACCATGGCCAGCAGCGCCTCGCGCGTGCCGGTCATGGCCAGACCCTCGGCGAAGGCCACCGAGGCGTCGTCGATCAGCCAGTCGTCGGTGTGCAGCACGAAGCCGCGCTCGCGCTCCACCGGCCCGCCGATCAGCACCAGCCGCTCCGCCGCGGCCTCCGGGGCCTCGGTGTCCAGCTTGGTCAGCACCTTCTTCAGGTTCACTCCCGGCGCGGGCCGATCCAGCCTCAGGCCCATGGCGTGGTCCGGCCGGTGGGCGCAGATCAGGATGACGGCGTGTTCGAACCGGCTGTCGCTGATGCCCGGCATGGCCACCAGCAGCCGTCCGACCAGGGATTGGAAATGGTCCATAGGCCTATCATCGGGACGCCGGGACCCGGACGCAAGGCGGCGTATGGACACGATCCGGTTGGCGGCAGGGCCGGCAACCCCTATCTGGTCGGAGACGTTGCGTCCTCACACACTTCGGAGCCTGCCATGACCGTCCAGATCGGCGACCGCATTCCCTCGGCCAACCTGACCCGCGCCACCGACGACGGTCCCAAGCCGGTCACCACCGACGAGATCTTCGCCGGCAAGACCGTGGCCCTGTTCGCCGTGCCCGGCGCCTTCACCCCGACCTGCTCGGCCCGCCACCTGCCGGGCTTCAAGGACCTGCGCGGCGAGATGACCGCCAAGGGCGTCGACACCGTCGCCTGCATCTCGGTCAATGACGCCTTCGTCATGGGCGCCTGGGCCGACAGCCAGGGCATCGGCAAGGACGAGATCGTCATGCTGGGCGACGGCAACGGCGACCTCACCCGCCAGCTCGGCCTGTCCATGGACGCCAAGGGCTTCGGCATGGGCGAGCGCTCGCAGCGCTATTCGATGATCGTCAAGGACGGCGTGGTCAGCCAGCTGAACGTCGAACAGCCCGGCGAATTCCGGGTGTCCTCGGCCGAGCACCTGCTGACGCAGCTCTAGGATGAGTTCCTCCCCCACCGGGGGAGGGGGACCGCCCGAAGCCGAAGGCGAAGGGTGGTGGAGGGGCGCCGGCGGCGGTTTCACGGCCCCTCCGTCACGGCGCGAAGCCGCGCCGCGCCTTGAGGATCGGCTCGTATACGAGCCGACCGCAAGCCCCCGCCGGGGGAGGATCGGATGACCGACCCCTTCACCCCCGAGAAGCGCAGCGCCGTCATGCGCGCTGTGAAGGGGCGCGACACCACGCCGGAGCTCGCCGTGCGCCGCATCCTGCGCGCGGCGGGCATCGGCTACCGGCTCGGCGGGCGCGGTCTGCCCGGGCGGCCCGACCTGGTCATGCAGGGGCGGCGCGTCGCGATCTTCGTCCACGGCTGTTTCTGGCACGGCCACGACTGCGCCCGCGGCGCACGGGCGCCCAAGGCCAACGCCGACTACTGGACCGCCAAGATCGGCCGCAACCGCGCGCGGGATGAGGCCGCCGCCGCCGCGCTGGAGGCCGCCGGCTGGCGCGTGGTCACCGTCTGGGAATGCGGGATCAGGGCCCCCGGTTTCGCCGACCGCCTGGTCGCCGCCGTCCGCGATCAGGCGGCGGCGGTCTCGATCTCGGCGGCGTCTTCCGACTGAGCCATGGTCATCACATGGGTGATGGCCCCCAGCAGCATCGGCGGGGTGATCGGCTTGGGCACGAAATAGGTCATGCCGGCCGCGGTGCAGGCGGCGATGTCGTCCGGCGCCGTGTCGGCGGTGACGGCGATGATCGGCACGCCGGCGTTGGGGCCGTCGCCGGCGCGGATGCGGCGGGTGGTCTCGCGACCGTCCAGCTCGGGCATCCGCACGTCCATGAAGATCAGGTCGAAGGCGGTGTGTTCGCAGATCTTCAGCGCCGCCATGCCGTCGGCGGCGGTGGCGATGTCGCAGCCCAGCGGCTGCAGGATCAGCTGGATGGCGCGGCGGTTGATGTCGTGGTCGTCGACCACCAGCACCCGCATCGGCCGGCCTTCCTCATCGTCCTCGCCCGCGTCCATGGCCGGTTCGGGCGCGAGCGGGGCGACGTCGGCCGTGTCGATCGCGGCGAAGGGTTCTGCCCGGGCCGGTTCCGCCGGCGGGACGAGCGACTGGGCCGCGGGGGCCGGGGCGGCGGGGCTGGCAGGGCGGCCGGACAGGGCCCGGGCGACGGCGTCCCGGCTTTCCTGGTCGAGGACCTGCGGCGCGACCCGGGTCGCCTCTCCCTGCAGCAGGCGCAGGGCGAGGGTGAAGCTGGCCCCGGCGCCGGGGCGCGTGCGGACCGTGACCCGTCCGCCCATCAGCTCCGCCAGCTGACGGCTGATGGCCAGGCCCAGGCCCGTGCCGCCATGGACGGCGCTGACCCCGGCCATGGTCTGGTCGAAGGGGGTGAACAGGCGGGCGACCTGGTTGGCGGTCATGCCGGGCCCGGTGTCGTCAACCGCGATCAGCACGGCGTGGCCGCCGGGCTCCTCGCTCCAGGCCTTGAGACGCAGGGTGATCGACCCCGTCTCGGTGAATTTCATGGCGTTGGAGATCAGGTTGTTGAGCACCTGACGGACGCGCATCGGGTCGCCGCGGACGGCCGCGGGGATGGAGGCGGCTCCCTCGACCCGGAGCTTCAGGCCCTTGGCCCGCGCCGGGCCGCGCCACAGTCGGGCGGTCTGGTTCAGCAGCTCGCGCAGATTGAAGTCGACCTGGTCGACGGTCATGTGTCCGGCTTCCAGCTTGGCGTGGTCCAGCAGGTCGTCGAGCATGGCCTTCATCATGAAGCCGGCGTCGGTGATCAGGTGCGCCTGCGAGCGGGCGGCGGCGTCGGTCGCGCCCCGCTCCAGCTCCGCCGCGCCGGTCAGGATGGCGCTGATCGGAGTGCGCAGGTCGTGGCCGATCGCGGCCAGGAAGGCGCTGCGGCCCTCCATGATGCGCTCGGCGTCCATGCGCTTCTGGTCGGCCTCGATCCGGGCGGCGCTCTCGGACAGGCGCGCCTCGTTCATCCGCTGCCAGGTCGACAGGCAGTAGGTGATGAAGACGCCGACGGCGATGGCCGCGGCGGTGACGAAGCCGGGCGTGGCGCCGTGGATGGCCATGAACACCGGGGTGGCCGCCAGATACAGGAACTGCACCGAGGCGGTCATCAGCATGACCGAGGTCGAGCGCGGGGCGTTGATCACCGAATAGATGGCGCCGGCCGACAGCAGCATGGCGGCGCAGATGCCGCCGAACGGTCCGCCGATCAGCCACAGCGGCACCGACAGGCTGCCGAAATAGGCCGCGTTCATCGTCAGGACGCCCCAGCCGGCGATCCCGCGAACGCCGCGCAGCCGTTCGGCCTTGCCGCTGTTGATCGGAGCGAAGATCCACAGGTCCACGACCTGGACGAGGAAATAGCCGATCACCCAGGCGAAGCTCAGCGACCAGCCCAGAAGGGGGCTGAAGATCAGGGCGCTGGCCGCGGCCATGCCGAGCCGCTGCAGCAGCGCCTTGCGCCGCTGACGGATCGCGCTGGCCCAGTCGCCGCTGTTGGCGAGGGTCGCGTCGGCTGGCATGTCGGCTTTGGCTATCGCCATGCGGCTCCCCGGAATGAGCGATTTCGCCCCTCCCGGGATCATGACCCGCTTGCCCTAACGCTCCGTCAACGGGCCGCTGAAACAGCCTCGGCGACTGTGGAAAACCCGTCCGCGCGAAGCCGCGCGGCCAGGTCCCGCTTGATCCGTCCGATCAATCCGGGACCCTCGAAGATGAGGGCGGAGTACAGCTGGACCGCCGACGCTCCGGCCCGGATCCGGGCATAGGCCTCGGCCCCGCTGTCGATCCCGCCCGCGGCGATCAGCGGCAGGCGGCCGCCGGCGGCCTCGGCCGCGGCGCGCAGGGCGGCGCCGGCCCGCGCCTTCAGCGGCGCGCCGGACAGGCCCCCGGCCTCGCCCCGGTCGCGGGCCCGCAGACTGACCGGCCGGTCCAGCGTGGTGTTGGACACGATCAGGGCGTCCAGGCCGTGGTCGAGGCTGGCCTCGACGATCAGGGCGATCTCGGCGGCGGTCAGGTCCGGGGCGATCTTGAGGAAGACCGGCGTGGGATCCCCGCCGCGCGCCTCGGCCAGCCGGCCCAGCAGGTCGTCCAGCGCCGCCCGTCCCTGCAGGGCGCGCAGGCCCGGCGTATTGGGCGACGAGACATTGACGGTGACATAGTCGGCCAGGCCCTTGAGGCGGATCAGGCCGGCGACATAGTCCGCCGCCTTGTCCTCGGTGTCCTTGTTGGCGCCGAGGTTGGCCCCGACCACGGCGTCGCGCGGGCGGGCGGCGAGGCGGGCGGCGAAGGCCTCCAGACCGGCGTTGTTGAACCCCATCCGGTTGATGATCGCCCGGTCCTCGCTCAGCCGGAACAGGCGCGGCTTCGGATTGCCCGGCTGGGCCAGAGGCGTCACCGAGCCGCATTCGATGAAGCCGAAGCCGAGGCGGGACAGGCCGTGCAGGGCCTCGCCGTTCTTGTCCAGACCCGCCGCCAGGCCGACCGGATTGGGCAGGGCCAGTCCGGCCAGGGTGGTCGCCAGGATCGGATCGTCGGGTCCCGCCGGCGGCAGGGGCGCCAGCTGCAGCGCCCGGATCGCCAGGCCGTGGGCGGTCTCCGGGTCGATCAGCCGCAGCAGGGCGGCGCCGATGTCGGTCACGGCCATCCCACGGCTCCGTCCTCGAACCGCATCACCCCGTCCGCATCCACCGACAGGCCGCGCTGCGGCGCATCGGCGCGGGCGGGCAGGGGGGCGAACAGATGCGGGAACAGGTCGCCGCCGCGCGACGCCTCCCATTTCAGCGCCGCGCCCAGCGGCGCCAGGGCGACCTCGACGAGCACCAGGTCCGAGCGCCCGGCGTAGTGGCGGCGCGCCGTCTCGGCCAGCTGGGCGGCGGTCGACATGTGGATGAAGCCGTCGGCCCGGTCGAGCGCCGACCCCGCATAGACGCCGGCGGCCAGGGCAGCGGCCCACTCGGCCCGGTCGACCAGCTTGTAGGCCACCGCGCTCATGCCCCGGCCAGGTCGCGCGGCTGGATGAAGCCCTCGAAGGCGCAGCGGCCCGCCACGTCGACGGTGAAGATCGCCGCCGCTCCCGGCGGAAAGCCGCCGCTCATCCGGTCCAGCACGGCCGGCGAGGCGGCGCTTTCGACCAGATACTCCACGGCCAGAAGATGGACGCCGGGATTGTGGGCCACGACCATCAGGCAGCCGGCCTCGTCCTCGGCCGCCTCGACGAAGCCGCGCAGGGTCCCGGCGCCGCCATTGTACAGAGGCTCGTCCTCGCGCACCTGCACGTCGCCGAAGGCGTCATGCAGCAGGTCCCAGGTCTGGCGGGTGCGGACGGCGGGCGAGACCAGCGCCAGGTCGGGGCGCATGCCCCGCGCGGCCAGGGCCCGGCCCATGGCCGTGGCGTCGGCTCGTCCCCGCGCCGAAAGGGCGCGGTCCCGGTCGCGGCCGGAGCCGGCCGCCCGTTCCGCCTCGGCGTGACGCATCAGGATCAGTCGCTGCATGGGCAGGGCTTTAAGGGCGTTCGCCGCTTCCCGCCAGATCATCGCCGACCGGATCGCGCGACGACCGCGACGCCGACTGCGGCTGCAGCGCGGGCGTCATGACCGGGACGGTGGCCACGGCCCCGCCGGGCCGGATGCGGGCATAGGCCTGACGCGTCGCCTCCAGCAGGATGACCCCCGCCGCCCCCGGCATGATCCGCTTGCCGATCTGCTCAAGGCCTTCGGCCAGCGGCAGCAGGGGCCCCCAGGGCGGCACATACAGGGTCTGCGACCAGGCCGTGGGCTCCAGCCCCGCGCCGCGCACCAGCCGTTCCAGCTGGCGGCGGGTGAAGGGCCGCCCGTGGCCGAAGGGCGTGGTCTCGGACCGCGCCCACAAGCCGCCGCGCGCCGCCGCGACGAGGATGATTCTCCCGGCCGGCGACAGGGCCCGGACCGCCTCGTTCATCAGCCCCTGGGCGTCGTCGGCCTCTTCGAGGGCGTGCACCAGCAGGATGCGGTCGAAGGATCCCGCGGCGAACGGCAGGCGGCGGTCGTCGACCAGCAGGGTCCGGTTCTTGCCGACCGAGGGCCAGGGCTCGACCCCTTGGCCGCCCGGCATGGCCGCGACCACGCGGCGGGCCCCGACGAAGGCGTCCAGCCACGGCGTGGCGTAGCCCAGGCCCAGCACGTCGCTGTTGGCCGCCTCGCCCCAGGCGTCTTCCAGCCGCCGCGCCAGCATGCGCCGCGCCAGGGCGCCGGCGGGCTCGCCGTAGAAGGTCCGGAGTTCCTCGATGCTGCGCCGCATGACCCCACCATAGGCCGCGCCGGGGGCGGCTGCTAGAACAGCCGCATGACCCTCGACGTTCGCCTCTTCCCCTGTCTGAACGACAACTACGGCCTTCTGCTCCGCGACCGGGAGACGGGGATGGTCGCCACGGTGGACACGCCCGATGCGGCGGCGATCCTGGCGGATCTCGAGGCCAGCGGCTGGGGGCGGCTGGACCGGATCCTCAACACCCACTGGCACCCCGACCACACCCAGGGCAACGCGGCGCTGAAGGCCGGGACCGGCTGCGAGATCATCGGTCCCGAAGAGGTGCGTCGGGCGGCGCCGATCGACCGGATCGTCGCCGGCGGCGACACGGTCATGCTGGGCGCCACGGCGCTGGAGGTGACCGATGCGCCCGGCCACACCCTCGGCCACATCGTCTACCGCTCGCCCGCCGACGCCCAGGCCTTTGTCGGCGACGTGCTGTTCGTCCTCGGCTGCGGGCGGTTGTTCGAGGGGACCCCGGACCAGATGTGGACCAGTCTGCAGGCGCTCGCCGCCTGGCCCGACGAGACCGTCGTCTGGTGCGCGCATGAGTATACCGCGGCCAACGCCCGCTTCGCCCTCAGCCTCGACGACCGGCCGGAGATGGCCGCACGGGCGGCGGAGATCTTTGCGATGCGCGAGCGGGGAGAGGCGACCGTGCCGACCACCATCGGCGCCGAAAAGGCCTTCAATCCGTTCCTGCGGGCGGGCGACGCGGCGGCCTTCGCGGCCGTCCGGGCGGCCAAGGACGTATTCTAGCGCCGGATCGGCGCGGGCTGGGCCAGGAAGGCCTGGATGACGCGGGCCGACGACGGCCGGCCGGCCACCCCCTGGGTCGGCGCCACGATGATGCGCAGATCGCCGCGGGAATAGGTCACCGAGGCGCGCTGTCCCTCGATGATGGTGATGCTGCGCAGCCGGTCCAGCGACGAGCGGGCCGTCGGCGACCGCGAGATCCTGAGCACGGCGTCGGTCGACAGGATCAGGGCCTCGACGGACAGACCCTCGGCCTGCTCGCCGGTATCGAGGTTGATCTCGATCAGCCGGCCCATCGCCCGGCTCAGCATCGCGCTCCGCCGCGCCATCAGCTGGAACAGCTGGGCGGGCCCCAGATTCGGCGGCGACAGGCTCTGGCCGGGGCCGGAGAAGGAGGCCGGCGAGCCGCCGGGCGCCCGGGGCGTATAGACGGTCATGCCCCCGCCCGGGGTCACGCGCAGCAGCTGGTCCCCCGCGTCATTGCGATAGATGACGTCGCCGCGCGGGGCCGCGGTGGGCCGCAGCACCCAGGTCTCGTCGCGCCGGTCGAAGCGCAGCAGGGGCCGCTGGCCCGAGCGGTCGAGGATGAAGGCCTCGCCGGAATCGGCGACATAGCGGCCGGTCGGCGGCAGGGCCCGGGGAGCGGGACTGTTGTTGCGCAGGGCCTGGCTCTGCTCGGCCTGGGCGTTGGCCTGGTTCTGGGCCTGGGCCTGTGAGGCGGTGGCCAGCGTCGACAGCGCCGCCGCCGCGAGGGCGATCGCCATCGCGGCCGGAAGCGGCGTTCGCGCCGTTCTGACCCTTGCCGTCAACTCCATGAGGCTATTCGTGGAATCGGCACACGGCGGATTTTGGGCGGGGGCGCGTCAGCCGACCAGATACTGACCGCCGTTCAGCGACAGGGTGCAGCCTGTGACATATCCGGCACGTTCGCCGGCCAGCCACGACACCATATCGGCGATTTCTTCGCCTTTTCCGAGTCTTCCGACCGGGATCTGGGCGATGATTCCGGCCAGGACCTTCTCGTCCATGGCGCCGACCATTTCGGTGTCGATATAGCCGGGCGCGATGCAGTTCACGGTCACGCCCTTGCGCGCGTTCTCCAGCGCCAGCGCCTTGGTGAAGCCGATCATCCCGGCCTTGGCGGCGGAATAGTTGGTCTGGCCGATCTGGCCCTTCTGGCCGTTGATCGAGCTGATGTTGACGATCCGGCCGAAGCCGCGGTCGCGCATGCCGTTGATGACCTGGCGCGTCATGTTGAACACGCTGTCCATGTTGACGCGGATGACGTCGGACCACTGGTCATGGCTCATCTTGTGGAAGAAGCCGTCGCGGGTGATGCCGGCGTTGTTGACCAGGATGTCGATCGGCCCCAGCTGGTCCTCGATCTCCTTCACCGCCCGGGCGCAGTCGTCGAACGAGCCGACATTGCCCTTGACGATGGCGACGCCCAGCTCCTTCGCCGTGGCCTCGGCCGCCTCGACATTGCCGGAATAGCCGGCGGCGACGAGCATGCCGTCCTCCTTCAGCCGCTGGACGATCGCCTTGCCGATGCCGCGGGTTCCACCCGTGACCAGAGCCACTCGAGCCATGTGCGTTTCCTTGTCCCTGCTGGCCCGCTCTGACGGAGGGCCTTCGGCAGCAGATGTAGCGGCGAGAGGGGCGAGGGTCGAGGGGCGAGGGTCGAAGCAGGACGCCACATGCTCCCGGGTCGCGTCTTCCTCGACCCTCGACCCTCGTCTCTCGACCCTAGATCTTCGCCATATCCAGCACGAACCGGTACCGCACGTCCGACTTCTCCATCCGGGCGTAGGCTTCGTTGATCTGGTCGGGCGCGATCACCTCGATGTCGCAGGCCAGGCCGTGCTCGGCGCAGAAGTCGAGCATCTCCTGGGTCTCGCGAATGCCGCCGATCAGCGAGCCGGCCACCGCCCGGCGCCGCCACAGCAGGCCCATGGCGTAGACCGGCAGCCCCTCGGTGGTCAGGCCCAGCATGACCATGGTTCCGTCCTTCGCCAGCAGGCTCACATGGCTGGCGATCTCGTGCGTGGCCGAGACGGTGTTGATGATCAGGTCGAAGCTCTCGCCCGCCGCCTTCATCGCCGCCTTGTCGGAGTTGATCAGGAAATGCTTCGCCCCCATCCGCTCGGCGTCGGCCTTCTTGCGGTCCGAGGTCGACAGGACGGTGACCTCCGCCCCCATGGCCGCGGCCTGTTTGACCGCCATATGGCCGAGGCCGCCGAGGCCGATCACGGCGACCTTCGATCCCGGCCCGACCTTCCAGTGGCGCAGCGGCGAATAGGTGGTGATGCCGGCGCACAGCAGGGGCGCGGCGGCGTCCAGCGGAATGCTGTCGGGAATGGTCACCACATAGTTCTGGTCGACCACGATGGCGGTGGAATAGCCGCCCTGGGTGATCGTCTGGCCCACGGCGCCGCCCTTGGGATCGGGCGATCCATAGGTCTGGGTCATGCCGGGGACGCAGTACTGCTCCTCGCCTTCCAGGCAGGGTTTGCACTGGCGGCAGCTGTCGACCATGCAGCCGACCCCGACCCGGTCGCCGACCTTGAAGCGGGCGACATTGCCGCCCACCGCCGTCACCACGCCGGCGATCTCATGCCCGGGGACGATCGGATAGGTCGTATTGCCCAGGTCGTTCTTCGCGACGTGCAGGTCGGAGTGGCAGACGCCGCAGAATTTGATCTCGATGGCCACATCGTCCGGGCCCGGATCGCGCCGGTCGAAGCTGAAGGGCGACAGCGGGGCGCCGCTGGAGGTGGCGGCGAAGGCGCGGGTGGCGATGGGCATGGGGGGCTCCTGGAAGGCTGGTCTCAAGTGAGGGCGCCGGCGGGGCGGCGCAACCGGGTCAGCCCAGCTTTTCGATCAGCGCCCGGGCCGCCGCCGGATTGCGCACCTTCGCTCCGGCGATGAAATAGGCGAACACCTCCCCGCGCTTCGCCCAGTCGCGGGTCTGCGCCGCCACCGCGTCCAGCTCCGCCGACGTCATCCCCGTCGGCTCGTCCTCGCGGCTCGACATCAGCCGGGCGTAGGTGAAGTCGGCCGTCGGCTGGTCGATCCGCGGCCACTCCGGCGCCTCGTCGTCCACCGCATAGACGATGGCCGCGCCGTATTTCGTCGCCAGATCATAGAACTGCCGGGTGTCGAAGCTCGGGTTCCGCACCTCCAGCGCATGCCGCAGCCGCACCCCGTCCTGCTCCTTCGGCAGCAGCTTCAGGAATCCCTCGAAATCGACCGGATCGAATTTCTTGGTCCCCATGAACTGCCAGTTGATCGGCCCCAGCTTGTCGCCCAGGGCGCTCAGCCCCTGGCCGAGGAACCGCTCCATCGACTCGCCCATCTCCGACAGGATCTTGCGGTTGGTGCAGTAGCGGCTGGCCTTGACCGCGAAGACGAAGTCGTCCGGCGTCTCGTCGCGCCACTTCATCCAGCTGTCCGGCTTGAAGGTCGAATAATAGGTGCCGTTGATCTCGATCGAGGTCAGCTTGCCGGAGGCGTACTCCAGCTCCTTCTTCTGGCTCAGCTTGTCCGGATAGAAGACCCCGCGCCACGGCTCATAGGTCCAGCCGCCGATGCCGACGCGAATGGTTCCGGTCATGATGGGCTCCGTCCGGCTCAGAATCTCAGGCCCGCAGCATAGCCGGGATCGGCCAGCCGGGCATTGACGAACTCGCCCTGACGGTCGCGCGGCACGGCATAGGCGACGAAAGGCGCCAGCGCCGGCAGCACCTCCGGCGGGGCGTCCATGGCCTCGGGCATCTCGCACTCCGCCATGGCGAAATAGAACGCGCCCGCCGCGTCCAGCAGCAGGTCGACGTCCCACTGCAGGCCGTGCCGGTCGGTCTCCGTCCGCCGCAGCTTGTGGATGCGCCGCGTCGTCAGCGGCCACAGGTCGTCGAAGTCGCGCGGCTCGGCCATGGCCGTCTCGATCTCGATCAGCCGGCCGGCCGCCTCGATCTTGTAGGTGAAACTGTCATGCGGAACGCCGTCCCGCGTCTGCCGCCGGATGCGGGCGTCGCCGGGCAGATAGCCCTGCCGGATCTCGCTCCAGTCGGACCACAGCGCCCGCAGGGCCGCCGCATCGGACAGGACATATTTGCGCTCGTTCTCGGTCGGCATGGCGGGGTTCTACCCCGGCGGCGCAGGCCTTGGAAACGCGGGTCTGGCGGAGACCGGCCGTCGGCTCAGCCGCCGATCAGCATCCGGTACGCCGCCGTCGCCTGGGCGCGGGCCGCCTCGTCGTCCAGCAGCCGCTTCGAATGGCCATAGGCCAGCAATATGCCCTTCCACTGGAACACCAGCGTCTCGAGCGTGGCCTCGTCCGCCTCGGGCCGCAGGGCGCGAAACTCGCGCTTCAGCGTCCGGGCCCAGCGCACCCGGTTGTCCTTCAGCTTGTCGCGCAACGGCCCCGGCCGGTCGTCCAGCTCGGTCGCGGCGGCGGTCAGCGGACAGCCGCCCGGCAGGTGCTCGCTGTCGTTCCACGCCAGTTCGCGCTCGAACAACTTCTCGAGTCGCGCGCGCCCGGGCTCGAACGGCTCGGCCGGCTTCCACACCTCGGCGATGAACCGGTCGGTCATCATGTCCAGCAAGGCCAGTTGCAGCGCCTCCATCGACTGGAAATGCTTCAGCACCCCGCTCTTGGACAGCTTCATCCCGGCGGCCAGGTCGCCCAGGCTGACGCCGGTCATGCCGCGCACGCTGACCTGGCGCATCGCCTCGTCCAGAATCCGCGCCCGCGTCTCCTCGCCCTTGCCCAACGAAATTACCTCTTGACCAAAAGTAACCGACCGCGCACTTATCGGTAACCGACCGGTTACTTTTACCTCAAGCCGGTCGGTCTGGATAGTCCCTCTGGAGGAAGCGACATGCTTCTCATGACCCTGATCTCGACGGCGGCCCTGATCTCCGCCCAACCCGTCCCCGTCGCGCCCGGCGCCGGCGCCGTCCTGACCGCGCCCGGCGAGGCGCGCAGCGAAGTGTTCGACGGGCGCCGCTGGACCTGTGCGCCCGACGGCGTCTGCGTCGCCCGCGGCCCCGGCCTCTCCCAGCCCGCCGGCCGCGAGTGCCGCCGCTTCGTCGCCCGCTTCGGCGCGGTCGCCCGATACGAGCGCGACGGCGCGGCCCTCAGCGAGGCGCAGCTGGCGCAGTGCAATACGGCGGCGCGAGGCTGAGTTCAGCCGGACTCAGAGAGGCTAGGTCGTCCAGTCCTCGTGGCCATGCCGTACGCGAAGGACGAGAACGCCGGCCTCATCCACGGTGTAGAGGATGACGTGGGATTGGCAGGGCCACGCGCGTACCGGCCGCTTGAGTTCCTGACGCGGTCGCGCCGAAAGCGGATAGTCGGCGATGAGCCGGAAAGCCGCGGCCAATCCCACGGCATAGGCGTCGGCCCGTTTCCGGCCGAACATCTCTTCGCCTTGAAGATAGATCGTCTGCAGGTCCCGTCGGGCGGCCTTCGAGAAGCGAACCCTCACCGGTCGTCAGGCCGCGCGGGTGGGGGCGCGAGCCTCGGCCTCGGCCCGGGCCTCGGCAATGATTTCGTCGAAGGACTGGTCGCTGATCCCCGACGCATGGGCCTCTTCGATCAGGAGGTTCCAGTGAGCGACCTTCTCCGCCTTCATCTGCTCGCGCCGGATCAGATCGCGGATATAGTCGCTGGAGTTGGCATAGCGGCCGTCCGCCGACTGGGCCTCGACCCAGGCCTTCATCTGGTCGGGCAGGGAGATGTTCATCGTGGCCATGGCGGCGCTCCTTTCGCGCCTACAATCGGTCGAATGGCAATCCTTGTCAATTTGCGGCGAACCGGATCGAGTTCACCACCTTCTCGGCGGCCTCCAGCCCGTTGCCGAAACCGCTGGACGAGATCACCACCGAGCGTGTCCCGTCGCTGACCACGGCCCACAGGCATTCGCCGGCGCCGGCGTGGAAGCCGGTCTCCGGGTCGCTGATTCCACAGGTGATGATGGCGCGCAGGCCCGGTTCGCCGTTCACCTCGAACGCCTCCACGGCCACCGGTTCGAACCGGCCGTAGGTGGTCATCAACCGGCCCTCGGCGTTGCGTTCGAAGCCGGCCTCGGCGGCGGCGACCGTCTCCAGCGGACCGTCATGGACCTGCACCGTCAGGAGGTCGCGCATGTAGGCCTCGGCGGCCGGGTCGAACAGGATCGTGCAGCGCGGCATGTCGCCGTCGCAGGGCCGGGTCCCGAGCCCGGCGGCGTGATCGAAGGCCACGCCGAAAGCGGTGGTCGTCTGCGGTCCTGCCGGAGCCGGAGCCGGAGCCGGTCCGTCCGCGGCGACGACGGGAGCGGGCTGGCAACCGGCCATCCCAAGGGCGGCGAACGCCGCCACAATCGCAGTCAGCTTCATCATCGACCCCTCCGTCTGTTGCGGTCGAGCTTCCGCCCGCCGGAGGCGGCGATCAAGGGCTAGTAGGCGAAGTCCCGGTACATCCGCGTCACATCGCCCTGCCACTCGCCGTGGTACAGCGCCAGCAGCCGGTCCGCCGGGGTGATCCCGCTGTCGGCGATGTCTTCCAGCTCCGACAGATAGCCGCGCTCGTCGACCATGCCGCCGCTGAAGCGGGCGCGGTTCTTCAGGCCCTGGCGGGCGATGTCGACCATGTCGACGGCGATGTCGCGCACCGACCGGCCGGCCACCTCGGCCTTGAGCCCCAGCCGGGTCACGTCGCGGCGCAGGCGTTCGTGGTCGGCTATGTCCCAGTCCTTGACCAGATCCCAGGCCGCGGCCAGCGCCGCCCCGTCGTACAGCACGCCGGCCCACAGGGCCTGCAGGGCGCAGATCCGGCTCCACGGCCCGCCGTCGGCGCCGCGCATCTCCAGATAGGCCTTCAGCCGCACCTCGGGGAAGAGGGTGGTCAGATGGTCGTTCCAGTCCTTCAACGAAGCCCGCTCGCCCGGCAGGGCGTCCAGTCCGTCGGTCATGAATTGGCGGAACGACTGGCCTGACAGATCGACATAGGTCTCGCCGCGCTTGGCGAAATACATCGGCACATCCAGCGCATAGTCGGCGTAGCGCTCGTAGCCGAAGCCGTCCTGGAAGACGAAGTCCAGCATGCCGGTCCGGTCGGGGTCGGTATCGGTCCAGACATTGGCGCGCGAGGACAGGAAGCCGCTGGGCTTGCCCTCGATGAAGGGCGAACAGGCGAACAGGGCGGTGGCGATCGGCTGCAGGGCCAGGGAGGTGCGGAATTTGGCCACCATGTCGGCCTCATCCGCGAAGTCCAGATTCGACTGGATGGTGCAGGTGCGCAGCATCATGTCGAGGCCCAGCGAGCCCTTCTTCGGCATGTAGGCGCGCATGATCTTGTAGCGGCCCTTGGGCATGACCGGGACGTCCTCGCGCCGCCACAGCGGGTCGAAACCGGCCCCGATGAAGCCGAGGTTGATCTGGTCGGCGACCTGTTTGACCTCCATCAGATGCTGGCCGGTCTCGTTGCAGATGTCGTGGACATCCTTCAGCGGCGCGCCCGACAGTTCGAACTGCCCGCCCGGCTCCAGCGAGATCGAGGCGGTCATCCCCTCCTCGTTCTTCCGCTCCAGGGCGATGATGTGGCCGGCCTCCTCGACCGGCGCCCAGCCGAACCGCTGCAGGCCGGTCAGCATGGCCAGGATGCCGTTTTCGCCCTCATAGGCGGGGCGGCGCAGGGTGGTGCGGTCGAAGCCGAATTTCTCGTGCTCGGCGCCGATGCGCCACTGGTCCTTCGGCTTGGCGCCCTTCGACATGGCGCCGATCAGATCATCCCGGGAAAGCGGCGCGGCGTCGGTCATGCATTCAGCCCTGTTGTCGCGGCTAGATGGGGCGAAACGACGCGTTCCTCAAGGGACGTCGCGACGATCGGAGCGGTGTTTCCTGCGTTGGGTGAACGGCGTCATGACGCTGACGAAGAAGGCGACCGACCAGCCCAGCAGAATGGCCCCCGCCACGCCCTCTATGGCGCCCAGCAAACGCCACTGCGGCGCCATCAGCGAGTCGTCGTAGCCGATCGAGCCATAGCTGATGCTGCTGAAATAGACGGCCTCGCGCAGGTCCGGCACCGCGCCGATCACCTTGTACAGGGCGGCGTAGAGCCAGATCTCGACGCCGTGGATGACGAACAGTCCAAGGACCAGGACGATGGTTAGCAGGGCGTGCCGCCACAGCGGTCCCTCGACATACGGCTGCCCGGCCCGGCTTTCGTAGACCTCCAGCCCGCGGCCGAGGCCCAGCAGGCCGAAGCCGTGGATGCTGACGGCCAGCAGGGCCATGATGGTCGAAAGCGCCAGTTCGTTGAACATGCCCCATCCTGCCCGCAAGCTGTGGCGTTCGCTAGCGGTCCCAGTCGCCGACGGCCGCCTGCCACAGCGTCAGGGCGGCGATGGCGGCGGTGTCGGCCCGCAGGATGCGCGGTCCCAGCGACACGGCGGTGGTGAAGGGCAGGGCCCGCAGCCGCGCCCGCTCCTCCGGCGAAAAGCCGCCCTCGGGCCCGATCAGGACGGCCCAGGGCCCGCCGCCGGCCTCCGCCAGCGCCTCCATCACCGGCGCCCCGCCCGTCTCGTCGCAGAACATCAGCCGCCGCCCGGCCTCCCGGCCGTCCAGCACGTCCGCCAGCTTCACCGGCTCGTCGATCATCGGCACGTCCAGCCGCCCGGTCTGTTCGGCCGCCTCGATGGCGATGGCGTCCAGCCGGTCCATCCGCACATGCTGGACCTGGGTCCGGTGGGTGACCACCAGGCCGATCCGGCGGGCGCCCAGCTCGGTGGCCTTTTCGACGGCGAACTCCAGGGCGCTCTTCTTGACCACGCTGATCAGCAGCAGCAGGTCCGGCCCCGTCGCCTGCGGCCGCACCTGTTCCTCGGGCCGCAGCACCACGCCCTTCTTTAGGATTTCGGCGATGACGCAGCGCCACTCGCCGTCGACGCCGTTGAAGACCAGCAGGGAGTCGCCGAGCTTCAACCGCATCACCTGGGTCAGATAGCGCGACTGGTCGAGCGTCGGCGCAACCGCGACCCCGGCCTGTAGCGGGCCCTGGACGAACAGCCTGACCATCGTGTCTCCGCCGGAAGTTGGGCGGCGACTCTAGCCGATCCGTCCGGTCAGGTCGCGCCATGACTGGCCGACGGCGTGCAGGGCGTCGTCGATGACCTTGGGCGGCGCGGCGTGGCCCTGGCTCTCGGCCGGGCGTTCGGCGCGGGTCGGGGTCGGATGCCAGCCCATCACCGCCAGCATGACGGCGAAGCCGGCGACATAGGCGATCGGCACATACCAGCCGTGCCGCAGCCAGCTGACCACCGAACGCGTCTGCGGGAACAGGCCCGACAGGGCGACGCCCGCCGATGAGCCGAACCACATCATCGATCCCCCGAAACCGACGGCGAAGGCCAGGACGCCCCAGTCATAGCCGCCCTGTTTCAGCGCCAGGGCCGTCAGCGGGATGTTGTCGAACACCGAGGACAGGAAGCCCAGTCCCAGCGCCGTCTGCCACGAGGCGGCCGGCAGGCTCTCGACCGGCATCAGCGAGGCGGTGGCGACCAGCGAGACCAGGAACAGCGCCCCCTTGGCCGCGCCCGGCAGCACGCCCCATTGCGGCGCCCGCACAAGGGCGGTGATCAGCAGGGCGACCCAGAGACCGAGGCCCAGCCAGGGCGCGGCGTCCTGATGCTCGGGATACCAGGCGTTGCCGGCGAAATTGACCGCCAGCAGGGTGACCAGAATCACGCCGACGATCACCGCCCGGGTCGGATCGACCCTGGGCGCGTCGGCGGCGATATGGGCCTGGATCGGGAAATGCCTGTGCTGCTGCAGGGCGCCGAGGACGCCGAAGATGCCGAAGGCGACGACGGAGGCGATGAAGGCGTGCAGCACGGCCAGGGGAGAGACGCCGCTGATCCACATCATGGTGGTGGTCGTGTCGCCGATGACGCTGCCCGCGCCGCCGGCGTTGGCGGCCGCCACAAGGGCGGCGAGGAAGCCGATGCTGACCTTGTCGTGATAGACGTGGCGCGCCACGACCCCGCCGATGATGGCCGCGGCGATATTGTCGAGGAAGGCGGACAGCACGAACACCAGACCCAGCAGGGTCAGGCCGCCCAGCCATCCGTCGGGCAGGACCCGCGGCATGGCCTCGGGGATATTGCTGCGCTCGAACTGGTTGGCCAGCAGGGCGAAGCCCAGCAGCAGGAGCAGCAGATTGCTGAGGATCACCCCCTCATGGCTGGCGTGGGCCGCCAGGCCGGCGAAGCCTTCGCCGTGGGCGAAGCCGGAGAAGACCAGCTTGTAGACGACCGTCGTGGCCAGGCCGCACAGGGCCACGGTCAGGGTGCGGTGATGGAACAGCGCCACGCCCAGCAGGGTCAGGCCGAAGATGTAGAATTCGACCGGCACGGACATCAGCTGTCCGGGCGCCGCGGCCAGGGCCGTCATCACCGTATCCATGGATTGGCATCTCCCCCCGAAGAAGCTTCACTGTTAGACGGCCCGGCGCGGCGGGATCAACCATACCCCCGCAACGGGCGAAAAATTCGGCTGTCGAACGCCCCGACCGTCACGGCCAGGGACAGGCGCTAGGAGACCGGAACGATGTCGCAATCAAAGGCGTCGGTCGTCCGCAGGGCGGTGTAGGGACGGCCGTCGAGATCGAGGCGGGTTTCGGCCTCGGTCCGGTAGCTGAGCACCAGCCCGGTCTCCGCGTCATGCAGGACCTCCACCCGTGTGGTCTGGTCAATCGACGCGGGGCGGCCGCCGGCGTCCCCGGAGCCCCGCATCGCCATTTCGCCGGCGAACCGCCAGGCGCGTCGGCCCTTGTCCTCGACCTCTCCCGCATAACGGACGTCGATCGAGCCGTTCACGGGAAAGGGCAGCCCCAGACCGCTGGTCAGCCGGTTGATCAGGCTGCGCCTCAGGTCTTCGGGATAGTAGTTGTCGCCCGGGACGAACGACCGTCCGAGCAGAAGCCGTTCGGGAACGTCATCCGCCAGGGCGGCGGCCAGGGTCGCCAAATCGGCGCCCGGGGCGGCCGCGACATAGGCGTCGATCGAGGACCCGGACAGCGAGGCCTCGCTCACCACGCCGTTTGCGGTGGTCGTGAACCGCAGCAGGATGTCGCCCGACGGACCCGATCCGGTCTGTTCGAACAGGCGCGCGTCCCCGCTTCGGCCGATGCGCAGGCTGCGGTGCTGGCGTTCGACCGACGGCTGGGCCCCGACCACCTCCTGTCCGCCGTTCATCGTCAGGAGGTTGGCCGTCTCGGCCTGACAGCTGCGCTGCATGGTGTCGGACAGGACGGGGGTGATCCGCGCAGCCTGCGAATGCGCGACCTGCGGCAGCATCGCAAGGACCAGCGCCGCGACCGCGCCGTGACGGATTTTCATCTGTGAGTCTCCCCTGACGGCCGACGTTATCCGGCAGTCGGGGTCGATGGCAACGCCGGCCGGCGCGGCCGGTCGGTCAGAGCGTCCGCGCGATCAGCAGCTTCATGATCTCGTTGGTCCCGCCGTAGATCCGCTGCACCCGCGCGTCCTTGTACAGCTGGGCGATCGGATACTCGTTCATATAGCCGTAGCCGCCGTGCAGTTGCAGCATCTCGTCGATGACCTCGCCCTGGATGTCGGTGACCCAGTATTTGGCCATCGAGGCCGTCGCGGCGTCCAGCTTGCCCTGCAGGTGCAGGCCCAGGCAGTGGTCGACGAAGACCTTGGCCACCGTCAGCTTGGTCTTCACCTCGGCCAGTTTGAACTGGGTATTCTGGAAGTCGATGACCCGTTTCCCGAACGCCTTGCGCTCTTTCACATAGGCCAGCGTCTCCCGCAGCCCGCGCTCGGCCGCGGCCACGCCCTGGACCGCGATATTCAGCCGCTCCTGCGGCAGCTGCTGCATCAGCTGGATGAAGCCCTGACCCTCGCCGCCGCCGATGATGTTCTCGCCCGGAACCTTCACATCGTTGAAGAACAGCTCGGAGGTGTCATTCCCCTCCATGCCGATCTTGTGCAGGTTCCGGCCGCGCTCGAAGCCCTCCGCCCCGTCGGTCTCGACCACGATCAGCGAGGTGCCCTTGGCCCCTTCCGACGGATCGGTCTTGGCCACGACGATGATGAAGTTCGCCAACTGACCGTTGGTGATGAAGGTCTTGGACCCGTTCACCACATACTGGTCGCCGGTCTTGATGGCGGTGGTCTTGACCCCCTGCAGGTCCGACCCGGCGCCCGGCTCGGTCATGGCGATGGCGCCGACCAGTTCGCCCGACTGCAGCCGCGGCAGCCAGCGCGCCTTCTGCTCGGCGGTGCCGTAATGCCAGATGTAGGGCATGACGATCGCATTGTGCAGCGAGATGCCGAAGTGATCCGCGCCCTTCCAGCCCAGCTGGCGCATCAGCACCACCTCGTGCCGGTAGTCCCCGCCCATGCCGCCGTCTTCCTCGGGCATCGACAGGCCCAGCAGGCCGGCGTCTCCCGACGCGTTCCACAGTTCCCGCGGCACGCTGGAATTGGCCAGCCACGACTGCACCGCCTCGGGCGAGGCGTGCTCGTCGATCCATTTGCCGACGCTGTCGGAGAAGAGGACGATCTCCTCTTCCTGCATGAAATCGGGCTCGGGGACGTTGAGGACGTTCATGCTCAGAACGCCTCCGCCGGCATCGCCATCAGCACGTCCGCGCCGGTCTTCAGCTTGGCCAGATGCGCGCCCGTATCCGGCAGGATCCGCTCGACGAAATACCGTCCGGTCATCAGCTTGTTCGCATAGAACGGATCGGTCGAACCGCCATCCACCTGCGCCTGCGCCGCCTTGGCCATCTGCGCCCACATGTAGGCCAGCGCCGTCAGGCCGAAGATGTGCAGATAGTCGGTGCTCGCCGCCCCGGCGTTGTCCGGGTTCTGCATCCCGTTCTGCATCAGCCACATCGTGCCTTCCTGCAGCTTCTTCTTGGCGTCGGCCAGGCCGTCCACGAACGGCTTGATCGGACCCTCGCCGCCGTTCTCGGTCACGAAGGCGTCGATGTCGGCGAACCAGCTCATGATCGCCCGCCCGCCGTTGGCCGGCAGTTTCCGCCCCACCAGATCCAGCGCCTGGATGCCGTTGGCGCCCTCATAGATCATGGTGATCCGCGCATCGCGCAGATACTGCGAGGCCGGGAAATGCTCGGTGTAGCCGCTGCCGCCGTGCACCTGCATCGCCAGCGAGGCGACGTGGAAGCCCTTGTCGGTCAGATAGGCCTTCAGCACCGGGGTGATCAGACCCATGTAGTCGCGGGCCTTCTGGGCCTCGGCCTCGTCGTTCGAATGCTGCAGATCGGCCTGCAGCGCGGTCCACAGGGTGAAGGCCTGGCCGCCTTCGACGAAGGCCTTGGCCTCCAGCAGCATGCGCCGCACGTCGGGGTGGACCATGATGGAATCGGCCGGCCCGTCCGGGTTCTTCGGCCCGGTCAGCGAGCGGCCCTGCAGCCGGTCATGGGCGAACTCCACGGCGGCCTGATAGGCGGCGGTGCCGATCGACAGGCCCTGCAGGCCGGTGCCGAGGCGGGCCTCGTTCATCATCACGAACATGGCGGCCATGCCCTTGTTCTCGGTGCCCACGAGCCAGCCCTTGGCGTTCTCATAGGCCATGACGCAGGTGGCGTTGCCGTGGATGCCCATCTTGTGCTCGAGGCCGGCGCAGGCCGCGCCCTCGTTGCGCTCGCCCAGGCTGCCGTCCTCGTTGACGAACACCTTGGGCACGACGAACAGGCTGATGCCCTTGATCCCCGCCGGCGCGCCCTCGATCCGGGCCAGCACCAGATGGATGATGTTGTCGGT
Source organism: Brevundimonas sp. (assembly GCA_004296955.1). Lineage (GTDB taxonomy): Bacteria > Pseudomonadota > Alphaproteobacteria > Caulobacterales > Caulobacteraceae > Brevundimonas. Next base: position 29,798 of record SCVB01000080.1, read on the forward strand.
GAAGTCGTGCTCGCCCGACGAGATCCAGATCTTCTGGCCGGTGATGTTGTAGCTGCCGTCGCCGTTCGGGACCGCCTTGGTGCGGATCAGGCCCAGGTCCGTGCCGCACTGCGGCTCGGTCAGGTTCATGGTCCCGCCCCATTCGCCCGTCGCCATCTTGGGCAGATACATCGCCTTCTGCTCGTCCGAGCCGTTGGCGTTCAGGCCCCAGTAGGCGCCCGCCGTCAGGCCCGGATACATCGAAAAGGCGGCGCTGGCCGCGGCCGTCATCTGGCCGAAGGCCATGGCCACCACCGAGGGCATGCCCTGGCCGCCGTGCTCGGGCAGGGCCGACAGGGCGGGCCAGCCGGCCTCGACCATGGCCTTGTAGGCTTCCTTCCAGCCCGTCGGGCCGGTGACCTTGCCGTTATCCCATTTGCAGCCTTCCTGATCGCCGACGCGGTTCAGGGGGGCGATGACCTCCTCGGCGAATTTGGCGCCTTCCTCGAGGATCTGGCCGACCAGGTCCGACGAGACGTCGGCGAAGCCCGGCTGGTTGGAATAGCGGTCGATCTCCAGCACCTCGTTCAGGACGAACGTCAGGTCGCGGACAGGCGCCTTGTAGGCCATGGGATTACGCTCTCGCTTTGAAGGGCTGGAGGGTGTGGTCGGGATTGAGCCGGGCCTTGAGCAGGCTGGCGTATTCCTCGGCGCCGGGCAGCAGATCGGGGCGATGTTCGCCCAGCTTGCGCTCCATGACGGCGCAGGCTTCCTCGGCGGTTTCGATGGCGGCGTCGAGGTCCTCGCGCTGCTGTTTCAGCGCCGCGATCTGGGCCCGGTGGCGGCGCAGGGCGACGGCCATCTGGTGGGCGTTGTGATTGTCGTGGTCGTACAGATCCAGCATCTCCTGGATCTCCAGCAGGCTGAAACCGATGCGCCGGCCGCGCAGGATCAGCTTCAGCCGGGCCCGGTCGCGGGCGTCATAGACCCGCGTCTGGCCCTTGCGGGCGGGCGTCAGCAGGCCCTTGTCCTCATAGAAGCGCAGGGCCCGCGCCGTCGCGCCGAACTCGCGGCACAACTGGCGGATCGAATAGGTGCGATGATCGTCGGCGGTCGCCATACGTCACGCATAGCTCAAACTTGACGTGAACGTAAAGGGAAGTTCTCGAGGGCCGGCGCCTTACGCCAAAGTAACTTGGTCAAACCGGCCGGCCGTGCCGAACTGCCTTGCGAGATGGAAAAGGGCCGGGTCGGATGGGGATGACACGACGGGCGGCGGGGATGGTCGCGGCCCTCGCGCTGGCTTTTCTGCCGGCCGCCGCGTCCGGCCAGACGCCGGGCGCCCCTGCCATATTGTCCGCCGAGGAGGCGCGGACCGAGCTGGACGCCCTCTACGCCGGGCTGGAGCAGGCTCACTTCGACCTGTTCGCCCATCGGTCGCGCGCAGACTACGACCAGCTGCACACGCGCATGCGGGCTGCGATCGACGGTCCGATGACGCGCCAGGCCGCGGCGATCCTGTTCCAGCAGTTCGCGGCCTACGGTCGGGTCGGCCATGCGCGCGTGGATGCACCGATCCAGGGCCTTCTCGCCCATATCCAGTCCGGTGGTCGAATTCTGCCGGTGTTCATCCGGGTTGACGACGGGCGGGTGATGCTGACGGCGACGGCGGATGCTGAAGGGCGGTTCCCGGCGGGAACGGAGGTGCTGGCGTTGAACGGCGAACCGGCCGCGGACTGGCTGGAGCGGCTGGGAAGGTGGGTGTCCGCCGAGCGCCCCTACATGAGTCACGCCCAGATGGAGGAGTCCTTCCCCGTATTGTTGTGGTTCGCCCTGCCGGATGCGGACGGGATCGAGATCACGGGACGACGCGCTGACGGCGCGACGATCGAAGGCCGGGTGGCGGCCGTGACGATGCCGGAACTCGGAGTCCTGAGAGAGACCTGGCCCACGCCGTCGCCCCAGGTCGACTTTTCGGCCCGCGAGTTCCGGCTTCTGGGCGACGGAATCGCCTACCTTCGTCCCGGTCCCTTCCAGGATGTGGAGGGCGCATCCGGGGACGAAACCTTCACCGCCTTCGTGGATGATGCGTTCGAGCGAGCAATCGCGTCCGGAACGACGGACCTGATCCTTGACCTTCGCAACAACCCGGGCGGAGACAACAGCTTCAGCGACCCGATGGTCGCCTGGTTCGCGGACGCGCCCTTCCGTTTCGCCTCGAGCTTCACTCTGCGAGCCAGTCCCCAGGCGAAGGCCTGGTATCAGGGCCACGGCGGCGAGGCGGCCGGCGGAATTCTGGGCCGACTGGCGGCGGCCGAGGCGGTGCAGCCGAACGGAGCCCGGTATCCCTTCGAACTGGAGATGAATGCGCCGCGCTCCGGGCCGCGCTTCCACGGCAAGGTCCATGTGCTGGTGAACCGCCACTCCTATTCCAACGCCGCGTCCGTGGCCGCGTTGATCCAGGACTACGACTTCGGCGAGATATGGGGAGAGGAGACCGCGGACGTCCCGACGACCTTTGCCTCGGTGATGGCTTTCGACCTTCCCGTGACCGGCTTCACCGTGACCTTTCCGAAGAGCCGGATCGTCCGGCCGAGCGGGGACGAACGCCTGGTCGGCGTGGTTCCCGACCGGCCGCTGCCTCGCGAGCCAATCGGCGTCGCCGAGGACGTGGTGCTGGCGCAGGCCCTGCAGTCGATCCGTTCGACGCGCCCTCGCCCTGCAGGTTGAGCCTCAGCGAACCTCGCGCGCCCGCTTCCACAGCACGGTGGCGGTCATGGCGATCAGGATCAGATTGGTCACGGCCGGGCCGACATCCAGGCCCGTCGCATGAATCGCCAGCATCACCACTTCCAGCGCCAGCAGGCCGCTCGCGGCCATGACCAGCAGCGGCCGGCCGTGCTTCCACGAGACCAGCGGGGCCAGCATCAGCACGGCGAGGATGATCTCGGCGACGCCGAGGCCGCGGACCATGTTCGGCGCCACCAGGGCCGGCCAGCGCATCAGTTCCACCAGGTTGGCCAGCGGCTCGCTGAGCTTGGCGTACCCCGCCGCGATGAAGAACATCGCGATCCAGCCCTGAAGCGTCCAGAGGGTCAGGTTGCGATAGCTCTGGTTCAGGCGGACGCGGGCGGGGGTGAGGGTCTGGGTCGACATTTTCGGCACGCCGGGGAGGGCGCTCTCTTGATTTGCAACAGTAGCTATGTCGGATCGCACGAGCCGTCCCGCAAGGGTGCGAAGCGTGATCGTAACCATCCGTGACCGCCTTCTGCGAGAGCTACGGGGCCGAAGCGTGGCCGTATGCATAATTCTCTGTAATGCGAGCGGCGTTGAAGGCGGGTTAAGGCCAAGCTTCGGGACTCCGGCGGGCGGACTGGGGTTCGGCATCGGGACGGCTTCCTGGACAGGACGAGGCCGGTTGCGACCGGCAGGCCCCGTCTACCGGCGCCCTGCCGCCACCCTGCTGTCAGCAGCCCGACAGGCCCCAGGCCTCGCCGGCCTCGCGCAGGCGGCCGAGCTTGGCCTCCAGCACGCCCCAGTCGTCGTCGCTCCCGATCGCCGCCCAGATCGCCTCGACCTCGTCGATCAGCATTTCCTCGGGTTCGGCGCCGGCGAAGAAGGGGTGCTCCAGCCGTTCCGGCTGATCCGGCGCATGTTCGAACAGGGCGAAGCGGAAGGCGTCGAACGTCTCGCCCTGGTACAGCTTGCCCCGCGGCCCGCCCAGCGCCCGCGCGGACGAGGCGAAGCCCCCGAACCAGTCGAAGAACAGCGGCTCCCAGCGCAGCGCCTCGCCGCCCTCGCGCAGCAGCGCAAGGGTCGTGTCCAGCATTCGCTGGTCGGCGGCCTCGCCCAGGCTCTGCACCCCCAGCCGGGCCAGGACGGCGGCGCGCAGTTCGCGGATATAGGCCGGGCCGAAACCATTCAGCGCCTCGGTCAGGGGCCCCGCCTCCGCCACCGTCTTCAACGCCCCGCCCAGCTGGGTCAGGGCCCAGAACACCGCCTCGGGCTGGCGCGCGAAGGCGTACAGGCCGGTCTGGTCGAAATAGGCGGCGGTGAAGCCCGGCTCGTAGTGCGGCAGGAACCGCCACGGGCCGTAGTCGAAGCTCTCGCCCGTGACGTTCAGATTGTCGGTGTTCAGCACCCCGTGGACGAAGCCCGCCGCGATCCACCGCGCCGTCAGCCGCGCCGAGGCTTCGACGACCGCGCGCAGGAAGCCGGGAACGTCGCCCGCCGCGACATCGGGATGATAGGCGGCCCGCGCATGTTCGATCAGCGCCTCCACCATATCGGCCCGCCCCAGATACGCCGCCCGCTGGAAGGTGCCGAAACGGATGTGGCTGTGCGACAGCCGCACCAGCACCGCCGACCGCGTCGGCGACGGTTCGTCGCCGCGCTCCAGGGCCTCGCCGGTCTCGATCAGCGAGAAGGCCCGGCTGGTCGGAACCCCCAGCGTCTCCAGCATGGCGGCGGCCAGCACCTCGCGCACGCCGCCCTTCAGCGTCAGCCGCCCGTCCCCGGCCCGCGACCACGGCGTCTGCCCCGACCCCTTGGTCCCCAGGTCCAGCAAGCGTCCGCGGTCGTCCCGCATCTGCGCGGCCAGAAAGCCGCGTCCGTCGCCGAGGTCGGGGTTGTAGGTGCGGAATTGATGCCCGTGATAGCGCATGGCGACGGGCCCCGGCTGGCCGGGCAGGGGCTGGAACCGCCCGAAATGGGCGATCCATTCTGCGTCCGTCAGGGTCTCCAGGCCCACGCTCCGGGCGGCCCGGTCATTGCGAAACCGCAGGATCGTCTGCGGAAAGTCCGCCGGTCCGACGGCGTCGCCGTAATCGGCCCCCAGGTCGAAGAAGCGCGGCTCGGGGCGGTAGGCGGGGGAAGGGGGCATCCCCGGCAGATGCGGTCCCCGGTCGCGCGATGCAACCGCCTGGCTGCGGTTGAACCGTCTGACCCTTCGCGTATTGTGGTGCGCAGAGATCAGGCCGGAGATTCCGGTCAGGCTGGCGCGGTCGCGAAAGCGGCGTGAACCCGGTCCGGCGCCCGTCGATAACCGGGCGCCACGACAGACCCTTCCATAGTTCCGGAGGCCCGCCGTGGCGCGCAAAATTACGCTCGATTTCCTCAAGACCGAGGCGGCCTCCGGGGTCGTGCTGGGTCTGGCGGCCCTGGCGGCCCTGATCGTGGCCAACTCGCCGCTGTCCGGGACCTATTTCGCCTGGCTGAAGAGCGAGCATGTGCTCCAGGTCGGCCCGCTGATGCTCCAGCTGACGATTTCCGAATGGATCAAGGAAGGCCTGATGGCCGTCTTCTTCCTCGTGGTCGGGCTGGAGATCAAATACGAGATCCTGAAGGGCGAGCTCAGCGATCCGCGCAAGCTGGCCACGCCGGTGCTGGCCGCGGCGGGCGGCATGATCGCCCCGGCCCTCGTCTATCTCGCCGTGACCGGATCGCTGGGCGGACGGCTCGGGGGCTGGCCCGTCCCGCTGGCGACCGACATCGCCTTCGCCCTCGCCGTATTCGCCGTGGCGGCCCGCGGCCTTCCGTCCTCGCTCCGCGTCTTCCTGCTGACCCTGGCCATCGTCGACGATCTCGGCGCCATCGCCCTGATCGCCGTTCTGTTCTCCAGCAGCGTGCAGTGGATTCCCGTGCTCTGGATCGCAGCCATGCTGGCGCTCGGCGCCCTCTTCACCTCCCGTCGCAGGGTGGCGGCGCCCTTCTGGGTGCTGGGCTTCGGCATGGTCTGGTACCTGACCGTCCTTTCGGGCCTGTCCACCTCCCTGACCGCCGTGGCCTTCGCCATGATCGTGCCCGTGGTCGACCGCCACGACGACGGCCAGAGCCCGCTCAAGGAGGCGATGCACGACCTGCACCCCTGGGTCGCCTATCTGGTCCTGCCGCTGTTCGCCTTCGCCAAGGCCGGGGTCTCGTTCGCCGGCCTGTCGCTCGAACAGGCCTTCGCCCCGCTGGTGCTGGGGATCGCCATGGGCCTGTTCCTCGGCAAACAGGTCGGCGTCTTCGGCATGGCCTGGCTGGCGACGGCCCTCAAGCTCGGCCGCCGACCCACCCGCGCGACCTGGGCCGAGCTGTACGGCGTCAGCCTGCTGTGCGGCGTCGGCTTCACCATGAGCCTGTTCATCGGCGCCCTGGCCTTCCCGGGCGCCATCGACTCTCCGGAACAGGTCGAGGTCAAGTTGGGCGTGCTTGCCGGATCCTTCCTCTCCGCCGCGACGGGCGCCGCAGTTCTTGTGGCCGCCGGCCGGCGGCGCAAAAAATTGTCCCCGAAGACTGCGGATACTCACGCGGGCTAGGCGAATATTGACCTAACGTCATCGGTTTCTGTCGCTTTTGCGTCACAGTCAGCCTTCCCCCATGGCGGAAATGGGGCGCCGGAGGGTCCGACTCCTTGTCGCTGAGTCCAGCTTGGATTACGCCGGAGACTGGACTTACCGCGCTCCACAGAAGGGTGCGGTCCAGGGATCAGGAAACGCTGCGGTCGCCGTCCTTGACGGGGGCCCGGCCCATGTCGGGGAGCCACCATGCGCCTTACCAACCTTCTTCGCACCACAGTGTCGGCCGCCGTGGTCGGGGCCTGCGCCTTCGGCTTCGCCGGCGTCGCCTCGGCCCAGGACGGGGGCCAGGACGGTCCGCAGACGATCGACGACATCATCGTCACCGCCCAGAAGCGCGAGCAGAACCTGCAGGACGTGCCGATCGTGGTCACCAGCCTGTCGCAGGAGACGCTGCAGAACGCCGGCGTCCGCGACATCAAGGACCTGCAGATCCTGACCCCCGGCATGACGGTCACCTCGACCTCGTCGGAAGCCTCGACCACCGCCCGTATCCGCGGCGTCGGCACGGTCGGCGACAACCCCGGCCTGGAAAGCTCGGTCGGCGTGGTCATCGACGGCGTCTACCGCTCGCGCAACTCGGTCGGCTTCGGCGACCTGGGCGAACTGGCCCGCATCGAGGTCCTGAAGGGCCCGCAGGGCACGCTGTTCGGCAAGAACACCTCGGCCGGCGTCATCAACATCATCACCGAGGCGCCGTCCTTCACCCCGGGCTTCAACGGCGAAGTCACCATGGGCAACTACGGCGCCTGGGGAATCTCCGGCTCGGTGACCGGCCCGATCAACGACCAGGTGGCCTTCCGTCTGTACGCGGGCAACCGCGAGCGCGACGGGTTCATGAACATCGACACCGGTGACGGCCCGCGTCAGGAAACCGACGACAACAACGTCGAGTTCGCCACGCTCCGCGGCCAGCTGCTGATCCTGCCGAACGACAACGCCTCCATCAAGCTGATCGCCGACTACAGCACCCGCGACGAATACTGCTGCGTCGGCACCCAGATCCGCACCGGTCCGACCTATCCCTTCGTCGACCTGCTCTCGAACGGCACGGGCCAGCGCCCGCCGGCCGCCGGCTTCGGCCCGCTGCCCTTCTCGCGCACCGGCTACGCCAACCGTTCGACCGGCCAGAGCGTCGAGGACATGGGACTGTCGGCCGAGGCCAACATCGACATCACCTCGATGAACGCCACCCTGACCTCGGTCACCTCGTGGCGTAACTGGTCGTCCGAGCTCGGCCAGGACATCGACTACACCGGCGCCGACATCGCCTACCGTGTCCAGGACGGCGACTACGGCTTCTCGGTCGAAAACCTGACCCAGGAATTCCGCCTCGCCGGCGCCAACGACACGCTTGACTGGCTGTTCGGCGTCTTCGCCACCAAGGAAGACATCAACCGCACCGACAGCTGGTATTTCGGCTCAGACTACACGCCCTTCCTGTCCTTCCTGCTCAGCGCCCGTCTGAACGCCGCCAACCCGGCCCTGCCGATCAGCCCGAACACCATCGGCTGCTACACCGTCGCGGGCCAGACCCCCGTCGGCTTCGGCACCTGCCTCGGCACCGGCGGCGCTGTCGGCGGCGGCGGCCCCGGCTTCACCGTCGGCCAGGGCTTCGAGGACACCTATGACCAGGGATCGACCTCGTTCGCCCTGTTCACCAACAACACCTGGCATGTCACGGACGCCTTCGACATCACCCTCGGCCTCCGTTACACGATGGACGAGAAGAGCCTCGACGGTCTGCAGCGCAACACCAACGGCAACGGCGGCGCCTGCGCCGCCGCCCTGGGCAACGCCGGCGCCATCGGCGCCGTCCTCGGCGCCGCCACCCCGACCATCCTGGGCAATTTCTGCCTTCCCTGGTCGAACGCCGCCTACGCCAACCGCACCGTCACCGAGGACTTTGACGACGGCGAGCTGAGCGGAACGATCAAGGCGGCCTTCCGCCTGAACCCGTCGATCCTGACCTATGTGTCGTACGCCCGCGGCTACAAGAGCTTCGGCTACAACCTGGACCGCGTGCAGACGGGCATCACGCCCAACGCCTCGCTGTTCTTCCCGTCGGAAGTGGTCGACAGCTACGAAGCCGGCGTGAAGATGACGCTGCTCGACCGCAGCCTGCTGCTGAACGCCACCTATTTCGACCAGACGTTCGAGAACTTCCAGCTCAACACCTTCCTCGGCACCGCCTTCGTGGTGGAGTCGATCCCCGAGCTGACCTCGCGCGGCGTCGACGCCGACATGCTGTGGTTCACCCCGATCGAGGGCCTGAGCTTCCAGGGCGGCGTCACCTACACCGACGCCCAGTACGGGAACTTCACCGCGGCTGACCTGTCCAGCCCCGGCAACTTCCCGCAGCTCTCGCTGCTGCCGGGCGCCCGCGCCTCGTTCGCGCCGGAATGGTCGGCCACCGGCTCGGTCAACTTCGACCGCGACATCGGGGCGGGCCTGCGCGCCGGCTTCAGCCTCGCGGCCAAATATATGGACGACTACAACACCGGTTCCGACCTGCTCCCCTACAAGCAGCAGGAGGCCTTCACGACCCTGAACGGCCGCATCGTGATCGGCTCCCAGGACGAGCGCTGGACCTTCGAGGTCTGGGGCCAGAACCTGACCGACGAGGAATACATCCAGGTCGCCTACAACGCCCCGCTGCAAGGCGGCGCCTTCCAGACGACCGTCCAGCCGAACGGCACCTACTACAACCCGGCCCTGGACACCCAGACCTACGACGCCTTCCTCGGCCAGCCGCGCACCTACGGCGCGACCCTGCGCATCAAATACTAGACCCCGTCGCAAGACGGAGATCAGGCCGGCCGGGGGAAACCCCGGCCGGTTTTGTTTTGGGCGGACGGTCCCTCAGGGCCATCGCGTGTGGGGGCTCAGCGGATGTTGAACATCAGGCGGCGCGATCCTCACGCCAGACGACCTGATTGCCCCAGTACCGGATCAGCGGCGGGGCATCGCTGAAGCGAAGCTCGAACCAATACTGGTCGTTCCACAGCGGCTCGCTTCCGCTGGTCATGCCGCCCGGCACAACCGCCCCGCTGGCTTCCTGGTCGGCGTCCACGACCCGCCAGTGCATCGCGACGCCGCCGATGGATACGTCAACCCTGCCGTCCCACTTGTCAGTCGGCTGGAACCGGATCGTGTAAGGTCCCTCAGGCCCCGTGAAGACAAGGCTGAAAGCCGCTGGAACGGTCGTCCTCATCAAGCCAGTCTGAGGCGGGCGGCGAACGTCCGCAACGGCTCGCAAACGGCCGATGACGGCCGCCGCTTCCCGCCCTCTCCGGCCGCCCGCCTACTCCGCGGGCGCGCCCGCCTGGCCCGGCGCATGGCGCTGGCTCGCGAACATCTTGCTCATCCGGCGTTTGAAGAAGCCGGCGATGTCATCGACGATGGTGAAGATCGGCGGGATGAACAGCAGCGACAGGAAGGTCGAGGAGATCAGGCCCCCGACCACTGCGATGGCCATCGGCGAGCGGAACTCCACGTCCGCGCCCCAGCCGAGGGCCACGGGCAGCATGCCCGCCCCCATGGCGAAGGTGGTCATCAGGATCGGCCGCGCCCGCTTGTGCGCCGCGTCCAGGATGGCCTCGAGTCGCGGCTGCCCCTCCTGCTCGGCGATGATGATGTAGTCCACCAGCAAGATGGAGTTCTTGGCCGCGATCCCCATCAGCATCAGCACGCCGATCAGCGACGAGATCGAGAAGCTCGACCCCCCGATCATCAGGGCCACGAAGGCGCCGCCGATGGCCAGCGGCAGGGAGGCCATGATGGTGATCGGATAGGCGAAGCTTTTGAACAGCAGAACCAGCACGGCGTACATCAGCAGGATGCCGGTGCCGAAGGCGACGGCGAAGCCGATGATCATCTCCTGGATGAATTCCTCGTCGCCGGCGGGCACCTGACGCACGCCGTCCGGCAGGTTCCGGACCGTCGGCAGCCGGCTGACCGCCGCGGCGGCCTCGCCGCTGCGGATGCCGTCCAGTTCCGCCGAGATGGTCGCCACGCGCGACCGGTCCTGACGCAGCACCTGCGACGGCCCTGCGCCGAACTGGATGTCGGCCACGGCGCTCAGCGGCACGGAGGTCCCGTTGGCGGTCGGGACCCGCAGGGTCTCGAGCACCGAAAGGTCCTCGCGGGCGTCGCGGGTCAGGCGCAGGCGGATCGGCACCTGCCGGTCGCCGAGATTGTATTTCGGCAGGTTCTGGTCGACGTCGCCGATGGTGGCCACGCGGACCGCCTGGGAGATGGCGCTGGTCGAGACGCCCATCATGGCGGCCTGGTCCGGGCGCGGGGTGACGAGGATCTCGGGCCGGGCGATGGCGGCGGTGTTGACCACATTGGCCAGCCCCGGAACCGTCCGCATCTCGGCCTCGACCTTGCGGGCTGCGGCGGTCAGGGCGGCGCCGTTGTCGCTCAGGATGGCGAACTGATACGAGGTGCCGTCGCTGGGTCCGCCGCCCTGTTGCGCCACGCCGGCCCCGATGCGGGCCCCGGGGATCGGCTTCCAGCCATCGACCATGACGCGGGCGAACTGCTGCTGGCTGAGCTCGCGCTCGCCCTTGTCGACCAGGTCGGCATAGACATTGGCCTGATTGACCTCCTGGCCGCCGATCGAGGCGTAGACCGAGGTGACCTCGGGCCGTTGCCGCAGGTCCCGGGTCAGGCGTTGAACCACGGCGTCCGTCTGCGCCAGGGTCGCGCCGGGCGGGAGTTCGACCGAGAAGCCGGCGCGGCTGCGATCTCCGCTGGCGAGGAATTCGAACGGGATCGCGCCCGCCATGACGATGCCGATACAGCCCAGCATGAGACCGGTGCCCATCAGGAACACCTTCCAGCGGTTCCTCAGACTCCAGCCCAGGGCCTTCAGATAGCCGCGCATCCAGAACGGGTCGGCGTCCTCATGCTTCTGATGTTTGAGCAGATAGGCCGCCATCAGCGGCGTCAACGTGCGCGCCACCACCAGCGAGAAGGCCACGGAGATGCAGGCCGCCAGGGCGAAGGCCTTGAAGAACTGGCCGATGATTCCCGGCATGGCGCCCACCGGCGCGAACACGGCGATGATGGTGGCGGTCGTCGCGACCACCGCCAGGCCGATCTCGTCGGCGGCCTCCATCGAGGCGCTGTACGGAGATTTTCCGTCCCGCATGTGCCGGACGATGTTCTCGATCTCGACGATGGCGTCATCGACCAGGATGCCGATGGTCAGCGACAGGGCCAGCAGGCTGATGCCGTTCAACGACTGGCCCAGCGGCTCCAGCACCATGAACGTCGGGATCAGCGACATCGGAATGGCGGTGGCGGTGATGAAGGTCGCCCGCCAGTCGCGCAGGAAGATGAAGACCACCACGACGGCCAGCACCGCGCCCAGAAGCAGGGCTTCCAGCGAGGCGATATAGCTTTCCTCGATCTCCTCGACGCTGGCCGTGACCTGGCGGATGGTCAGATCGGGATTCTCCTCGTCGATCTTGGCGACGGCTTCACGAACCCGCTCGGCGATCTTGACCTCGGACGCCGAGCGCGAGCGCAGGAAGTTGAAGGTGATCGCTTCCTGGCCGTTGTAGCGCGCCAGTCGGCGCGGCTCGGACCAGTGATCCTCGACCCGGCCCAGATCGCCCAGCCGCACGGAGCGGCCGCCGGACAGCGGCACCAGGGTCTCGCGCAGGGCCTCGATCGAGGTCGCTGCGCCGAGGGTGCGGATTGACCGCTCGGAGCCGGAGATCGTCACCCGGCCGCCGGGTTGGTCCGAGTTCACGCTGGTCAGGGCCTGGCTGACCGCCGCCGCCGTCAGGCCGTAGGAGGCCAGACGGTCCGGATCCAGTTCGACCGCGATCTCGCGATCCACGCCGCCGCCGCGGTTGACCTCGCCCACGCCCTTGATGGCCAGCAGGGTGCGGCTGATGTCGTTGTCGACGTACCAGCTGATCTCTTCCGGCGTCATCGTCTCGGAACTGACGACCCAGGTGATCAGGGCGTCGCCGGTGATGTCGATCCGCTGGACGCTGGGCTCCTGCATGTCCTGCGGCAGGTCGGCGCGCAGGCCGCTCATGGCGTTGCGGACGTCGTTGGTGGCGCGTTCGGTGTCGGTGCCCAGTTCGAACTCGATCGAGGTCGAAGAGACCCCGTCGGTGATCTGGGAATTGATGTGGCGCACGCCCGACAGGCCCGCCAGCGAGTCCTCGATCAGCCGCGTGACCTGGACCTCCATCTCGCTCGGCGCCGCGCCGGGGCGCACGGCCGTGACGGCCACCAGCGGGAAGTCGATGTCCGGATTATTGTTGATCCGCATGCTCAGGAAGCTGAGCACCCCGCCGATGGTCAGCAGGGTGAACAGCAGGATGATCGGGATCGGGTTCCTGATCGACCAGGACGAGATGTTCTTCATGGTCAGGAGCCCCGGTTCGCGGCCGGCGCGGCGGCGCGAACCGGCGCCGCGGCCGGCGCCACGGTCACCCGGTCGCCTTCGCCGAGGAAGCCCGCTCCCGCCACCACGACCCGCGCCCCGGCCGTCAGACCGTCGACCGCGGTCTGGTCGTTGGTGCGCGACAGCACCGTGACGGTCCGGAAATGGGCCCGGTTGTCAGTCCCCATGACGAAGACCCCGGCGCGGTTCTCGCGATACAGGACCGAGGCCGTCGGCACGGTCACCACCGGCTGGGCCCCGACCTGGATGCGGGCGCGGGCGAACATGCCGGGCCGGAAATTGCCGCCGGTCAGCGAGATGCGCGCCGTGCCCAGCCGGCTCTCGGCGTCGACCTCGGAGGTGACGATGCGGACGCGGCCCGTGGCCTCGCCGACCTCGTCGGACGAAACCACGGCGGTCTGGCCGGCGCGGACCAGGCCCAGTTCGGTCTCCGGCACCTGGGCGTCCAGCTCGAGCCGGCCGTCGCGGACGATGCGGAACAGTTCGGTGCCCGCGCCCACGATCTGGCCGCGGGTGACGCTGCGGCGGATCACCTGGCCCGCGACGGGCGCGCGGATGGTGGCCTGGGCCAGGCGGGTGCGGGTCTCGGACAGGGAGGCCTGGGCCGCCGCGACATTGGCGGCGGACGATCTCTGGTTGGCCAGCGCCGTGTCGAGGGCGGCCTGGCTGAGGAAGCCGCGCTCCTTCAGTTCCTGGGCGCGGCCCAGGGCGGCCTGGTCGCGCGCGGCGTTGGCCTCGGCGGTCTGCACCGCCGCCTGCTGCTGCCTCAGCTGGGCGCGCAGCAGGGCGTCGTTCAGCTGCACCAGCGGCTGGCCCTGGCGCACCCAGGCGCCCTCGTCGACATAGACGGCGGTGGCGGTCAGCCCGCCGGTCTCGGCGCCCACCGGCACCTCTTCCCAGGCCGAGACGGTGCCCGACGCGGTGACGGTGCGCGGCAGGTTCTGCAGCGAGGCTACGGCCACCGATACGGTCTGGCTGGAGCCGCCGCCCGTCTTGCTCGCGGCCTCCGCCTTCTTCGCATCGTCGCCGCCGCCGCAGGCCGCCAGGGTCAGGCCCAGGGCCATCATGGCCGCAACGGCCAGACTGTTCCGCATGATGTTCGCCACGTCTGATCCCCATGGGCGCCGCGGAGAGGGGGAGCCGCGCGCCTGCTGCATGGGTCGCCCGCCCTGGGCGCCCCGGTCATCAGCCGTTGAATAGCGGTTTCGCCCCCGCTTCTCAAACGCCAAAGCGCGGACTTACGTCGAAGTAATCCGCACCGGCGGCGAGGACGAAACCACCCGACGCGGGGCGCGCGCGTTGGCGATCCGGCCCCGCCGTGCTACCGGCGCGGCCATGACGACCCCTCCCATCGAACGCATCCGCAATTTCTCTGTCGTGGCCCACATCGACCACGGCAAATCCACCCTCTCCGACCGCCTGATCCAGGTCACCGGCGGCCTGACCGCGCGCGAAATGTCGGCCCAGGTGCTCGACAACATGGACATCGAGAAGGAGCGGGGCATCACCATCAAGGCGCAGACCGTGCGCCTGAACTACAGGGCGAAGGACGGCCTCGACTACGTCCTCAACCTGATGGACACCCCGGGCCACGTCGACTTCGCCTATGAGGTCTCCCGTTCGCTCGCCGCCTGCGAGGGCAGCCTGCTGGTCGTCGACGCCTCCCAGGGCGTCGAGGCCCAGACCCTGGCCAATGTCTACCAGGCCATCGACAACAACCACGAGATCGTCCCCGTCCTCAACAAGATCGACCTGCCGGCCGCCGAGCCCGAGCGGGTGCGCGAGCAGATCGAGGACGTCATCGGCCTGGACGCCTCCGACGCCGTCCTGTGCAGCGCCAAGTCCGGCATCGGCATCGAGGATGTGCTCGAGGCCATCGTCACCCGCCTGCCGCCGCCCAAGGGCGATCCGAACGCCCCGCTCAAGGCCATGCTGGTCGACGCCTGGTACGACCCCTATCTCGGCGTCGTCCTGCTGGTCCGCGTCTTCGACGGCGTACTCAGGGCCGGCCAGCGCATCAAGATGATGCAGCACGGCACCACCCACCTGGTCGACCGCGTCGGCGTCTTCCTGCCCAAGAACACCCCGGTCGACCAGCTGTCGGCCGGCGAGGTCGGCTTCATCACCGCCCAGATCAAGGAGGTCGCCCAGGCCGCCGTCGGCGACACCATCACCGACGAGAAGAAGCCGACCGCCGAGCCGCTGAAGGGCTTCAAGGAAGTCCAGTCGGTGGTCTTCTGCGGCCTCTTCCCGGTCGACGCGGCCGATTTCGAGGACCTGCGCGCCGCCATCGGCCGCCTGCGCCTCAACGACGCCAGCTTCACCTATGAGATGGAATCCTCGGCCGCCCTCGGCTTCGGCTTCCGCTGCGGCTTCCTCGGCCTGCTGCACCTCGAGATCATCCAGGAGCGCCTCAGCCGCGAGTTCAACCTCGACCTGATCGCGACCGCCCCCAGCGTCGTCTACAAGATCGGCCTGCGCGACGGCTCGGAGATGGAGCTGCACAACCCCGCCGACCTGCCCGACGTGATGCAGATCCTCGAAATCCAGGAGCCGTGGATCAAGGCGACGATCCTGACCCCCGACGAATATCTCGGCGGCGTCATCAAGCTCTGCCAGGACCGCCGCGGCTCACAGGTCGAGCTCAGCTACGTCGGCTCCCGCGCCCTGGTCGTCTACGAACTGCCGCTCAACGAGGTCGTCTTCGACTTCTACGACCGCCTGAAATCCATCTCCAAGGGCTACGCCTCGTTCGACTACGAGCTGTCCGGCTACAAGGTCGGCGACCTGGTCAAGATGAACATCCTCGTCAACGCCGAGCCCGTCGACGCCCTCTCCATGCTGGTCCACCGCGGCCGGGCCGAGATGCGCGGCCGCTCGATGGTCGAGAAGATGAAGGAGCTGATCCCGCCCCACCTCTTCGTCATCCCGATCCAGGCGGCCATCGGCGGCAAGATCATCGCCCGCGAAACCGTCCGCGCCCTGCGCAAGGACGTGACC
>SCVB01000081.1 GCA_004296955.1 Brevundimonas sp.
GCAAGAGGGCGAAGTCCGCGAAGGCGTGGTCAAGAACATCACCGACTACGGCGCGTTCGTGGACCTGGGCGGCATCGACGGCCTGCTGCACGTCACCGACATGTCGTGGAAGCGCGTCTCCCACCCCTCGCAGGTCCTGGCCGTCGGCGACACCGTCAAGGTCCAGATCGTCAAGATCAACCCGGACACCCAGCGCATCAGCCTCGGCATGAAGCAGCTGCAGACCGATCCGTGGGACGGCGTGGAAGCCAAATATCCGGTCGGCGCCAAGATGACCGGCCGCATCACCAACATCACCGACTACGGCGCGTTTGTTGAGCTGGAAGCCGGCGTTGAAGGCCTCGTCCACGTCTCGGAAATGTCCTGGACCAAGAAGAACGTCCACCCCGGCAAGATCGTCTCGACCTCGCAGGAAGTCGACGTGGTCGTGCTGGATGTCGACGCCTCCAAGCGCCGCATCTCGCTGGGCCTCAAGCAGGCCCAGGACAATCCGTGGGACGCCTTCGTGGCCGCCAACCCGATCGGCTCGACCGTCGAGGGCGAGGTCAAGAACGCCACCGAGTTCGGCCTGTTCATCGGCCTGGACAACGACATCGACGGCATGGTGCACCTGTCCGACCTGGACTGGAACGTCTCGGGCGAGGAAGCCATCCAGCGCTACCGCAAGGGCGAAACCGTCAAGGCCAAGGTGCTGGACGTCGACGTCGAGAAGGAACGCGTCTCGCTCGGCATCAAGCAGCTGGGCGGCGATCCGATGGAAGGCGACACCTTCAAGAAGGGCCAGCAGATCACCGTCACCGTGACGGCGGTTGAAACCGGCGGCATCGAGGTCAAGTTCGGTGAAGAGGACGCCCCGGCGACCGCCTTCATCCGCAAGTCCGACCTGTCGCGCGACCGCGCCGAACAGCGCACCGAGCGCTATTCGGTCGGCGACCGCGTCGACGCCATGGTCACGGGCATCGACAAGGCCTCGCGCCGCGTCTCGGTGTCGATCAAGGCCCTGGAAATGAAGGACGAGGCCTCGGCCATCGAACAGTTCGGTTCGTCCGATTCGGGCGCCTCGCTGGGCGACATCCTCGGCGCGGCCCTGCGCGAAAAGGCCGGCTCGAAGGAATAGTCTCCTCACTCCGGTGAAAAGAATCAGGCGGCCGGAGCAATCCGGCCGTCTTTTTCATGGCCCTCAGGCGTACCAAATTGACGGTATTCCGGCCCCGAACGCCCGTTAACCGACATTTCGGCGCGGAATCCGCCGCGAGGCCTTTTTCCCCCGACAGGTGAAGGCTAGGGTGGGGTTGCATCCCGCGCTCGGATGCACCCGTATGCGTGCTGGGGAAGCGCGGAACAGGGCGGGGGACCTGATCAGATGATAAAGTCCGAGCTGATCGAAAAGCTCGCAGCCGAGAATACCCACCTGACCCACGCCGAGGTCGAACGGGTGGTCAATATCGTGCTGGGACGGATGGTGGACTCACTCGGCGACGGCGGTCGCGTCGAGCTGCGCGGCTTCGGCGCCTTTTCGGTGCGGGGCCGCCCGGCGCGGGCCGGCCGCAATCCGCGAACCGGCGAGACCGTCGACGTGCCCGCCAAGGCCGTGCCCTTCTTCAAGAGCGGCAAGGAGCTGCGCGAGCGGCTGAACGCCGGGGACGCCTGACGCCGCCATGGGAATGATTTCCGAATTCAAGGACTTCATCTCGCGCGGCAATGTCGTCGATCTGGCGGTCGGCGTCATCATCGGCGCATCCTTCGGCAAGATCGTCACCAGCCTGGTCGAACAGGTGGTCATGCCGCCGATCGGCCTGGTGCTGGGCAAGGTCGATTTCGCGAACCTGAAATGGGTGCTGGCGCCCGAGGATCCGGCGACGGAAGCGATCGAGGAGGTGGCCATCCAGTACGGCGCCTTCATCAACACCCTGATCCAGTTCGCCATCGTCGCCTTCGTCATCTTCCTGATGGTGAAGTTCATCAATCGCCTGCGTCGCGAGAAGGCCGTCGAACCGGATCCGGTCCCCGCCGCGCCGACGGCGACCGAGGCCCTGCTGGCCGAGATCCGCGACGAGCTGAAGGCGCGGCCGCGGGGCTGAGCCATCAGGCTTTCGAGGCGGTCCCGCGCATCCCCGCCCGGGCCTGGGATCGACCGGGCGGAGTCAGCGGCAGGGGCCTGAGACAGACGGCGTAGTCTCCGTCCCAGGGCGTCGGAGACCACAGGGCCGGGTCGGGCGCATCCGCCGAGAATCTGGCGTGGCAGTGTCCCCAGCCTCCCTCGTGGCGCGCCGAGGCCGCATGGGGGCCCAGCCGGGCCAGGCCGTGTCGGCTGGTGGTCTGCAGCCGGACCTTCGCCGCACCCATCGGACGCGCGGCGGCGATGAGGGCGGTCATCAGGGCGGGAATGGCTTTGGCATCGTCCGCCAGCGCCTGAAGGTCGATGATTTCGAGAACCGGCGGCTCGATGATGTTGCCCTTGGCCATCATCGCCTGGGCGTAGCCGGTGATGTCGCGGCCGCGGCGGAAGGCGAGGATCAGGGGCGGCAGGGTCAGGTCGGGGTCCGACAGTCGCCAGCGCAGCGCGGCGGGGCTGCGGTCGCTCAGCAGCCCGCCCTCGGCGTTCAGGGCCCGCCAGAAGTCGGCATAGGCGGACTGGTCGCCCAGATCGGTCAGGATCGTCACGCCCGGGGGCAGTTTGAGGCGCGGGACCCGGCCCAGCCGATCGTTCATCAGCCATTCGCCAAGGTGGGGCGCGATGGCCGGAACCGCCGCATGGACGGCGCGCAACAGCCGTCCGGCGGCGAGAACGAGGGGTGCGACAGGCCATGCCAGCTTGAGGGCGTTGGTCTCCTCGGGCCAGGCCTGCATCCCGTGGCGGGCGTAGAGCGGCTGGGAGCGGGGATTGGCGTTGAAGGTCCATGCGGCGAAGACGTTCGGCTGCTGGACGAAATTATTGATCAGATCCCGGCTGGCCCCTCTGGCCGCCGGAGAGACGATGATCGAGAATCCGGTCGCGCCGTGCAGGGTCTGTTCGCCGAGGCGGAAGCGCTGGACCAGATTGCCGACGTGGGCGCCCAGGGCGCCGTCGGCCCCTTCCGCCACCCAGCCCGCCGGCGCATCGATATCGAGCCGGGCCGGGTTGGCGTGCAGCCACCGCCAGCCGGCCATGGACCGCTGGGGCCAGCCGACGCTGCGATGCAGAGCCTGGACGCCCGGATAGTCGGTCTCGAGGACAGGGCGGATCTGCATGGTGCGTGCTGTTTCGGGGCGGGATAGCCCGTTAGGGGAAGACGCCTGCAGGCTTCGGGCCGTTCCGGCGGCGCAGGACGGGTTGAATTCGATTCCCGTTTGACTCTGCCGGTTCGCAAGGAACAAATAGTGAACATCTGTGCTTCCGGACGTTCATGACCCCCTTTCACGCCCCTTCTCCCGACCCTTGGCCCGCGCGCCCCGCGCCGCTGGAAGAGGCGTGCGCGGCGGGACCCCGCGACATGGCGGCCCTGCTGTTGTTCGCCCTGTCGCGCCGGCTGGACGGAGACGCGCGGCCCGTGCTGATGACCGCGACCCGCGCGTGGCTCGGCGAACAGGGCCGGCCCTATGGTCCCGGCCTGCCGGGGGTCGGCCTGGTCCTGGCCCCGGTCACGACCGCGGCCGAGGCGCTGTGGACGCTGGAGCAGGCGCTGCGGTCGGGGGCCGTGTCCCTCGCCCTGGGGGCGGTGGACGGCGCCACCCTGGCCCAGACCCGGCGGCTGGATTTCGCGGCGAAACAGGGCGAGGCGGTCGGACTGATCCTGCCCCGCGGGCTGGACGGACTCAGCGCGGCGCGGCGGCGCTGGCGAATCTCGACCGTGGCCAGCGCCGTCGATCCGGACGACGCCCGGGCGCCGGGCCCGGCGCGCCTGGCCGCCGAACTGGTCCGTGGGCGCGGGGAGCGGCCGGGGGCGTGGATTCTGGAGCAGGATGATGAGACGCATCGTCTCCGTCTGGCTGATCGACTGGCCGGTGACGGTCTGGCGGCGATCGGCCATGCGGGCGCGCCGTCCGGCCTCGCCGCCTGACCCCGCCCTCGACCCGCAGAGCCCGTTCGCCCTGATCCTGAAGAACAGCCGGGGCGCGGCGATCCTGCACGCTCTCAATCCGGCCGCGCGCCGGGCCGGCCTGCGCCGGGGCCAGACCCAGGCCGACGCCCTGGCCATGATCCCGCACCTGATCTGCAAGCCCGCCGATGTCGAGGCCGACGCCCGCGCCCTGACGGCGCTGGCGGTCTGGGCCGAGCGCTGGTCGCCGTCGGTCAGCCTCGATGCGGCGACCGAGGGGCTGGAGGGGCTGTTCCTCGACGTCACCGGCGCGACCCATCTGTTCGGCGGCGAGGCGGCGCTGCTGGCCCAGATCGGCGACCGGCTGGCCGGGGCCGGGGCGCCGGCGCGCGCGGCCATGGCCCCGACGCCGGGCGCGGCCTGGGCCCTGGCCCGCTGGGGCGAGGTCGGGGGCGAGGGGGCGATGGCGGATGATGAGACCGTTCGCGGCCTGCTGGCGCCCCTGCCGGTCGAGGCCCTGCGGATCGACGAGCGAACCCTGACGCAGGCGCGGCGCTTCGGGCTGAAGCGGATCGGCGACCTCTATCCCATGCCCCGGGCGGGGCTGGCGCGCCGGTTCCGCGACGGGGCGGGCGTGGGGCTGGTGCAGCGACTGGATCAGGCGCTGGGGTTCGCCGGCGAGGCCCTGACCCCGGTGCGGCCGCCGCCGAAATACCGGGCCTGGCGGACCTGGATGGAGCCGGTCGAGGACATCGAGGGGGTGGAGGCGCGGCTGACGGAGCTGGCCGCCGACCTGTCCGCCCCGCTGGCGCGCGACGGGCAGGGGGCGAGGGCCCTGACCCTGACCGGCTTCCGCTCGGATGGGGCGACCACCCGGCTGTCGGTGCGGATGGGTCAGCCCGGTCGCGACCCCGCGATCTGGCTGCGGCTGTTCCGCGAGGCGGGGCTGGGCCGGCTGGAGCTGGGCTTCGGCCTCGACGCCCTGATGCTCGCCGCCGACGACATCGAGGCGATGACGGCGCGGCAGGGCACGCTGGAAAGCGAGGCCGAGGCGAAACAGGCCGAGAGCCTGGCCGCCCTGATCGACCGCCTGACCGCGCGGCTGGGCGAGGATCGGGTGCTGACCGCCGAACGGGTCGACAGCTGGATCCCCGAACGCGCCGAGCGGCTGCGGCCGGCGCTGGGACGGTCGCCGACGGCGGCGGAGGGCGAGGCGGGGCGCCAGCCCATCCTGCTGCTCGACCCGCCTGAACCGGTGGAGGCCATCGCCGAACTGCCCGACGGCGCCCCGGCCCGCTTCACCTGGCGCAGACTGTCGCGGCGGGTGACCCGCGCCGACGGGCCCGAGCGGCTGTCGCCCGAATGGTGGCGGCCGCGTCCCGACGGCCGGCAGGTGCGCACCCGCGACTACTACCGCGTCGAGGATGACGCCGGCGGCCGCTACTGGCTGTTCCGCGAGGGGCTGTACGGCCGGGAGTATTCCGGCGAGGCGGAAGAGCGGGCGCCGTCGTGGTGGATGCACGGGGTGCTGCCGTGACCGGCTGGGACGGGCAATACGCCGAGCTCGGGGCGATGACCAATTTCAGCTTTCTGGAGGGGGCGTCGCATCCGGGCGAGCTGATGATGCAGGCCAAGGCCCTGGGTCTGGCCGCTGTCGGGGTGGCGGACCGCAATACGCTGGCGGGCATGGTGCGGGCCCTGATGGGGGCGGAGGACGTCGACATCCCGCTGGTCGTGGGGGCGCGGCTGGGCTTCACCGACGGGACGGAGCTGATCGTCTTTCCGCGTGACCGGGCGGCCTATGGGAGGCTGTGCCGCCTGCTGTCGCTGGGCAAGAGCGAGGCCGTGCCCCAGGCGGGCGCCGATCCCGACGCTGAACGCATCGAGAAGGCCGAGACGCGGCTGACCTTTGAACAGGCGGTCGGACTGGGCGAGGGGATGATCGCCCTGGCCCCCGCGCCGGAGCGGCCCGACGCGGCCTTCGAGGCGCGGCTGGCTGTCTGGCGAAGGGCCTGGCCCGACGACCTGTATCTGGCGGCGGCGCCCCTGTGGCGGGGCGACGATCGCGGGCGGCTGAACCGGCTGGCGGCCATGGCGCAGCGCACCGGCGCGCCGATGATCGCTGCCAATGCGGTGCTGTATCACCACCCCGAGCGGCGGACGCTGCAGGACGTCCTGACCTGCATCCGCGAGGGGACGACCATCGACAGGGCGGGCCGGCGGCTGCAGGCCAACGCCGAACGCCATCTGAAGCCGCCGGCGCAGATGGCGCGGCTGTTCCGGGGCCATGAGGCGGCGCTGGCCCGGACCATGGCGGTGGCGCGGGCCTGCACCTTCTCGCTCAAGGAGCTTCGCTACCAGTACCCGGACGAGCCGGTTCCGCCGGGCTGGACGGCGCAGCGCTGGCTGGTCCGCCTGACCTGCCAGGGCGCGCGCGAAAAATGGCCGCGCGCGAAGGGGCCCGTGCCGGTCAAGGTGGTGCAGACCATCCGCAAGGAACTGCGGCTGGTCCGCCAGCTGGGCTATGCGCCCTATTTCCTGACCGTCCACGACATCGTCGCCTGGGCGCGGTCCCGGCCCGACCCGATCCTGTGCCAGGGGCGGGGATCGGCGGCCAATTCGGTGATCTGTTTCTGTCTGAAGGTCACCAATGTCGACCCGACGCAGCAGGAGGTGCTGATCGAGCGCTTCATCTCGTCCGAGCGCTCCGAGCCGCCCGATATCGACGTCGATTTCGAGCATGAGCGCCGCGAACAGGTGATGCAGTACGTCTATGAGCGCTACGGCCGCGACCGGGCGGGGATCGTGGCCACCATCATCCACTACCGGCCGCGCTCGGCCATCCGCGACGTGGGCAAGGCCCTGGGCCTGACCGAGGACGTCACCGCCCGCATGGCCGACACCGTCTGGGGCTCCTGGGGCTCGAAGGTCGATGAGGCCCATGTCGACCGGACCGGGCTGAGTCGCGACGACGTCCGGATGAAGCTGGCCCTCGAACTGACCGCCGAACTGATCCGGTTCCCCCGTCATCTCAGCCAGCACGTCGGCGGCTTCGTGCTGAGCCAGACGCCGCTGATCGAGATCGTGCCGATCGGCAACGCCGCCATGGCCGACCGGACCTTCATCGAATGGGACAAGGACGACATCGACTACCTCAAGCTGATGAAGGTCGATGTGCTGGCGCTGGGCATGCTGACGGCGATGAAGCGCGCCTTCCGCATGATCGGCGAGACCTATGGCCGGCCCCTGCCCGACACCGCCGCCGTCCCGGCCGAGCGGCGCGGGGTCTATCGCATGCTGTGCAAGGCGGATTCGGTCGGCGTTTTCCAGGTCGAGAGCCGGGCGCAGATGTCGATGCTGCCGCGTCTGCGGCCGATGGAGTTCTACGATCTGGTGGTGCAGGTCGCCATCGTCCGGCCCGGCCCGATCCAGGGCAAGATGGTGCACCCCTATCTGCAGCGGCGGACCGAGCGGCGGCGGCATGAGGAACGGCACGGCCCGGGCAGCTATCGCTTCTCCATGCCGGGTTCGGCCGCCGATCCGGACGAACTGGCCAATGTGCTGCGCAAGACCCTGGGCGTGCCCCTGTTCCAGGAGCAGGCCATGCGGATCGCCATAGTCGCGGCCGAGTTCACTGGCGGCGAGGCCAACGGCCTGCGCCGGGCCATGGCCACCTTCCGTCACAACGGCACCATCGGCGATTTCGAGGAGAAGATGGTCGGGCGGATGATCGCGCGCGGATACGACGCCGATTTCGCCCAGAACTGTTTCAACCAGATCAAGGGCTTCGGCGAATACGGCTTTCCCGAGAGCCACGCCTGTTCCTTCGCCCATCTGGTCTATGTCTCGGCCTGGGTGAAGTGGCTGTATCCCGACGTCTTCGCCGCCTGCCTGCTGAACAGCCAGCCGATGGGCTTCTACGCCCCGGCCCAGATTGTCCGCGACGCGCGCGAGCACGGGGTCGAGGTGCGGCATCCCGACGTCAACGCCAGCGACTGGGACGCGACGCTGGAGCCGCGGCCGCGCCGGCGGCGCCGCGCCCTGCGGCTGGGGATGCGGTCGATCGACGGCTTCCGCCGGGAATGGGCCGAGCGGATCATGGCGGTGCGCGCGGACGGGCCCTTCGCCGACGTCGAGGATCTGCGGCTGAGGGCGAGGCTGCCGCCGCCGGCGCTGGACCGGCTGGCCGAGGCGGACGCCTGCGGCTCCCTGGCCCTGACCCGTCGTCAGGGGCTGTGGGCGGTCAGGGGCGCGCCCCCGGCCGGGGCCCCGCTGTTCGAGGCCATGGGTCTGGTCGAGACCGACGGCGCCCCGCCGGCCGCCCTGCCGGAACTGGCCCCGTCCGAAGAGGTGGTCGGCGACTATCAGACCATCCGCCTGTCGTTGAAGGGCCATCCGGTCCGCTTCCTGCGCGAGCGGTTGACCCGGGCCGGAGCGCTGACGGCGAGGGACTATCCGCAGCGGCCGAACGGCCGGACCGTCGTCGTGGGCGGGGTGGTGCTGGTCCGCCAGCGGCCCGGCACGGCCAAGGGGGTCTGTTTCATGACCCTCGAGGACGAGACCGGCGTGGCCAATCTGGTCATCTGGCCGGATGTGTTCGAGCGCTTCCGGCCGGTCGCCATGGGCGCGCGCATGGTGCTGGCCCGCGGCAAGGTGCAGACGGCCGAGGGCGTGACCCATCTGGTGGTCGATCACCTCGACGACTGGACGCCGATGCTGGGCGATCTCACGCCCGACCGCGCGCCGGGCTCAGGCCATGCGCCGGCGCGAGGGCGGCATCCGCGGGATGTGCAGGTGCTGCCGGGGTCGCGGGATTTTCATTGAGGGGGCGTCAGCCCCGCCGCTGCACCCGCCACTTCCACACGCGATAGCCCACGATCGGCGCGAACCCGCACACCAGCGCGGCGATCAGCACCGTCCAGAAGCCGCCGCCGAGGCCGTATTCGCCGACCGCCGCCCCGACTCCGGCCGCCAGCAGCGGGCCGAGCCAGGGCAGCCACGCCGGGGGCTTAGGCATCCACCTTGATGACGCCGCGCCGGATCTGGTCCAGCTCGATGGAGTCGAACAGGGCCTGGAAATTGCCCTCGCCGAACGCCTGGTTGCCCTTGCGCTGGATGATCTCGAAGAAGATCGG
>SCVB01000082.1 GCA_004296955.1 Brevundimonas sp.
GTCGCGGTCCGCGTCATCGGACCGGTGCAGTGGATCTTCATACCGGCCGCCGTCACCCTCGCGGTCACCATCGTCCTCGCCACGCCGGTCGAACTGTTCGGCCTCAACCTGCCCGAGCCGGTCATTCCGATGGTGCTGGCCTTCGCCTGGCCGCTGATCCGGCCGACGATCACCGCGCCGCTGGTGCTGGCCCTGCTGGGCCTCGTCCTCGACATCCTGACCTACGGGCCGCTGGGCCTGTGGGCCCTGGCCCTGCTGGCCATCTATGCAGTGGTCCTGGCCTCGCGCAGCTTCCTGATCGGCCAGGACACGGCGGTCCTGTTCGTCTGGTACGCGGCCTGCTGCGCCCTGGCCTTCCTGATGGCCTATGTCGTCGTGACGGTGATCGCCCGCAATCCGCCCAGCATCCTCGCCCTGATCGGCCAGGTCGTCCCGACCCTGCTGCTCTTCCCGTTCGCCGACCGGATGATCGAGCGGTTCGAGGACGGCGACGTGAGGTTCCGATGAGCTCGGAACCCTCCATCTTCTTCTCCGACGTCAACGAGCGGCAGGGCTCCTTTCTGCGCCGCACCTTCGTGGTCGGCGGACTGACGGCGCTGGGCGGCCTGGCGCTTACCGGCCGTCTCGCCCAGCTGCAGGTCATCCAGGCCGGCCAGTACGCCACCATGGCGTCGAACAACCAGTTCAACTTCCGCCTCGTGCCGCCGCCGCGCGGGCGCATCCTCGATCGCGGCGGCGTCGTCATCGCCGGCAACCGCCCCAGCTTCCGTGTGCTGGTGGTGCGCGACGAGACCCGGGACCTCGACCAGACCCTGGACCTGCTGGGCCGGCTGCTGCCCGACACCATGGACCGGCGCCGCTCGATCATCCGCGACGTCAACGCGGCGCCGCGCTTCAGCCCCGTGCCGGTCAAGAGCGACCTGACCTGGGAGGAGTTCGCCCGCGTCAACCTCTACGCCAACGAGCTGCCGGGCGTCATGGCCGACATGAACGAGGCCCGCTACTACCCCTTCGGCGGCGCATTCGCCCACGTCATCGGCTATGTCGCCAAGCCGAACGACCGCGACATCAAGGCGATCGAGGACCGCGGCGAGAAGGTCCCGGAGATCCTCTACAATCCCGGCTTCCGAATCGGCCGCCAGGGCGTCGAAAAGTCGTTCGACACCGATCTGCGCGGCGAGGCCGGCGGCAACCGGGTCGAGGTCGATGCGCGGGGCCGGGTGGTGGCCGAGGACATCGGCGGCTCCAGACCGGCGGTGCCGGGCAAGGACGTGGTCCTGACCCTCGACGCCGATGTCCAGAACCGCGCGCTCGAGGTCTATGGCGAGGAATCCGGCGGCTGCGTGGTCATGGATATCCGCAACGGCGACATCCTGTGCATGGTCTCGGCGCCGTCCTTCGATCCCAACATGTTCGTCGGCGGCGTGCCCTCCCGGGTCTATGGCGCCCTGCGGGACTATGAACGCAAGCCGCTGCTGGACAAGGCGATCTACGGCAGCTTCCCGCCCGGCTCGACCTTCAAGATGACCACGGCCCTCGCCCTGCTGGACGCCGGGGTCGATCCGACGGAGCGCGTGGTCTGCACCGGCGGCTATCGCTACGGCAACCGCACATTCCGATGCTGGAAGCGCGGCGGGCATGGCGCGATGGACATGCACAACGCCATCAAGAACTCGTGCGACACCTATTTCTACCACCTGTGCAACCGGGCCGGGGTCGATCGCATCGCCCGCGTGGCCGAGGACCTCGGCTTCCACCAGACCTATGAGATCGGCATCGCCGGCCAGAGCAAGGGCACCATGCCCAGTCGGGCCTGGAAGGCCGACTACGCCCGCCGCACGCGCAACCCGCATCCGGACGCCGGCACCTGGTATCCGGGCGAAACCCTGTCGGTGGCCATCGGCCAGGGCGCCGTTTCGACGACGGCGCTCCAGCTGGCGGTCATGACCTCCCGTCTGGCCAACGGCCGCAAGGCGGTCACGCCCCGACTGGTCAAGTCGGTGGGCGGGGTCGAACGGCCCGCGGCCGGCGCCAGTCGGGACCTGCCGTTCAGCCGGGAACATCTCGACATCGTGCGCGGGGGCATGGTCGCCGTGGCCAACGATGTCACCGGCACGGCCTATCGCGCCTCGCAACTGGGGCTCGGCGACATCCAGATGGCCGGCAAGACCGGCACGGCCCAGTCGCGCGACTACCGGCCCGGCGAGTCGCGAGGACCGCGCAACGCCGACTGGACCCGCCGGGACCACGCCATCTTCGTCGCCTTCGCGCCGCATGACGCGCCGCGCTACGCCATCGCCCTGATCATCCAGCACGCCCCCGCAGGCGGCGCCGCCGACGCCGCGCCCAAGGCGCGCGAGATCATGAAGACGGTCCTTCTCAAGGACCCGGACATGCGCGCCCGCATCGAGCGGCCGTTGCCGCCCGAGGCGGTCGCCCCCGCCGGCGCCGACGAAGGCGAGCTGGGCGCCGCGCCGGGCGGCGAGGTCACCGGAGCCGCCGGCGCCGAGGTGGCCCCGGCGCCCGCGCCCACGCCCCGACGCGCGCCCACGGCGACGACCGGCCCGCGTCCCTATCTGTCGGAGCCGCCGCAATGACCGCCTCCGCCCTGACCCGTCCCGGCGAGCGGGATCGGCTCTCGACGAAGATCGCCGAACTGGACTGGCGGCTCATCGGCCTGCTGTGCGTCGTCGCCATGGTCGGCGCGGCGATGCTCTATTCGATCGCGGGCGGTCAGTGGCAGCCCTGGGCCGTGAAACATGTGATCCGTTTCGGCGCCCTGCTGATCGTGATGCTGGCCATGGCCATGGTGCACCCGAAATGGTGGTTCCGCGCCGCCTATCCGCTCTACGGCGTCCTGCTCATCCTCGTTCTGATGATCGAGTTCACGCCGCTGGGCTATGTGGCGGGCGGGGCCCGGAACTGGCTCAATCTGGGCTTCATCCGCATCCAGCCGGCCGAGTTCATCAAGCTGGGCCTCGTCCTGGCCCTGGCGCGCTGGTACCACAACCACACGGCCCAGGAGGCGCGCTGGTCGTGGAAGCTGCTGATTCCGGCCGGCATGATCGGCGTCCCCTTCCTGCTCGTCGCCAAACAGCCCGACCTCGGCTCGGCCATGGTCATCGGCCTGACCGGCGCGGCCGTCATGTTCGTCGCCGGTCTCAGCTGGCGCGTCATCGCCGCCGGGGCGGCGGCCGCCGTGGCCATCATTCCGCCCTTCGTCATGTTCGGCATGCACGACTATCAGCGGAACCGGGTCCTGACCTTCCTCAGCCCGGAATCCGATCCGTCGGGCACGGGCTACAACATCATCCAGTCCAAGATCGCGCTCGGCTCGGGCGGGGTGCTCGGCAAGGGGTACGGTCTGGGCAGCCAGAGCCAGCTGGAGTTCCTGCCGGAGCGGCATACCGACTTCATCTTCTCCACGGTGGCCGAGGAGTTCGGCTTCGTCGGCTCCTTCGCCGTCCTGGCCTGCTATGTCGCCATCATCCTGATCGCCCTGCGCATCGCCTCCCTCGCCCACAGTCATTTCGGCCGCCTCGCCGCCGCCGGGATGACCTCCTTCTTCGCCCTGTTCGTGCTCATCAACGGGGCGATGGTCATGGGCATGGCGCCGGTGGTCGGTGTGCCGATGCCGCTGCTCTCCTACGGGGGGTCGTCGATGATGACCGTGATGTTCGGCTTCGGCCTCGTCCTGTCCACGCGCGTCCACCGCTACGCTGAGCTGCCCAAGGGCCACGGGCTGTTCTAGTAGCGAACCCCTGCGTCTTTAGGGCGGGGTGAGTTCATCACAACGGACACGACGGAGGCCACAGCGGACACAACGGGTCCGGAGCGTTGACGGCGCCGTACCGCGCCTGATGCACCCCGCGGGACACCGGGCGCCGAGCCTGGCGGCCCTCCTAGTGCGGCGAACGCCGCAATCACGACGTCCGCGCAGCACGCTCCGCCGCGGACGCGCCTCGGTCCCGTCGTGTCCGTTGTGATCCCCGTTGTGTTCGCTGTGAAGAACCTCCAGGCCGCACCTTCAACAGCGAACAGTCTGCACGCCCTCCACACGAAGGGGAGGGACCGCTAGGTTGTCGGGATGACTGACCAATCCAGCCCGACCCCGCCCGTCTTCGTCCCCGACTGGGGCGACAAGCCCTGTCCGAAGCCTCTCCTGCCTGCCACCACGCCGGAGCGCAGCGCCGCCCTCATGGACGGCGTGCAGATGCGCGAGAACCCCGCCGAATGGGCCTTCGTCCGCCTGTCCAAGCTGATCGAGGATTTCGAGAAGGGGCTCGACAAGGATGACGAGATCGGGGCCCGCATCGTCGGCCTGCCGGGCGACGGCACCATGTCGATCGAGGACCTGGGCTTCTGGGGCCCGGACTTCATCATGTTCCTGGGCAAGAACTCCGACGGCAAGCCGGTGCGCCTGATCCAGCACTACGGCCAGATCAACGTCCTGCTCGACGCCCGCAAGAAGCCCGAGGAGCGCGAGGCCCGCCGCATCGGCTTCCAGCTCTCGGAACTGGTCAGGAAAACCAGCCCGAAGTGACCGGACCGCTGTCGCGTCCGCGACAGTGTCTTCTCGCCCCGTATCTTCTCGCCCCTGCACGCCCCGAATCCGCCCCTTCCGCCCCGGGGCGCGGCGGCCGGATTCCCTGCAAGGCCGCGGTGCGACCGGTTCTGACGTAGCCGTCTGCATACTGGACGAACGCCCGCCGGGCGGGTCTTTGACAGTCCTGAACATGCCGCCCGCGCCGCTCCCAGGCGCGGTCGAACGAACGACCCGATCCGGCGCGGGCCGGGGTTGCCCGGTGTCTCATTTTTCCGGCGCCGACAGTGTCCTCTCGACCCTGTCCGCCCGTCGGCTCAGAGAGACGCGGCCCAGTCCGTGGCCCGCACCAGGCTGTCGACGATGCCCGGCTCGCTCGAGGCGTGGCCGGCGTCCTTGACGATGTCCAGCTTCGCTTCCGGCCAGGCGCGATGCAGGGCCCAGGCGCTGGCGATCGGCGTCACCACGTCGAACCGGCCCTGGGCGATCCAGCAGGGGATGTGCTTGATCCGGCCGATGTTCTTCAGCAGCCAGCCTTCCTCGGGGAAGAAGCCGCCGTTCATGAAGTACCAGCATTCGATCCGCGCGAAGGCGACGGCGAATTCGGGCTCGGCGAACTTGTCCGGGCGGGCGTCAGGTCCCTCGACGCTGACCGTCTCGCCCTCCCAGCTCGACCAGGCGATGGCGCAACGCTCGCGCTCCGCCCGGTCGTCGCCGGTCAGCCGCTTGTAATAGGCGCCCATCAGGTCATGGCGCTCGTCCTCCGGGATCGGGGCGACGAACCGCTCCCAGGCGTCCGGGAAGATGTTTGACGCCCCGTCCTGATAGAACCAGTGCAGTTCCGGCTTGGTCAGCAGGAAGATGCCGCGCAGCAGCAGGGCCCGGGCGCGCTCGGGATGGGTGATGGCGTAGGCCATCGACAGGGTCGAGCCCCAGCTGCCGCCGAAGACGACCCAGGCGTCGATGCCGAGCAGCTCGCGCAGGCGCTCGATGTCCTCGATCAGCGTCCAGGTGGTGTTGTCCTCCAGCGAGGCGTTGGGCCGGCTCTGGCCGCAGCCGCGCTGGTCGAACAGCACGATCCGGTATTTCGCCGGATCGAAATAGCGCCGCATGCCGGGGTTGACCGCGCCGCCGGGCCCGCCGTGCAGGACGACCACCGGCAGACCCTGGGGGTTGCCGCACTCCTCGTAATAGATCTCATGCACCCCGTCGGTCGGCATGAAGCCGGTGGCATAGGGTTCGATTTCCGGGAAAAGCTCCCGGCGGGCGGTGTCGGACACGGGGAAGGCCATACTGGTAATCGGTCTCGCTTCGCGCCGTCAGCCGGCGCTGATTTGTGTCCGCAATGCGGCATAGGCGATCAAAAGCCAAGCTCCGATCATCAGTACGCCGCCGATTGGTGCGATTGCACCCATCGCTGTCAGGCTTAGCAGAGCGACGCCCGAAAGGGCCAGGCAAAAGACCAGGCCGCCTGCCGCCGCCAGCCAGCCCGCCACGACGACCAGCCGGTCACGGCCGGGCCAGGCTGCGCAGACCAGGGCCAGGACGGCGTGGACCAACTGATAGTGGGCCCCGGTGGTCAGCAGGGTCTTGACCTGGGGGCCGGCCCCATGCGCCGCGAAGGCGCCGATCAGGACGGCGAGCGCCCCGTTGAGGGCTGCGAAGACGGCGAGTCGGCGCGATATGGTCATGGGCAGAACGCTAGCCGACAGAATCCCGCGCGTCTGCTATTGCGCCGCTCATGAACGCCGCCCAGCGCATGGCCCTGCAATATGTGTGGCTCTTCGGCGCCACCGGCGTGAGCCTTCCGTTTGCAGGCCTGTGGCTTCGCGCGCACGGGTTGAGCGGGGCCCAGATCGGCGTCGTCCTGGCGGCCCCGATGCTCGCGCGGATCGTCACCGGCCCGCTGCTGGCGGTCTGGGCCGACGGGTTCCGGATGCGGCGCACGCCCATCGCCCTGCTGGGACTGGTCATGGCGCTGGGCTACGGCATGGCCGGCCTGGCGGACGGCTACGCCCCGCGCGCCATCGGCTGGTTTATCGGCGCCACCGCCATGGGCGTGCTGGTCCCGCTGACTGACGTCATGACCCTGCGGCTGTCGGCCCGCCTCGGCTTCACCTTCGCGGTGCCCCGGGGCACGGGCTCCGCCGCTTTTGTGGTCGCCAATGTCGTCATGGGGGCCCTGCTGCTGACCGCGCCGGTCGACAGCGTCATCGTCTGGGTCGTCCTCGCCTCGCTGGGCTTCGCCGTCGGGGCCCTCGCCATCCTGCCTCCGGAGCCGGTCGCGGACGGCGCGCCGGCGCTCGGTCGGGAACGCTTCCGCGGCCTCGGCCGCCTGCTCCGGGATCCGGTCTTCCTGACCACCATCTTCGCGGTCGGCGCGGTCCAGGCCGCCCACGCCTTCCAGTACGGTTTCTCCGCCCTCCTGTGGAAGGCCCAGGGCGTCAGCGAAGCCGTCACCGGCCAGCTATGGGCCTTCGGCGTCGTGGCCGAGATCGCCCTGATGTGGTGGTTCGAACCCTGGCGCCGCCGCGCCGGCATCGGCCCCTGGAGCCTCCTGATGGTCGGTTCGGCCGCCGCCGTCCTGCGCTGGGGCGTCATGGCCCTGGCCCCGCCGCTCTGGCTGCTCTGGCCGCTTCAGGCCCTGCACGCCCTGACCTTCGCCGCCACCTTCCTCGCCGGGGTCCAGCTGGTCGAGCGACTCTCGCCGCCCGACACCCATACGGCGGCGCAGATGCTCAGCTCGGTTCTGTCGGCGGGTGTGCTGATCGGCCTGGCGACCGCCGTGTCGGGTCCGCTGTACGACCGCTTCGGCGCGGGCGGCTACTGGGCGATGGCGGCCCTGGCCGGCGCCGGCCTGCTGGCCGCCATCCCCCTGCGCGGTCAGTTGGCGCGGGACCGGGGCAGGGGAGAGAGATGACTGGCCATGGCCTGGGCCGCGGTCTTCACCGCGCGCTGCACGGCCGCGTCCGGCTCATGCTCCGGCGCCCGCAGCAGGCCGATGGCCGGCGTGTCCGGCCCATCCGGCAGGCTGGAGAGGATCCGGTACAGCAGGTAGCTGCCCGCATCGTCCTCGGAATCCGAACTGGCGCTGGCCGCCAGTCCGGCCTTGTTCAGGGCCCGGACGATATCGGCGACCGGCGCGGTGGCGCGCGCCAGGCCCGGACCGAGGCTGTCCAGCCGACGTCCGCCATCCAGCGAGCGGTTCTCGGCCCGGATCTGGAGCCGGAAGGCGTCGCTGTGCCGGGTGCGTCCGACCAGCAGCAGACCCCGGCAGCGCCGGTCGTCGAGATGCGCCGACAGGACCGACGCCAGGGCCTCCGGCTCGCCGCCGGCCACCGCCAGCGTCCGTGCGCCGGTCGGGTTCCACGGTTCTCCGGACAGGTCCTCGACCGGATCCCAGCCCGCCTCGTCCGCATCATAGGCGCAGATGACGAGCGCCGGACGATAGTCCGGGGCAGCCTCGGCCTTGGGATCAAGCATGACCGACCTGCGCATGACAGAACTGTGACATAGGCCGCCAAATTGCGGTCCGGGCGATCCCGGCGTCAAGGCGAAATCGCCCGGCTGGCGTCATCCTGAACAACATTCCCGTCTCAGGCGAGATCGCCCACAGCCGCGTCCAGCAGCATGAAGGCGCGGCCGCCGTCCGAGGTGAGCCGGCCCAGAATGCCCGGGCCGTCGTTGTCCGCCGCCCGCGCCGCCAGGTCCCGCGAGAAGGCGCGGACATAGGCCTCGGCATCGGAACGGAGATCCGGATCGGTCAGCACGCGGCGCGAGACGCTGCGGACCGCCGCCGGCGCGACGCGCCGGACGATCTGGCGGGCCCGATCGGGGTCGCGCTCGGCTACCGCCTGCGCGGCCTCCTCGACCCGGGAGCGGGGCAGAAGGGCATTGGGATCGACCCCCATGCGGCGGATGGCGGCGGTGATCCGCTCCTCCAGGGCGTCGGCGGCCTCCGCCGGCATCACGGGCGTGTCCAGATCCAGCGGCGTCTCGCCGGGGCCGTCGTCGACCAGGTCGCTCCAGCCCAGCCGATCCTCCGACGGCGGGTTGGGCGCGGCCGATCCGGGCATGGGCTCCAGCTTCAGCCGCCCGCGAAGCCCGAAGGCGCGGGGCTCCTCGGCCCTTGCCGGACGGCCGCGGCCCGCTTCCGGTTCGGCAGGACCCGACGGCGGGGCGGGAACCGGCTCCCGTCGGCGCAGGGCGGGCGAATCGCCCGACACCACGCCCATCAGGCGGACGGCCTCGGTCAACATGTCGTAGTTCCGCCGCACCCGCTCCTGGAAGCCGGCGTCCAGGGCCTCGGTGTCGGCGGCGGCCTTCTGCGAGGCGACTGCGAGGGCGGCCAAGCCTTCCTCGACCGAGGCCCGGACGGCCTCGACCCGCTTCTGGGCCTCTTCCGGCAGCCGGGCCGCGCGGTCGTCCAGTTCCCCGATGGTTTCGTCGATCTGGGCCAGCGCGGCGTTCATGCGCTCGACCGTCGACTCCAGCCGCTCGAGGGCCCGATCCCCGGCCTCGTCGACGAGGCTGCCGGTCTCGACGACGATCTTGCGGGCTGTGTCGACACGGGCGTCGGCGGCCTGGTCGGCCTTCTGGGCGGCGTCGAAGAGCGCCTCGCCCAGCCGGTCGGCGCGGACCTGCGCCTGTTCGGCGGCGCTGGTCGCCAGGGCGCGGGACTCCTCGGCCGTGGCCTGCAGGGCGGACAGCGCCAGCCGGGTCTCCTCGACGAGGGCGTCGCGGGCCTCGGCGGCGAGGGCCTCAAAGCGATCGAGCGCCAGTTTGGTCGCCGCGTCGAAGCCGTCGGCCTCGCGCTGGGACATCTCGACCAGGGCCCGGAACTGGTCGGTCGCGGCCTCGACGAGGTCCTTGATCGTCTCGGTCGTGCGGGTCGAGGTCTCGCCCAGTTCTCCGGCGGCGTTGCGGGTCGCGGACAGCTGTTCGCTCAGCTGGGCGCGCTGGCTCTCGACCTGGGCGGAAAAGTCCTCCTGGTCCGTGCGCAGGGCGTAGGCCGCGGTGACGAGGGCGGCGCGCTGCTGGCCGAGGCCCTCCTCGACCGACTGGATCTGCTCGGCGACGCCGGAGCCGGCGTTCTCCAGACGCAGGGTCTGGCGGGCGAGATCGTCGGCGGCGACGCGCGCGGCGTCCTGGGCTTCGCTGGCGGCGGCGGCGAGATCGGCCGCCCGGGCGGCGAGGGCGGCCTCAGCCTCCCGAAGCTGGGTCTGGGCGAGATCGGAGGCGTCCACCACCATGCGCGACTGCCGTTCGACCGCCTCGATGACTCCCGAGGCCTGGCTGTCCAGCTGGGCGCCGAGAACCAGCATCTGCTCACGTTCGCCGCCAAGCTGTTCGGCGAGGCGGCGGGCGGTCCGCCCGGCGGTCTCGGCGGCTTCGTTCAGGCGGGTGGTCTCATGCGACAGGGCCTCGCGCAGGAGGGCCATATCGTGACGGGCGCGTTCGGCCGCTAGCGACGCCTGGTCGATGTCGTTGCGCAGGGAATGCAGCACCTCTCCGGTCTGCTGCGCCGCCAGGGCCGTCGGAGCGACCAGGGCTTCCGCCAGCTCGCGGGCGCGGCGGGTTTCGACGGCGAGGCTCGCGCCCTGCCGGACGGCATGGGCCAGCATGATCGCCATCCCCGCCGGGGCCAGGGCGATCAGCGCATAGACGGCGAGCCGCAGGGACTCCAGCTCGACTGCGCCCGATCCGACCTCGAAGGCCAGCCAGGCGGCCACGCCGCCGACCCACAGGGCCGAGGCGACCCCGGCGACGAGATAGGCGTGACGTCCCGAGGGCGCAGGGGCGGCGCGGGGTTGAACCCGCACCGGCGCGGGGGGCGGCTCATAGGCGATCGGCGGCGCATCCGCCGAGACAGCGATTTCCGGTGCAACGGTCGGCGCAGGCGCGGCGGCGCGCTCGGCCTCGGCCAGGGCCCGCTCCTCGGCGCGGCGCTGTTCCTCGGCAAGCCGCCGACGGCGGCGTTCGGACATCGGGCGCTCCGCAGCCGCGACCGGATCAGGGGCGAGCGGGGTTTCGTCCGGGGCCGCGCCGGGAGCGAGCTCCCCGGTATCCGGATCGGTCATGTTCAGCGCGGGCCGTGGGCGGGGTGATTTCATGAAGCGGCGATCTCGTCACGGAGCGCGCCGGCGACCGGCGCGCGATAGGACGCGGTGACCCTAACGAGTCAATCGCGGCGCGCAAAGGCGAGGGTGCATGATTCCGGGGACAGTCGGCCGACTGACGATCAGCAGTCCTGCTTGCGATCGGTGGAGGCGGCGAGCATGGCGGCCGAGGCGCCGTCGCCACAATCGCGGACACGGTGGATTTCGCGCTGGGGGGCTTGTCGCGCATCCAGATCCACGCCGAACTGCGACAAGGCCGCAGCGGCCAGCATGGCGACAAATCCTGCGATGAATTCGATCAGCGCCTGCATCGCCGATCTCCCCCGGTCCGAATGACGGCGAACTTTATGCCCTCAAAACCACGTTCGGACAATCCCGCTCCCCGTGAACAAACCTTCACCATTGACCACGTTCGCCCGGACATGGAACGGAAGTGGCCGGCGCGCGTCCTGTAGAGCTTGGGGCGCACACCGCCGTCACGTGAATCGGCCAGACTGGCGCCATGAACGAATCCGGGGACGACCGAAGCCAGAGCCTGCTCGCGCCGGGCAGCAACTGCTGGCGGGTAGAGACTGCGGACCGGTTCGCCGTCCTGATGGAGAATGCGGCCTATTTTGAAGCGCTTCGCTCGGCCCTTGCCAAGGCGAAACGATCGATCGTCATCCTCGGCTGGCAGTTCGATCCGCGCACCCGGCTCGATCCGCAGAGCCCGCATTCCGACCACCAGGCCCAGATCGGACACCAGCTGCGTCTGCTGGTGAAAGCCAACCCCGAGCTCGACGTACGGCTGCTGATATGGAAATCGCCGCTGCTCATCGCCGCTTCGCAGGGCTTCTATCCGCACAAGGCCCAGGGCTGGTTCCGCAAGCGGATGGTGGAGTTCCGGCTCGATCCGCCGCCCGCCATCGGCGCCTGCCATCATCAGAAGGCCGTCATCATCGACGATGCGGTGGCCTTCTGTGGCGGCGGCGACATCTCCACCGACCGCTGGGACACCGAGGAACATCTGGACGGCGACCCGCGCCGCTGTCAGCCCTCGGGCCTGATCCCGCCGCCGCGCCACGAGGTTATGGCCGTGATGGACGGGGCCGCCGCCCGGGCTCTCGGCGACCTCGCGCGCGAGCGCTGGTTCCGCTCGACCGGTGAGCGGACTATCGCCGATGAGGCCGGGTCCGACCCGTGGCCGGAGGGGCTGGAGCCCGACATGCGCGGCACGCCGGTCGCCATCGCCCGCACCGAGCCCTCGGCCGGCGGGCGGACGGAGGTCCGGGAAAACGAGATGCTGCACCTGGACGCCATCCGGAGAGCGAAGCGCCTGATCTATATGGAGAACCAGTATTTCACCTCGCCGGTGATTGCCGAGGCGCTGGCCGCGCGGCTGGGCGAGGAGGACGGCCCCGAGATCGTCCTCGTGTCGACGGGCACCAGCCCCAGCTGGTTCGACCGGATCACCATGGATACGGCGCGGTCGGAGATCCTGTTCCGCCTGGAGCAGGCGGATCGGCACAATCGCTTCTTCGCCTTCACCCCGCATACCCGACAGGGCGAACGGATCATCGTCCACGCCAAGGTCTCGATCTATGACGATGCGGTGCTGCGGATCGGCTCGACCAATCTGAACAACCGCTCGTTCGGCTTCGACACCGAATGCGACATCGCCGCCGAGCCGACGGATGAGGCGGGCCGGGAGGCCATCCGCCGGTTCCGACACCGCACCATCGGCCACTGGATCGGCGTCGACGGCCAGGCTTTCGCGGCGGTCGAAGCCGGCGCCGGCCGGGTGGGGGAGGCCATCCAGCGCTTCGACACCGGACGGATGCACGTGCTCGGGGCCGAGCCGCCGTCCCGGGTGGAGCGCATCATCGCCGAGTTCCAGCTGGGCGACCCGACCTCGACGCGGGACGCTTTCCGCCCTTGGAAGCGACGCACCCGCTCGCACCGCACCCTGCCGGCGCCTACGGGGTCCTGAACTCGAAATCGATGATCAACGGCAGATGGTCAGACGCCATCCGGGCCAGCGGGGAGAAGGGCGCCCTCACGCCGGTCACCATCAACTCAGGGCTGGTGAAGCAGTGGTCGATGCGAATGGCGGGGAAGCTTGACGGAAAGGTCTTCACCGACGGCTTGAGGCCGAGGCTGCGCTGGCAATCGGCGAGCCGCCGGGCCAGCGTCTGATAGGGACGGGTCAGCGAGGTGGCGTTGAAATCGCCCGTCAGCAACGTCGGGCCGACGCAGTCGGAGTGCCCCAGCCAGTCCGGCCCGACCAGCGCCGCCGCCTGCAGGCGCTGCTCACGGGGAACAAGGCCCAGGTGGGTGTTGAAAACGTTGAGTTCGACGCCGTCGAAATCGATCACCGACCAGAGCGCCCCGCGCGGTTCGAGGCCGGGCACGCCCCGGATCGAGGGCAGCGGGCCGGACTTAACAAGCCGCTCAGGCCGCAGGGTCAGGATGGCGTCGCCGTATTGCTCTGCCTCGACGCGCATCGCCGCGTGGAAATGGAAGGTCATGGCCAGGCCGTCGGCGATCGACCGGGCCTGATCGACGTAACCCGTGCGCGCGCGGCCGACGTCCAGCTCCTGCAGGCAGACGATGTCGGGCTCATGCTCGGCGATGACGCCCACGATACGCGCCACGTCGAGCTTGCGATCGACTCCGACGCAGCGATGGACATTGTAGGTCAACAGGCGGGGCATGACGTCCTGGAAGCGATCGGGCGGCGGTCAGGCCAATACCACAGAGAATACGACACCAACGCGGCCGCGGCCGACCCGGGTTCAGATCAGGACCAGACGATCGTGGACCTCGTTGGGATTTCCGGCGCGGGGCGGGAAATGCTCGGCAAGCACACCGCCGCACAGGCCGATGGCCCGCTCGAACCCCGTCGCGGGGGCCCCGTCCTTCATGCCCCGGGCCAGGGCTGCGACCGCCTCGGCCCAGACGTCGCGATCGACCCTGGCGTGGATTCCCTCATCAGCGACGACCTCGACCTGATGGTCGGACAGGGCGGCGAAGATCATGACGCCGGTCCGGTCCCGGGTGACGTGCAGGCCGTGGGCGAGGAACTGCTGCAGCGCGGCCCGGCGCACCCGGGCCCGGCGCACGCTGCGCGGCGTGACCATGCGGCGCACGCCCGGGATCGAGGTCAGCAGGAAGACGGCGAGGAAGACGGCCGACTGGATCAGGGCGTAGGCGGCGAGGGACTGGCCCACGATGACGTCGCTGGAGGACAGGTGCGCGGCCTGCCAGCCGTCGCCGAGCCCGGGAATCCAGGCCGGATCGAAGCCGAACGGAATCAGGCCCAGGGGAAGCAGCAGGGCCGCCGCCGCCGCCCAGCCAAGGGAGATGTCGCGGTAGGACGAGACCTGCCGCGCCAGCACGCAGAAGATCTCGCCCGAGGTGGTCGCCTCGGCCGCCGCAATGGCCGCACCGATCCGGCCCTCGATCTCGGGGGTCAATTTGATCACCATCCGCCAGACGCTCCGCCGCCGCCGAAGCTGCCGCCGCCGCCGCTGAAGCCGCCGCCGCCGCCTCCGAATCCGCCGCCGCCGCTCCGGCCGCCGCTTCTCAGGGCTTCAGCCGCCGCCCAGACGAGGATCGGGCCCAGGCCGCCACCCGGCCGTCTGCGCCCGCGGCCGCCGGCGCCGCCGATCATGGCCAGGATCATCAGGATGAAGATGAGGGCGATCACCACGCCCACGCCGATGGGCGCGGAGGACCGGGGTCGCTCCGCCGCCGCCGCCCGGGCCTGGGCCTCGGCCGGATCCAGCCGCAACTGCTGGTCGATGGCGTCGACGCCCCGTTCGATGCCGCGTTCGAAATAGCCTTCGCGGAACGAGGGCAGGATTTCGTTCTGGATGATCAGGGCGGACAGGGCGTCAGTCAGGACAGGTTCGAGACCGTAGCCGACCTCGATCCGGACCTTGCGTTCGCGAGGGGCTACGATCAGCAGGACGCCGTTGTTCTTGCCCGCCTGGCCGATGCCCCAGGCGCGGCCCAGCTGATAGCCGTACTCCTCGATCTCGTAGCCCTGCAGGTCCGGCACGGTGACGACCACGACCTGGTCGGTCGTGTCCCGCTCCAGCGCCTCCAGCTTGGCGGCCAGCGCCAGCTCCTTGGGCGCTGACACGAGGTCGCCGTGGTCGATGACGCGTCCGTTCAGGGGCGGGAAGGTCGGACCGGCGGCCAGGGCCGGGACCGCGGCCGCCAGCCAGACGGCGGCCAGCAGGGCGGCCGCCAGGCCCGCGGCCCTGATCACAAGGGAACCCGGAAGGGTGCGAATCACTGCGCCGCCGGCGCCGCGGCGGGGGCCGAGCCGGGGACGACGG
The DNA here is from genome assembly GCA_004296955.1 of Brevundimonas sp. Classification (GTDB taxonomy): domain Bacteria; phylum Pseudomonadota; class Alphaproteobacteria; order Caulobacterales; family Caulobacteraceae; genus Brevundimonas. The sequence goes on from SCVB01000082.1 coordinate 14,988, forward strand.
CCGGAGCCGTTCCACCCGGACGGGCCGGGTTCAGCGCGTCGAAATTGACGCCCGGCGCGGTCTGGGCCGCCTCGGTCGCCGTGAACAACTGCATGGGCTCGGAGCCGCCATGGATGGTCTTGGCCCAGATCACCGTCGGGAAGGTGCGCAGCGAGGTGTTATAGTCCCGCACGGCCTCATTGTAGTCGCGCCGGGCGACGGCGATGCGGTTTTCGGTGCCTTCCAGCTGGGACTGCAGGGCGATGAAATTCTGGTTCGACTTGAGCTCCGGATAGCGCTCCACGACCAGCAACAGCCGCGACAGCGCCTCGGACAGCTGCCCCTGGGCGGCCTGGTAGCGCTGGAAGGCGGCCGGGTCGTTGAGGGTCTCGGGCGTGACGGTCACCCCGGTCGCCTGGGCCCGGGCCTCGATCACCTGGGTCAGGGTGGTGCGTTCGGCGATCGCGGCGCCCTGGACGGTGGCGACCAGATTGGGCACCAGGTCGGCGCGGCGCTGGTACTGCGACTGGACATCGGCCCATTTCGCCTTGGCCGCCTCTTCCTTGGTCGGGATGGCGTTGATCCCGCAGCCGGCCGCGGCAGGCGCGAGGATGACGACAGCGGCGAGGGCCGAAACACGGGGCGAGAAGCGGATCATCGACGTCTCCTGACAGGCCAGGATCCGACTATCGGGGTTCGACGGCGACGGTTCAAGCGTCGAGAGACTCAGGGGTCACGCCGGCCGATCGGCAGGCGGCGGTATAGGTGTTGGCCAGCAGGCAGGCGATGGTCATGGGCCCCACCCCGCCGGGCACCGGGGTGATCCGCCCGGCGACGGCGGCGGCCTCCTCGAAGGCGACGTCGCCTACCAGCCGCGTCCGGCCCTCGGCGGCCTTGACCGGGTCGCGCGACGGAACCCGGTTGATGCCGACGTCGATGACCGCGGAGCCGGGCTTGATCCAGTCGCCGCGCACCATCTCCGGGCGGCCCACGGCGGCGACGAGGATGTCCGCGGTGCGGCACAGGGCCGGCAGGTCGCGGGTCCGCGAATGGGCCACGGTCACGGTGCAGCTCTCGGCCAGCAGCAACTGGGCCATCGGCTTGCCGACGATGTTGGAGCGTCCGACTATGACGGCGTTTAACCCGGACAGGTCGCCCAGCTCGGCTTTCAGCAGCATCAGGCAACCCAGCGGGGTGCAGGGGACAAGACCGGGCAGGCCGACGGCCAGCCGCCCGGCGTTCACGACGTGGAAGCCGTCGACATCCTTGTCCGGGTCGATCGCGCCCAGCACCGCCGAGGCGTCGATATGGCCGGGCAGGGGCAGCTGGACGAGGATGCCGTGGATGCCGGGGTCGGCGTTCAGGGTGGCGATCAGCGCCAGCAGCTCCGCCTGGGTGGTCGTGTCCGGGAGGCGGTGGGTGTCGGAGCGCATGCCGGCGCGCTGGGTGGTTTCGCCCTTGTTGCGGACATAGACCTGGCTGGCCGGGTCTTCGCCGACGATGACGACGGCCAGCCCCGGTTTGACGCCATGGGCGGCTTCGAGCCGGGCGGCGGCGGCGGCGACGCGGTCCACCAGCCCGGCCGCAAAGGCCTTGCCGTCGATGATGCTCGCGCGGGCGGGGTCGGCCGTCATGGATTTCGGCTCCGGTCGTCAGGAATCGTGCGGTCCCCGCGATTTACAGAGGGCGCGGTTCGGCGTCTATGATCGGCATTGCATTCAGGGGGACATCCATGCGCCGTCAGACCATCCTCGCCGCCGTCAGCCTGCTGGCGATGTCGATCGCGACGCCGACGCTGGCGCAGGAGGTTGTCCCGCTCGCGCCGGGGGCGACCGTCGAGGGCCGGATCGCGGACGGCGACGCCACGGCGGCGGACGACGCCTATCGCTATGACGACTACCGGATCCGCGCCCGCGCCGGCCAGAGGCTGGAGGCGATCATGCGCGCCGCCGAGTTCGACGCCTATCTCGAGATCTTCCGCGAGGGCGAAAGCGAGAGCCTGGCCAGCGATGACGACGGCCTGGGCGAAGGCACCGATTCGCGGCTGCGCTTCTCCGCGGAGCGGGCGGGGACCTATGTGCTGCGGGCGCGCACCCTCGCCGGCGTGGAGGGCGGAAGCTACACCCTGGCGCTGACCGAACGCCCTGCAGCGGGCCGCCCGCCGCGGCCGACGGGCATCCGGGTCGGTCAGTCGATCGAGGGCGCCCTGACGGCCCGCGATCCCGAGACCAGCGGCGGCCAGGCCTATGACGCCTTCAGCTTCCGGGCGCGGGCCGGGGACCGGTTCCAGATCGACCTGAGCTCGGACGCCTTCGACCCGGTTGTCCGGGTGGGGCGGATGCGGGCGGGCGAGTTCGACGAACTGGCGATGAACGACGATACGATGGAGACCGGGCTGAACTCGCGCCTGATCTTCACGGCGCCGGACAATGCCGACTACATCATCCGGGCGACGCCGCTGGGCGCGGGCGGGGAGGGCGCCTACACCGTGGCCCTGGCGCGCGCGCCGGAGCTGGCCCCGGCCCAGCCGATCGAGATCGGCGGTACGATCGAGGGGGCGCTTTCCGAAGGGGACGGCAAGGGCGCGTCCGGGGCCACCGCCGACGCCTACCGGTTCTCGGGACGGGAAGGCCAGCGCATCCGCATCGACATGAGCTCGGACGAGTTCGACACCTATGTGGAGCTGTTCGACGCACAGCACGCCAGTCTGGCCGAGGATGACGACGGCGGGCCGGAGGGGACCAATTCGCGTCTGACCTTCACCCTGCCGCGCACCGGCGACTATTTCATCGAGGCCCGCGCCTTCACCGAGGCGACCGGCGGCTATGTGCTGTCGCTGTCCGAGGTCGAACCGGAGAAGGCCCCGGACGTGCTGCCGTTCGGCTCGCCGATCGAGGGCGAGATCAGCGAGGCCGATTCCACCGACAGCGAGGACCGCGCCTTCGACGCCTTCGCCTTCAGCGGCGTCGCCGGCCAGCGGGTCCAGGCCATCATGCGGTCGGGCGATTTCGACACCTATCTGCAGATCGGCCGGGCCGGGGCGGAGTTCGAAGCCCTGGCCTCGGATGACGACGGCCTCGGCGAAGGCACCGACTCGCGGCTCAGCTTCACCCTGCCGGAAGACGGCGACTATGTGCTGCGCGCCTCGCCGCTGGGAGCGGACGGCAAGGGCCTCTACGCCCTGGAGCTGAACGACCGCGGACCCCAGCCCCAGCCCGGCAGCGTGCTGGTCGGCGCCACGGCGCGCGGCGTGCTGACCGAGTCCGACGCCACCGCCGAGGACAACAGCTTCTACGACGCCTACCGGGTGACGCTGAAGGAAGACGAGAAGCTGGTGATCACCATGGTCTCGAACGAGGTCGACAGCTTCCTCGTCGTGGGCCGCCCGCAGGACGGCGGCGGCTTCGAGGTGCTGGGCTCGGATGACGACAGCCTGTCGGACACCCACGCCAAGCTGGAATGGACCGCGCCGGCGGATGGCGTCTATGAGGTTCGGGCCGGCACCTTCCAGCAGGGCCAGACCGGCGCCTATGCGTTGAACGTCGAGAAGCAGCCCTGAGGGATCGCCCGGGGTCTTCGTGACGCCCGGGAGTGACGACGTGTCCGAGATCGTGAACCGCAAGGACCAGCACCTCGACGTCGTCCTGTCGGGGCGGGCGGCGCATCGTCTGGACAGCGGGTTCGCCGGGGTCCGCTTCGTGCACGAGGCCCTGCCGGATCTGGACCACGGCAAGATCGACCTGGGCGCGGACTTCCTCGGCCGGCGGCTGAAGGCGCCGCTGCTGATCAGTTCGATGACCGGAGGACCGGCGCGGGCCGAGGCGATCAACGCCCGGCTGGCCGAGGCGGCGCAGCATCTGGGCATCGCCCTGGCGGTCGGTTCGCAGAGGGCGGCGCTGGAGGCGGATGGCGCGACGCCGGGGCTGGACATGGCGCTGCGGCTCAAGGCGCCGGACACCCCGATCCTGGCCAATATCGGCGCGGCCCAACTGACGCGGGGCTTCGGCGTCGACGAGGCGCGGCGGGTGCTGGACATGATCGCCGCCGACGCCCTGATCGTGCACCTGAACCCGCTGCAGGAGGCCTGCCAGCCCGAGGGCGACCGCGACTGGTGGGGCGTGGGCGCGGCCCTGGAAGCTCTCGTCAAGGCGATCGACGCGCCGGTCGTGGTCAAGGAGACGGGGGCGGGGATCTCGGCGGCGACCGCGAGACGGCTGTTCGACATGGGCGTGGCGGCGGTCGACGTGGCCGGGGCGGGCGGCTCGAACTGGGCCACGGTCGAGGGCGAGCGCGCCGAGGGCGGGGGCGACAAGGCCCATGCGGCCGCCTTCGCCGACTGGGGCGTCCCCACGGCGCGGGCCATCGCCGAGGCCCGGGCGGCCTGTCCGAAGGGCGTGATCATCGGCTCGGGCGGCATCCGCGACGGGGTCGACGCCGCCAGGGCCATCCGGCTGGGCGCCGACATGGTCGGGCAGGCCACGGGGGTCCTGGCCGCCGCGACGGTCTCGACCGAGGCGGTGGTCGAGCATTTCCAGACCCTGATCCGCCAGATGCGCACCGTCTGTTTCTGCACCGGCTCGGCCAATCTGACCGCCCTGCGCAAGGCGCCGCTGCAGGACTGACGCGCCGCCCGCGAGGGGCGGGAAGACACTGTTCCAGTCGAAAAATTGCGTCGTATTTCGCGGCGACGGCGGGGGTGTGCCTCCAGCGGGAATCGGCTGGCCTGCTTGCGGTCCTGTCGAGGGATTTCAGCGTGTCAAAGACCGCACCCGTGGGCGTCGGAGCATTGATGCATGCTGCTGCGTCGAAATCGGTCGCAGGTGGAAAATCAGCGTTGAGTCGCCGGGCGGCGCGGGGTCGAAAGGGTCTCTTTCGGGTTCAAAGGGGCGGGAAGATCGGGGGCGGGAATACACTGTTTCGACGGGGTCACGCCGACGGCAGCAGATCCCCGGCGAACACCCGGTACCGGCCGGCGCGCACCCCGTCCGTGGCCCGGGCGATGTCCGGCGCGAAATAGTGGTCGGAGCCGTAGGCGGCGGCCGCCTCGCGTACGATGGCCCAGACCTTCTCGAGGTCGGGCGAGGAGGTCAGCGGGCGGTGGAATTCGATACCCTGGGCGGCAGCCAGAAGTTCGATGCCGACCACGGCGGCGGTGTTCTCGGCCATGTCCAGCAGGCGACGGGCGCCGTGGGTGGCCATGGAGACGTGGTCTTCCTGGTTGGCGGAGGTGGGCACGGTGTCGATGCTGCACGGATGGGCGACCATCCGGTTCTCGGCGACGAGGGCGGCGGCGGTGACCTGGGCGATCATGAAGCCGGAGTTCAGGCCGCTCTCCTTGACGAGGAAGGCCGGCAGTTCGCTCATCTTGGGGTCGACGAGGATGGAGGTGCGGCGTTCGGAGATGTTGCCGATCTCGCACAGAGCCATGGCGATCATATCGGCTGCGAAAGCAACGGGTTCGGCGTGGAAGTTGCCGCCCGAGATGACGTCGCCCTCCTCGATGAAGACCAGCGGATTGTCAGTCACGGCGTTGGCCTCGCGTTCGAGGGTCGCGGCGGCGTTGCGAAGGACGTCCAGCACGGCGCCCATGACCTGCGGCTGGCAGCGCAGGGAGTAGGGATCCTGAACCTTGTGGCAGTGCTCGCGATGGCTGTCGCGGATGGCGCTGCCGGCCATCAGGGCGCGCAGGCGGGCGGCGACGGCGATCTGGCCGGGCTGGCCGCGCAGGGCGTGGATGCGGGCGTCGAACGGGGCGTCGGAGCCCTTCAGCGCATCGACCGACAGGGCCCCGGCGGCGATGCCGGCGGCGAAGGCGGCCTCGGCCGCGAACAGGCCGGCGAGGGCGAGGGCGGTGGAGCACTGGGTGCCGTTGAGGAGGGCGAGGCCCTCCTTGGGCCCCAGCACCAGGGGCTTGAGGCCGACGCGGGCGAGGGCGGCTTCGGCCGACAGGGTTTCGCCCTTGTGGCGGGCCTCGCCGACGCCGATCAGGACGCAGGACATGTGAGCCAGCGGCGCGAGGTCGCCCGAGGCGCCGACCGAGCCCTTGGACGGGATGCAGGGCAGGACGTCGGCGTTGACCAGGGCGATCAGGGCCTCGAGCGTCCCGCGGCGGATGCCGGATGCCCCTTTCGACAGCGAGGCGATCTTCAGCACCATCAGCAGGCGGACGACCCGGTCGTCCAGCAGGGCCCCGACGCCGCAGGCGTGGCTGAGGACGAGGTTCTTCTGCAGCGTCTCGAGGTCCTCCGTGGCGATGGAGGTGTTGGCCAGCAGGCCGAAACCGGTGTTGACGCCATAGACGGTGCGCCCCTCGGCCACGATGGCGGCCACCACGGCCGCGCCGCGCTCGACAGCGGTCCAGGCGGCGGGGGCGAGGGCGACCTTGCAGGGCGCGTCGAGGACGGCGCGCAACTGCGCGAGGGTGAGGGGGGCGGAGCCGATGGTGAGGGTGGTCATGATCAGGCCTTCAGGCTCGGCAGGTTGAGGCCATGTTCGCGGGCCGCTTGTTTGGCGATCTCATAGCCGGCGTCGGCATGGCGCATCACGCCGGTCGCGGGGTCGTTCCAGAGGACGCGCTCCAGCCGCTTCGCCGCCTCGGGCGTGCCGTCGGCGACGATGACGACGCCGGAGTGCTGGGAGTAGCCCATGCCGACCCCGCCGCCGTGGTGCAGCGACACCCAGCTGGCGCCCGAGGCGGTGTTCAGCAGGGCGTTGAGGAGGGGCCAGTCGGACACGGCGTCCGAGCCGTCAATCATTGATTCCGTCTCGCGGTTGGGGCTGGCGACCGAGCCGGAGTCGAGGTGGTCGCGGCCGATGACGATCGGGCCGCTGAGCTCGCCCGAGGCGACCATGTCATTGAACATCAGGCCGGCGCGGTGGCGGTCGCCGAGGCCGATCCAGCAAATGCGGGCGGGCAGGCCCTGGAAGGCGATGCGCTCGCCCGCCATGTCGAGCCAGCGGTGCAGGCCGGCGTTGTCGGGGAACAGGGTCTTCATCGCCGCGTCGGTCTTGCGGATGTCCTCCGGATCGCCGGTCAGGCTGGCCCAGCGGAAGGGGCCGATGCCGCGGCAGAACAGCGGGCGGATGTAGGCCGGGACGAAGCCGGGGAAGTCGAAGGCGTTGGCGACGCCCTGGTCGAAGGCGACCTGCCGGATGTTGTTGCCGTAGTCGGTCGTCGGGATGCCCATGGCCTGGAAGGCCAGCATGGCCTTGACGTGGACGGCGCAGGAGGCGGCGGCCGCGGCCTTCACGGCCTCAGGGTCGGAGACGCGTTTGTCCTCCCATTCGGCGACGGTCCAGCCCTGCGGCAGGTAGCCGTTGACGAGGTCGTGGGCGCTGGTCTGGTCGGTGACCAGATCGGGGCGGACGCCGCGTCTGACCAGTTCAGGCAGAACATCCGCTGCATTGCCCAACAGGCCGACGGATATGGCTTTTCCGTCCGTCTTCGCCTGCTCGAGCATGGCGAGCGCCTCGTCCAGGGTCTCGGCCATGACGTCGAGGTAGCGGGTGCGCAGGCGCATCTCGATCCGGCTGCGCTGGCATTCGACGGCGAGGCAGGAGGCGCCGGCCATGGTCGCGGCCAGCGGCTGGGCGCCGCCCATGCCGCCGAGGCCGGCGGTCAGGATCCAGCGGCCCGACCAGTCGCCGCCATAGTGCTGGCGACCGGCCTCCATGAAGGTCTCGTAGGTGCCCTGAACGATGCCCTGGGTGCCGATGTAGATCCACGAGCCGGCCGTCATCTGGCCGTACATCATGAGACCCTTGCGATCGAGCTCGTTGAAATGCTCCCAGGTCGCCCATTTGGGCACCAGGTTGGAGTTGGCGATCAGGACGCGCGGGGCGTCGGCGTGGGTGCGGAAGACGCCGACCGGCTTGCCGGACTGGACCAGCAGGGTCTGGTCGGGCTCCAGCGCGCGCAGCTCGGCGACGATGCGGTCGAACGACGGCCAGTCGCGCGCGGCCTTGCCGATGCCGCCGTAGACGACGAGGTCCTCGGGGCGTTCAGCCACCTCGGGATCGAGGTTGTTCATCAGCATGCGCAGGGCGGCCTCGGCGGCCCAGGTCTTGGCCGTCATCTCGAGGCCGCGCGGGCTGCGGATGACGCGGGTGTTCGTCTGTTGAGTCGTCATGGCGGCCTCTCTACGCTGCCACCCCATGACCTTGGAAGACTCAGACGCCCTGTCCTGGCGCAGCGTCGCCGACCTGATCGGCGATCACCCTGAAGCGGACGTCGCCCTGATCGGCGCCGGGCTGAACGAGCGGTCGCTGACGCCCGGGCGATGCGACCTTGGGCCGAAGGCGTTCCGGGCCGTGCTGCCGCGGTTTTCGACCTATGACGTCGAGACCGGCGCCGAGCTGGCGACGCGGGTGCATGACGCCGGCGACGTGGCGCTGAAGGGCGTGTCGCCGGCCGACGCCTTCGCCCCGGTGCGGGCGGCGGCGGCTGGGCAGGCCCACCGGGCCCTGACGGTGCTGATCGGCGGCAACAACGCCATCACCCGGCCAGGCGCGCATGCGCTGGGGCTCGACCGGGTCGGGGTGCTGACGCTGGACGCCCATTTCGACCTCAGGGACACGGATCAGGGGCTGACCAACGGCAATCCGATACAGGCGCTGCTGGAGGACGGGCTGGCCGGCGAGCGGATCAGCCAGGTGGGCCTCGCCCCCTTCGCCAATACGCGGCGGGCGCATGAGAAGGCGAAGGCGGCGGGGATATCGGTCCGGACGGCGCGGGACTGCCGTGATCAGGGGCTGGCGGTCGTGGTCGCCCAGGAACTGGAGCGGCTGTCGGGCCTGTGCGAGGCGATCTTCGTCGATTTCGACATCGATGTGATCGACCGCAGCCAGTGGCCGGCCTCGCCGGGGGCGCGGCCGGGTGGCGTGTCGGCGCAGGACTTCTTCGACGCCACACGGGTGATCGGGGCGCATCCGAAGGTGCGGGCGGTGGACCTGACCGAATACGATCCGTCGCTGGAGATCGGCGACCTCGGCTCGCTGACGGCGGGACGGTGGTTCTGCGAACTGCTGGCGGGATTCGAGGCGCGATGATCCGCGCGGACAGGCTGATCACCGACTGCCGTCTGGCCACCATGGTCGAGGGCGGCGCGCCCTACGGGGCCGTCGAGGATGGCGCGATCCTGATTGCGGACGGACGCATCGTCTGGGCCGGGGCGCGGGCCGATCTGCCGGCGCATGCGGCGACGGAGACCGACCGGCTGGACGGGCGCTGGGTCACGCCGGGGCTGGTCGACTGCCATACCCATCTGGTGTTCGGCGGCGACCGGTCGGGCGAGTTCGAACAGCGGCTGGGCGGGGCGACCTATGAGGAGATCGCCCGCGCCGGGGGCGGCATCGTCTCGTCCGTGGCGGCGACGCGGGCGGCGTCGGAGGATGAGCTGTACGCCTTGGCGCTCGGGCGGCTGGCGGGTCTGACGGCGACGGGCGTGACCACGGTCGAGATCAAGTCGGGCTATGGGCTGGATCACGACAGCGAGCTGAAGATGCTGCGCGTGGCGCGGCGGATCGGGCGCGAGGCCGGGGTGCGGGTGCGCACCAGCTATCTGGGCCTGCATGCGGTGCCGCCGGAGCACCGGGCCGACCGCGCCGCCTATGTGGACAAGGCTGTGGATGAAATCCTGCCCGCGGCCCATGCCGAAGGGCTGGTCGACGCCGTCGACGCCTATTGCGAGCCGATCGCCTTCTCGACGGAAGAGGTCGGACGGCTGTTCGACAAGGCGCGGGCGCTGGGTCTGCCGGTCAAGCTGCACGCCGACCAGCTGTCGGACGGCGGCGGGGCGGCGCTGGCGGCGAAATACGGGGCGTTGTCGGCGGATCATGTCGAGCACACGGGCGAGGCAGGCGTGCGGGCCATGGCCGGGGCCGGCGTCGTCGCCGTGCTGCTGCCGGGGGCCTATCTGATGCTGCGCGAGACCACGCCGCCGCCGATCTCGCTGCTGCGGCGGCACGGCGTCGCCATGGCGGTGGCGACGGACTGCAATCCGGGCACCTCGCCGGTGGCCTCGATGACGGCGGCGATCAACCTGGCCTGCGTGCAGTTCCGGCTGACGCCGGAGGAGGCGCTGGCCGGGGCGACGCGGGTGGCGGCGAAGGCGCTGGGGCTGGCGGGTGAGATCGGGACCCTGGAGGCGGGCAAGGCCGCCGATCTGGCGGTCTGGGACATCGCGCGGCCGGCGGAGTTGGCCTACTGGCTGGGCAAACCGCTGCTGGCGCGGCGGATGGCCGGCGGCGTCTGGGACGCCTGATCGGGGCGAATCGCGAGAGACTGGCGGCGGAGATCGTCGCCATGCGCAGCCGCCCCGACCGCACCGAAAACCTGTTGACCGCCCTGCTGGTCGTCGTCACGGCGTTGATGGCGCTGGCCACCTTTGCGAGCCTGGGCCTGTTCGGCGGTTGAGCCTCAGGATTGGAAGGGCGCGAAATCTGGGCCGTGGCGGACTGCGTCCACCACGACCGATTTCGCTAGTCGCGCCAGCTGGTGAGCGCCGCCACGTCCGGACGGGGGCGTTCCAGCGGCGGTTCGGCCAGGGTCCCGATGTGGATGAAGCCCGCCACCCGCTCGCCCGTGCCGACGCCCAGCAGCGCCAGAGCGTCCGGGTCGTAGCTGTACCAGTCGGTGATCCAGCTGGCGGCGTAGCCCAGCGCATTGGCGGCGTGCTCGAGGTTCATGCAGACGGCGCCGGCCGACAGCTGCTGCTCCCAATCCGGCACCTTGTGACCGGTGATGGGGACCGACAGCACCAGGATGGTCAGGGGCGGGGCGGTCAGTTTGGACAGGACCTTGGCGGCCTTGCCGGGGTCGGGCTGGCGCTCGGCGAGGGGGGCGAGGGCGCGGGCGAGGTCGGCGCGGCCCTGCGGGCCCATGACCACGAACCGCCAGGGGAAGAGCTTGCCATGGTCGGGGGTGCGGGCCCCGAGCAGCAGGAGGCGCTCGATCTCCGCCCGGGAGGGGCCGGGCGCGGTCAGGGACTGGGCCGGCGCCGAGCGGCGGCGGGCGAGGCGGTCCTGCATCTCTGCGGACGGGACGGGCAGGGGGAGGGCGGCTCCCAGATCGGCGTCGGTCATGCGCCTGACCTAGGCGCGGAAGGCCGCGTGCGCCATACCCGGGGCCATGAGCGACTCCCACAAGACCTTCGACGCCGACCGACCGCTGCCCCGCTGGGACGACGGCAGCGACCGGCCGCCGCCGTGGCGGGACGCCGGATCGACGGTGACCTTCGAGAACCCGTGGCTGCGGCTGACCCGGCATGACGCGACCGCGCCCACGGGGCTGAAGGCCGACTATGTCGTGATGCGGCCGCGCAATCTGTCGGTCGGGGTGCTGCCGGTGCATGAGGACGGCACGGTGACCCTCGTGGGCCAGCAGCGGTTCGCCCTGATGAACTGGTCGTGGGAGATGCCCGAGGGCGGGGCGCCGTTCGACGAGGATCCGATCGAGGGCGCGCGGCGCGAGCTTATGGAGGAGGCCGGGCTGGAGGCGGCGCACTGGCGGCCAGCCTACAAGGCCGAGATGAGCAATTCCGTCACCGACGAGCGGGCCATGGCCTGGATCGCCTGGGACCTGACGCCGGTGCCCGCCGCGCCCGATCCGACCGAGATCATCCGCGTCGTCCGCGTGCCGTTCGGCGACCTGCTGCGCGAGATCGGAACCGGGGCGATCCGGGACATGTTCACCCTGGCGACGGCGCTCAGGGCCTACCATATGGCGCGGGAAGGCGAACTGCCGCCCGAACTGGCGAAGGCCATGCTGGCGGGCGTATGATCAGGTCGAAGGAGCCGCCGATGCCCAAGCTCGAGATCGTCGCGCAGCGGCTGGACTGCTGGTCGGACCTGCGCGCCTCGGCCGAGGCGGCGGCGCGGGACGAGCCCCATCTGGCCTCGCAGATGAACGCCGTCATCCTGTCGCACGACGACCTGGCCAGCGCCCTCAGTTTCCAGATCGGGCGCAAGCTGGGCGACAGCGAGCTGGGGCCCATGTCCGTGCGCGAGGTGTGCCGCGACGCCTTCGAGGCCGATCCGGCCATCGTCGCGGCGGCCGAGGCAGACCTGCGGGCCGTCGCCGAGCGCGATCCGGCGATCAAGACGCTGTTGCAGCCCTTCCTCTACTTCAAGGGCTTCCAGGCCCTGCAGGCCTGGCGGGTGGCCCACTGGCTGTGGACCGAGGGCCGCGAGACCCTGGCCTTCCATTTCCAGAGCCGCATCTCCGAACTGTTCCAGCTCGACATCCACCCGGCGGCGCAACTGGGCTCGGGCCTGTTCCTCGACCACGGCACCGGCATCGTCATCGGCGAGACGGCGGTGGTCGGCGACGAGGTGTCGATGCTGCACAACGTCACCCTCGGCGGCACCGGGGCCGAGCGCGGCGACCGCCATCCCAAGATCGGCAAGGGCGTGCTGCTGGGCGCCGGGGCCAAGGTGCTGGGCAACATCACCGTCGGCGACTACGCCAAGGTGGCCTCGGGCTCGGTGGTGCTGAAACCGGTGCCGGCGGGCTGCACCGTGGCCGGCGTGCCGGCGCGGCTGGTCAACTGCCCGACCGGCGCGACCCCGGCGCGGACGATGGACCATACCCTGGCCGACATCGTCTACGACTTCGTCATTTGAGGGTTTCCCGCGGGCGGGGGTTTCTCTAGGGTCCGCGCCTTCACGACTGACCTGAGGCCGAGCATGAACATCGCTGACATGAAGCGCGTCGAGACGCACCTGAAGCGCACCTTCAACACCGGCGGGATCATCCTCAAGCCGCGCGGCAAGCCGAGCGACTCGGCCGAGGTCTATGTCGGCGACGAATTCATCGGCGTCGTCTTCGAGGACGAGGACGAGGCCGGCAGCTTCATGTTCGAGATGGCCATCCTGGCGGAAGACCTGCCGCAGGACTGATTGCTCCCGGCGCAGGCCGCGCACGAAAAAGCGCCGGAGGAGCGATCCTCCGGCGCTTCGTCGTTTCAGGCGTCGCGCCCTGACGATCAGTTCTTGCCGAAGATGATCCGGCCGAGCGTCGCGAAGAAGCCCTTGTCCTGGGCGGCCGGTTTGGCGGCGGCGGCCGGCGCGGGCGTCGGGGTCGGAGCCGGTGCGGCGGCGGGCGCCGCCGGCTTCGGGGCGGGCGCAGCCGCGACCGGGGCGGCGGCGGGCTTCGGCGCGGCGGCGGGCTTGGCGGCGGGCTTTTTCGCGGCGGGCTTTGCGGCCGGCTTGGCCGCGGGCTTAGCAGCCGGCTTCGCAGCGGGCTTGGCAGCGGGTTTCACGGCGGCCTTGGGCGCAGCCTTGACGGCGGGTTTGGCGGCGGCTTTCGGCGCGGGCTTGGCGGCGGGCGCCTTCACAGCAGCCGGTTTGGCGGCGGGCTTGGCGGCAGGCTTCGGCGCAGCCTTGGCCGCGGGCTTGACGGCGGCCTTGGGGGCGGCGGCTTTTGCGGCCGGTTTCGCGGCCGCTTTCGGCGCGGCGCTCGACTTTGCCGCCGGTTTCGGCTTGGAAGCGGCGACGGGCGCCTTCGGTTTGGCGGCCGCCTTAGGCTTGGATGGTGCTTTAGCCATGAATTCCCCGACCCCTCGGTTCAGTTGGTTGATGCTGGCGCAGGAGAGCACGCCAGCGCGTGTCTCGATTCGCAATGATAGCGGTGTTTGAGAAATGTCCGAGTCCGCAGTTCAAATAATCGCGAGGGGGCCGCGCGCGATCGCCGAGGCCGCCGCCGTCTCGCTGGACTCCGATCCCCTGCTCGAGGGGGCGACCTATTCGATTCTCGAGGAAGACGAGGACAAGGGGATCTGGCGCATCGACGCCTTCCCCAATGACGCCGACGACGCGCGCGGCATCGAGGCGCGGCTGAAGGCCCACGACGGCCTGAGCGTGATCGTCGAGAAACTGGCCGACGCCGACTGGCTGGCCATGTCGCTGTCGGGCCTGCCGCCGGTTCGGGCCGGGCGGTTCTTCGTCTACGGCGCCCACGACCAAGGCATCGTCCCGAACAACACGGTGAACCTGAAGATCGACGCCGGCGCCGCCTTCGGCACCGGCCACCACGGCACCACGGTCGGCTGCCTGATCGCCTTCGACGAACTGCTCAAGCGCGAGCGGTTCGAGCGGGTGCTGGACGTCGGCTGCGGCACGGGCGTGCTGGCCATCGCGGCGGCCAAGACCGGCTCGAAGGTCGCGGTCGGCACCGACATCGACCAGCCCTCGGTGCGGATCGCCAACGAGAACGCCAAGCTGAACATGGCCGACGCCCGCTTCGTCCACGCCTTCGGCCTCAACGACCGCAAGGTCCGCCAGCACGGCCCCTATGATCTGGTCTTCGCCAACATCCTGGCCCCGCCGCTGGTCTCGCTGTCGCAGGACATCAAGAACGCCCTCAGCCTCGGCGGCGTCGCCATCCTGTCGGGCCTGCTGCGGACCCAGGAGCGGCGGGTGTCGGCGGCCTATCTGTCGCGCGGGTTCGTGCTCGAGCGCCGCATCCATCGCGACGCCTGGAGCGCGCTGGTGCTGAGGCGAGTGGGTTAACGGCGGAACAGGCGCGGGGCGCAACCGTTGCGGCAGTCCAGTGGAGGAACCGCCGTGACCCATATCGACCCCAACCTTGATCCCCTCGATCGCCGCGAAAGCATTGTGACCGAAACCGTGGTCACGCCGTCCCATACGACCGAGTCCGTCGAGACCGTGGTCGTGCGCGACTCCAACACCGGCTGGTGGATCGCCGGCATCCTCGGCGGCGTGGTGCTGATCGCCGTCTTCTGGATTCTGTTCGCGCGCGGCCCCGACCCGCAGACCGACCAGGCGCTGATCGAGGCCCAGATGGACGCCGCCGCCGCCCAGGCCCAGGCCGACAACGCCCTGATCCAGGGCCAGGTCGCCGGGGCCCAGGCCAGCGTCGACATCGCCCGCGCCGACGCCGCCCGCTCGCAGGCCGACGCCATCCGCGCCGCCAGCGAGGCCCGCGCGGCGGAAGCCCGAGCCCAGACCCCGGTGGTGATCGAACGGGAGGTCCAGGTTCCGGCCCCGTCGAACGGTGTCGCCGTGGTCACGCCGACGGCGCCGCAGAACTGACGGCTTGCGACATGGCGGCGGGACGCTAGTTTCGCCGCCATGCGCCAGTCCTTCGATGAAACCACCGATCCGTCCTTCGGGGCGAAACACCTGCCGCGCGTCCGCGCGAAGATGGCCGAGCAGGGGCTCGACGGCCTGCTGGTCCCGCATGAGGACGAGCACCAGAACGAATACCTGCCGGCCGCCAACGACCGGCTGGCGTGGCTGAGCGGCTTTACCGGCTCCGCCGGCGCGGGCGTGGTCATGAAGGACCGGGCGGCGGTGTTCGCCGATGGACGTTACACCGTCCAGGTCCGGGCCCAGGTGGATGCGGCCCAGTTCGAGATTCTCGATCTCGTGGAAGGCGGCGTGCCCGCGTATCTGGAGCGAGCGCCCCGGGGTTCGGTGATCGGCTATGACCCGCGTCTGCACAGTCCGGATGCGCTGGCGACGCTGAAGCGCGCGGCGAAGAAGGCCGGGGCAGAGCTGAAGCCGGTCGCGCCCAATCCGCTGGACCTGGCCTGGGCCGAGGAACGGCCCGAACAGCCGACCGCGCCGGTGGTTCCGCACGACGATCGCTACACCGGCGAGACCAGCGCCTCCAAGCGCGCCCGCATCGGCGAGGCGGTGGCGAAGGCCGGGGCCGAGGCCGCAGTGCTGACGGCGCCCGCGTCCTTGGCCTGGCTGTTCAACATCCGCGGCGGCGACGTGATCCGCACCCCCCTGCCGCTGGGACAGGCGGTGGTGAAGGCGGACGGGACGGCGCAGCTGTTCCTCGATCCGCGCAAGGTGACCAACGAGCTGCCCGGCTGGCTCGGCGACGCGGTGACGCTGGAAGCGCCGGCCGCGCTGGACGCCGCGCTCGACGCCCTGTCCGGCAAGGCGGTGCTGGTCGATCCGGGCCAGTCGCCGGCCTGGTATTTCGACCGGCTGGAGTCAGCCGGGGCGACCGTGGTGCGCGGCATGGATCCCTGCACCCTGCCGCGGGCCTGCAAGAACCCGGTCGAGATCGAGGGTACGCGTCAGGCCCATATCCGCGACGGCGCCGCCCTGACCCGCTTCCTGCACTGGGTCGATACGGTGGGGCAGGAGACGCTGCCGGACGAACGCCAGATCGCCGAGGCGCTGGAGGGCTTCCGCGAGGCCACGGGCGCGCTGAAGGACCTGAGCTTCGACACCATCGCGGGCTGCGGTCCGAACGGCGCCCTGCCGCACTACAAGCCGGTGACGCGGACGATCCGCCGGATGGAGAAGGGCAGTCTGCTGCTGGTGGACGGCGGCGGCCAGTATCTGGACGGCACCACGGACGTGACCCGGACCATGGCGGTGGGCGAACCGACGGCCGAACAGCGGCGCATGTTCACCCTGGTGCTCAAGGGCCATATCGCCATGGCCACAGTGCGCTTCCCGGCGGGCACCACGGGGTCGCAGCTGGACGCCCTGGCGCGTCTGCCACTGTGGATGGCCGGGCATGACTATGATCACGGCACGGGCCACGGGGTCGGCTCGTATCTGGGCGTGCACGAGGGTCCGCAGCGGATCGCCAAGGCGCCCAACACCCAGCCGCTGCTGACCGGCATGATCCTGTCCAACGAGCCCGGCTACTATCGCGAGGGCCACTGGGGCATCCGCATCGAGACGCTGCAGGTGGTGACCGAGCCGACGCCGATCCCCGGCGGCGAGCGGCCGATGCACGGCTTCGAACAGCTGACCCTGGCCCCGCTGGACCGCCGGCTGATCGACGTCGACCTGCTGACGCCGGACGAGCGGGCCTATGTCGACGCCTATCACGCCGAGGTCCTGGCCAAGGTCGGGCCGTTGCTCGACGGGGACGTGCTGGACTGGCTGAAGGCGCAGGCGGCCCCCTTGAAATAAGGCCGAACGGCGCCCATCTCCTGAGGGTCGGCGGAAGCGTCGCCGGCCCCCCACATTCCAAGGAGAGCGGTCATGAAGACGCGCAAACTCGGCCGCGACGGCCCTGAGGTTTCGGCCATCGGTCTCGGCTGCATGGGCATGGCCGCCTTCTACGGCCAGCCGTCCGACGAAGGGCAGGCGACGGCGGTGATCCATCGCGCGCTCGAGCTCGGCGTCACCTTCCTCGACACGGCCGAGATGTACGGCCCCCACACCAACGAGATCCAGGTCGGCAAGGCGCTGGCGGACCGGCGCGACAAGGCCTTCGTGGCCACCAAATTCGGCATCGGCTACAACGCCGACCGCACCGCCCTGGCCGTCGACGGCTCGCCGGCCAATGTGCGCCGCGCCATCGAGGGCAGCCTGAAGCGGCTGGGGATGGACCACGTCGACCTCTATTATCTCCACCGCGTCGACGCCAACACGCCGATCGAGGAGACGGTCGGGGCGATGGGCGAGCTGGTGAAGGAGGGCAAGGTCCGCTTCCTCGGTCTGTCCGAGGCCTCGCCGGCCACCCTGCGCCGCGGTCACGCCGAGCACCCGATCACCGCCCTGCAGACCGAATATTCGCTGTGGAGCCGCGAGCCGGAGGACGAACTGTTCGCGACCTGCGAGGAACTGGGCATCGGCTTCGTGCCCTACAGCCCGCTGGGCCGGGGCTTCCTGTCGGGCGAGATCCAGTCGGTCGAGGACCTGGCCGAGGACGACTTCCGTCGCTCGAACCCGCGCTTCCAGGGCGAGAATTTCCAGAAGAACATCGACCTGGTGAAGGCCGTGGCGGCTATCGCGGCGGACAAGGGCGTCACCGCGGCGCAACTGGCCCTGGCCTGGGTGCTGGCCCAGGGGGAGCATCTGGTTCCCATCCCCGGCACGCGGCGGATCCGGACGCTGGAGGAGAACGCCGCGGCGGTCGATCTGGTCCTGACCGCCGCCGATCTGGCCCGCATCGAGGCGGTCTTCCCCAAGGGCGCGGCCTCGGGCCATCGCTACGCCGAGGCGGCGCGGTCGGCGCTGAACCGCTAGACCATTTCTGCTTCAGGTCGAACCGACCTGAATCCAAGAAATGGTCCAGCATCATAGTGGAGCGAAATCTGAGCCTTGGCGGACTGCGTCCACCAAGACCGATTTCGCTCTACGCCGCCTTACCGCGATTTAACTGGCGCGGCGCGGTCGGCGCGGTAGTGGTTGCGAATGCAAACACTATCCGGGACCGCGATCGCCGAACTGGCCCTGACGGGGCTGGGCTTCACCGAGCTGGAGGGGCGGCTGTACTGCGCCCTGCTGGAGGGCGGGCCGGCCACCGGCTACCGGATGGCCAAGCGCGTCGGCAAGGCGCCGCCCAATGTCTACCAGGGCCTCGCCAGCCTGACGCAGAAGGGGGCGGTGCTGTTCGACGACGGCGAGCCGCGCACGTGGCGCGCCGTGCCGCCCGCGGAGTTGCTGGCCGCCGTCGGCGGCGCCTTTGAGGCCCGGCGGGTCGAGGCCGAGGCGGCCCTGGGCAAGCTGCTGCAGCCGGTCGCCGACGACCGGGTCTACCAGATCAGCCAGGCCGACCAGGTCGTGGAACGCGCCCGCGCCATGCTGGCCGGGGCGCGCGAGATCGTCCTGTTCGACCTGTTCGACGCGCCCCTGGCCCTGCTCCGGCCGGATCTCGAGGCGGCGGCGGCGCGGGGCTTGAGGGTGGCGGGGCTGGCCTATGGCCCGACATCCGGGCTGGAGGGCGTCCTGCTGTACCGCTCGGCGCGGGCGGATGTGGCGCGGGCGCGCTGGCCCGGCGCCCAACTGAGTCTGGTGGTCGACGCCGCCGAGCACCTGGTGGCGCTGATGGCGCATGACCTGTCCGCCGTTCGCCACGCCGTCTGGAGCGACAGCGCCTATCTGAGCTGCCTGCAGCACAGCGGTATGTCGGCCGAAATCCGCCTGGCGGGGATCGACGCGAAGGCGCCGGCCCCGACGGCCGGCCTGACCCTGCTGGCCGCCGCACCGCGCGGCCTGCGGACCTTGCTCGGTCCCGAGCCCCTTCCTGAAACCGAAATCGAGGATGACGTCGCATGAACCGCCGTTCCCTTCTGGTCGCGGCCGCGACCTCCGCCCTTGTCCTGGTCTGCGCCGGCGCGGCCCGGGCCGACGATCCGTCGGGCGTGCTGGACCGCTACCGCCAGTGGCGCGGCGCGGCGGCGTTCGAGCAGATGACGGCGGTGCGCGCCCGGGGCGCCGTGACGGCCTCCGGACTGACGGGGACGATCGGCCAGATCGCCACGTCGGAGGGGGACCTGTGGCGCGAGATCGACCTCGGCGTGGTGCGCAACGCCAGCGCCCGGCGCGGCGCGACGGGCTGGGTCCTGACGCCCTCGGGCCAGGTGGAGGACATCGGGCCGCAGGCGGCCGAGGACCTGCGCCGCGACGCCCTGCTGATGTTCGAGTCGGTGCTGGACGACCCGTCCCGGCTGGACCGCAAACCCGACGTCGAGCGCGACGGCCGGACCTTCGCCGTGGTGGCCGTCGATTTCGGCGACGCCGATGTGCATGAACTCTACATCGAGCCCGACACGGGCGCCCTGTACGGGATGCGGCGCGTGCGGGACCGGCGCGAGGCCTTCGTGCGCTTCGAGGACTGGCGGATGGTCGAGGGGGTGCGCATGGCCTTCGCCGAGTCGTCCGATGAAGACGACGGCGGCGACGCCGCTGTCCGCTGGACCGAGATCGACGCCAGCCCCGACATCGCCGCGGACGCCTTCGACCGGCCGACGCCGGCGGCGGCCCATGTCATCGCCGGCGGCGCGGCCTCGACCGGTTTCATGACCTTCGACCTGTACGCCGGGTCGCGCATCTACATCCCGGCGACCGTCAACGGGGTCGAGACCGAGGTGCTGCTGGACAGCGGCGCCGAGATGACGGTGCTGGACAAGGGCTTCGCCGAGCGGCTGGGCCTGACGCCCACCGGCGAGGTCGCAGCGGTCGGCACGGGCGGCGTCGGCACGGCCCAATTCGTCGGCGGGGTGACCCTGGATCTGGGCGGCATCGTCTTCGCCGACCGCACCGTGGCGGTGATCGATCTGGCGGCCATCGGCCAGGCGATCGGGCGGCCCCTGCCGGTCATCCTCGGCAAGGACGCCTTCAACGGCCTGATCGTCGATATCGACTTCCCGGCCCGCGCCATCGCCTTCCACGAATCGACGGCCTTCGCGCCGCCGGAGGGCGTGGTCGAGGTTCCGCTGACCTCGACGGGATCGCTCCGGGCGATGCCCCTGTCGATCGAGGGCCGCGAGCCGGAGCTGTTCGACTTCGACACCGGCAACGGCGGGGCGCTGATCCTCTATCCGGCCTATGCCGAGGCGGCGGGTCTGGTCGACGGACGGCCGCGTTCGACCGTGATGTCCGGCGCCGTGGGCGGGGTGCGTGAGACGGGGATCGCCACCATCCGGTCGATCAATGTCGCCGGCTTCGAGATCCGGGACGTGCCCGCGACCTTCCCGCCCGCCGGCCCGTCGGCGGTGGACAGCGACCGGACCGCCGGCAATGTCGGCATGGGCGTGCTCGGCCGCTTCCGCCTGATCACCGATTTCGAGGGCGGGCGTCTGTGGCTCGGCGCCACGCCGGAAAGCCTGGCCCGGCCGTTCGCGCGCGACCGTCTGGGTCTGGGCCTGCGCAAGGAGGCGGCGGCGATCGTGGTGCAGCGGGTGTCGCCGAATTCGCCGGCGGACGCGGCCGGCTGGGTCGCCGGCGAGCGGATCGCGGCTATCGACGGGGTCGCCGCCGAGGCGCTGGACGCGGCGGCGCTGCGGGCGATCATCAGCGGTCCGGCCGGGCGGTCGGTCGTCCTGACCCTGGAGGGCGGCGCGCAGCGCACGCTCGAGGCGCGCGACTTCTACTGATCAGGCGCCGGAAGCGGCCAGCGACGGAGCCTGGGCCCGGCGCGCGCCGAGACTGGCGTGGGAGGCGCCGGCCAGACCGGCCAGGCCCAGGAATTCCGGCCCGGACAGGCCGTGGATGATCACCGAGCGGGTGACGGCCCGGGCGTTGACGACCGCCCGCTCGGCCCAGGCCGTGAACTCGCCATGGTCCAGCGGGTGCATGCCCGCCTCGAAGGCGACGCCCTGGAGCCGGACGCCGCGCAGGTCTTCGGGCGACCGGCCGGGGGCCTCGCGCAGCTTGCCGACGACGATGACGCAGAATGGCTTGATCAGCACGGTGGCGGCGGCCAGGGCGCTGCCAGGCACGCCCTCGATGTCGTTGATCTCGCAGATCAGCCCCTTTTCGACGCCCCGCGTCGCTTCCTTGAAGCGGGCTATCAGCGGCCCTCGCCCGCGCTGGCTGGACAGGGTGGTGTAGGACACCGGCAGGAAGAGGGTCGGCTGTTTGGCGTTGCCCTGTTCCGACCGCAGGCGGCTGACCCCGCGGGCGATGGTCGCCAGGTCGACCTTCTCGATGTCGGCGGTGGTCAGGTTCCGCAGCTCCTGGGGGCTGAGTTCGATTTCGCCCGGCATCAGCAGGACGCGGCGGGCGATCCGGAAGCCGATCTGGGCGAAGGTCCTCAGTTCGAAGACCGGCTCCAGCTGGCAGGACACCCGCAGGGTCCGCCCGTCGGCGGCGACGAACGGGTTCCACGGGGTCGGCAGCTCGTCCGGCTCCAAGGGAAGGACGGGCGGTTCGGTCCGGGCGGCGGCGGCGGCATAGTCCGGATCGATCCCGGCGGCGAAGATGCGGCCGCCGCTCAGGCTGGTCACCTCCATGACGTCGGCGGCCTCGGGGGCGGCTCCGCCGAGAAAGTGGCTCAGCAATTCGCGCAGATACAGGAGGCAGGACACCTGGGCGCTGAACTTGCCCAGCCCGGGCTGGACCACGAGATAGTCGGTCGGGGACACCCGCTGGAAGAAGCCGCCGCCCTCGAGGTGGCGGGTCAGGGTGCGTTCGACGTGGTGGTAAATCTGTTCCTGGCGGCCTTCCCACCGGTCGCCGAGCCGCTCGGCGATGGCGTTCAGGCCGATCAGATTGATGCGGCCTTCCTCGAGCAGGCCCGAAGTCTGGAAGCGTTCGAGCGTGGGTCCAAGCTCGTGGGTGGAGAATCGCTCGACGCTCGGGCGGGCCTCCAGGCCATCGGCGACAAGGGAACTGGCCATTGGGCCATAGAAGCCAGCTTCGGTGATTTATTGATTAAGGGTGAGCGGCGCGATCCCGTCAGCCGATCAGGGCCAGCCACTCGTCCTCGGTCAGCACCGTCACGCCGTGTTTGAGGGCGTCGGCCATCTTGGAGCCGGCGCCGGGGCCGGCGACCAGATAGTCGGTCTTCTTGGACACCGAGCCGGAGACCTTGGCGCCGAGCGCCTCGGCCCGGGCCTTGGCCTCGTCGCGGGTGAAGCGTTCGAGGGCGCCGGTGAAGACCACCGTCTTGCCGGCGACGGCGGTGTCAGTTCGACTGGGCTGGACCGGCTGAATTTCAACTTCTTGGTTGAGGTTCTCCAGGATCAACTGAGTGGTCTCATTCCGATAATATTCTGCGAGGTTGTTGATCGCGGAAAGCCTCATCTTTTCAATCGGAATGATCGATCTGTAGGTATGTTCGGCAGTTATAATCGCGTCCGATGCCGTGGCGGCCAATAGTGGTAAGCTCACGCGGACCGGCTCACGGTTTTCGAACACCTCCTTCGAAAGCTCCGAAACGAAACCGGTCCAGGTCACGACATATCGGTCCGCATACCGATCAAACGCCGCCACAGCTTTCTCAGTCGAACCGTAGAATTGATGAAGCCGCTCGTCGCGCTGGGGTGAGCCGGTAAGGCTGATAGGCTTGCGAACCCCATTGGTTTGAAGGTCGCGTTTAACCAGCCAATCAATGATCCATTTGTTTGCATTGAGGGGACCAATTCCCTCGACGCTTTGCAGATGACTAATGTCCTTCTTGGCTTGAATCGCTACCGACGTGACCATCTGGGCGACTAACCAAGGCCGATACCCATCGTTCCAGTTCCCTCCGCCGAAAAGGAGGCCGAACAGGCGATCAGTCACGCTGTTCCAGTGGTTCTCAGCGACCTCAATCAGATGCCAAAGTGCGCCTTCAAACGCCTCTTTCGAAAGGAAGTAGCGAGCCAGTTGGCCGGATGTGGTTTCGCCAAGGTGTCGGATACCCAATGAAACAATGAACCGGTCGAGCTCGGTGGTGCGGCGGCGGTCCTCAATTCCGGCGACGAGCTTCCTTACGCTGAGCTCACCGTATCCATCCTCAGTCCGAAGTAGGTTCAACTTCTCGTCGTCGTGGGCAAGTCGGAAGATGTCGGCGGGTTCATTGATCCAGCCGCGTTCGTGGAAGGCGATCAGCTGTTTCTCCCCCAGGCCCTCGATGTCGAAGGCGCGGCGGCTGCAGAAATGCTTCAGATGTTCGATGCGCTGGAAGGGACAGGCCAGTTCGCCGGTGCAGCGGCGCACGACGCTCTCGATGCCCGAGGCGTTGGTCTCCTTCACCAGCGCCGTCTTCAAGGGGCAGATGCAGGTGTGAGGGAATGCCCACGGTTCTCCGCGACCGGGCCGGTCGGGGTTCACGACGCCGAGGATCTGGGGAATCACATCGCCCGCGCGCTGCAGGGTGACGGTGTCGCCGAGGCGAACGTCCAGCCGGGCGATCTCGTCCGCGTTGTGCAGGGTGGCGTTGCGCACCACCACGCCGCCGACGGTGACCGGATGCAGGCGCGCGACGGGGGTGTGGGACCCCGTCCGCCCCACCTGGATGTCGATATCCTCGAGCACGGTCGTCGCCTGCTGGGCCGGGAATTTGTGGGCGATGGCCCAGCGCGGGGTGCGGGCGACGAAGCCGAGGCGGCCCTGCCAGTCCAGCCGGTCGACCTTGTAGACCACGCCGTCGATGTCATAGCCGAGGCCCGCGCGGTCGCGCTCAAGCTCGACGTAGAGGGCCTGGAGTCCGGCGGCGTCCTCGACCTTGCGGGAGCGGGCGTTGACCTGAAACCCCCAGCTTTCCAGAGCCTTCAGGGCGCCGGCTTGCGTCTCGGCGAAAGACGCGGAGGTCTCGCCCCAAGCATAGGCGAAGAAGCGAAGCGGCCGCTTCGCCGTGATGGCCGGGTCCTTCTGGCGCAGGGAGCCGGCGGCGAAATTGCGGGGGTTGGCGTAGGTGCGCTGCCCCTCCGCCTCGGCGGCGGCGTTGAAGGCGTCGAAGGCGTCGTTGGGGGCATAGACCTCGCCCCGCACCTCGATGACTTCGGGCCAGCCCTTGCCGGAGAGGGTCTGCGGGATGTCGGAGATGGTGCGCAGATTGGCGGTGACGTCCTCGCCGGTACGGCCGTCGCCGCGGGTGGCGCCGCGCAACAGCACGCCGTCTTCGTAGCGCAGGCTGGCGGAGAGGCCGTCGATCTTGGGTTCGCCGACGAAGGCGACGGCCTCGTCGACCGGCAGCTTCAGGAAACGGCGGATGCGGGCGACGAAGTCGGTTACTTCTTCCGCCGAGAAGGCGTTGTCGAGCGACAGCATCGGCACGCCGTGGCGCACCGGGGCGAACTGGCTGGAGGCTGCGGCGCCGACCACCTGGGACGGCGAGGCGGGGCTGGTCAGGTCGGGGAACAGGTCCTCGATCTCCAGCGCCCGGCGTTTGAGGGCGTCATAGTCGGCGTCCGAAATCTCGGGCGCGTCCTCGGCGTGATAGAGGGCGTCATGGCGGGCCAGTTCGGCGGTCAGCCGGTCGAGTTCCTCGCGCGCGGCGGACTCGGACAGCTGATCGACGGGGGTGTCGGACATAGAGGGCTCGCCAGAAGGAATCTCCGGCCCGTTCTAGCATCGCTCCGGGCGGTTTCGAGGCCTCCCGGCCGGATTGCGGCCACAGTGTCCGGCATGACAGGGAGTTAAACTGACACCGTCGCCGGGCTCCGCTAGCGTCCGCCGGTCCCAAGGAGCCTCCATGCGTCACGCCCGCCTTCTCGCCCTGTCCACCGCCCTCGGCGGCGCCCTGCTGCTCTCGGCCTGCGGCAGCCTGTTCGCGCCGGAAGCGCCGCCGCCCGCGGCCGCCGCGCCGGCGCCCTCGGCGATGCAGGCGCAACTGCTGGAAGACGTGCGCATCCTGTCCGCCGACGACATGCAGGGCCGCGACACGGGCGCGCCGGGCGGCGAGATGGCCCGCAACTATATCGTCGGCCGGCTGGAGGGACTGGGCGTCGTCGCCCCGCCGATGGGCCGGCTGCAGCCGTGGGAGATGCAGGGCCGCACCCGCGCGGGACCGAAGACGTACAATGGCGTCAATGTCATCGGGGTGATCCCCGGCACGCGCGTGACCGACCGATACATCGTCGTCACCGCCCACTACGACCATGTCGGGGTCAATCCCGAGGGGCAGGTGTTCAACGGCGCCGACGACAACGCTTCGGGCGTCGCCACCATGCTGGCCCTGGCGGCGGACCTGAAGCGCCAGGCCCCGGAGCACAGCGTTCTGATCGTGGCGCTCGACGGCGAGGAGCACGGCCTGCTGGGCGCGAAGCATTTCGTCGAGGCCCCGCCGGTGCCGCTCGAATCCATCGCCATGAACCTGAATTTCGACATGACGGCGCGGGCCGAGACGGACGGCAAGCTGTGGGTGACCGGCACCTACCAGAACCCGAACCTGCGTCCGATCCTCGAGGGGATACCGGCCAATGGCGCAGTCGCCCTGGCCTTTGGCAAGGACACGCCGCAGGACACCGGCGAGGACAACTGGGTCGAGGCCTCGGACCACGCCGCCTTCTACCGGGCCCAGGTGCCGTTCCTCTATCTGGGGGTGAACTACCACCCCGACTATCACCGGCCGTCGGACGATTTCGAGAAGATCACCCCGTCGGTCTTCATCAGCGCCACCGAGCTTTCGATCGTCTCCTTCCGGGCGCTGGACGCGGCGCTGGACCGCTAGCCCTCGACAGGGCGGCGGGGGCGTGATGGGTTGGGGTCAGGAGGGTCCCCATGCGCATCCGAATTCTCGCCGCCGCCGGCCTCGTCGCCCTGATCGCCGTCGCCTCCTGCGACCGGCCCGAGCGCAAGGCCGAGGCCCCGCCCGCGGCGACCGCGCCGGCGTTCAGCCATGAGATGAGCGGGGACCTGTCCGGCTACTACATGCCCGCCAGCGAGGTGCGGATCGGGAAGTGGTCGTTCGACCACATCTTCGTCGGCCAGGCGCACGAGTTCCAGGCCTGGGAAGGCGGCGGCCGGAGCGAAACCTTCGGCCCGGTGATGCTGCAGTTCGATGATGTCACCAGTCCCATGGTCCAGACCGAGCTCGGCGAGGCGCGCAGCATCACCGCCCGCGTTCTTCCGACGGCCTATACGGTGACGGATACGGCCATCGCCTTCGAGGGCCGGTCTCCGGAACTGGGCGCCGTCCGGTTCGAGGGCGCGCTTGATCCCGGCGCCCTGGCGACCGCGCGGCGCAACCTCGGGGACGAAGGCGTGGTGGTCACGGGCCGGCTGACCGTCGGCGACGCCCCGGCGCAGAATGTGCAACTGCGCTGGTGGGCCGGCGACTGAATGGGAAGACGCCATACCTTGGGGTTGGCGATCGTCTTGCTCATCGGCGTGATCCTTGGAATCGCCTACTGGGCGGGGCAGACAGGCTGTCCGCAGAATCATCCCGGCTGCACAAGAGCCCGATAGCCGGTCAGTCGCCGGACCGGATATCCAGCTTCAGCCCCATCGCCTCGGCCAGGGCCTTGCCGCGGCGGCGCGTCTGTTCGCCCAGCAGCACGTCGGCGTAGCCCTCGCTGGCGCTGAGGATCAGGGCGCCGTCCTCCACCCGGGCGCGGGCGTTGACCAGCAGCTGCGGCGAACGGCCCGACAGGTCGCAGGCCAGGCGGATAGCCAGGCCGAGGGCGCGGGCGCCCTGGCGCTGGTCGTCGTCCAGCAGCCGGCCGATGGTGTTGGACTCCGGCGTCGAGACGGACCCGCCGTAGCGGGCGTTGACCGCCACGGCGAGGAAGGCGCGTTCGGCGTGGGTCTGGCCCGGCACCGGCGCCCGCAGGACCTGGTCGAAGGCCAGCTCGACCCGGTGGTCGGGATGCAGCCGGGCCCCGAGATCGGCGAGGCGGCAGGCGGCGTCGGCAAGGACTCGGTCGCGGTCGCGGTCGAACACCGGCGGCAGGGCGGCCATCAGGGGGGCGATCCAGCCGTTCAGGGCGCCGGGCAGGGTGGGGGAGATGCCCTGGCGCGCGCCGAGGGCGGTGCAGCCCGCCAGCAACGGATCGGCGGCTGCGATCTCGGGCTCCAGCGCCTCGTACAGCAGGCCCTCGCGCACGCCCCAGGCCGACAGGACGATGCGCTTGAGTCCCAGCCGCTCGATCAGCCCCTCCAGCACCAGGGCGGCGTGGGGCAGGGTCTCGGCGCGCTTCTTCGACAGGCCGGGCCATTTCTCGAGCGAGGTCTTCGAGGCCCGGGCGATCAGCCGGGCCGTGCCCAGCACCTCGGCGGCGTCCATCTCATACTGGTGCACGATGCGCAGCGGATAGGCGCTGACGCCCATATGCACCTGGGCCAGGGTCCGCCAGGCGCCGCCCACGGCGTAGAGGGTGTCGGCGCGGTAGTCGTCCGCAGCCTCGAGCCGTTCGGCGATGGCCGCGCGCAGCCGGTCCGCGTCGAAGCCGCGCGCATCGGCCAGGGCGAAGGGGCCGAGCGGCAGGGTGACGCCGCGGCCGACCTCGCCGTCGGCGAGGCGCACCAGTTCGAGGCTGGAGCCGCCCAGATCGCCCGCAACGCCGTCGGCCATGGGGATGCCGGCGAGGACGCCGAGGGCGGCGTAGCGGGCCTCCTCCTCGCCCGAGAGCACGCGGATCCGGAGGCCGGTTTCGGCCGCGACCCGATCGCAGAACTCACGGCCGTCCGCGGCTTCGCGGACGGCGGCCGTGGCGGCGACGAAGGTGTGGGCCGGCTGCACCCCCTCGATCACGGCGGCGAAACGCTTCAGGGCGGTCAGGGCCTGGGCCGCGCCCTCGACGGACAGCCGGCCGGTCGTCGCCAGGTCGCGGCCGAGGCCGGCGAGGACCTTTTCGTTGAACACCGTCCAGATGGCGCGACCTTCCAGCCGGTACAGGACCAGACGGACGGAGTTGGAGCCGATGTCGATGGCGGCGACGTCCCGGGGCGCGCCGATCGCCGTGAGCAGGGCCTCGGGCATCAACGCTTCTTCCGCGAGGGCTCGTAGCTGAGGTGGCCCGGCAGGGTCTTCACCTTGCGGCCCCGGCCCGAAAGGCTGGGATTGGTCATGAAGTATTTGTGCGCCGAGAAGGGCCGTTCGGGATCGACGGGCGTCACCCGGCGGTAGCCGCCGTCCGCTTCCAGCACCCAGCTCTGGGTGTCGTCCTTGAGGTTGGCGACCATGATCTGGTCCAGCACCTGGTCGTGGACCGTGGCGTTCAGCACCGGCGTCATCAGCTCGACGCGGCGGTTCAGGTTGCGCGTCATCCAGTCGGCCGAGGAGATGAACACCCTGGCCTTGTCGTGGGGCAGGTCGCGGCCGTTGGCGAAGGCGATGATGCGGCTGTGCTCGAGGAAACGGCCGACGATCGACTTGACCCGGATGTTCTCGCTCAGGCCCGGCACGCCGGGGCGCAGACAGCAGATGCCGCGCACCACCAGCTCGATGCGCACGCCCCACTGGCTGGCGCGGTACAGGGCGTCGATGATTTCGGGATCGACCAGGGCGTTGAGCTTCACCCAGATCGCCGCCGGCTTCCCCTTGGCGGCGGCCGACATCTCCTTGCCGATCAGCTCGATCAGCGTCCGCTTCATGTTGAGGGGCGAGACGACCAGCTGCTCAAGCTCGTCGGGCTGGGCGTAGCCGGTGATGTAGTTGAACACCCGTCCCGCATCGCGGGCCAGCACCGGGTCGCAGCTGAACAGCGACAGGTCGGTGTAGATGCGCGCCGTGATCGGGTGATAGTTGCCGGTGCCGAAATGGCAGTAGGTCTTCAGCGCGTCGCCCTCGCGCCGGACCACGACGCTGAGCTTGGCGTGGGTCTTCCATTCCACGAAGCCGAAGACGACGTGCACCCCGGCCCGCTCCATGGCCCGGGCCCAGCGCAGGTTGGCCTCCTCGTCGAACCGGGCCTTGATCTCGACCAGGGCGGTGACGTTCTTGCCGTTCTCGGCCGCCTCGATCAGGGCGGCGACGATGGGACTGTCCTTGGACGTCCGGTACAGCGTCTGTTTGATGGCGATGACGTGCGGGTCGCGGGCGGCCTGGCGCAGGAACTGGACCACCACGTCGAAGCTCTCGAACGGGTGGTGGATCAGCATGTCCTTTTCGCGCACGGCCGCGAAGATGTCGCCGCCGTTGTCGCGCACGCGCTCGGGGTAGCGCGGCTCATAACCCTTGAACTTCAGGTCGGGATGGCCCGAGGGGATGAGCTCCGCCAGCTGGGCCAGGCCCAGCATGCCGTCGACCAGCACGGTGTCCTGGGGCGCCGCGTCCAGCTCATTGGTGATGAAGGTGCGCAGGTCGTCGGGCATGGACGCCTCGATCTTGATGCGCACGACCGAGCCGAGCCGGCGCTGCTTCAGCGCCTCCTCGAACTCCATGACCAGGTCCTCGGCCTCCTCCTCGATCTCGATGTCGCTGTCGCGGATCAGGCGGAAGACGCCGCGCTCCAGCACGTCGCAGCCCGGGAACAGATGGTCGATGAAGAGCGTCAGCAGGCTCTCCAGCGTCAGGAAGCGGCGCTTGCCGGGCGTCGAACGGCCGTCGGTCGCCAGGGGCCAGAACCGCTTCACCTGGGTCGGCACCGGGACCAGGGCGTAGAGGGTCCGGTTGTCCGAGCGCCGCTTCAGCTTCAGCGCCAGCGAGAAGCCGAGGTTGGGCAGGAAGGGGAAGGGGTGGGCCGGGTCGATCGCCATCGGCGTCAGCACGGCGAACAGCTGGTTCAGGAATTCCGGCTCCAGCCGCTCCCGCTCGGTCTTGGTGATGCGGGCGGCGTCGACGACCTCGATGCCGACGCCCGTCAGCTCCTTGCGCAGCTTGCGCCAACGGCGCTGCTGCTCGGCCATCAGGGCCCCGGCCGCGACATTGACCTTGTCGAGCTGTTCGGCGGCGGTCAGTCCGTCGGCCGACAGGACCCGCACCCGTTCGCGCACCTGGCCCTTGAGGCCGGCGACCCGGGTCATGAAGAACTCGTCGAGATTGTTGGCCGAGATCGACAGGAAGCGCAGCCGCTCCAGCAGGGGGTGGCCGGGATTGGCGGCCTCCTCGAGCACGCGCCCGTTGAAGGCCAGCCAGGAAATCTCGCGGTTGAAGAAGCGGGTCGGCGAGGCCATCAGGGCCTCGGACAACTCCAGCTGCGGGGCGCGCGAGGAGGGGACCTCCTCACCCGTGGTCGAGTCGCTGATCGCCGCATCGCTCATGGGGACGGTTCTGACCCGGCGCGGCGCAGGCCGCAACCTTGCAGTGACGCGCGAAGACGCCGCCCGACCTTGCGGTCGGACGGCGTCTCCTCCGTATACGGAGGGCTTACCAGCTCCAGGCGTCGAAGATGACGTCGATGATGTAGCCGTCGTATTCGTCGATCAGATAGATGTGGTTGTCGACCAGCACCCAGCGCGTGCCCTCGGGCGGATAGCCGAGGCCGTAGGTGCGCCAGTCGTCCAGCTGGTAGCGCCAGAAGATCGACGGCAGGTACTCGCCGACGTGATAGCGCTGGCCCCAGTAGTTCCGCGGCACCTGGTAGTAGCCGTAGCCCGGCGCGAAATAGAAGCCGATGCGGAAGCCGCTGTAGCCGCGGAAGCGACGGTCGTTGCGCCACCAGTCGCCGCGATGGCTCCGGTTCCAGTTCCGCCGCCACTGGTCGCTGTTGAAGCGGTTGCGGAAGTCGCGGTACTCGCGGCGGTCCTGACGCCGTTCCTGCCGATCCTCGCGGCGGTCGTTGCGACGGTCGTCACGACGGTCGTTCCAGCGATCATCGCGGTCGCCCCAGCGGTCCTGCGGGCGGTCCGGACGGTTCGGGCGGTCGGGCCGGTCGGGCCGGTTCGGACGATCCGGACGGTAGCCGTCGTTGTCGGGGCGGTTCGGACGAGTTCCGCCGGTGTCCGGCCGATTGGGCCGGTCGGGCCGGTCGGGGCGGTTGGGTCGGTCAGGCCGGTCAGGACGATCCGGACGGTTTCCGCCGCCAGCGTCGGGCCGGTTCGGACGGTCGGGCCGGTCAGGCCGGTTTCCGCCGCCGCCGGTCTCGGGCCGGTTCGGCCGATCAGGCCGGTCGGGACGATCCGGGCGGTCCGGACGGCCGCCGCCGTCGGGCCGGTTTGGACGATCGGGCCGGTCAGGCCGGTCAGGACGATCCGGGCGGTTCGTCCCGCCGCCGGAGTCCGGCCGGTTCGGACGGTTGGCGCCGCCGGGGCCGGTCGCGGGCCGGGGCGGGCGCACAGGCTGCTCGGCGCGGGCCTCGTTGGCCTCGTCGCCGTTCTGACGGGCGGCGCCGCGTCGGCCGCCGCCGCGTTCCCCGTCCTGGGCCAGGACGGACAGCGGCGTCAGGGCCGGCACGGCGAAGGCCGCGATCGCGGCGGCCATCATCAATGAGCGTTTCATTCTCGTCTACTTCCCCGCACGCCCCTGTCAGACGGCTTGCGGTCAAGGTCGCGTTTTCATCATGAACCGTGACTGAACAAGAAGCGTCCGCCGCCTCCGGAACCGGAAACAAAAACGCCCCGCGGGCCGGAGCCCGCGGGGCGGAGAACTTCGTCGCTCTGTCGGCCCTAGTAGACGCCCGACAAGACGCTGGCGATCAGGCCGGTCGCGATGGCGATCAGCACGATGTCGCTGCCGGCATGAACGTAGCGATAGCCATGCGGCGCCGGACGCAGGCCGTAGGCGTAGGGATCGCGCACATAGTAGCTGCGGTAGGCGTGCGGCAGATAGTAGCCGCGCTGCCAGCGTTGGGTCGAGTAACGCGGCTCGACGCGATAATAGCCATAGCTCGGGGCGTACCAGTAGCCGCTGCGGGCGCCGCGGTAGTCGCGGAAATCGTTGCGGCCGCGCCACCAGTCGCGGTTGTTGCGATCCCAGCGCTGTTCACGGCGATAGTCCCGACGGTCCTCGCGGCGTTCCTCGCGGAAGTCGCGGCGATCGTCACGCCGGTCCTGGCGATAGTCGCGTCGGTTGTCGTATCGGCCGTTGCGCCAGTCGCGACGGTCTTCGCGCCGTTCCTGGCGGTAATCCCGACGATCGTCGCGGCGGTCCTCGCGATAATCCCGACGGTTTTCCCGGCGGTCGCCGCGGCTCTGGGCCTCGGCCGCCATCGGGGCGGCGGTGGCCAGCACCAGTCCCAGCACCGCAGCCCTGGTCAAGCGGTTCATGATCACTCTCCTGCTGAGGGACGGCGACGGAAAACCGGGTCCGGCCCGTTAATCATGGCCCAAGCTCTCGCCCGGCGGATGAACTCTCCCTGAACGCGAATGTCAGGTTCGGCCGCCATTGCGCGCGCACGCGGACCAGCCCACCTGTGACCCGACTTCACAGGACGCTCGCATGACCACGCCGATCGAACTCTGGTACTGGCCCACGCCCAACGGCTGGAAGATCTCCATCGCCCTAGAGGAGATGGGCCTCCCCTATGAGATGAAGCCGGTGAACATCGGGGCGGGGGAGCAGTTCGACGCCGCCTTCCTGGCCATCAGCCCCAACGGCCGGATGCCGGCGATCATTGATCCGGACGGACCGGACGGCCAGCCGCTGTCGATCTTCGAGTCCGGGGCCATTCTGCAATACCTCGGCGTCAAGTCCGGCCAGTTCTATCCGCAGGACCCGCGCGGCAAGGCCGAGGTCGACCAGTGGCTGTTCTGGCAGGTCGGCGGCCTGGGACCGATGGCCGGCCAGACCCATCATTTCCGCCAGTACGCGCCCGCCATCGTCAAGGATCAGCGCCACATCGCCTATGGCGTCCGCCGCTATACGGACGAGACGCACCGTCTCTATGGCGTGATGGACCGGCGGCTGGCGGATCGCGACTATCTGGCGGGCGACTATTCCATCGCGGACATGGCGGCCTGGCCGTGGGTGTTGCCGCAGCTGCAGGGACAGGACCTCGGGGAGTTTCCGAACCTGAAGGCCTGGATGGACCGGGTTGGCGCGCGGCCCGCCGTGATCGCCGGCCGGGCCCTGGGCGATGAGATGCGCCGCAACCTCGCCTCCTCGGGCAAGGCGGCGGAGGCGGCGCGCAAGGTGCTGTTCGGACAGCGGGCGCGGTAACCCTTCGTAAGCCTCCCGGTCACGTCCCGTTAGCAGGTGTGAATCAGGGATTTCCGAACTATTTCAGAGGTCTGAACAAGCCGGGAGTATTCGGCCGAACTGTACTGAAAAGGCCGTCGCGGCCCCGTGCTGTTAACTTTACCTTCAAACCGCGGGTATTTGATCGCGTCTCAGAGGACGGGGCCAGAAAGGCTCCGGTTCGGGAGATACGGTGATGAACGCGCAAGAAATGGCGCCCACGGTCAACGAGGAGCAGGGCCTGCCCCTGCCCACCGCCGACATGAACGGCGACGACCTGTTCCGTCTGGGCATGATGTATTCGAGCGGCCAGGGCGGATGCCCGATGGACCGCGTCTCGGCCCATATGATCTTCAACCTGGCCGCCATGAAGGGCAGCATCGAAGCGCGCGTCTATCGCCGCGAGATGAGCCAGGAGATGGAGCAGGACGAGATCGCCGAGGCCCAGAAGGCCGCGCGCCGCTGGATCGACGCCGGCGTGGTGTCGCTGGCCGCCTGACCGCCTCGTTCGCTCACTCGCCCGCTTCGGCGATTCCCCGAAGCGGCGCGAGGGCGGCGAATTCGGCGGGCTGTCGCGTCGCCCGGGCCTGGATGGCCGCCAGAACGTCCGCCGTGTTCCAGATCGACCCCTGCATGACCGCGGCCCATTCCAGTCCCTCAGCCACCGTATGGTCCCGCGCATAGGTGACCGCGGCCTTTGAGCCCGAAATCGCCAGCGGCGCCTTGGCCGCAACGGCCTGCGCCATCTCAAGGGCGGCCGCGAGCAGGGCCTCCGGATCAGGCAGGACGGCGTTGACGAAACCCAGACGCTCGGCCCGGTCCGCGGTCAGGGACGTGCCCAGATAGGCCAGTTCGCGAACCACAGCCTCGGGCAGGACATGCGGCAGCCGCTGCAGGCTGCCGACGTCGGCCATCATGCCGATGTTGATTTCCTCGATGCGGAAATATGCCCCGGCCGCCGCCAACCTCAGATCGCAGGCCGAGACAAGATCCAGCCCGGCGCCGACGCAGGCGCCCTGCACGGCCGCGATCACCGGAAACCGCACCTTCTCGACCCAGCTCAGGGTGTCCTGCAACTCGCGCGCGGCCTGATGGAAGGCCTGCCGGTCGGCGGGGGTGTCCGTCTGCAGGATGGCGCCGCCCGAGAAGACCGAGATGTCCATGCCCGCGCAGAAATTGCGGCCCCCGCCGGAGATGACCAGCGCCCGGACCTCGCCCGTGGCGTCCAGCGCCTTCAGGGCCGGGCCGAAGTCGCGCCAGAACGACAGGTCCAGCGCATTGGACGCCTCCGGCCTCGACAGGCGCAGATGGGCGATGGGGCCGTCCCGGGTGATCTCGAAGGCCGACATGGGTCTTTCGCTCCTGTGCGGAATCTGCGTCTCTGGCGATCCTAGCGTTTTCTATTGAAACCAACCGGGAGCCAAGTCCGATGTCGCTGCAAGGCAAGACGCTGTTCATCACCGGCGCGAGCCGCGGCATCGGCCTGGCCATCGGCCTGAGGGCGGCGCGCGACGGGGCCAATGTGGTCATCGCCGCCAAGACGGCCGAGGCGCACAAACATCTGCCGGGCACCATCTATTCCGCGGCGGCGGAGATCGAGGCGGCCGGCGGACAGGCCCTGCCGCTGATCGTCGACGTCCGCGACGAGGCCTCGGTGATGGCGGCGGTGGAGGCCGCGGTCGCCCGCTTCGGCGGCATCGACATCTGCGTCAACAACGCCTCGGCCATCCAGCTGACCGGCACGCTCGCCACCGACATGAAACGCTATGACCTGATGCACCAGGTCAACGCCCGCGGGACCTTCCTTGTCTCCAAGGCCTGTATCCCGCACCTGAAGCAGGCGCAGAACCCGCACATCCTGGCCCTGTCGCCGCCGCTGGACCTGTCCCCGAAATGGTTCGGGCCGCACGTCGCCTACACCATGGCCAAATACAGCATGAGCCTCGCCATGCTGGGCATGGCGGAAGAGTTCAAGGGGGACGGCATCGCCTGCAACGCCCTGTGGCCCCGCACCGGCATCGCCACCGCCGCCATCGAATTCGCCCTGACCGGCAAGGCGGGGCTGGCCCATTGCCGCACGCCCGACATCATGGCCGACGCCGCCCACGCCATCTTCACCAGCCCGTCGCGCGAGCTGACCGGCCGGTTCCTGATCGACGACAGCTTCCTGTACGAACGCGGCGAGCGCGATTTCGAACGTTACAGCGTGGAGCCGGGCAAGCCGCTGATGCCGGACTTCTTCGTGCCGGCGGATAGCACGCCGCCGCCGGGGGTGACGGTGGGCTGAATGGGAGCCTGTGGTCGGTCACAATATCGCGGCGATCATCGCCAGGGCTGAGATCGCTCGTCATCGGGCGGTCGGGACGCGCTCGCCACCCCTGGCCTAGTTGTCCGCGCGCTGGACGCCCGCGAGTTTGCCCTGACGCCAGACGATGGTCAGGTAGGTCGTCTCGCCATCGATCGTGATCCGGTAGATGTGCCGTTCGCCGTCGGGCGAATCCGAGCGAAGATACACAAGCGCGCCGGCATGCTCGGCATAGGGGCGCAACCGGGCCCGCGCCGCGGCGAACTGTTCCCCGCTGGCGACGCGGCGCATGCCGTCGCTGAGAAGATCGGCGGGTTCCTCGCTGAACGCCGCCTGACGCAAGGCCCGGCCCACCAACTGCGTTCGCGCTGGATCGGGATCGGACGGCGCAACCAGCCGGTCATAGCCGAGGTCCGGAATCTCGCGGAGCACAAGGTTGCGCGCCGCCTCTCCAACGCCGCCGCCATACATGTTCGCGAAGGCGACCACGCTGAAATCCTGATCAGGATAGTGCTGGTAATCCGCGACAAATCCTTGTGTCTGACCGCTGTGCTGGATGCGACGGGCGCCCCGGAATTCATCGACAAACAGTCCGAAGCCGTAGCCGGTGGACGAACCGTCGGCGAGGCGCTGCGGCGTCAGCATCACCTCCATGGCCCGGGGTGAAAGCAGCCGGCCGTCGTGCAACGCATCATCCCACAGCGCCCAGTCCTGCAGCGTCGTCGAAACGCCGCCCGCGCCATAGGTGCTGGCCTCATGGATCGGACGCACCGGGATGCGCGCGGCGCCCTCGGCCGCGCCCGGCCTGCACCCCTGGGCCAGGTCCACGTCGGCGGGCGCGTAGCCGCCCATGAAGCTGTGATCCATGCCCAGCGGGCTGAACAATTCCGTCCGCAGGAAGTCGCCGAAGCCGACGCCCGAGACCTGCTCCACCACCCGGCTGAGCAGGAAATAGCCGGTGTTGGAATAGGACCAGCGCGTCC
This sequence comes from Brevundimonas sp., assembly GCA_004296955.1. Lineage (GTDB taxonomy): Bacteria > Pseudomonadota > Alphaproteobacteria > Caulobacterales > Caulobacteraceae > Brevundimonas. The sequence continues at coordinate 51,403 of SCVB01000082.1, forward strand.
CGGGCTCGAAGTCGAGCGGGCGATCGGCGACGATCGCATAGACCGCGGCGGGCGTCGGCTCGGTTTCATAGACGCCGTAGCCGCCGGCTTCCTCGTAGTCGGGTATGCCGCTGGTGTGTGTGGCGAGCTGACGAAGGGTCGCCTGGCGCCAGACCGCCGGAATGTCGTCAAGGTAGGCGCTGATGGGACCGTCCAGATCGACGCGTCCCTGCTCCCACAGCCGCAACAGGGCGACGGCCGCGACGTGTTTCGAGATGGAGCCGATTTCATAGGCGGCGTTGACGCCGGCCGCGCCGCCGCCGGCACAATCAGCGCCGCCCCAGGCGAACACCTCCCTGACCGCGCCGTCCCGCAGCATCGCAGCGACCACGCCGGGCGCGCCCGACCGCTCGCCGACTGTGGCATTGAGCGCCTGGGCGGGTGGTAACGGCGCGGGGGTCTGCGCGTACGCTGCCTGATGTCCCGCGGCGAGCAACAGGACGGCGCCGACGGTGCAGGCCTTGAACTTGAAACCGAGCATCAGAGCCCCCGTGGAATCCCGACGAGAGGATGGCTTATGCTGTGGTGGCTGTCGTTAGAAAAGGCGCCGGCTGACGGTCACGGTGATGTCCTCGCCTCCGGTCTCCGTCGTGGGGCTCAGAACTGCTGGTACTGCCCGCCGATCATATAGCTGAAGCCGACGGGCAGGGCGTTGCGGAACAGGGTGACGAAATTGGCCACCTCGCCGAGGGTCGAGCGCGGGACGAAGATGATGTCGCCCCGGCGCAGGGCGATGACCTCGCCGCGGCGGGGGCGCAGGTCGGCGGCCCGCATCATCCGCACGCCGCCGGGCCCGCGCCGGATCAGGGCCACCTCGCCCTGTTTGGCGGTCGGCAGGAAGTCGCCGGCCTGGATGATGGCCTGGTAGGCGTCGAGGTCGCCGTTCATCTCGATCATGCCGGGGTTGCGCACCTCGCCGCCGACCCAGACGCGGATCGGTCCGGCGGTCTTCAGCGTCACCTCGACAACCGGGCGGCGCAGCTGGCTGGCGAAGGCGTCCGAGGCGTCGCGCTCGACCTCGGCGATGGTGCGGTCGGCGGCCATGATCTGGCCGACCAGCGGCAGGGAGACGCGGCCGTCGGGGCCGATCTTCTGGGTGCGGGTCAGTTCGGAGGCGGTGGGGGTGGCGATCTCGATCTCGTCGCCGGGATAGAGGACGTATTCGGGCTCGGATTCGGTCCAGTCGGCGAAGCCGATCTCGGGGAAGGAGGTCCGCCCCACGTTCCGGACCCGATCGGCGCCGCGAGCGTCCTGCGGCAGGGGCATGCGCGAGGCGTAGTCGTCGCCGCCGCCCAGCCCGGGCACGCCGCCGCAGCCGCTGACCATCGTCCCGGCGCCGACAAGGCCGAGCAGCAACAGGCGGCGGTCGATGGACATGGGGACTCACTCCGCGAAAACAGCGTCCTCAGCAGGGTCGGCGCTTATGGGTAACCAGTGGTTAACGCGGCTGGCCCAAGGCTGCGGTCTCAAGTCCAGTACGATGGAATCAGTCCGCCCCCCATGCGCACGACGGCCTACACGACAGTCCGCCCGCGCTACGGCTTCTCAGACGTCGTCGGCCTGCTGTTCCGCGAATCCCTGCTGATGGTCGTGATCTTCCTGGCCGTCTTCGCCATCGGCGCGGCGGCGGTGCTGACGCTCAAGAAATCCTACACCGCCACCGCCAGCGTCTATGCCGGGGCGGGGCAGGAGTATGTCTATCAGTCGCGGGTCGGGGCGATCGATCCCAGCCAGCCGCTGGAAGCGGACGCGGTGGCCGGCGTCGAGGCCCGGATTCTCGGCAGCCTGGCGGTCAAGCGCCGCGCCATCCGCGCCGTCGGCGCCGATACCGTGTTGGGCCCGGGCGCGACCGGCACGCCGGCCGAAAAGGAGACCGCCGCCCTCAAGGTGCTGGACAACGCCCTCGGGGTCGGCGTCACGCCCGGCAGCGCCATTATCGCCGTCTCCTATGAGGCCGACGATCCGGTGCGCGCGGCCCAGGTGCTGAACGCCGTGGTCGACCAGTATCTGGTGCAGCGCCGCCTGGCCTTCCAGGGCTCGGCCACCCCGGCCTATGCGGCCCAGCGCGAGGCCTTCGAGAACGATCTGAACACCGCCGACCAGGCCTATAACGCCTTCCTGGCGTCCAACGACCTGGGCGATTTCGCCACCGCCAAGGCGACCCTGGCCGCGACCTACCAGACCACCTACGCCGAGGCGCTGTCGCTGCGGGCCCAGCTGAACCAGGCCAGCCAACGCCTGTCGACGCTGGAAGCCCAGCTGGCGCAGCAGCCCGCCGAGGTGGTGCTGCAGCAGGACCTGAACGTCTCGGCCCAGGACCAGATCCTGCAGCTGCGCACCCAGCGCGAGGCGCTGCTGTCGCGCTATACGCCCGAGGCCCAGCCGGTCCGCGACATCGACCAGCAGATCGCCGACCTGCAGGCCTATGTGGCCACCGGCACCACGGTCGGGCCCAAGGAGGTCCGCACCGGGCCCAGCACCATCTTCACCGAGATCGAGACGGCGCGGATCACCGCCGCCGCCGACCGCGACGGCCTCGCCGCCCGGCTGGCCGTCGCCGAAGGTCAGCTGAACCAGCTGCGCGCCCGCCAGGCGGAGCTGACGCGGCTGGAATCGGCCAACGCCAACCTGGCCGGCAATCGCGAGGTCCTGACCACCCTGGTGCGCGACTTCCAGCAGCGCGAGAACGCGGCCCGCGCCGACAGCGCCCTGGTCGCCGCGGGGGCCGACAACGTCAATGTCATCGAGCGCGCCGAGGCGCCGACCAAGGGGACCAGCCTCAAGGCGCCGCTGCTGGCCGTGGTCTTCCTGTTCGCCGCCTTCACCGCCCTGTGCGTCGGCCTGCTGCGGGTGTTCACCCGGCGCGGCTACGTCACGCCCGCCTCCACCGGACGGACCCTGGACATGCCGGTCCTGGCCGTCGCCCCGATGAAGGCCCGGTGAGCGTGCCCGTGTTAGCGTAGGAGCCTGTAACCGGGCGCGTAGCGATTCGATGGTCGATCTGACATCCGAAATGGCGGCTCTCTGGGCGGCGCTGGGACCGGCGCCGGGCCATCGCGGCCGCGTGCTCCAGATCGCCGCCGCCACCTCGGGCGAGGGCGTCTCCACGGTCGCCCGCGAATACGCCCGCCTCGCCGCGGTGCGCGCGCGCCGGCCGGTCTGGCTGATCGACGCCGACCTCGCGCAGCAGGGCCAGATGGAGGCCGTGGCCGCCGAGCCCGACCGCTTCGGCGCCCTGGGCAAGGCGGCGATCGCCACCCCCGACGGCTCGATCTTCTTCGTCGTCACCCCGCGCATCATGGACCGCGCGGGCAAGCCCGTGCACCCGGCCCGGCTGATGACCGCGCGTCCCTGTCTCGGCGGCCGGCTGTGGGTCACCCGGTTCGCGGCGGAGCACCTGCGCTCGGGCCAGCGGGCCGAGGCGGTCAGCGAGGCCCGCTACTGGGACGCCCTGCGCAAACACGCCGATACGGTGGTGATCGACGCCCCCGCCGCCGACCGCAACGACATGTCCATCACCCTGGCCCCCTTCGTCGACGCGACGGTGCTGGTCGTGGCGGCCGAGAGCGGAGCGGCCAACGAACCCCTGATGCTGCGCGACGAGATCGAGGCGGTCGGGGGGAAGATCGCGGGGGTCGTGGTGAACCGTTCGACCTACAACCCGCCGGCGTTCCTGAAGCGGCTGACCGGCTAGGGCTTCGCCGCATCCAGCCGGGCCAGCTCGCGCGCGCCGTAGAAATGGGGCTCGAACCCCTTCATCCAGAACAACTTTCCGACCCCGCGCGCCGTGCGGTCATACATCTCCGCCCGCTTCGGACTGGCGATGAGGGTCAGGACCGCCGAGGCCGCGCCCCAGACCGCGGTCTGGGCCGCGCCGATGGCCATCCAGCGCGCCACGCCCGCCCAGTCCCTGGCCGCCGCCGCCGTCTGGCTGGGCCCCTGGCCATAGGCGAAGGCGCGCGACAGGGCATAGCCGAGGGTGGCGCGATGGGCCGGGGCGAACTCCTCCACCCAGGCGTCGGCGGCCCAGCCGAAGCGGCCGCCGCGCGCGGCCAGGGCCGCGAACAGGGCGTCGTCCTCGCCGCCGGCCTGGTCCGCGCCCGGGTCGAAGGGCGCGGGGCCGGGCAGGGCGGTCGCCCGCATCATCAGGGAATTGCCGCAGCCGAACGGGTGGTCGATGAGCTGGGTCCGGGGCGGGCCCGCCCGGCCGAAGAACCGCTCCAGCCAGGGCTTCAGCCACGGCGCGGCGTCCGGCGCCCGCCCGGTGATCGGTCCGAAGACGGCGTCGGCCCCGGTGTCCGCCTGGGCCTCGATCAGGGCCGCCAGCCAGCCGGGCGACGCGGCCTCGTCGTCGTCGAGGAAGGCGATCAGCGGGGCGTCCGTGGACGCCAGTCCGGCGTTGCGCGCGGTGGCTACGCCGGGGCGGGGGGCCGGTACATAGGTCAGGGGCCAGGGCGAGAGGCGATGCAGGGCCTCGACCGTCGGGGCGGCCGATCCGAGCGGGTCGTTGTCGACCACGACGACGGCGGAGACGCGGTCGCCGACGCCGGTCTGGGCGAACAGCGAGCGCAGGGCGCGCGCCAGGCTCTCGGGCCGGCGCAGGGTCGGGACGATGACGGCGACGTCGCCCATCAGACGGCGTCCGCATAGAGGGCGGCGCGGTACAGGCGCAGCGAGAAGGCCCGGGCGCCGACCGGCAGCCAGGCGGCCTCCGCCCCGCGCCGCATCAGACGTCGCAGGCGCGGAAGGCCGGGCAGGCGTTTCAGCAGCCGGGCGGCCTTGTAGCTGGGATAGGCGGCGACGATCTCGGGATGGCGGCGGGCCATGCGGCCGAAATTCGGCGCTGACTGCTCATATTTGCCGGCCAGGCTGGCGACCGTATCGAGCCCCATGTGGGTGGCCGCATTGTCGAGGTGCACGACGCGGAAGCGCTGCGAAACCCGCATGGCCCACTCCACATCCTCCCAGCCCCAGCCGGTGAAGCCGGGGTCGAAGGCCTCGGCCTCGAACACGTCGCGGCGGACCAGAAGGTTGGAGGTGTAGACGTATTTCTCGGGCTGTTTCGCCCGCTCCATATACGGCACGCACTCCGATTTCGCGGCCATGGCGCGGTGGACGGCGAAGCGCGCGTCGGTCGGCGCCTGCAGCAAGGAGAAGCCGCCGAAGGCCACGGCCGGGTCCTCGCGCGCCGCCAGATCGGCCCAGTCGCGCAGGAAGCGCCGGTGATCGGGCCGCATGTCGCTGTCGAGGAACAGCAGGCTGCCGCCGCGCGCGGCCGAGGCCAGCCGGTTGCGCCCGATCGCACGGCCCTCATTGGCCGGCAGGGTGATGAGCCGCAGCGGCAGGGCCATGCTGCGGATCAGGGCGGTCAGCCGCGCGGTGAGGTCGGGATCCCGGGTGCCGTCGTCGAGCAGCACGATCTCGACCGCGCCGCCGACCGAGGCGGCCTCCTCGTCGAGCAGCTCGAGCAGGTCGGACGGATCGTCGCGCAGGAAGGGGATCAGCACCGAGACGGCGGGCCGCGCGCCCTTCCACGCCGGACTGTCGGTGAATTTCGCGCGCGGGCTCATGCCGCCGCCCTCCGCATCCGCCGTTGCGTCCGCAGCCGCAGGGCCACGTCGCGGACCCCCGCCGCGTTCAGGACCAGGGCCGCGGCCGCATAGACCAGGACGCCGACCCCGGCGTCGAGGATCAGTTCGCCGAAGCCGCCGATGGCGGGCAGGCGCGACACCGCCAGGGCCATCAGGCCGGTGGCGACGCCGCAGCGGGCGAGGCTCTCCCACGGGATCGGCAGGGGCATGACGCGCCGGCCCATCAGCAGGGTCGCGACCATGCCGAGGCCGAAGCTGGCCGCCGTGGCCCAGGCCGCGCCCATGAGGCCGAAGCGCGGCACCAGGATCAGGTTCAGGACCACGTTCAGCCCCGCCGGAATGGCCATGGCGATCAGCAGGAGCCGGGTCTTCTTGCCGAGGGTGAAGGCCTGGCCGAAATAATAGGCGGTGAGGCCGAACAGCAGGGCCGACAGGGCGATCCACGGGGTGACGCTGGCCGCCGCGGCGCGCAGCTCCTCGCCGATCAGCACCTCGGCCAGCGGGCGGGCCACGAGGGCGACGCCCGTCGCGGCCGGCAGGCCGACCAGCAGGAAGGTCGACAGCTGTTCGCGCGCCGCGGCCCTGAGCCGGTCCACGCCGCCACGCTCCAGCGCCATCACCAGGGCCGGCTGGCCCGCCGTGCCCAGCCACAGGAACAGCACGTCCAGGGTCCGGTTGGCGATGGAATAGCTGGCGTGATAGGCGCCCACCGCCGCCTCGCCCAGATACGCGTCCAGCACGAAGCGGTCAGTTGAGGACAGGACCACCGTCAGGGCGAGGGAGGCCGCGATCGGATAGCCGTACAGGGCGTATTCCCGCACCCGCGCGGCCTCGAAGCCCCCGCCGCGCGCCTGTCTCAGCTCGGCCGGCAGGACGAAGGGCAGGGCGGCCAGCGGGGCCAGGCCCAGCCCCAGCAGGGGGCCGGCGGCGCCCAGGCCGGCGAGGGCGAAACCGATCCCGAGAACCAGGCCGCCGATGGTTACGGCCATGTCCAGACGGGCCGACCGGGCCACCTCGCCCTCGGCGCGGAAGCGTTCCTGGGCCAGTTTGACCAGGCTCCGGGCCGGCGCCCCGGCGAGACCGGCGGCCACGGCCAGTTTGAACAGGGCGTCCGCGGGCCACAGCCAGACGGCCAGGCCGGCCACGAGGATGAAGCCGGCGCTGAGCGCGAAGGCGGTGCGGTACAGGCTGGCGAAATGGCCCTGGGCCGCGCCCGGCGTCTGGGCTGCCCAGAAGCGGGCCATGGCCGCCTCCAGCCAGCTGAACACCGCCACATGGGCCAGGGTCATGACCGAGAAGGCGAGGGCGTAGCGGCCGAACTCGTCCGGGCTCAGCAGACGGGTGAACAGGACGATGGCCAAAAAGCCGGTCACGCCCTGGACGATATTGGCCGGCAGATAGCCCCAGACGCCGCGCCAGAACATCAGCGGGCCCCGATCAACGGATCGCCGCGCGGTCGCCGAGCAGGACCGGCACGGTGATGGCCATGATCCACAGATCCATCCACAGGGACTGGCGTTCGACATAGTCGATATCCAGCTGGACCCGGCGGCGCACGTCCTGGGCGGTGTGCAGCGGCCCGCGCGAGCCGTTGACGGCGGCCCAACCGGTCATGCCCGGCTTGATCCGGTGGCGGTGGGCGTAGTCGGCGACCAGGCGGGCGCTCTCGACATGGCCGGTCTTCATCCCGATGGCGTGGGGCCGGGGTCCGACCAGCGACATCTCGCCGGCGATCACGTTCAGCAGCTGCGGCAGTTCGTCGAGGCTGGTCTTGCGGATGAAGCGGCCGATGCGGGTGACGCGGTCATCGTCATGGGTCACCTGGCGGCTGGCCGTGGCGTCGGTGGCCTCCTGTTTCATCGAGCGGAATTTCCACACCACGATCTCCTCGTGGTTGAAGCCGTGGCGACGCTGGCGGAAGAAGATGGGGCCCGGGCTGTCCAGCCGGATGGCGAGGGCGATCACGGCCATGACCGGGGCCAGCAGGACGAGGGCGATCAGGCCCAGAACCATGTCCTGCAGCCGCTTGTTGAAGGCCCGGCGGTCGTCATCGACCGGCCCCTGCACATCGGCCAGCGGCGCGGCCGCGAGGCGGTCCAGCGCCGACCGGGTCTCGTCCGCCCCATTGGGCTCGACCAGCAGGGTGACCTCGTGCGGCAGGGTCCGCAGGGCGGCGTTGAGCTCGCGCACCCGGGCCTCGGCCCGCGGATCGATGGCCAGGACGATGCGGTCGACATAGGGCGTCATCTTGTGGGTCAGCAGGTCCGCCGCCGTGCCCAGCACCGGCACCCCTTCGATGGCCCGCGGGCTGCGCGCCATCCGGTCGTCGAAGATGCCCAGCACATTGAGATCGCGCCGCTTCAGCGCCTCGCGGATCAGGCTCTCGGCGTGGCGGGTGGCGCCGACCAGCACGATGTTCGGCGTCAGGGCGCCGGACTTGCGCCAGCGCCCGACCATGTCGCTCCAGCCGATGTGCAGGGCGTTGAGGACGATCAGCACCAGACCGGCCCAGACCAGACTGGCCGAAGCCTGCGCTTCGCCGCCTCGCAGGATCCAGCCGGAGGCCAGGGCCATGAGGGCGCCGGCCAGGACCACGGCCGCGACCGAGGCCAGATGCCGGGCGACGTTCTGGCCGCGCGCGAAGCGGTAGCGGCCCAGCGACCGCATCAGGCCCAGCACCGTCGCCGCCCCGATGACGAAGGGCAGGACCCGGGACACCTCCGTATGCACCAGGGTCCCCGGAGCGGCCGCCCAGGCGCACAGCAGGCTGATCCCGACCACGGCGAGGGTGTCGAAGGCGCGGAAATAATGGGCCGCGAGGCGCGAGGCGTGCCGCTGGCGGGCGTTGAGCCAGACCTCGGGCCGGAACGGTCCGCGTCGCGCCGCGCCTTCGCCCGCGTCCGGCGACGCCGGGACGGCGGCGGCCAGGGCCTGCAGGCCGGTCGCGTCCAGGACGGCTGCGCCGGACCGGGCGGCGTCGAACGAAGGGCGGCGGACGGCTTCGGGCATGGGACTCGCGTCGGGGTTCGGACCCACCATGCATGCCCGCCCTCACTGTCCCGTTAACGCTGGACCATTCGCACCCGCCGATCCGGAACCCCGTTGCGTCCGTCCGCGCGCTCGGCTAATCACGCCGCCTGCCGGAGACGTGGCCGAGTGGCTGAAGGCAACGGTTTGCTAAATCGTCGTACCCTGTAAGGGGTACCCAGGGTTCGAA
>SCVB01000083.1 GCA_004296955.1 Brevundimonas sp.
GCCAGACGGCTGATGTCGTGGGCTCCGGGCGCGCGCAGCGCCAGGCGCCGCGTCTCGACGACGGGAGAGGGTTCAATCACGCACATGACACGGCCTCGTTCGAACGGCCGCCTCCTTGGAGGGCTCGGGCGGCGTCGAGGCGGGGAAACGAAAACGGGGAGCCTGGTGATCCAGACTCCCCGCGGAATAATTCCCTGGTCCGGATCGCGGCTCTCGAGCCTTGCGCGATCCGGGTGTCGGTCGGTTCGCGCTACTCGGCGGCCATGGCCTGCTGGTCGGTCGGAAGAATCGACACGTAACAACGGCCGTTGGCTTTCTTGGTGAATTTGACGGCGCCGTGGGCGGTCGCGAACAGGGTGTGGTCGCGGCCCAGGCCGACGTTGTCGCCCGGGTGGAAGGTGGTGCCGCGCTGGCGCACGAGGATGTTGCCGGCCAGAACGTTCTCGCCGCCGAACTTCTTCACGCCGAGGCGCTTGGAATGAGAGTCGCGACCGTTACGCGACGAACCACCGGATTTCTTGTGAGCCATAGGTCTGCTCCCTGTCTCTAACTGTTCTTACGCTTCGTCGGTGGAGGCGGGCTTGGCCTTGGGCGCAGCCTTCTTGGCCGGAGCCTTCTTGGCGGCGGCCGGCTTTTCAGCGGCGGCTTCGGCCTTCGGCGCGGCGGCGGCCTTGGGGGCCTTGGCCGGCTTGGCTTCGGTCGTCTCGACGCGCGGGGCCAAGCCGCGGGCGCGCAGGTTCATCTCGGCCTTGGTCATCAGCGAGGTCTCGCCGTCCCACTTGGCCTTCTCGCCGGCGCCGTCGATGCCGGTGATGCGCAGGACCGATTCCATCTGGCGGTGGCCGTTGGTGCGGCGGTAGCCCTGACGGCGGGTCTTCTTGAAGATCTTGATCTTTTCGCCCTTGCGGGTCTCGACCAGGGTCGCGGCGACCGTGGCGCCCGCGATCATCGGAGCGCCCAGGGTCACGCCCTTGTCGCCGCCCAGCATCAGGACGTCGCCGAACGAAACGTTCGCGCCGGCCTCGCCGTCGAGCTTCTCGACCACAATGACGTCGCCCGGTTGAACCCGGTACTGCTTGCCGCCGGTCTTGATCACCGCGTACATGTTGAAGCCTCAGCGAAACGCAAAAAAGAATAAGCCCGACGGGGGACCCCCTCGGGCGAAGAGCGGCGACATAGACGCAGAGGGGTGTCCGAGTCAACGCGGGCGGGCGAAAAAACGGGGACCGGCCGGACGCCGGAGCGAAATCCGGCCCCGCTCTGGACTGTTATAAGATAACATTCTAAGAGACGCCGCAATGACGCCGCCCGACCTCCAGCAACCCGTCCTGCTGTCCCTGCTGGGCGTCGGCTTCGCCACGGCCTTCCTGCACGCGGCCCTGCCGACCCACTGGCTGCCCTTCGTCCTGGTCGGTCGGGGCCAGCGCTGGAGCCTGCCGCAGGTGCTGACGGCCGTCGCCACGGCGGGCCTCGCCCACATCCTGACCACCGCGGTCGTCGGCGGCCTGATCGTGGCGGCCGGCATCGCCATGGACCAGTGGATCTCGGGCCTGTTGCCAGGCCTGTCCGCCGGCCTCCTGTTCCTGTTCGGCGCCTTCTATCTCGGCAAGGCCCTGCTGCGCCCGGCGATCATGGCCGGCGGGCCGTCGCTGGCCCTGTCCGAACCCACCGTCACCCACGCCGCCGCCTTCTGGGGGCTGGTGGCGATGATGGCCATTTCGCCCGGCGAGGTGCTGCTGCCCATCTATCTGTCGCAGGCGACCCAGGGGCCGCTGGTGCTGGCCGCCCTGACCCTGACCTTCGCCGCCGGCACCGTGATGGGCATGACCCTGTTCACCGTCCTCGCCCGCGCGGGCTGGTCGGTGCTGCGGCTGGAGCGCTGGGCCCGCTACGAGGGCGTCGTCCTCGGCCTCGCCCTGATCCTGATCGGGCTTCTCGTCGTGCTGCGCCAGCACTAAGGATAGCCCATGGCGCACGCCCACGGCTCTCACGATCACGATCACGACCACGGGCACAGCCACGCCCACGGTCCCGGCGGTCACCATCACGGTCCGGTCGACACCGGCGACTGGCGCTACGCCGTCGGCCTGGTCGTCAACCTGGCCTTCGTCGGCGTGGAGTTCGGGGCCGGCGCCTTCAGCGGCTCGACCGCCCTGATGGCCGACGCCGGGCACAATCTGTCGGACGTCCTGGGCCTGGCCATGGCCGGCGGCGCGGCCTGGCTGGCGCGGCGGGCCAGCGGCTCGCGGAACACCTATGGCTACGGCAAGGCCACGGTCCTGGCCGCCCTCGCCAACGCCCTGCTGCTGATCTTCGCCTGCGGGGCCATCGCCTTCGAGGCCGTCCGCCGTCTGGCCGAGCCCGCGCCGGTGATGTCCGGCCTGATCATGGGCGTGGCGGCCATCGGATTCGTCATCAACCTCGGCACCGCCCTGCTGTTCATGCGCGACCAGCACAGCGACCTCAACGCCCGCGGAGCCTACCTGCACATGATGGCCGACGCCGCCGTCTCCATCGGCGTGGTGCTCGCGGGCGCGGTGATCATGTTCACCGGCTGGTCGATGATCGACCCCCTGGTCAGCCTGGCCATCGTCGCCGTCATCCTGTTCGGCACCTGGGGCCTGCTCAAGGACTCGGTCAATCTGGCGATGGACGCGGCGCCGCGCGGCGTCGACGTCGGCGCCGTCCGCGCCGCCCTGCTGACCCTGCCCGGCGTGACGGCGGTGCACGACCTGCATGTCTGGGGCCTGTCGACCACCGAGACCGCCCTGACCGCCCATCTGTGCCATGAACGGCCGGACGCCCCCGCCCTGCTGGCCGAGGCCCATGCCCTGATCCGCCGAAGCTTCAGCATCAGCCATTCGACGCTGCAGCTGGAAGCCGCGCCCCTGCCCGACTGCCCGACCTGCTGAGCGCCTCAGTCGGCCGGCGGGAAGACCAGCCGGCCGCCGGCATAGTCGATCGCCACCACGCCCTGCGACCAGAACAGGGCGTTGCCGACGAAGCCCACGGCGTCGGGCCTGGCGAAATAGCCCTGCGCCGGCTGGACGATCAGGCGCGGTTCGTCCCAGGCCAGCGGCCCGATCTCCAGCCGCCCGCCGAGGTGGACCGGCAGGCTCACCGAGCCGCCCGTTCCGCTGCCGCCGAGGGTGGCGATCGGCGGCGTCTCCGGCCGCTCGCCGCGGACCTGCGCCCACTGATCGCCGGTCAGATTGATCCAGACATGCGGATCCTCGAACAGCCCCGCCCCGGAATCATAGCGCAGCGGCAAGGCCTCGCCGTCGATCACCGCGTCGAGGCGCAGGATGCCGTTGTCGTCCCGGACGGCGATGGTCCGGCCGCATCCCGCCGCCCGCGCGCTGGCCTCGGAGGGGCGCGCGACCGCGATCCGCCCGTGGGCGAAGTCCAGCGTGACCACCAGTCCGGCCAGCGCGTCCGAGCCCAGTATGCCCACCGCCGCCTCGCCGCCCGGTCCCTGCAGGCCGCTGAGGTCCGACGTGGTTGGCTCGATCGTCGGCAGGGCCAGTTCGCCCAGTCTCAGGTGTTCGACCCGCGTCCCGCCCGCCTCGATCACCCCGGCCGAGCCCTCGACCCGGCTCCCCTCCAGCACGGGCAGGCCCGCCCGGGCGGCGAAGCCGGCGTCCAGCGCCGACCGGTTCGCTCCGGTATCCAGCAGCAGCCACACGGGATCTCCGTCGGACCCGATCCGCGCCCTGACAAAGCCGACATGGGCGGAAAAGCCGGATTCCACCACATTGGCGGTGCGCAGGCTTTCGAACGCCGCATCGCAGGCCGGATCGGCGGCGAGCAGGGACAGGGCGAGGCTGAGCAAGCTTGGGACTCCCTTGTGAGGCCCTCACTCCAGCCCCGCTTCAGGCCGGCGGCAAGTTAAGTCTCTTTCATCTCGCGCCCGGGCTGACTATCTCAGCCGCCGAAAGGCCTCCCATGACAGACAAGATCCCCGTCACCGTCCTCACCGGCTACCTCGGCGCCGGCAAGACCACCCTGCTGAACCGCATCCTCACCGGCGACCACGGCAAACGCTACGCCGTCATCGTCAACGAGTTCGGCGAGATCGGCATCGACAACGACCTGGTCGTCGGCGCCGACGAGGATGTGTTCGAGATGAACAACGGCTGCGTCTGCTGCACCGTGCGCGGCGACCTGATCCGCGTCGTCGCCGGCCTGATGAAGCGCCAGCGTCCGGGCAAGCCCGCCTTCGACGCCATCATCGTCGAGACCACCGGCCTGGCCGACCCCGGCCCGGTGGCCCAGACCTTCTTCGTCGACGAGGACGTCAAGGCGAAGACGCAGCTGGACAGCGTCACCGCCCTGGTCGACGCCAAACACGTCATGGCCCGGCTGGACGACTCGAAGGAGGCGCGCGAGCAGGTCGCCTTCGCCGACCGCATCATCCTCAACAAGGTCGACCTCGTCACCGAGGACGAGCTGGTCGCGGTCGAGGCCCGGCTGCGCCGGCTCAACCCGCTGGCCCCGATCACCCGCGCGACCCGCGCCGACGTGCCGCTGGACCAGGTGCTGGGCCTCGGCGGCTTCGACCTCGGCCGCATCCTCGACATCAACCCCGAGTTCGCCAACCCCGCCCATGGCGAGGCCGGCCACGTCCACGATGAACACTGCGGCCACGATCACCACGACCATGACCACGGCCATGAGGATCACGGGCACGATCACGGGCACGATTATGCCCACGGCGCGCGCGGCCACGCCCATGAGGACGACATCAAGGGCATCTCCCTGTCGCTGGAACGGCCGATGGACGGGGCCAAATTCACCGCCTGGCTCGACCGGCTGCTGGGCGAGCAGGGCCAGAACATCCTGCGCGCCAAGGGCATCATCGACGTCCACGGCGAGGACCGCCGCCTGGTCTTCCAGGCCGTGCACATGATCCTCGAGGGCGACCTGCAGAAGCCGTGGGGCGCCAACGAACGCCGCTGGTCCCGCGCCGTCTTCATCGGCCGCGACCTCGACGAGGCGGCTCTGCGGGCCGGGTTCGAGGCCTGCGCGGCGTGAAGACCAGCAATTTCGACGCCCAGGTCACCGCCGCCGTGTTCGATGGAGCCGGCGCCGTCTTCGCCCTGGGCGACGGCTCGGTCCGGTTCGAGGGCGGCGAGTTCAGCGCCGCCCATGACGGGGCCATCCTGTGCGCCGTCGCCCACCCCTCGGGCGAGGGCGTGGTCACCGGCGGCGACGACGGCCGGCTGATCTGGCACCGCCGCGGCGACGCCGGGGTGCTGGCCACCAGCGCGAAGGGCCAGTGGATCGACGCCGTCGACGCCTCGGCCGAGAGCGGCCTGATCGCCTTCTCCGCCGGCAAGACCCTGTCGGTGATCGATGCGAAGGACGCCGGCTTCCGCCGCGATTTCCAGCATGAGCGCACCGTCTCGGGCGTGGCCTTCGAGCCGAAAGGGCGGCGGATCGCGACCTCGACCTATGGCGGGGCGGCCCTGTGGTTCGCGCGCATCGCCGAGCAGAAGCCGACCTTCCTGAAATGGGCCGGGTCGCACACCGCCGTGACCTTCTCGCCCGACGGCGCCTTCGTGGTCACGGCCATGCAGGACGCCCAGCTCCACGGCTGGCGGCTGAAGGACCAGAAGAACCTGCGGATGGGCGGCTATCCGTCCAAGGTGCGGTCGATGAGCTTCCTGTCCAACGGCCAGCTGCTGGCCACCTCCGGTGCCCAGGGCGCCGTGCTGTGGCCCTTCATCGGCGCCAACGGACCCATGGGCCGGGAGGCGACCGAGATCGGCTTCGACGAGGGCAGCCTGGTCGCCCTGGTCGCCTCGCAGCCGAAGCACGGCCTGCTGGCCGCGGGCCTCAACGACGGGCGCGTCTGGCTGGCCGATCCCGCCGGCCAGGGCCTGAATTTCCTCAAGGCCGAGCGCGGCGCGCCGATCACCGCCCTGGCGATGAGCGCCGACGCTGCCCGCGTCGCCTGGGCCGACGAGGACGGACAGGCCGGCGTCGCCACGATCTGATCGCTTGCCAAGCCGCCGCCCGGCGTGCTGCGATCCGTTCATGTCGGGGCCGAACAAGACCATCAAAAAGGGCCGGCCGGTGCTGACCCTGTTCCTCCTGCTGCTCCTGCTGGTCTCCAGCGGGCTGGTGCTGCAGCGCTTCCTGCCGATTCCCGCCACCTTCCTGATGGCCACGCGCGCGATCGAGGGCGAGGGCTGGGACTATCGCTGGCGGCCGCTGGAGGAGATTTCCCCGCGGCTGGTCCAGGCCGTGATCGCCTCCGAGGACTCGACCTTCTGTTCCCATCACGGCTTCGACATGAAGGCCATCGAAACCGCCCTGAAGGCCAACGCCCGGTCGGAAAAGCGCGGCTCGGGCCGTATCCGCGGCGGTTCGACCATCAGCCAGCAGACCGCCAAGAACGCCTTCCTCTGGCCGGGCCGCGACTGGATCCGCAAGGGGCTGGAGGCCGGCTACACCGTCGCCATCGAGACCGTCTGGGGCAAGCGGCGGATCATGGAGGTCTATCTCAACGTCGCCGAATGGGCCCCCGGGGTCTATGGCGCCGAGGCCGCGTCTCAACACTGGTTCGGCAAGTCCGCGGCGGACCTCAGCGCCCGGGAGGCCGCGCGGCTGGCGGCCATTCTGCCCTCCCCGCGGCGCTACAACGCCGCCGCCCCCGGCCCCTATGTCCGTCGCCGGGCTTCGCGCATCCAGGCCGCCATGGGCACGGTCCGCGAACAGGGACTGGCCGCCTGCGTGCTCGGATGAACGGCCCGGCTTGACGCACGGCCCCGCCTCCCTTCACCTGCGCCCCGAACAGCGCGGCGCGAGACCGTGCGAGGAGGAAGCCCATGAAACGCACCCTGATGACGGCCGCCGCGGCCTGCGCCCTGACCTTCGGCATGGCCGGTTGCGCCAGCCTCGGCATGGCTGATGAAGCGACGGCGCCCGCGTCGGTCGACGAGGCCGCCGTGGCCGCGACCCGCGCGGTGGACGCCGCCGCCGTCCCGACCACCGCGGACGCCACGGCCTTCGTCGCGGACGCGGAGACCCGTCTCGCCGCGCTCAGCGAAGAGGCCGCGCGCATCCAGTGGACCCGCGCCACCAACATCACCTACGACACCATGTGGCTGGAGAGCCGGATCAACGCCGAATACACCGAGCTCCAGGTCGAGCTGGCCAATGGCGCGGCCCGCTTCAACGATGTCGAGGTCCCCGCCGACGTCCGCCGCAAGCTGAACCTGCTCCGCCTCGGCATCGTCCTGCCCGCCCCCAACCGCCCCGGCGCGGCGGCTGAACTGGCCGAGATCACCACCCGGCTGGACTCGACCTACTCCGTCGGCAAGTTCGAATACCAGGGCCGCCAGATCACCCTCGACGAGGCCTCCCAGCTGCTGGCTTCGACCCGCGACCCGGCCGAGGCCAAGGCCTTGTACGAGGGCTGGCGCACCATCTCCCCGGTCATGGCTCCCGACTACGCCCGCATGGTCGAGATCGCCAATGAGGGCGCGGCCGAGCTCGGCTTCGCCGACACCGGCGCCATGTGGCGGGCAGGCTATGACATGGAGCCCGACGCCTTCGCCGCCGAGACCGACCGGCTGTGGGCGCAGGTCAAACCCTTCTACGAGAACCTGCACTGTTACGTGCGCGGACGCCTCAACGCCCGCTACGGCGACGCCGTCCAGCCCGATCACGGACCGATCCGCGCCGACCTGCTGGGCAATATGTGGTCGCAGCAGTGGGGCAACATCTATGACGTGGTGGCCCCGGCCACCGGCGGCGCTTCCAGCTACGACCTGACCGAGCGGCTGGTCGCCAACGACTATGACGCCCGCAAGATGGTCGAGACCGGCGAGGGCTTCTATGTCTCGATGGGCCTGCCCGAGCTGCCCCAGACCTTCTGGGAACGCAGCCAGATCGTCCGCCCGCGCGACCGCGAGGTGGTCTGCCACGCCTCGGCCTGGGACCTAGACAACCTCGAGGACATCCGCATCAAGATGTGCACCGAGGTCAACGCCGAGGACTTCTATACGGTCCACCACGAGCTGGGTCACAACTACTACCAGCGCGCCTACCGGAACCAGCCGTTCCTGTTCAAGAACGGGGCGAACGACGGCTTCCACGAAGCCATCGGCGACTTCGTCGGCCTGTCGGCCCTGACCCCGACCTACCTCAACCAGATCGGCCTTCTAGACACCGTCCCGGGCGAGGCGGAGGACATCCCCTTCCTGCTCAAGATGGCGCTCGACAAGATCGCCTTCCTGCCGTTCGGCCTGATGGTCGACCGCTGGCGCTGGGGCGTGTTCAACGGCGAGACCAGCCCGGCCGAATACAACGACGCCTGGTCGGCCAATATGCTGAAATACCAGGGCCTGGTGCCGCCCGGGCCGCGTCCGGCCGACGCCTTCGACGCCGGCGCCAAATACCATATCCCGGGCAATACGCCGTACACCCGCTACTTCCTGGCCCACATCTACCAGTTCCAGTTCCACCGCGCCGCCTGCCAGCAGGCCGGCTGGACCGGACCGCTGCATCGCTGCTCCGTCTACGGGAACGAAGAGGTCGGGGCGCGCTTCAACGCCATGATGGAGATGGGCCAGTCCCGGCCCTGGCCCGAGGCCATGGAGGCCTTCACCGGCCAGCGTGAGAACGACGCCTCGGCCGTGGCCGACTATTTCGCCCCCCTGAACGCCTGGCTGACGGTCCAGAACCGCGGCAAGGACTGCGGCTGGGAGGCCTGAAACAAGGCGGCCCCGGGCGCCCGGGGCCGCTCCACGGGAAGACGCTCCGTTAACCTTTGGCATGGGCCCTTCGCTTAACCGTGCCACGTCATTCTGCCGGGAACAGGCGCGAGCGAACCGGCCCGCGCCTGAATCACGGGCGGATGAGGCGGATGGGGCGGATATCCTGGTTTGACGGTCTGGGCCGTGGTCTGCGCGCCTTCGCCCGACGAATGGCCGACGACGCGCGCGGCAACGTCGCGATGCTGTTCGGTCTCAGTCTGCCCGTGCTGATCCTGATGACGGTCGGCGGGGTCGATATCCATCGCGCCTCGACCGTGCGGGTGAACCTGCAGGACGCGCTGGACGCCGCCGCCCTCTCCGCCGCCCGCTCGCCCTATACCGCCAACGCCGACCTTCAGCGCGTCGGGCTGGCGTCGCTGCGCGCCAACCTCAAGGCCTATCCGAACATCACCCTGCGGGAGGCCGACACCAGCTTCGTCCTCAACAGCAACGATGTCGTCGTGGCCAGCTCCAAGGTCGATGTGAAGACCCTGGTCGCCAACCTCTTCCTGCCGCCGTACGGCAAGTTCATGGACGACTACCTGCCGGTCGGCGCCCATTCCGAGGTCGACCGATCGTCCCGAAACATCGAGGTCGCCCTGGTCCTGGACATCACCGGCTCCATGGCTGGCCAGCGGATCATCGACCTGAAGGCGGCGGCCAAGGACCTGGTCGATCTGATCGTCCAGCCGGTCCAGACGCCCTGGTATTCCAAGGTCGCCCTGGTGCCCTATTCGAACTCGGTCAATCCGGGCAGCCATGTCACCGCCGCCCGCGGCGGAATCTCGACGTCGGTCAACATCACCGGGGCCGTCATCAACCTGGCAGGCGCCCCGATGACCATCACCGCGGCGACCAAGGCCCGCCCGGTGGTCATCACCTCGAACAGCCACGGCTTCGCCAATGGCGACGTGGTCTGGATCAGCGGCGCCGCCGGCATGACCCAGCTGAACAACAAGCCCTATGTGGTGCACAACAAGACCACCAACACCTTCGAGCTCTACACTCTCCGCGGGTACCGCGTGGATGGCCGGAACTACGGCGCCTATTCGGGCAGCGCCGGCCGGGTTCAGCGCTGCCAGAACAACGACTGTTCGATCACCATCACCGCCGCCAACCACGGCATGACCAACAACGAATACGTCTACATCACCAATGTCGGCGGCATGACGCAGATCAACGACCAGAGCCATCTGGTCGGCAACGCCCAGACCAACAGCTTCACCATCGACCTCACAGAGACCTCGCTGACGCCCTACACCTCGGGCGGCAAGGCCTGGAGCGCGCGGGGCGGCGGCACGACCTATTTCGCCTTCGAGAACATGGACGGCGACCTCCAGACCCACAGGATCAGCGGCTGCGTGACCGAACGCGTCGGCGCGGAAGCCTATACCGAGGCCGCGCCCACGGGCCCCTCTTCCTGGGTCGGTCGCCACTATCCGAACATCCACGGCACGTGCATCGCCGACGCCATCCGGCCGCTTTCGAGCGATGCGGCGACGATCAAGGCGCAGATCGACGATTTCGAGGCGTCCGGCTCCACGGCGGGGCAGATCGGCATCGCCTGGGGCTGGTATATGGTGTCGCCCAACTGGAACACCCTGTGGCCGTCCAACGGCGCCGCGGCCTACAATTCCGCCGAGACCCTGAAGGCCGTGGTGATCATGACCGACGGCGCGTTCAACACGCCCTACTGCAGCGGCGTCATCTCCCGACAGGCGGGATCGGGCTCAGGCGCCAACAGCGCCAAGATCGACTGCGACGCCACCAACGGCGACCCCTTCACCCAGAGTCGGGCCCTGTGCACGGCGATGAAGGCCCAGGGCGTGGTCGTCTATACGGTCGGCTTCAGCATCACGGCCGGCACCGAGGAAGCCCAGGTGCTGGCCGACTGCGCCTCGACTCCGGCCAATGTCTTCCTGCCCGCCGACGGCGGCGACCTGTCCGAAGCCTTCGCGGCCATTGGCCGGGATATCAAGCAGTTGCGCATATCCCGCTAGAGGCGGCGGTCGCCGTCATCATCCGACATTAACCATCGTCGGCGATGCTCGCGCCTCGAAAGCCGGATACTCCTGCCCGGCGACCGGGCTGGATCGACGACAATGGGACGCCGCGCCTCGCCATTCCTTCGCGCACTGAAGCCGTTTCTCCACCGCCTGCTGTCCGATGCGCGCGGCAATGTCGCCATGCTGTTCGGCCTCAGCCTGCCTGTGCTGATCCTGATGACCGTGGGCGGCGTGGACATCCATCGCGCCTCGACGGTCCGGGTCAATCTGCAGGACGCGCTGGACGCCGCCACGCTCGCGGCGGCCCGTTCGCCCTATTCCGAGGACGAGGACCTCCGGGAGGTCGGCCTGGCGGCGCTGCGCGCCAACCTCAAGGCCTACCCGGACATCATCCTGCGCGAGCAGGATACGACCTTCTCCCTCAATGACGACGCAGTGGTGGTCGCCAGTTCCAGGGTCGATGTGAAGACCCTCGTGGCCAACATCTTCCTGCCGCCCTACGGCAAGTTCATGGACGACTATATCCCGGTCGGGGCGCATTCCGAGGTCAACCGTTCGTCCAGAAATCTTGAGGTCGCCCTGGTCCTGGACATCACCGGCTCCATGAGCGGCAGCCGGATCGCCGCGATGAAGACCGCCGCCCGCGACCTGGTGGACCTCGTCGTGCAGGACGTCCAGACGCCCTATTACACACGGATGTCGGTGGTGCCCTATTCCATCGGCGTGAACATGGGATCCTGGGCCAACGGCGCCCGCGGGACGCCCATCGGGGCCCGGTCGATCTCGCACATGGCCTGGGCGTCGGCGACCGCAAAGGACATCAGCGGCATCACCCGCGCCAGCCCGGGCGTGGTCACCACCTCGACCGGCCATGGCCTGCAGACCAATGACTATGTGTGGATCCGGAATGTCGAGGGCATGGAGGAGCTGAACGACCGGGCCTATCGGGTCCAGAAGATCAGCAGCAAGAAATTCTCCCTCCAGTCCTGGAACGGTTCTTCCTGGGTGACGGTGAACACCAACGGCTATGACAGCTATGACGACGATGGCGAGGTGCGCAAATGCCTCGTGTCAGACTGCTCGGTCCAGGTGACCGCCCCGGGTCACGGCCTCAGCGACGGCGAAGGCGTCTACATCACCGGCGCCAACGGCATGTCCCAGATCAACAACCGGCCCTATATCGTCGCCAACGTGACGGCCAATACCTATTCCATCGGGGTCAATGGCGCGGAATGGGGCGCCCATACCTCCGGCGGCTCCAGCTGGTGCGGGCGCGACGGCTGCCAGTGGCGGGTGTTCCGCAACATCTATGGCAGCCTGCGCGCCCAGCAGATCAGCAACTGCGTCACCGAACGGCCCGGGGCGCAGGCCTATACCAGCGCGGCGCCGTCGACGGCCTATGTCGGGCGAAACTATCCGGCGACCAACGCCCCCTGCCCCTCGGCCGTGATCATGCCGCTCTCATCCGACAAGTCCGCGATGAAGTCACTGATCTCCAGCTTCAACGTCACCGGCTCCACAGCCGGTCAGATCGGCCTCGCCTGGGGATGGTACACGGTGTCTCCCAGCTTCAACCCACTGTGGTCCGGCAACCCTGCGGGGGTCGCCAGCCCCAACGAGCTGTTGAAGGTGGTCATCCTCATGACCGACGGCGAATTCAACACCAACTACTGCACCGGCGTCCTGGCCAGCGATTCCGGCAATGGCGGCGAGCGGATCAACTGCGCCGCCACCAATGGCGATCCCTTCGACCAGGCCGAGGAACTGTGCGACGCCATGAAGGCGGAAGGCGTCGTCGTCTATACCGTCGGTCTCGAGCTCAGGGCCGGGGGCGAGGCGGAGGAATTCATGCAATCCTGCGCCACCAGCCCGGATCACGTCTATCTGCCGGCGAGCGGCGGCGACCTGTCCGAGGCCTTCGCCGCTATCGGCCGCGAGCTGACCCAGCTGCGGATATCCCGATAGCCCCCTTGGCTCGCTGTCTCGGCGCCAACCGCCGGGGACGAGCGAGGCCGCTCAAATGAGCCGGATTTCCCTCAGCCGCTCGGTCAGGAAATCCTCGGCCATGATCGCCTTGCCGGCGTAACGGTCCGGATTTTCAGGGCTGATCATGCTCGGCAGGGTCTCGATGACGAAGTCCGGGTTGAAGTGCAGGAAGAAGGGCGTGGAATAGCGGGCGAAGCTGGCCCGCTCCGGCGCCGGGTTGATCACCCGATGGCTGGTCGACGGCAGGACATGGTTGGTCAGCCGCTGCAGCATGTCGCCGATATTGACCACCAGGGCGTTCGGCGGCGGCGCGATGTCCAGCCATTCCCCGTCGGCGTCCTTCAGCTGCAGGCCGGCCTCCTCGGCCCCCAGCAGCAGGGTGATGACATTGATGTCCTCATGGGCCCCGGCCCGCACGCCGGACGCTCCGGCCGGGACCGGCGGATAGTGCAGCATCCGCAGGATGCTGTTGCCCATCTCGACCTTGTCCTCGAAGAAGTCGTCGCCCAGCTTCAGATAGCGGGCGATGGCGCGCAGGATCTTCGCGCCCAGGACGTCCATGGCCTCGAACATGCTGTAGACGTGGTCGCGGAAGCCCCCGACCTCGCTCGGCCAGACATTGTCGCGCATGTATTTGCGGTAGGGATGGCCCGCGGGCAGCTCGCGCCCGACATGCCAGAACTCCTTCAGATCGACCGTGGCCGCGCCCTTGGCCGCCTCGACGCCGAACGGGGTCAGGCCACGCGCGCCGCCCGTTCCCGGCTGATGATACTGGCGTTTCGTCTCCTCCGGCAGGGCGAAGAAGGCCTTGGTGTCAGCGACGGCGGCGTCGATGACCGTCTCGTCCAGGCCGTGGTCGGCGATGACGGCGAAGCCATAGCGTTTGAACGACGTCCCCAGCTTGTCGGCGAAGGCCTGGAAGTCCGCGTCATACAGCTTCATCGACACCGGCTCGATCGCCTTGCGGGCGGGGGCGGCGGTCTCGGGGGTCAGGGTCGCGCTCACGGCAGGGCCTCATGGTTCTGATGCTGGCGGTTCCATACGCCCTAAGCCGCGAACTTGGCAAAGCCACGGCGCCCTGATCCCGTTCAGCCGCGGTACAGGTCGGAACCTTCACCGTAAGCTCGCGTTTCGGCGCCAGACCGTTTTTGAAAGACAGGGATACCCACCATGCGCAGCAAGCTCCTCCTCTCCGGCGCGACGATCGCCATCCTGCTCGGCGGCGTCGCCTGCACCACGACGGATCCCTACAGCTCGACGCCGCGCCGCAACAACACCGGCACCGGCGTGATCGCCGGCGCCCTGGGCGGCGCCCTGCTCGGTTATCTGACCAACACGTCCAACTCCGAAGAGGGTCGCAAGAACGCCCTGATCGGGGCCGGAATCGGCGCCCTGGGCGGCGCGGCCGTTGGCCAGTACATGGATCGGCAGCAGCGCGAACTGGAAGCCGAGCTGTCGGGCTCGGGCGTCGGCGTGGCCCGCCAGGGCGACAACCTCGTCCTGCGCATGCCGTCCGACGTGACCTTCGCCTCCAACCAGTCGACCATCAATCCGCGCTTCAACGCGACCCTCGACGACGTCGCCGGCGTGCTGAACCGCTATGACCAGTCCATCGTCGACATCGTCGGCCATGCCGACTCCGACGGCACGGACGAATACAACCTCGACCTCTCCCGCCGCCGCGCCTCGTCGGTGGCCCAGTATCTGGTCAGCCGCAATGTCCTGGCCGACCGGCTCTACGTCGACGGCCGCGGCGAAAGCGCCCCGATCGCCTCCAACGCCACGGCCGAAGGCAAGGCGATGAACCGCCGGGTCGAGATCCTGATCCGTCCGTTCCGCGGCTAGGCCTGTCCGCGCTCAAGCAGCGGGCATCCGCGCCGAAAGCGTTAGCGCACAAGAATGAAGGGCGGAGCTTCGCGGCTCCGCCCTTTTTTGTCGTCAGACACCGTTCCGTGACTTGCGGTGCAAAGCGTCCGGTGCTGGATACGGACTGTGCTCGTAGCGGGGGAATCGCGTGCGTCCGGACCATCAGGAATTCGCCGACGGCGTGAGACTGGCCGCCATCGCCGCGGTCTCCGCCGTCCTGACCGCGACCGTGGTCATCGGCGCGGGACGCGCCTTCCTGCCTGAACCCGAGGCCGCCGCGGCGACCCGTCCGGTCCTGACCCCCGTCGTCCTGCGCTAGGCCCGGCCGATCGACGCATAGCGGAAGCCGCGGGCGCGCATTTCCTCGGGCCGATAGACGTTCCGCAGGTCCACCATCACCGGCTGGCGCATGAGCAGCTTGACCCGATCCAGGTCCAGCGCCCGGAACTGGTCCCATTCGGTCAGGATCACCACCACATCGGCGCCCTCGACCGCCTCATAGGGACCGTCGCGGAACTGGACGCCGTCCAGCAGCTTGGCCGCCTCGTCCATGCCTTCCGGATCAAAGGCCTGGACGGTCGCGCCGCGGGCGATCAGGGCCGGGGCGACGTCCAGCGAGGGAGCGTCGCGCATGTCGTCAGTGTTCGGCTTGAAGGTCAGGCCCAGCAGGGCCACGGTCTTGCCGGCCAGGTCTCCGTTCAGCGCCGCCGCGACCTTGCCGGCCATGGCTTTCTTGCGGGCGTCATTGATCTGAACCGTGGTCTCGATCAGCCGCACCGGCGCCCCGGCATCGGCCGCGGTTCGCACCAGGGCGAGGGTGTCCTTGGGGAAGCAGGAGCCGCCATAGCCCGGACCGGCGTGGAGGAATTTGGCCCCGATCCGCTTGTCCAGACCGATGCCGCGGGCCACCTGCTGCACATCGGCCCCGACGGCCTCGCACAGGTCGGCCATCTCGTTGATGAAGGTGATCTTCATGGCCAGGAAGGCGTTGGCCGCATATTTGATCAGCTCGGAGGTGCGCCGGCCGGTGAACAGGAGGGGCGTCTCGTTCAGGTTTAGCGGGCGATAGAGTTCGCGCATCACGGCCTGGGCCCGCGCGTCCTCGGTCCCCACCACGACCCGGTCCGGCCGTTTGAAGTCCTCGATCGCCGCCCCCTCGCGCAGGAACTCGGGATTGGAGACCACGGCGAAATCGGCGTCGGGCCGACGTTCGCGGATGATGCGCTCGATCTCGTCGCCCGTGCCGACCGGGACGGTGGACTTGGTCACCACCACGGTGAAGCCCTCGATCAGGCCGGCGATCTCCTCGGCGGCGGCGTGGACATAGGACAGGTCCGCATGGCCGTCGCCGCGCCGCGACGGCGTGCCCACGGCGATGAAGACCGCATCCGCCGCCCGGATCGCCGCGGCGCCGTCAAGCGCGAAACTCAGCCGGCCGTCGCGGACATTGGCGGCCACCAGATCGTCCAGACCGGGCTCGAAGATCGGAATCTCGCCCCGCTCCAGCCGCTCGATCTTGGAAGGATCCTTGTCGACGCAGACCACCTCATGGCCGAAGTCGGCGAAACAGGCTCCGGAAACCAGGCCGACGTAGCCGGTGCCGATCATCGCTACGCGCATGGACAGTCGCCCTTCAGTTCAATCCGGCCGGGATTAGCGAGCGATCGCGCGTTTGACCACCCCGCCCCCCACGCCGGGCGCCCAAAGCAGAACCGCCGGCCCCCTTTCGGGAGCCGGCGGCCCTGTAGTGCTGGCCTTCGGCCTTCCGGGTTTAGCGGAAGTTGATGCCGATGGTGGCGCGACGGTTGAGCGGCTCGC
>SCVB01000084.1 GCA_004296955.1 Brevundimonas sp.
CGGGGATATCATGTCTGACTGGCTTGCAGCGATCATTCTCGGTCTGGTCGAAGGACTGACCGAGTTCATACCGGTGTCCTCCACCGGCCACATGCTTCTGCTCGGCCATTTCATGGGCTTCCAGAGCTCGGGCAAGACGTTCGAGATCGTCATCCAGCTGGGCGCGCTGCTGGCCATCGTCAGCGTCTATTTCAGGCGGCTGTGGACCCTGGCGACGCGCTGGCCCTTCGACGCGGAGGCGCGGCGCTTCCTGATCGGGCTGCTGGTCGCGTTCGCGCCGGCGGTGGTGATCGGCTTCCTAGCCTATGACTTCATCAAGACCGTGCTGTTCGAGACGCCGCAGGTGGTGTGCGTCGCCCTGATCGTCGGCGGGATCCTCCTGCTGCTGCTGGACCGGATGGACAAGCGGCCGCAGTGGCTGGACGCGAACGCCTATCCGATGCGGGTCTATTTCCTGATCGGCCTGTTCCAGTGCCTGGCCATGATCCCCGGCGTGTCGCGCTCGGGCGCCACCATCGCCGGCGGCCTGCTGCTGAAGACCGACAAGCGGTCGGCGGCCGAGTTCAGCTTCTTCCTTGCCCTGCCCACCATGGGGGCGGCGGTGGCCTATGACCTGCTGAAGAACCACAAGACGCTGGATTTCAGCGACGTCGGCCTGATCGCGGTGGGCTTCCTGGTGGCCTTCCTGACGGCCCTGGTGGTGGTGCGGTTCCTGCTGGATTTCGTGTCCAAGCACGGGTTTGCGCCCTTTGCCTGGTGGCGGATCGTGGTCGGGGTGGTTGGGCTGGCGCTGTTGCAGGCGGGGTTCTGAGTCCCGCGACGCTGGCGAATTGCAGCGTCTGCCTCTAAGGGGCGGTCATGACCACGCTTCTTTACGGCCGACCGCCGGTCGTCTTCGATCCACCCGGCACTGGAGCGGGCGCCGCGATCCAGACCTCGCCCCTGATCCCCGGCTCCACCGCGCTTGAGACCGTGCCCGAGGGCTCGGCCGACGATATAATGATCTACGCCCCGCCCGGCGTGTTGGAGCGGCGCTATGTCCTGGCCCTGGCGCTGAGGGCGTTGAAGGTCGGGGGGCGGCTGGACGTCATGGCCCTTAAGGACAAGGGCGGGTCGCGGCTGAAGAAGGAGCTGACCGGCTTCGGCGTCGAGGTCGGTGAGACGGCCAAGGCGCACCACCGCCGCTGTATCGTGATCAAGCCCGAGACGATGGCCGGGATCGACGAGGCCATAGCCGAGGGCGCGCCGCGGATCGTGCCGGGGCTGGAGGCCTGGTCGCAGCCGGGGATCTTCGCCTGGGACCGGATCGACCCGGGCTCGGCCCTGCTGGCGCAACATATGCCGGCGCTGAAGGGGGCGGGCGTCGATCTGGGCTGCGGTTACGGCGCCCTGGCGACGGTGGCCCTGCGGTCGGCGGCGGTGACGTCGCTGCGGCTGATCGACCTGGACCGCAGGGCCGTCGAGGCGGCGCGAAAGAATGTCGAAGACCCGCGTGCGGGCGTCGAATGGGCCGACGTGCGGACGATGACCGCGGACGGCGAGCTGAACTTCGTCGTCAGCAATCCGCCCTTCCACGACGGCGGGGCCGAGGATCGCCGGCTGGGGCAGGCCTTTATCAGGAAGGCGGCCGAATTGCTGAAGAAGGGCGGGGTCGCTTGGATCGTGGCGAACCGGCACCTGCCGTACGAGGCCGAGTTGAATACGGCGTTCAACCGGGTGCGGCTGGTCGCGGATGCGGGCGGGTACAAGCTGTTCGAGGCGGTGAAGTGAGTCCGCGCTCAAGCAGCCCGAAGGGCGATAGCGCATGAAAAAAGTCCCCACCTCCCGCGTCGACCGTCTGCTGGGGTCGATGGGCTATGGCTCGCGGGCCGAGATGGCGCGGATGGCCAAGGCCGGAGGGATCGTGCTGGACGGGGCGGACCTGACGGATGTGTCCAGGCGGATCCCGGTGACGCGCGACCTGCCGACGCGGATGGAGATCGACGGCGAGCCGCTGGATCCGGTGCAGGGTCTGGTGATCCTGCTGAACAAGCCGCTGGGC
>SCVB01000011.1 GCA_004296955.1 Brevundimonas sp.
AGTAATGAGCCAGTATGTCGCCTTCGCCACTGGTGTTCTTCCGAATATCTACGAATTTCACCTCTACACTCGGAGTTCCACATACCTCTCTCACACTCAAGACACCCAGTATCAAAGGCAGTTCCGAAGTTAAGCTCCGGGATTTCACCTCTGACTTAAATGTCCGCCTACGCTCCCTTTACGCCCAGTAATTCCGAGCAACGCTAGCCCCCTTCGTATTACCGCGGCTGCTGGCACGAAGTTAGCCGGGGCTTCTTCTCCGGCTACAGTCATTATCTTCACCGGTGAAAGTATTTTACAATCCTAAGACCTTCATCATACACGCGGCATGGCTGCGTCAGGCTTTCGCCCATTGCGCAAGATTCCCCACTGCTGCCTCCCGTAGGAGTTTGGGCCGTGTCTCAGTCCCAATGTGGCTGGTCATCCTCTCAGACCAGCTACTGATCGTAGCCTTGGTGGGCCATTACCCCACCAACTAGCTAATCAGACGCGGGCCGCTCTAAAGGCGATAAATCTTTCCCCCGAAGGGCACATTCGGCATTACCACCCGTTTCCAGGAGCTATTCCGAACCTAAAGGCACGTTCCCACGTGTTACTCACCCGTCCGCCACTAACCCCGAAGGGTCCGTTCGACTTGCATGTGTTAGGCCTGCCGCCAGCGTTCGCTCTGAGCCAGGATCAAACTCTCAGGTTGAGTTGACTTCTGACCTAAGCAGATCGGACCGAAATCCGATTTGGCATTAGTTCTACGTATTATTGACGAGATCCCACGAACGTCTCTCCGAAGAGCGACGTCATGGTGTCTTTTCAAAAAGACCGCAGATGTCAGTGTCGATAGACAGTTCCGAAGAACCGTCGCTAGGACACCGCCGCCTGCGTTTCTCTTTCCAGATCAACGATTTCAAAGACCGTAGAAGCCGGAGAACCGGCCCCACCGTTTAACGCCCGGTGACGGCGGAGGCGGCGATGTAGTCGCCTCGGTATTCCGTGTCAAGCGATTATTCCGAAGAACAATCTCTTTCCGTCGGGTCCCGCCCGGAGGCGAGGGAGGCGCTGTTTAGCGTCTCAGATTTCCGCGTCAAGTGGTTCTTTTTAAAGAAGAACCTCTGTCTGCGAACCCGCCCCGGAGGGCGGCGGAGGCGGCTGTCTAGAGAGAGCCGATCTCCGTGTCAACCGGGCTTTTGAAGCCATTTTGCGGAGGAGAAATCCGGGGACTTCAGGCCGCAAAAAACCGTCTGGAAAGCCCGAGAGGCTTGCCTCTGTTTCGTTACCGACGATTCGATTGGAGCGCGGAACCTAACCGAACACCCTTAAGGAAGCAACCCGCTTTCGCGACTTTCTTCCCGGGGAACCTTGGAGGCTTTCGTCTCCGTGGCCCCGGCGGCCGGCCCGTTTCCGAGCGAGGCGGCGATATACGCAGGGGCCGTTTTGTCTGCAACCCGATTCCGACGGATTCCCGAACTTTCTCGCGGAATCCCGGTCGGCGGACGCTGCGCGACGGGGCTCCGTCTTCAGCCCGCTATATATGTGCGCAGGGATTCCGCCTCCTGGGTGGCTTCGGCGATCTGGCATTTGACCACGTCGCCGATGGAGATCACCCCGGCCAGCCGCCCGTCGCGCAATACCGGCAGGTGCCGGATTCGCCGGTCGGTCATCCGTCCCATCAGAATCGCCACCGTCTCGCCGGGGGCTGCGAAGATGACCTCGCCGGTCATATAGGCGGAGACCGGTCGGCCCAGGGCCGCCTCGCCGTCCCGGGCGACGGCCCTCACCACGTCGCGCTCGGACAACACGCCGACCACCTTGTCCTGGTCGCAGATCATCAGGGCCCCGACGCGCAACCGGTCCAGCTCGCTGCAGGCCTCGCCCAACGGCAGATCGGGGCCGATGGCGTAGACCGCGTCGCCCTTGTTCTTGAGAATTTCGGCGACCAGCATCGCGGCTCCTCCCTCTCTCTATAGAGCGCGGCCGCGGATGGACCGCTTCAGGCCTCAGGGTCGCCCAGATCGGGCGGGGAAGCAAATGACGTCCGCCGCGATTCGAAGACCCTCGCCCAGGGACCGATCAGCAGGGCCCCGCACAGGAAGCCGAAGGCGTGGGCTTCCCAGGCGACCCGGGCGCCCTCCATCCCGGGCGCCAGCCCGACCAGTCCGGCGGCGGCGTTCACGCCCATGATGACCAAGGCGGGGGTCAGGAAGCGCGGGTCGCCGAGGCGACGCAGGCTCCGGTCCCGGCGCCCCAGCAGCCGAAGCGCCGCGCCCATCAGCCCGAAGACGGCGCCGGACGCCCCGACCAGGGAATCATAGCTGGCCGGATGGATCAGGCCGTAGCCGGCCGTGGCGACCAGTCCGCACGCTATATAGAAGAGCAGAAAGCCCGCGACGCCTTTGGGGCCGCCCATCAGCCGCGCCACGGGCGGACCGAAGGCCAGGGCGGCGACGGCGTTCATCGCCACATGGGGCCAGCCCCCGTGCACGAACATCGAGGTCAGTATCCCCGGCCACCACTGCCCGTCCCACAGCGAGGCCGGCCGGAAGGCCAGGGACAGACCCTCGTCCGGCAATCGTTCCTGGACGAGGTACAGGACAGGCATCGAGGCGGCGACCACCACCGCGACGGCCGGCGCATTCAGGATCCGTTCGGCGGGCGGTTGGGTCAGGTCGGACTCCGGAACAGGGTGGGAGCGCCGTCAAAGGCGCCAAAACTCATCATGGCAAGCGCTTCTTAATAACCATGACCCAGATTGGCACGCAGGGTCCTTGCCGGCCCGTAAACCATGTTTGGGTGGAGTCGCCGATATGACTGTCCGGATCAAGTCCCTGCCAGTGCTCGCGATTCTCCCGGTCGCCCTGCTGGCCCTGCCCGCGGCGGCCGCGGCCCAGTCCGCCGGATCCTCGGGCATGGGCGCCTACCAGGCCGGCTACGGCGGGGCGCGCTACTCCACCGCCCGGTCCCAGACCGGCTCGACCCGCGACGCCAACGGCAACCGGCTGATCGTCGACGGAATCATCCAGGCGGGGGCCAGCACCTATTCCAGCGCCACGGGCGGCGTGTCCTCCAGCTTCTCCGGCGCCGGCGCGAACGGCGGCACGGCCATCGGGGGCTCCACCGCCATCGGTAACAGCCTGAACGTCGTGGTCCAGGGCAACCACAATACGGTCATCGTCAACTCGACACAGGTCAACAACGGCAATGTCACGGCCGGAACCAGCCTGAACGGCACTCTGAGGCTTCCATGATCGCTGGCTCCATTTCCCGGCGCCTGAGGGCAGCCGGCGTCGCCTGCGCCACGGCCGCGCTGCTCAGCGGGTGTATCTCCGCCTCGGCCGGCCCGCAGGGGCTGTACGCAACGCCGATCGGCAATGCGCCGGTGACGGCCAACCCGACTCCCTATTCCGCCGCCCTGTACTGCATGGCCGACTACGCCCGGCGCTATAACCTGCCCTCCCCGCGCATCGCCGTGGGCCGGATCGCCGATTACACAGGCACGGTCTCGGCCGACGGCGGCCGCCAGGTCACCGGCGGCGCCTCGCTCATGGCCATGGCCGCCCTGGCCAAGTCCGGGGCGCGGATGATCGAACGCTATGACACCTCGGTCTCCGAGATGGAGCTGCGCTACGCCAACAATCGCCTGATCGGCGACGACGGTCCCGGCGGCGCGGACGACGTCCAGTACCGCCGCATCCTGGCCGGTTCGGTGCCCGGCTCTGACTTCTACATCGTCGGCGGCATCACCGAGGTGAACTACAATATCCGTTCCGCCGGCTTCGACATGGCCGCGGGCCAGGCCACCAGCCAGACCCCCCTGTCCACGGCCTTCTCGGGCAAGGCCTATGTCATGAACATCGCCATCGACCTGCGGCTGGTCCAGACCACCACGCTCGAGGTGGTCGATGTGGTCTCCTACCAGAAGCAGATCATCGGCCGGGAGATCTCGGCCGGGGTGTTCGACTTCCTGAACGGCAACGTCTTCGACATTTCGGCCGGCGAGGGCGGGCTGGAGCCGGTCCAGCTGGCGGTGCGCGCCCTGATCGAGCGGGCGACGGTCGAATTCATGGCCAATCTGTACGGCGCGCCGGGACCCGAGATCTGCCTGAACGCCGGTCCCGACCCCCTGGGCGGCACGGTTGGGCCGACCGGCGGCTACTATCCCGCTTACCCCAACACGGACACGAACAATGGCGAAACCCGCGCGGATCCGTCTCGCTGGCACGATCGCCGCGACACTGCTGTGCGCCGCAGCCGCTACTGAGGCCACGGCGCAGGACGGCACGATCGTCCTGAATCAACAACTGCAGCTGGGCGACGTCTTCGCCGGCCAGACGCTGAACGTCGTCGATTCCCAGGACCAGGTGACCGTCGAGACCTCCGCCCAGGGCAACAGCGCCTCGGGTGCGGTGCAGAATGGTTCGATCACGGTCCAGTCCGACCAGACCATGCAGGGCGACGCGGTGGCGACGACCGACATCACCCTGGGCGGCGATACATATGGCGTGGTCAACGCCACGACCCAGGCCGGCGGCAACTATCTGGCGGTCAGCGCCTATGACGCGAACCTGACGCTGGATGCGGCCCAGACCACCGACGACGGTCTGATCAGCGCCACCACCGAAGTCGGCGACAGCAACGCCCGCCTGCACGCCGGCGCCGCCGTCGGCGCCTCGGCCATCTCCAACACCGTGGCCGTCTACGGTCAGACCTCGTTTGTCAGCGGGACAATCGACCAGTCCTCCTCGGCCATCGTGCGCTCCTTCGGCCGGATCGAGAGTCAGTACATCCCGGCCGAGGCCAGCGTGACCAGCCAGGCCATAGCCAACGCCATCGCAGTCAACAGCGACAACACCTCCGGCCAGGACCTCGGCGTCGCCCAACGGTCGATCGGCAGCTTCATCGAAGCCGAGGCCAGCGCCAACTCCGGCAACGCCTGGGACCTGGCCGCGCGCGCCCGCGCCACCGCCAACCAGGCCGTTCTGTATAATGAGGGCGGCTCCGTCGTGACCGCCTCGGACCAGCGGAACTCCAGCTTCGTCCGCGCCTCGGCCCTGACCACGGCCTATGACTACGGCCGGGCCGAGGCCTATGCCCGCGGCGCCGCCAACGAACTGTCTGTCGGCAACAACGACATCTATCTCGAGATCGACAACGCCCAGTTCAACACCGGCGGCGTGGACGTGAACGCCACCTTCTCCGGCACGAACGGCTATGACGTTTCGGTCGGCGCCGATGCGGTCGGCAACAGCGTCACCGGCTATGCCTGTTCCGAATGCGAGGGCTATCTGGAGGCGGGCAACGTCCAGACCAATACGGGGGATGTCTCAGCCGTCGCCAACACAACCGTCGCGGGTTCAAACCGGTCGGTCATCTCCGGCGCCAATGCGGTCGGCAATTCCGCCAGCTTCTATGTTTCGCGGCCCGGAAATTAACTTTCGGTAACTTGAGCCGGCCTGCTGCGTCGCCGAAGGGTTGAGCGGGGCGTCGGCGATAGCTGTATTGCGGTCCTTCCTGTTGTCCGGCGCCGCCCCGATCCGGGAGCTGTCGCGCCTTTCGGAAAGAGACCGAGAATGCGTTCCGCCCGTCTGTTCCTGCTCGCCGCAGCCTCCCTCGCCGTCCTGACCGCCGCCGCGCCGGCCCTCGCCCAGGTCCAGCCCTCCGATCCCTGGGCCCAGGCGGCCAGCGACATTCCCGCCGACTCCAACGTCCGCTTCGGCGTTCTGTCCAACGGCATGCAGTACGCCATCCTGCGCAACGCCACGCCGCCCGGACAGGCCAGCTTCCGCCTGCGGATCGACGCCGGTTCGCTGATGGAGAACGAGAACCAGCTCGGCCTGGCCCACTTCATGGAGCACATGGCGTTCAACGGCACGACCAACATCCCCGAGAACGACCTGCTGCGCATCCTCGAACGCCGCGGCCTGGCCTTCGGCGCCGACACCAACGCCTACACCTCCTTCGACGAGACGGTGTACATGCTGGAGTTGCCGAACGCCGCGGACGGGACCGTCGACGACTCGCTGCGGATCATGCGTGAACAGGTGTCGGAAGCCCTGATGGCGGCAGACGCCGTCGACGACGAGCGCAACGTCATCGTCGGCGAGGAGCGCCTGCGCAACACGCCGGGACTGCGCAGCATCAAGGCGCAACTGGGCCTGTTCGCCCCCGGCCAGCGGATTTCGAACCGCCTGCCGCTCGGCGACCTGAACATCATCCGCACGGCGCCGCGGGAACGCTTCGTGGAATTCTACCAGGGCTACTATCGGCCGGAGCGCGCGACCTTCATCGCCGTTGGCGACTTCGACGTCGACCAGCTCGAGGCCAAGGTCCGCGCCGCGTTCGAAAGCTGGCAACCGACCGGACCGGCCGGTCCGGAACCGGATCTCGGCACGGTCGCGCCGCGCGGACCCGAGACCCGCATCCTGATCGAGCCCGGCGTCCAGTCGTCGATCGAGCTGGGCTATATCCGCGCGCCCGACCGCGACCCCGACAGCGTGGCCGAACGCCGTGAAAACCTGATCCGGCGTCTCGGCGTCGCCGTGCTGAACCGCCGGCTCGGCGAAATGTCCCGCGCCGACAACCCGCCCTTCATCAACGCCTCGGGCGGCGAGGCCGAGCTGGCCGACAGCTTCGCCGCCGCCTCGGTCTCGGCCCGGTTCAACCCCGGCGAATGGAAGCGCGCCCTTGAGGCGATCGAACAGGAACAGCGCCGGCTGATCCAGTACGGCGTCTCGGACGCCGAACTGCAGCGCGAAATCACCGAGGGCCGCGCCGGGCTGGAAAACGCCGTCGCCGGAGCGGCCACCCGCCGCACGCCCAATCTGGCCGGCGGCCTGGTCAGCGCCGTCAACAGCCGCACCGTCTTCAACACCCCCCAGACCAGCCTCGATCTGTTCAACGCGGCCGTCGACGGACTGACCGCCGCCCAGGTCAACCAGGTCCTGCCGACCATCTTCCAGGGCGAAGGCCCGCTGGCGCTCGTGGTCACGCCCGTCGAGATCGAGGGCGGCGAGGCGGCGGTCACGGCGGCGCTTGAGGCCTCCCGTCTGGCGCCGGTCTCCGCGCCCGCGGCCCAGGCCCAGCTGGAATGGCCCTATGCCGCGTTCGGCGCGCCGGGGGCCGTCGAGAGCCGCAGCGAACTGGAGGCCGTCGGCGCCACGGTCGTCACCTTCGCCAATGGCGTGCGTCTGACCGTCAAGCCGACGAATTTCCGTGACGAACAGATCCTGGTCAGCGTCCGCACCGGCCTCGGCGAACTCGGCATGCCGGCCGACCGCATCGACGCCCAGGGCCTCGCCCCGCTGGTGTTCACCGCCGGCGGCCTGGGCCGGCTCTCCGCCGATGAACTCAGCCGGGTCCTGAACGGCCGCATCTATTCGGCCGGCTTCGCGATCGAAGGCGACAGCTATGTGCTGTCAGGCGCGACCCGGCCCGAGGATCTGCAGCTGCAAACCCAGGTGCTGGCGGCCTATCTGACGGATCCGGGCCTGCGGCCGGCGCCCTTCCAGCAGATCAAGACCTTCTTCCCGCAGATCATCGCCCAGCAGATGGCCACGCCGGGCGGCGCCTTCGGGCTCCAGGCCTCGGAGCTTCTCGCCGGCGGCGACAAGCGCGAGGCCCTGCCGACGGCGGCGGAGATGGCCGCCATGACGAACGACGACCTGCGCGCCTCGGTGACGCGCGGTCTCTCCACCGGTCCGATCGATGTGGTCATGGTCGGGGATGTGACGGTCGAGGACGCCATCGCCAGCATCGCCCCGACCTTCGGCGCCCTGCCCGCCCGCGGGCCGGACGCAACGCCTCCGGCCGGCTCGGACCAGCGCCGCTTCCCCGCCGCCACGGCCACGCCGGTGCGTCTCTTCCACACCGGGCCGGCGGAACAGGCCCTGGCCTACATCGCCTGGCCGACGACGGATGCGGTTTCCGACCGCACCGAGGCCCATCGGATCAGCATCATGTCCGAAGTGCTGAAGCTGCGCGTCCTGGAAGAGATTCGCGAACGCCAGGCCCTCGCCTATTCGCCGGGCGTCGGCGCCGCCGCCTCCGACGCCTTCGCCGGCTATGGCTCGGTCTCGATTCGCGCCGAGATCGCCGCCGACAAGGAGGCCGCCTTCTTCGCGGCCGTGGAGGAGATCGTCGCCAGGCTCCGCGACGAGCCCCCCAGCGAGGACGAACTGAACCGCGCCCGCCTGCCGGTGATCGAATCGCTGCGCCGCAGCCAGGCCGGCAACGAATACTGGCTGGCGCAACTCGGCGAGGTGGCCGAGCGTCCGGGCGACATCGAGCAGATCCTGACCCACATCTCGGACCTGGAGGCCATCACCCCGGCCGACATCCAGGCGCTGGCGCGTCAGTATCTGAAATCCGACACGGCCTGGCGGGCCGTGGTCGTCTCGTCCAACGCCCCGGCCGCGCAATAGGCGAAGAAAGGCCCCGGTCCTTGCGGATCGGGGCCAGTTTGCTTCTCAGGATCGTCGACGGAGCCGACGGTTCACCCTGCGCTGCCGCGGCTGACCCGCGGCTGAACGCCGATGTTCAGGCGCGCGTCAGAAAACCCGGCCGCCGACGCCGCCGTCGAGGGTGATCATGGCGCCGGACACGGCGTAGCCGGCCTGCTCGACCACTTCCTCGCGGTATTCGGTATAGGTCTCCTCGCGGACCCAGGTCAGGATCTTCACGCCCGCGCCGTAGCGGCGCAGCAGCGAGCGTTCGTTGCACTCGCGCTCGGCGCGCTGGGCCTTGCACTCGATGCGGCCGCCGCGGCCATGCCACAGCGCCTCGCCCTTGCGGCAGTCCATCGTTTCGCCGTGGCCGAAATCGACATCCCCGGCATATTCCGCCCAGGTGATCTGCAGCCAGGTGCCGGCCAGGCAGCGGTACAGCTCGCCCTCATAGTCGCCGTCGACATCGCGGTCGGGGCGCACCTGCGATGCCGGATGCGGCACATTGCGGTCGTCGATACAGAAGGCGCGGATCACGACCCGCTTCTCCCACCGCCGCCGCGCCTCATAGGGCACGCGGATGACCTGGCGCACGCGCGCGCCCTCGACCATCAGGCCGTTGATCGTGGTCGGATAGGGCTGGTCCACCGTGACATAGGCCGAACCGCCGCCGCCGACATAGACGCTGCCGCCGGCCCGGGCGTTCAGCCCCGCCCGCGCGGCGGCGTTCGCGTTGGCGTTCGCGTTCACATTGACGTTGACGTTCAGATTGCCGCCGCCGCCGCAGCAGGGGGGCGGGGGCGGGTTCTCGCAGCACGGAGGGGGCGGCGGTGGCGGCGGGGGCGGCGGCGGAGGCGGCTCGCAGCACGGGGGGGGCGGCGGAGGGCACACCGGCCCGCACTGGGCAGCCGCCCTGTCGGCGACCGCCGTCACGGCGATAAAGCCCGCCAGCGCCGGCAGCCAGGTCATGATCCGCACCCTCATGGGCCGACCTCCAGTTAAGTCCGTGCGACCCGCGCCGGGCGCGGATCGCTCCAGCCTGCATCTCAACCGCAAAAGCCTTTCATTTCCGTTGCCTTTCGCCGGCATGCGCGCAGGCGCGGCCCTTGCGTCGCTGCGGCCAGAGGCCAGAACCATGTTCCATCCTGATACGCAGTTCCTGATCGATCACTGGACCGCGCTGTCCCGCGGGAACGCCGTGCGCGGCGGAATTCCCGACCGCGCCGCGCTTCAGCCCGAGGCCCTCGGCGTGCGTCTGCCCCGGGTCTTCCTCGCCGAGCGCGACGGCGAGGACGCCGTCGTTCGCCTCGCCGGCGCCTGGATCGAGGGCTTTCACGGCGAGCCGCTGAAAGACCGCATGCTCCTGTCGCTGTGGCGCACCGCCTCGCGGCCGCTGGTGGCCGCGGCCGTGACCCAGACCGTGCGCGAGGCCAGGCCGGTGGTGATCGCCGCCCTGGCGGGCGTGCTTTCGGCCCAGATCGAGGTCGTCCTCGTGCCCCTGCGCGGTCCATCGGGCGTCGTGGACCGCATCCTGGGCCTC
The DNA here is from genome assembly GCA_004296955.1 of Brevundimonas sp. Classification (GTDB taxonomy): domain Bacteria; phylum Pseudomonadota; class Alphaproteobacteria; order Caulobacterales; family Caulobacteraceae; genus Brevundimonas. The sequence goes on from SCVB01000011.1 coordinate 9,973, forward strand.
TACGCCCCCGTGGCCACCCTGAGCCTCGCCGCCGACGAGCCTCGCCTGCTCACCGCCCGGGTTTCGATCGGCGTGGGCGAAGCCGCCCGCCCCCCGCTGGCTCTGGCGGCGGTCGGCGGACGCCGCATCGCCTGAGCGGGCCGCTCAGGCCTTCAGGTCCCGCGCATACCGCTTCCAGTTCTGCACATAATGGGCGGCCGAGGCCTTCAGGGCCTCGATCTGGCCGGGTTCAAGCGCCCGCACCACCCTGCCCGGCTGACCCATGACCAGCGAACCGTCGGGAATCACCTTGCCCTCAGTGATCAGTGTGTTGGCCCCGATCAGGCAGTTCTTCCCGATCTTGGCCCGTCCCAGCACCACCGCGCCGATGCCGATCAGGGTATTGTCGCCGATCTCACAGCTATGAAGCATGACCATGTGTCCGACCGTCACCCCGTCGCCGATGGTCAGGGGCTCGCCGGGATCGGAATGCAGCACGCTGCCGTCCTGGATATTGGTGTCGCGGCCGATGGTGATCGGGTCATTGTCGCCGCGCAGGACGGCCCCGAACCAGACGCTGGCGCCCGGTTTGAGAATCACGTCTCCTATGAGGGTTGCATTCGGCGCCACCCAGTATTCGCCCTCCGGCGGAAGCTGCGGTTTCTTGTCAGCCAACGCATAGACCGTCATCAAAACATCACCTTATCTGAAATCATTCAGCGCTTTAAGCGTTCGTAAACCACGTTAGCATCAGGATGTAGATGCGATTCGAGGCCGCCATTTCGGCCCCGGATTGGAAGCCGGATCAAGCCCGGTCCGGTCAGACCTCGGGGAACGTGCGTGGTGCGCTCGGTTCGGCGGATGATCCCGCTGGAAGTTGACCCTTCTTCCGACCCGGGCGGATGCGTCGCGTCCCCTGCCATCCTCTTCACTGTGTTCGTTCGAGGCGATGCTTTTCCGGCATCGCCTTTTTTCATGCCCTGGAGGCGTCCATGACGAAGCGTGCGGCCATCAAGCGTCAGACCCGCGAGACATCCCGTGAACACGGTGTGCTCGATTCCCGTCAGTTCATGGAGGACTCCAAGGTACGCCGCCTTCCCACCCATGCCGGCTGGTCGCCCTATCCTTCAAACGACGACCGGGACCAGGCCTATCTGAAGACCCTGAAGCCCAAGTCGGACGGCCAGGCCGAGCTGATGACGGCCATTGACCACCACAATCTCGTCCTGGCCCTTGGTCCCGCAGGCACGGGCAAGACCTATCTGGCCGTGGCCAAGGCGGTCGAGGCGCTGGAGGCGGGCAAGATCGGGCGCATCGTCCTGTCCCGCCCCGCCGTCGAGGCAGGCGAATCCATCGGCTTCCTGCCCGGCGACATGGAGGACAAGCTCGCTCCCTATCTGCGCCCGCTCTACGACGCCCTGTCTGACCGGCTCAGCATGAAGCGGGTCAAGGCGCTGATGGCCGAGGGGCTGATCGAGATCGCGCCCATCGGCTACATGCGCGGCCGCACCCTGAACAACGCCTTCATCGTCGTCGACGAGGCCCAGAACTGCACCTACGTCCAGCTCAAGATGCTGCTGACCCGCCTCGGCTGGCACTCGACCATGGTGGTCACGGGCGACCCGCAGCAGTCGGACCTGCTGCCGGGAATCTCCGGCCTGTTGGATGTCGCCCAGCGCCTCGAGCCCGTGCCGGACATCGCCGTGGTGCGGCTGGCCGAACAGGACATCGTCCGCCATCCGCTGGTCGCCTCGATGATCGGCGTGCTCTGACGCCTTTCGACGTCTGACAGATCAGGCCGTCGCCGGGTTCGCGGCGGCGGCCTTTTCTTCGGCCGGAGCCGAGCCGGCGGACGGCGGCTTGGGCCGCGCGCCCATCCGATCGATCAGGGCGAAGACGAAGGGATTGAGCGAGATCGACAGAAGGGCCGCCGCCAGGACCAGGTCGTGGGTCTCCTGGGTCATGCCGCCCAGTTGAACGCTGACGGCCGCGAGGATGAACGAGAACTCCCCGATCTGGGCCAGGGCTGCGGCGACCGTCAGGCTGGTCGCCCGGTCCAGTTTGAAGGCGGTGGTGATGGCGAGGGCCGCTGCGGACTTGCCGACGATGACAATGCCCAGCACGCCCAGAACCGCCAGCGGCTCGCGCACCAGTATGGTCGGGTCGAACAGCATGCCCACCGAGACGAAGAACAGCACCGCAAAGGCGTCCCGCAGCGGCAGGGACCGCTCCGCCGCATTGTGCCCCAGCGGCGAGCTGTTCAGCACCAGGCCGGCGAGGAAGGCGCCGAGGGCGAAGGAATGGAACAGCCAGTAGGCGACCCAGGCGATCCCCAGGGCGATGGCCAGAACCCCCAGGGTGAACAGTTCGCGCGAGCGGGTGTGGGCGATCCGGATCAGCAGCCAGGGCAGAAGCCGGGCGCCGACAATCAGCATGACGCCCGTGAAACCCGCCACCTTGAACAGGGTCCAGCCGATCGAGATCGCCAGCTCCGCGCTGTCCAGGGTCTCGCCGGGCTGGATCACCAGCAGCGGCAGGATGACCAGGGCGATGACGATCACCAGATCCTCCACGATCAGCCAGCCCATCGCCAACCGGCCGACGGCGCCCTTGACCTGTTTGCGCTCTTCCAGCGCCCGGAGCAGGACCACGGTCGAGGCCACGGACAGGGCGAACCCCATCAGCGTCGCCTCGAGGTCGCCCATCCCCATCAGCCGGCCCATCCCCCAGCCCAGGCCCGTGGCGGCCGCAATCTGCACCAGGGCGCCGGGCACGGCGACCTTGCGCACCTTCATCAGGTCGGCGAGCGAGAAATGCAGCCCCACTCCGAACATCAGCAGGATGACCCCGACCTCAGCGAGTTGCGGCGCCAGTTCGCCGTCGGCCACAAAGCCGATGGTGTGCGGTCCGACCGCGATCCCGGCCACGAGATAGCCGACCAAGGGCGACAGCTTCAGCCGGTTGGCCAACATGCCGAACACGAAGGCCAGCACAAAGCCGCCGACCAGGGTGAGAATCAGGCTGTCGGCATGCGGCATCGGCGCTCCTCGGATGCGGGCGGGAATTTCTTGTGTGCAGGCCCTTCCAGATGGGGCGCGGAGGCCGGCGCGGCAAGCCTCGGCGGGACCGTGACACGATTGCCCCTTCGCGTGCAGCCTGTGGACTGCTAACCGATCGCCCTCCACTTTTCAGCGACCCGAATGAAAATCCCCCGCATCGCCTACGCCGCCTACGGCTTCGCCCTGTTCGTCATCGTCCTCGACCAGTTGACCAAGGCCTGGATCATGGGCGGGCTCGACCTGCGCGAACTGGGCCATATCCAGGTCCTGTCGCCGCTGTTCAACCTGACCTGGGTCGAGAACCGCGGCGTCAGCTTCGGCCTGTTCGGCGATGGCTCGGGCCGATGGGCGCTCAGCGCCTTTTCGATCGCCGTGGCCGGCGTGCTGGGCTGGTGGGCGCTGAAGGCCGACCGCCGCCTCCTGATCACCGCTATCGGCCTGGTGATGGGCGGCGCGCTCGGCAATGTGATCGATCGCATCCGCTTCGGCTATGTCGTCGACTTCCTCGACTTCTCCGGCCCGCACTTCTTCCTCGGGTCGATGAAGATCAACTTCCCGTGGATCTTCAACGTCGCTGACAGCGCCATCTGCATCGGCGTCGTCCTGCTCATCCTCGACAGCGTGAGGGCCGAACAGGAAGCCAAGGTTGGCCTCGCCGCCGAAAAGTCGTAATCAGCCGCTTCCTGTAGGGTTCACGCGCGCGCCCGCTCCGGCGCCCCGCACCGAGATATCAAACATGCGTCTCCGCACCGCCGCCGTCCTGACCCTCGCCACCTCGATGTTCGCCCTGGGCGCCTGCTCGGGCCTTCGCAGCAGCGTCGGCCTGGACAAGATCACCCCGGACGAGTTCCTCACAGTCTCGACCGCGCCCCTGACCGTGCCGCCCGAGTACGGCCTGCGCCCGCCGGCGCCGGGCCAGCCGCGCCCGCAGGAACTCGCGCCCGAATCCGCCGCCCGCCAGATCCTGCTCGGCCAGCGCCAGGCCGTGACCCGGTCGCCCGGCGAGCAGCAGCTGGTCGCCCAGGCCGGCGGCGATCGCGCCGATCCCCTCGCCCGCTATGTCGTTGACGATGAGTTCGGCGATCTGGCGCACAAGGAAGAGGGTTGGGCCAACCGCATCATGTTCTGGCGCCGCGACGACGCCGCGACCCAGGCCCCGACCGCAATCCAGACCGCCGAAGGCGCGGTCACCGTCGACGCCGCGGCTGAGTTCGCCCGCGTCCAGGCCCTGACCGGGGGCCGGACCGGGATCACCATCGCGCCGCGCCGCGACACCGGCTTCAAGCTCCCGGGCCTGTAAGCCTCGCACAAGCTGACGGAAAGGCCCGGCCGCGAAAGCGGTCGGGCTTTTTCATGCCCGCTCAGGCCCTGGCGGCGCCGGCCCGCAGTCCGCGTTCGGCGAGGGCGACGATGGCGACCCCACCCATGGTCAGGGCCGCGCCGGCCAGGATCTGCGGCGTCAGCACATCGCCCATCAGGCCCCAGCCGATGAGGATGGACACCACGGGCGTGGCCAGCAGATAGGGCGTCACCCGCCCGGCCTCGCGCCTCTGCACCAGCCAGAACACCAGGGTCGTCGCCAGCACGGACGACACCAGGCCGGCCCAGACCACGCAGGCCCAGACCAGGGCGTCCGCCTTCTGGACCGCCTCCCATTGCCCCCGTTCAAAGACAGCCGAAGCGAAGGCGAGGGTCGGCAGGGTGACGAGGGCCAGCAACCCCTGCATCTTCAGCGGCGGGATCGAGGTCGTCCGCCGCGCGACGACCGTGGTCAGCGCCCAGGCGCAGGCCGCGGCGGTCCCCACCAGGATCGCCTTCCAGTCGACAAGCGCATGGGGGTCGAGCGTCATCCAGGCGACGCCGACGAAGGCCACGCCCACGCCCGTCAGCGCCACTTTCGACAGCCGTTCCCGGAGCAACAGGAAGGCGAACAGGGCCGTGAACGGCACCCAGAGCTGGGACGCCACGGACACGGGGCTGACGTCCTCGGCCAGCCAGTAGGCCAGGTAGATCAGGCCGTAGTGGAGCGGCCCGCCAATGCCCGTGATGATCAGCAGGCTCTTCCAGTTCGGGAACGGCGGCCGCACGAAGGGGATCAGGCAGGCTGCGGCGATGGCGAACCGCAGGGCCCCCGTCAGCAGCGGCGGCAGCACCTCGGTGGCCAGCTTCGCCGCTGCATTGTTGACGCCCCAGATCACCACCACCGCGATGATGGCGAGGATCTCGGCCGGCGAGAGCGGGCTGTGCGGCTTGTCAGGTGTGGTCACCCGCCCCGATTAACGCGGGACGTCGCCGCGGGCGAGGACGCGGCGCGACACTTTGCATTTCCGAGTGTGGCGCGCCGCCGGTTACTAGAACGGGATGTCGTCGTTCAGGTCGTAGCTTTCCTTCGGGCCGCTGGGCTTGTTGGCCCCGCCGGTCGAGAAGCCCGAGGAATAGTCGTCGTCGCCGCCCCGCGAGGCCCCGCCGCCGGCGCTGTCGCTGCGCCCGCCGAGCATGGTCAGCTCGCCGCGGAACTTCTGCAGCACGATCTCGGTCGTGTATTTCTCGACGCCCGCCTGTTCGTATTTCCGGGTCTGCAGCGAGCCCTCGATGTAAACCGTCGAGCCCTTCTTCAGATAGTTCTCGGCCACCTTGACGATGTTCTCGTTGAAGATGACCACCCGATGCCACTCGGTCTTTTCCTTGCGCTCGCCGGTGGCCTTGTCGCGCCACTGCTCCGAGGTCGCGAGAGACAGGTTGGCCACCCGCTCGCCCGAGTTGAGCGTGCGGATTTCCGGGTCCTTGCCCAGGTTGCCGACCAGAATGACCTTGTTGACGCTGCCCGCCATCGCCGAGCTCCTTCTTCGTTCTGGCCCGCCGCGCTTCGCGCTGTTCGGAGCCGATTGCCTGTCATCCGGGCCTAGCGCGCTTTCGACAGGCGCGCGCCCGCTTTGTGGCGCAATCCACAGATTGCTTGTTCCACGTTTGTTCTGTTTCGTCTAGGGCGCGGGCGGCGCGGTCGGGTCCGGCGCGTCATTGGCCGACACGGCGATCGGCGTGCCGTCGATCGCCCGCTGGATCGCACCCGGCATGGCCAGGCGTCCGTCCCCGGTCCGGGCCATGGCGTTGAACCGTCCGCCGTCCAGCGTCTGCGACAGCCAAACGCCCTCGCGGTCGATGAAGATGAACTGGCCCTGGTAGGAGCCGGTGATCTCCTGCCGCGATCCGCCCATGCGGAGGAAGCGCAGGCGAACCTCTTCCAGCCGCGCGGCGCAGAATTCGATCTGCGGCTGGTTGTCGGCCACCTTGTTGAATCGCGGCGCCTCGCCCTCGGCGCCGGCTTCGACGGCATAGCAGACGCCGCGATCGAACGGGGCCTCGATGGCCTTTTCACAGGCGGTCAGCGCGAGAGCGCCGACGCCGAGCGCGGTAATGGCGGCGAGTTTCATCAGCGAAGTCCCGGGAACTGGCAGCTTCGGTCCTGCTCGGCCAGGGTGCGGAAGCGGGTGTTGTCCGAGGATTGCTCGACGCGGCGCGGCACCAGCCGGAGGGTCACATCGCCCCAGCGGCCGTACAGCGCCTCCCCGGGCCGCACGCAGGTGCCGGCGTACAGGGCCTGGACGCAGGCGTTCAGGCTCATGTTCGAGGACAGCGAGCGCCAGTCCGATCCGGTATGGCGCAGGCAGGCCGCGCCCGAGGCCGGCTGGGCCGACGGCTCGACCGGCTGCGGCGCAGTCAGCGAAGGTTGTTCGGCCTCGGTCAGCTCGACCGGCGGCGCGCTGGGCGGCGGCGCGAAGGCGGCCGTCGGCGCCGCGGCCAGGGCGCCGGTCTCGTCGATGCCCACATCGAGGGCGTCGGTGGCCAGGCCGTTGCGCCGGGCGCAGTCGGTCAGCGTCGCCATGCCGACGAACTGGCCGTCGACGAAACAGCGCAGTTCGCGCGTGGTGTTCAGTTCCGGCGCGTCGGCGACATCGACGGTCAATCCGCCCTGCGCCGCCGGCGGCGGCTCGGGACTCCGGTCCCGCCCGCCGCTGAAGATCAGGGCGATCACCACGGCCGCGACGACCGCCAGGCCGGCGCCGATGGCGATGAGAAGACGATTGTCCTGGGGCATGAAGGGCTCGCGCGGATGGAGAGTCCAATAACCCCGTAGGGGCCTTCGCCGTCAACGTTCTTCGTCGGCGGCGGCCCTATCCGCCGAGGCGGGCGAGGGCGGCCTGGTAGTTGGCCAGTTGCGCCGTCAGATAGGCGGGCACGGGCCCGCCGGCGCCCGGAAGGGTCGTGGCCGGGGCCAGCGCGCGATAAGCGTCACGCACCGCCTTCATCGCCGCCTGCAGCCGCTCGCCGGAGGCCTTGACCGCCGTCGCGTCGTTGAGCGTCAGGTTCCGGGGCAGGTCCAGGCCGAAGGTGCGCAGCGTGCCGTCGCCGCTGGTCGGGCCGACATAGCCCTGCGACAGGCCCAGGCCCGCCAGGGCGTCCCGTCCCGGTTCGCCGGCCGTCAGGATCGCCCCGGTCTTGCCGTCGCGCGCCGTGATCGACAACCGCTGGAAGCCGCCCATGACCGCCAGCGGCGTATCGCCCTGTTTTCCGGCGACGCCGCTGTCCGTCGCGATCGTCACCTTGAGCTTGCGGTTCGAGGCCTGTTCGATCTTGCGCGCCAGGGTCTGAAGCGTGTCGCGGGCGTCGAGCGTGACCGCGATGCGTCGTCCTCCGTCCGCTGGAGAAATGTAGAACCGGTCGCCCGTCCGGACCGAGGTGGCGACGGTCAGGAGCTTGGACTGGCTCTGGTCGATCTCGCCCTGCGGCAGACCCAGCCTGTCCAGCACGCTGGCGCCGTTCGCCGCGACCGCCAGGGTCAGCGGAACCGCCTGTTCGGAATTGCCCTGCCAGTCCCGGCGCCATTCCACCGCGCCAGTGTCCGCGTCGAGCCGGGCCAGATAGGCCTGGGTCGGATCGGTGTCCTTGGCCCCGACCGCGCGATCGGAGACGCCAGACACCCAGACCTTGCCGCCCACCACCTTGACGTCGGCGGCCGTGTCGTCGCCCGCGGCCCCGACATAGGTCAGCCGGTCATTGGCCGAAGCCGTCAGATCGCCTTCCATGACGGCGACGAAGGCGTCGGTTCCGCCATGATGGGCCGTGTTGACGGCGCCGATGTCCAGCGCGTCGTTGCGGGTCGTGCCGGTCAGGATCACCCGGCCGCCGGACACCGAGACGCCGGCGATCTCGCCGCTGGCCTGGCCCAGGTCGCGCGTCGCCGCGAGGGTCGGCTTGCCCGCGCCGTCGAGGGTGAAATGGCGCACCACGAACCGGCCGTCCTCGACGCCGGCCGAATACAGATTGGCGCCGTCCACGGCGATGGCCCCGACGCCGTCCTCGGCGGCCGTGCCGAACTGCGCCACGCCCGCGGCGGTCGCCACGACCGGGGCGAAGATGTGCGCCTGGCTCTCGCTGAAGGCCTGGACGTAGCCGTCCCAGCCGCCCTGCCCCACGGCGCCGGGAATCGAGCCCTGCGACCGCCCGCCGACATAGACGGTGCCGTTCGGACCGAAGCTGACGGAGGTGGCCTCATCGGCCGCGCGGGCGCCGCGGCGCTGGGTCCAGACCTCGGCGCCGTCGGCGTCGAAGACCGTGACGAAACTGTCGGCCACGGCGGCGAGTTCGCCGCTCTTGCCGGACTCCAGGGCGCCGGTCACCGAGCCGGCGACCGCGACGCGTCCGTTCGCGTCGATCGCGATCGCATAGCCGCTGGCGGTCGAGGCCGCGCCCAGCGCCCGGGTCGAGACAACCCGGCCTGCCGAGTCGAGCTTGATCAGGGCCACGTCCTTCTGCCCCTTGATCGGCTGGTTGGCCGGGCCGGCGTCCACGTCGGCGACCAGCCACAGGGAACCGTCCGACCCGGCGGCGCTGGCCCGGACCGTCTCGACGCCAAGCGGCAATGCGGTCTGTCCCGCGCGGCCCTCGACCCAGTGGGTCTCGCCGGGCCGGGCCACGGCGGCCGGCGGCGCGCCGCCCGTATCGCTCTGGAACTTCAGCAACTGGTGGCCGCCGGCCGTTCCCGCGCCCTGCACCACATAGACGGCGTCGGCGCGGGCGGCGGCGGCGAAGCCGACCGTCTCGGTCGAATCCCCGCGCACGACCAGGGCCCATTTGTCCGAGCCCGCCGGCAGGGTGACCGGCTTGCCGTTGACCGTGACCGTCTTGGGCTCGGCCTTGACCTGTTCGCGGCCGATCCGGGTGGCGACGCCGGCCGCCTCCAGCTTGCCGTTGATGTGGTCCAGCACCGCCGTCAGCGTCCGCGGCGTCGCGCCCATGTCTGTGAGGTCGACGGCGACGGTCTTGGTCTCAAGCGTGGTCCGGATCGTGATGTCGAAGGCCACGTCCCCCGCGAAGGCGGGGCTTAGGGTGTCAGGCGATCCCTCATGGATCGGCGCCGTGACCGAGACGGCGCTGTCGCGCGGCACCCCCGCGCCGGTCTTGCTGATCGAGGCGGCGACCCCCTGGGCCATCCGCACGCCGTCGAAATCAGCCGAGGCCAACCAGGTCCCGATCTCGCTGAGCCCCGCGGTGAACCGCTTGTTCAACTGGGCCATTTCCAGGGAGCTGACGCCCTTGGTCCCCGCCCGATTGGTCAGGGCGGTCAGGGTGTCCAGGCCCTGGTAGAGGGCGAACAGCTTGCGATAGTCGGTCGAGGCGGACTTGACGTCCAGCTGGGCCGCGTCCTCGTTGATGAACCGCCTGCCCCCCAGCGCCGCCCGCACCAGGGCGTCGGCCTTGGGCGGCGCCACGCTGGTCGACCAGGGCGGCGTCGGCTGCTTCTTCGCCGCCTGGCCCAGGGCGGCGTTGGTCACCGCCGACGAGGTGTCGTACGTGCCGCCGAATAGCCCCAGGACATAGCTGTTGTTGATCACGCGACGCTCCTGCGCGCCAGCATAGGCCTCGCGGCGTAACGAGGCCTTAACATCCGGGCCCGGAGCGACTCCGGAGGCGACTCAGGGAACAATGCTTTTCTGCGCTCGTTTATCGCGCGCTGGATGAGGAGGACGCCGTGATGACCGCCTTCGTCAATGCCCTGAAATCGTTGCTTTCCCTGTACGGGATCGGCTCCCGGCACGCCGTCCGGCGGCGCCGGCCGCCGGTCCAGATCGGCGCGACCGGCTTTCGCCGGCCGGCCTGACTATCCGCCGCGGAACAGCGACAGGATGATCTGCGGCGCCTGATTGGCGATCGACAGCGATTGTGCGCCCAGCTGCTGCTGGACCTGCAGGGCCTGCAGGCGCGCGCTTTCCTTGGCCAGGTCGGCGTCGACCAGGTTGCCGATGCCTGATTCCAGCGTGTCGATCAGCTTGGTGACGAAGGTATTGTGCGCCTGGATCTGCTTCGCCTCGGCGCCGATGGCGCCGAGAGAGGCGTTCAGCTGCGTGATCGAATCGTCGAGACGGGTCAGGGCCTGGGTGGCTCCGGTCAGGGTCAGCAGGCTGTCGGACATCGTCAGTTCGATGATCGCGCCGCCCAGCGAGAGATCCTTGGCCGACAGGGTCACGAAGCCCGTTGCGTCGGCATTGGCGAGGAATTTGATCCCGCTGGTCAGCGAGCCGTTGAGCAGGTTTCCGCCGTCGAAGGAGGCGTTGTTGATCTGCGAGCTGATCGCCTTCAGCAGGGCCTTGAAATCCGAGTCCAGCAACTGACGCGACTGCGTCTTGAGCGAGCTGTCCTTGGCCGCGACCACCTTTTCCTTGAGCTGGTTCAGCAGGTCGGAGACCGATTCGCCGGCGGAGAGCGCCACATCGGCGATCGAGGTCGCCCGGTCGAGGCTCTGCTTCACCGCGCTGAGCGCCCCGACGTCGGCCCGCTGCCCCTGGGCGATGGCCCAGATGGCGGCGTTGTCCTTGGCCCCCTGGACCTTCAGGCCCGTGGAGATCCGGCTCTGGACGTCGCCCAGCCGATCGTTTGTGCGCGTCAGGTTCTGCAGCGCAATCGCTGCCGAATTGTTGGTGTGGACGCTATTCGTCATCCGACTCAGCCCCGTTAGGTTTCAACGAAGCTAGGGCGCTAAGCGTGCATACATGGTTAACGCGCGATAACCATGTGCTTTAACCGCGCGGATCGCTCCTGCGCGGCGGGTGGGTCGTATCTGGCGCGCCCGTCAGGCCTTGGTGTCGATCACCGAGCCGGCGCTGTAGTCCGCCGTCCGCATCAGATTGACGATCTGTTCGCGGGGCAGTTGTTTGACGACCTCGCCGGTCACCCGGTCCAGCGTCTTGTAGATGAACGACCCGGCGGTGGGCCCTTCCTCGATCACCAGGCGATATCGCGCGGCGCGTTCGGCTTCTTCCGAGGCCTTCGAGTCACGAAAATCGCCGCCTGCTGGAGAACCGGCGGCGGCGGGCATGACGGCTGACGCCGGGACTGGGCCTATCTTGGCATTGCTTTGCATGGCTCCTTCCGACGGCGGGGCCGGCGGCTTCCTTCAAGAGGATGTTGGGAACAGCGGAATCGGTCGGGCGGGATCCACGGGATCCCGCCCTTCCGGTTGATCCTTAGCGGAACAGTCCGAGCAGGATGGAGGTCGAGGAGTTGGCGATCGACAGAGCCTGCACACCGAGCTGTTGCTTGGTTTGCAGCGACTGCAGACGCGCGCTTTCCTTGGCCAGGTCGGCGTCCACCAGGTTGCCCACGCCGGTTTCCAGGGCGTCCTGGAGCTTGCCGACGAAGGTCAGGTGGGTCGAGAACGAGTTGGCGCCGGTGCCCAGGCGAGCCAGGGAGGCCGAGACCTTGTCGATCGAGGCGTTGACCAGGCCGAGAGCGGTCGTGGCCAGCGTCGAGGTGCCGATGGTGGTCGTGGCCGCAACGGTCACGTTCGCGCCGCCCAGGGACAGGTTTTCACCCGCAACCTTGATGGTCGAACCCGCCGTGTTGGACAGGGCCTTGTAGCCGGCGGTGCCGGTCGAGTTGTCGAGCAGGTTCACGCCGTTGAACTTGGCGTTGGCGACGACGGTCGTGATCTGGTCGCGGATGGCCTTGAAGTCTTCGTTCAGGGCCGAACGGGCCGAAGTCGTCAGGCTCTTGTCCGTGGCGGACAGGGCCTTTTCCTTCAGCTGGCTCAGGAGGTCCGAAACCGACTCGCCGGCGGCCAGGCTGACGTCCACGGCCGACTGGCCGCGGTTCAGGCTGTCCTTGACGGCGTTCAGGGCGCCGATTTCAGCGCGCTGGCCGGTCGCGATCGCGAACACCGCGCCGTTGTCCTTGGCGGACGAGACGTTCTTGCCGGTGTTGATGCGGTTTTGAACCGTGGCAAGTTCCTTGTTGGTCACTTGCAGGTTCTGCAGGGCGATTTGCGCGCCCACGTTCGTGTTAACGCTGTTCAGCGCCATGACGATAGTCCTTGTTTCAAGGTGTCCGACGCCATTTTGGCTGCCGGGAGCATTTTGCTCAGGTCGATCGACGCAAGGATGGGACCAGACGCCCGGGACCCATGCCAAGGTCGCGATCATTGAATTTGCTACGTTAGTTCTTGTTCACCACGTCGGGCGCCCGGCAGATTGTGCCGGGGCCCGGGCAGAAACTGCCGGGCCGGTCGGCAGGACCTGCCGGTCGCGTCTACCAGGGCCGGAACCACGACCGCGCCCGCGGCGCGGTCTCTCGCCGCCAGCGATCCTGCAGCGCCCGTTCGGCCAGCAGGGTCTCGACCGCCAGCGATCGGGCGGTCTCGCAGGCGACCAGCCGCAGGCCGCGCTCGGCATAGGCGATCTCGAGATCAGCCTGGGTCGGGTCCCCGGGCAGGCGCTCCAGCACACAGGGCGTCGTCGCCGCCGGCGGCAGGTTCAACCGTGGCGGCTCCGCAGACGGCGGGAGCGAGCCGGCACAGCTCGCGGTCATGACCGGCAAGGCGAGCCGCGCGATGCGGGTCCAGCGGAAGGTCGGCGTCATGGGCGCTCCTGGCCTGGGTGGCGATGCGGGCGGTGGCCCGGGCGACCGCCGCCTCCTGTTGGCGAAACTGCTCAAGGCGCCGGGCCTGGTCCGCCGCGGCCGCGACCTCGAGCCGGCGGCCGGCCGCGTCGGCGACGGCGGCGGCGGCGCGGGCCTCCGCCCCGGCCCGGCGGCGTTCGGCCAGGTCGAGGGGATCCCAGCGGAAACCCAGCCCGCCCAGGGCGACCAGCGCCAGGGCCAGAACGACGACGGCGACCAGCGCCCATCCCGCCGGCGTGAGCATCCGCAGCCAGACCGGCCTCACGGGAACACCCGGCGGTCCAGCTCAAAATGCGGGCCGTCGCGCAGGGAGGTCCAGTCGCCGCCCCAGACGATCGCCGTTCCCTGCCGGGCGGCGGCCGCCTTGAAGGCCGCGGCGATGCGCGGGTACAGCGGCCAGTCCCAACGCACCTGCCCCTCGACCAGGGCCGCGACATCGACGGCGTGGCCGGTCAGATGACGCGACCGCAGCGTCCGGCTCGCCCCCGCCCGCACCAGGGCGGCCTGGCGTTCGCGCGTGCGCAGCCCCTCGGTGACCATGAAGTCGACCGGGCTGAGGGCGGCGGCCTCCCGCACCAGGGCCGCCAGGCGCGGGTGAACCCCTTGCAGTCGTTTCAGCGACCGTTCGGACAGGCGGAAGCTCATGGCCGGTCCTCCCCGTCCAGCCGGGGCCGAAGCACGGCGAGGGTGGCGATCAGTTGCTGGGCCGTCGGCGCCACCAGATAGAGGACCAGAACCAGCGCCAGCAGGGCCATCAGCCCCTGGGCCAGCCGCGGCGCGGCCGCCGGCGGGGTCAGGGCGATCAGCCGGTCGAGCAGCAGCCAGGCCGCCCCGCTGGTGGTGAAGACGTAAAGGCGTCGCCACAGCCACCGGCCCTCGGCCAGCAGCGGCGCCCCCGATCCGTTCGAAGGCGCGGTCATCGGTCGTCCTCCGGATCATCGGCGGCGGTCTCGCCGCGCCGCCAGCCGGGGCCGGCGTGGGCGAACAGGTCTGCATCGGTCAGGCGGCCGGGACAGTCCCAGGCCTCCTCGTCCAGCAGCAATCCGGCGGGGTCAGGGTGGCGGGTCATGGCGCGGCTCATCCGACCGCCACCAGCCAGACCACGCCCGGTCCGCCGGCCCCGCCGGCGCCGCCCGCCGAGACCCCGGCTCCGCCGCCGCCGCCTCCGCCGCCGGCCCAGTGCAGGCCGGGCTGCGGCGCCGCACTCCCCGAGACGCCGTCCGCGTCCGTTCCACCGCCCCCGCCCGCGGCCATGATGGCCAGCGCGCCACCGTCGCCGCCGGCTCCCCCTGCCCGCGCGACGCCCGCTCCGTCCAGCCCGCCGCCGGCCCCGCCGCCGCCCGGCGCATCCGGACGGTCGAGGCTCCGGCCCGCCTCGCCCGCGGCCGTCACGCCGGAAGCGCCGCCGGCGTTGGAGACCGGCGTGCCCGCGCCGGCGGATCCGGCCTCCCCGCCCATGCTGTCGCCCGGGCCGCCGCCTCCGCCCCCGCGCCCGATCAGCAGGGCGGTCCCGCCCGTCCGGAGGACGCTGTCCGAGCCGTCCGAACCGGCGCCGCCGCCGGCGCCCACGACCACGCCCAGCGATCCGCCCAGCAGCTCCGCGGCCCATTCCCCGCGGCTGATCCCTCCGGCCCCGCCGCCGCCTCCGCCATGGCGCGGGCCTGAGGCGCCGAAGGCCCCCGCGCCGCCGCCGCCCCCGCCGCCGACCAGCACGGCCTCGACGCTGCGCGCCCACGCCGGCACGGCATAGCTCCCACTGGCGGCGAAGATCGTCGCCGCCCGCCGCCCCGCGCCCAGCGCGAAGGTCGCCCGGCCCGTGGCGCGATCGACGACCAGGGCCTCATGCCAGTCCGCGCCGTCCGCGCTGACCTTGAGCCGCAGGTCGTCGTCCCCGATCAGGCCGAGCTCCGCCCGGCCGCCCCAACCGCTCTGGAACAGCAGCGACAGGACGTCGCCCGGGGCCTCCTTGTTCAGCGTCAGCCGCAGATCGCCCGTGCCCCCCGCCGCCGCCTCCAGCGCCGTCCACAGGGCCGCGTTCAGCCGGGCGGCGAAGGGATTGGCCGCATCCGCCGTGGTCCCCACCCCCAGCCGGGCCAGCGCCTGCACCGCGCCCAGCCGCGTCCCCAGCGAGACCCAGTCCCCGCCGTGCAGCACCACCAGTTCGCCATCGTCCAGCACCAGGGCGATCAGGCCGTCGCCCGCCTCCACCACGGTCCAGCCGCCGCCTTCGGCCCGCATCAGCGCGCCCTCGGGTCGCAGGTCCCAGTCCTCGCCGGTCGCCCCAGACGGCAGGATCCACAGGGCCCCGTCCTCCGGTCCGGCGGGCTGTTCGGCGGTCGTACGGCTGACCACCGCGGTCTGGACCAGGGCGTCCAGCCGCGTCAGCGCCTCGTTCAGGGTCACATGTTTCTGCATCTGGCCCGCCGCCAGATAGGGCAGGCCCAGCCGCGCGCTGTGGTCGTCGCTCATCGAAATCTCCGCATCCTGTGTCGGAGATCAGTCTGGCGGCGCGCCTTCCTCAGGCGGGCAAATGACGCTGCCGCCCATGACAATCATCATGAGATCAACAACTTGCTGGACCGGAATATGCTGACAATCGGCGAATGAGTAGCGGGGAGGCCGTAGTTGGAAGGGCTGGACAGCCTCCCCGCCGACGGGCCCGCAGGCTGTCAGGACCAGGCGACCCGCTTGCGCGATGCCGCTACGTACCCGTCGCAGGAGCTACGACGGCGGCGAGCGACCGGATGCAGTCTACAGCCGCTGGAGTTCGCCCGAAGCCACGACCGGGCCGTCCGGCTTGTCCGGCGCCGGCGTATGGCCGGGCGCCTCCATCGAGACGGCGACGGCGTTGGCGTGTCCGGCGGGCCCGCTGAGCGCCCGGCCGAGGTTGTGGCGCGAGGTCGTGGAGCCGTCGATGGCCCCGACCAGCTGGACCCCGCCCTCGGGCATGACCAGCCACAGGTGCGGCACCCGCGTATCCCCGGCCATCTCGGTCGTCGGGGCCAGATACAGTTCGCCGGTGGCGGAGTCATACGCCAGCGTCATGGCCGCGGCGCCGCTTTCCAGCGTCAGGGTGGCGACGCGGATCACCGGCGGCGGCGCGGGGGCCATGACCGGCGCAGGCGCGGGCTGGGCCAGCAGGACGATCACCGCCGCCACGCTGGCCGCCAGCAGGCCGGTCGAGCCGATCGCCCAGCGGCGCCAGAACACCACCGAATTGTCGTTGGCCGCGGTCGGCGGCGTCAGTCCGGCCTCGACCCGCGGCCAGACCCAGGGCGAGGGCTCGACCGGCGCGATCCCGTCGGCCAGGCCGGCCAGGCGATCGTTCCAGGCCTCGACATGGGCCGCGAAGCCCGGGTCGGCCGCCTCGCGGGCGCAGGCGGCGGCCTCCTCGTCGGGCGACAGCACCCGCAGGGCCAGCTCCCCGGCCAGGGCCTGGTCCTCGTCCATGCCGCCGATGTCGGTGGGATCGGTCATGATTCGAGACACATCCTCAGCCGCATCAATCCGCGCCGGATCCAGCTCTTCATCGTGCCCAGCGGCACATTCTCGCGCACGGCCAGGGCGTCATAGGTGACGCCCTCCATGAAGGCGGTGCGGATGGCGCCGCCGGTCTTCTCGTCCAGCTGGCCGAGGCAGTCGTTGAGCCTGCGCACATCGTCGCCGGTCTCCAGCGCCTGGGCCGGCGAGGGAGCGTCGTCCGCGATCACGGTCGCGGCCTCGTCGATCGGGGTCGACTTGCGCATGGCCGCGCCCGACCGCAGCCGGTCGATGGCGCGGTTGCGGGCGATGGTCACCAGCCAGGTGATCGGGCTCGCGCGCGACGCATCGAAGCTGTCGGCCTTTCTCCACACGGTCAGATAGGTGTCCTGCAAGACGTCCTCGGCGAGCTGTCGGTCCGCCAAGATACGCAGGGTGACGCCCAATAGCTTCGCGGACGTCGCCTCATAGACCCGGCGGAAGGCGGCGCGATCGCCCTGGCCCGCGCGGCCGAGCGCCATGGCCAGTTCGTCTCGGGTCAGAATCGCGCTCATCGGAGGTCCGGCAATGGAGGAGAGTGAGTTGGCTGCGGCGACCGGGCTTCGTCAAGCCGTTCAGTCGTGCAGATAGACGATGCGGCGGAGCTTCGGATTGCGACGCATGTCGGCGACATGTCCCTCATGGGCGCCCGAGGCCCGCGCCTCCCGCTCATTGGCCTCCACCCAATGGGTGCTCTCGATGTCCTTCTGCAGCGCCTTGGCCGCCATCAGGTGGCCGGGGAACAGCAGGTCGACCACGTCGGGCGCAAAGGGAATGACCTCGCCCACCGCCGTGGTCGCGCTGTCCAGACCGAGATAGGTGATCATGCGCAGCAACGTGCCCGGCGCCACCCGGGCCCTCGCCGCCTGCGCCAGCAGCCAGCCGGCGGCGCCGACGCTGTAGACCGTGCCCACGACCGGGATCCAGGTCAGCAGACCGTCCAGGCCGATGCCGAACGGGCCGATGCCCACCGCCCGGTCGGACAGCTTCTTGACGCCCTCGACATTGGACCAGATTTTCTCGATATCCGCGACGGACCGTCTGGCCATGCCTGCCCTCCTGAAGCGAGACCGTAACGCGCCATGACGAACCCCGTTCATCCGGAAAGGCAAGGTCCGCGATTCAGCTTGCCGGACTGGACGTGGCGACAGTGGCTGGAAGCCGTCATTCTGCTGGGGCTCGCCCCCCTGTTTGCGGTCAGCGCCCTGATCGTCCTCGGCCTCGGGAACCGCTGGGTCGATCTGGCCGCCCAGTTCACCGCGCCGCTGCTTCTGGCCGCACTGGCGGGGACCGCGATCCTGGCCCTGCTGCGGCTCAGGCGGGCGGCGGTCGCCGGGCTTGCGGTCGTCGGACTGCTGGCGATCGCGGTCTGGCCGCAGTGGTTTCCCGCAAGCACGACCCCGGATCCGGACGCCCCCATCGTCCGGCTCTATTCGGCCAATCTCTACTATCTGAACAACGACACGGCCCGCATCCGGCGGTCGATCGAGGCCGCCGACGCCGACATCGTCGTGCTGATCGAACTGGCCAGCGATCCGGCGCTGAACATCGATCAACTCCTCGCCGGCTATCCGCACCGCGCCGCCTCGATGCGGCTGGACCAGACCCGCGGCCCCTCGCGGTCGGTGATCGCCTCGCGCTGGCCGCTGACCGTGCGCGCCGACCCGCCGGACGGCCTGCACGCCGTGGCGGCGACGGTGCGGACCCCGCTCGGCCCCCTCAATGTGGTCGGCGTGCACCTGACCCGGCCGTGGCCGTTCCAGCATTCCTGGGGCCAGATCAGCCAGACCATGGCGCTGGACGCCGTCGTCGAGGGAATGGACGGCCCGGTCGTCGTCGCCGGGGACTTCAACAGCGTCTCCAGCGCCCGCATCGGCCGGCAGGTCCGGCGGGACATCGGCCTTAGGCCGGCGCCGGGCTTCCCGGGCACCTGGCCCAGCGACCTGCCGTCAGCCCTGGGGATGAACATCGACCAGGTCTACGCCTCGCCGGACCTCGGCTTCGTCAGTCGCCGCCTGGGGAGCCCGACCGGCTCGGATCATCGCCCGGTGGTGACCGAGATCACCCGCGCGGCGGACTGACCAGGGCGGCCAGCCGCTCGGCGTGGCCCTCGGTCGGAAAATCGTCGGCGATCCAGCCGGCCTCGAACGCCTTGAGCAGACGGCCGGTCTCGGGACCCGGTTCGATCCCCAGCCGCGCCAGTTCGCGGCCGCCGACCGGCATGGCGGGCCGCCGCCAGTCCTTGATCAGCGTCAGCAGGCGTCGCGCCTCATCGGCCCCGGCGGGGGCCTCCGCCCAGCGCCGATGCACGGCGTCGGCGACCGCCCGTGGGCCGTGGCGATAGGCCGCCGCCCGCGCCTCGGCGTCGCTCATCGCCAGACGGACGGCGGGGTCGGCGCAGGCCGCGGCGGCCAGCCGGTCGCGCGTCGCGTTCGAAAGCCGGAGCCGGATCGAGGCCTCCCTCACCAGACCTTCGTCGGCCGGAAACAGGGTCATCAGCCGGATCACGGGATCGGCGCTCTGTTCGACCGCCGCCTCGAACAGCCGGCCCGGGGTCGCTTCCGGCAGGATCTGCGCCAGCACCCCGGCCCCGGCCATCCCCGCCACGGCGAGTCGCGGATCGGGCGCCGCCAGCAGCGTCATCAGCTCTTTGGACACCCGTTCGGCGGACAGGCGCGCCATGCCCGGAGCGAGCGCGCGACAGGCCTCAAGCGCCGCCGCATCGGGTTCGCCGCGGCCGTACCAGGCGAAGAAGCGGAAAAAGCGCAGGATGCGCAGATAATCCTCGCGGATGCGCGTCTCCGGATCCCCGACGAAGACGATCCGTCCGGCGGCCGCGTCCGCCAGGCCCTGGCCGGTCGGATCGAAGACCCGGCCCTCCGCGTCGGCATAGAGGGCGTTGAGACGGAAGTCCCGGCGCGCGGCGTCCTCGGCCCAGTCGTCGGTGAAGGCCACGGTGGCGTTGCGGCCGTCGGTCGAGACGTCCCGGCGCAGGGTGGTGATCTCGAAGGGCTCCCGGCCGGACACCGCCGTGACCGTGCCGTGGGCCATGCCGGTGGGCACCGACTTCAGGCCGGCCGCGCGGATGGCGCGATCGGTTTCCTCGGGCTTCAGCGTGGTGGCGATGTCGACATCGGCGACCGGCGCCCCGATCAGGGCGTTGCGGACGCAGCCGCCGACGAAGCGGGCGCAGCCGGGCCCGCCGGCCGCCTCAAGCGCGGCCATCACCGCCCGGGTCGCCGGCGCGGTCAGCCAGGGCTGGTCGTCGAGTCGGAGGGTCACGCCGCGTCCTCCGCCGCCGCCTGGTCGGCCTCCGGTTCCTCTCCGTACAGGCGGGCCCGCAGGGCGCGCACGATCCCCGCCGTCACGCCCCAGATGTACCGCTCCTCATGGGTCATGGCCCAGAACCAGCGCCGCGGCTCGCCTTCGCGATCATAGGAGTCCCGCCGATGATTGGCCGGGTCCATCAGGAAGTCCCAGGGCGCCTCGAACACCTCGGCCACCTCCTCGGGCGCCGCCCGGGTCGCGGGCGTCTCCGTCAGCCAGCCGACCACCGGCGTCACCAGGAAGCCGGTGCCGGTCTCATAGGCGTCGCCGACGCCCAGCACCTCGACGAGGGCCGGGTCCAGCGCCACCTCCTCGAAGGCCTCCCGCAGGGCGGCCTCGACCGCCGTCTCGCCGGGATCGAGCCGCCCGCCGGGAAAGGCGATCTGGCCCGTATGGCTGGCCAGGCTGTCGGACCGTCGGGTCATCAGCACCGTCGCCCCGGTCGGATTCGCGATGACGGGGATCAGCACCGCCGCGGGCCTCAGGATGCGGTCGGGCCGCGCCGCCCCGGGGTTCAGATCGAAGTCCGATCGCGCCGGAAGGCGGTCCGGGGTCCAGGTCGCGGCCGGCTCCAGCTGCTCGACCAGACGCCTGCGCAGGGTGGCCAGGCTCATTCCACCCCCGCCCCGACCGGTCCCAACGGAAAGACCGCACCGTTCGACTGCACCGTCAGCCGGCCGTCCGCGACCGTGGCCATCTCGACCAGTTCGTAGAAGACCGGGCGGGCGATCCGGGCCCACAGATCGGCGCGGACATGCACGGACGGCGACGGCTCGCCGGTGGCCGTGTCGGTCTCCACCCGGATCGGATGCTCGGGCCCCGCCTCGGTCTCGTCCCCGACATCGGAGGTGAAGACCAGCGCCTCCCCGCGGCGCGCCACGCTCACCGCGCGGAACGGCAGGTCCTCGACCCGGATCGACAGCTTCTCGCCCGGCGTGACCAGCACATAGCCGTCGTCATCCTTGCGCAGGACGGTCGAGAACAGCCGCACCAGCTCAGCGCGGCCGATCGGCGAGCCCTCGTGCATCCACAGGCCGTCGCGCCGGATAACGATATCGATCTCGCCGCAATGGGCCGGATGCCACAGGTGCACCGGGGGCAGGCCCCGGCCCGGTGCCTGCTTCGCCGCCGCGGCCACGCCGGCCAGTCCTGTCTTGCTGTCCACGGATTCAGCCATGGCCCAGACTTAGGCCGCGTCGGGCGGATCGGAAAGGCGTCGGCCCCGACTCAGGCCGGCAGCACGACTCCGGCCGGCTCGCCCTCGCCGCGCCACAGGACCCGGCGTTGGTCGACGGGGCCGGCGAGGCGCGCTTCCGGCGCGGGCCGGAAGCCGAACCGTCCGAAATAGGGAAGGTCGCCGACCAGCAGGATGCCGACGTCCCCGGCGTGTTCTACGCAGGCTTGCACCAGATCCGCGCCCAGCCCGGCCCGGCGGCTGTCGGGCGCCACGGCGATCGGGCCGAGGAAAAGCGCCGGCGCGCCGCCGACGGTGATCGCCCACAATCGCACCGAGCCGATCACCCGCCCGTCCTCGCGCGCCACGAAGCCGGCGGCGATGCGCGCCCGTTCCCGCAGCCGTTCGGCCGTCTTGGCGAACCGGCCCGGGCCGAAGGCGGCCAGCACCAGCCCCTCGACCGCCGCCGCGTCGGCGCGCGCTTCGATCTCTATGCGCAGCGGCGCGGGGCTGACGGGGGCGTCGAACATGAGGGCGCGCAACTAGGGCCCCGGCGACGCCGAATCAACCGGCTTTTGAAAAGTCCGGCGCGCGCTTCTGGCTGAAGGCCATGAAGGCCTCCATCGCCTCGGGGCTGGTCATCTGGCTGCCGAAGGCCTCGCCCTCGCGCTGCATCAGGGCCCACAGCCGTTCGGCGTCGCGCATCAGCCGCTTGGTCTTGCGGATGGAGTTGGGCGCCCGCGCGGCCAGTTTGCCCGCCAGTTCCGCCGCGACCGAATCGACCTGGTCGGCCGGCACGACCCGGTTGGCCAGGCCCCACGCCACCGCCGTCCGCCCGTCGATGGGCTCGCCCAGCGCGAACAGTTCGAACGCCCGCTGATGCCCCAGCACCGCCGGCAGCAGCAGCGACGAGGCCGCCTCCGGCGCCAGCGCCAGGTTGATGAACGGGACCGACAGCAGGGCGTCCTCGGCCACCACCACCATGTCGCAATGCAGCAGCAGGGTCAGGCCGATGCCGACCGCCCGGCCCCGCACCGCCGCCACCGCCGGCTTGTCCAGATCCGCCAGCGCCTTGAGAAAGTCGAACACCGGCATCTGCGCCGGCTGCTGCCCCTGCGAGCCGAGGGCGATGAAGTCGGCGATGTCGTTGCCGGCCGAGAAACTGTCGCCCTGCCCCCGGAACATCAGCACCCGCACCGCGTCGTCCGTCCGCGCCCGCACGGTCGCCTCGGCCAGCACGGCGTACATGGCCTGGGTGATGGCGTTCTTCTTCTCCGGCCGCGCCAGGGTGACGGTCAGGACGCCGCCCGCCAGTTCGGTCTGAATTTGATCGGTCACGCCGCCTCTCCCCCTTTGATCATCGTCCACCAGTCCACGCCTTCGGCGTCCCGGACCCGGGTGACCCGGCCCCGATGCAGCAGATAGTTCAGATGCGCGATCGCCTCGCCCGTGGCCATGCCGCGCACCCCGTCCCCGACCGCACGCGCGAACAGGGCCCCGAACACATCGACGGCCCGCTTCGGCGTCTGCAAGGTCTTCTCCAGCCGCTTCAGCGACACCTGGTGGCCGCGGATCAGGGCGTCGAGCCGGGTGTGCACGCCATGGAAGGGTTCGCCGTGCGACGGCAGGATCAGGCCGTCATGCGGCAGCACGTCCTTCATCCGTTCCAGCGACTCCAGCCAGTCGCCCAGCGGGTCGGCGTCCGGCTCGGTCGGCCAGACCGACACATTCGACGAAATCCGCGGCAGGATCTGGTCGCCGCCCAGCACCACCCCGTCGGCCTCGCGCCACAGGCAGGCGTGCTCCGGGCTGTGGCCCTCGCCGACCACCACCCGCCAGTCCTGCCCGCCGATGCTCAGCCGGTCGCCCTCGCGCATCCGCACATAGCCGACCGGCATGGGCGAGACGGCGCGTCCGAACTGGCCGAACTCACGACGATAGGTCTCGATCTGGTCCTCGTCCCAGCCGGCGGCGCGATAGTGGACCGCCCCCGCTTCCGGCGCCGGCAGGCCTGTATCGGCCAGCAGCATCCGGGCGGTGACATATTCGACCCGCGTCATCACCAGCGGCGCGCCCGTGCGTTCGCACAGCCAGCCGGCCAG
Organism: Brevundimonas sp.; assembly: GCA_004296955.1. GTDB lineage: Bacteria > Pseudomonadota > Alphaproteobacteria > Caulobacterales > Caulobacteraceae > Brevundimonas. The sequence continues at coordinate 33,084 of SCVB01000011.1, forward strand.
GCCGATATGGTCCGGATGCATATGGGTGCAGATCACCCGCGTCACCGACCGGCCGGCCAGCGGCCCCGCCAGCATGGCCTCCCAGCGGTCCCGCGAATCCGGAATGTTCAGCCCGGTGTCGACCAGGGCCCAGCCCTCGCCGTCCTCGACCGCATAGACATTGATGTGGTTGAGCGCGATCGGCATCGACAGCCGCATCCACAGCACGCCCGGGGCGACCTCCACCGCCTCGCCGAACCCGGGCGGAACCGGATGCGGATAGGTCAGGCCGCGCCCGTCGCGGGTCGCGGGGTCGGTCTCCGTGGGGGGCGCGCCGTCCGCCAAGTCCGTCTCCAATTGAAACTAAGCACTGGATAGCCCGTCGTCGGACTCCCGTCCAGCATCCGCCTGCCTGCCGCCTTGACCCGGCCACACGGGACCGCCAAGGGTTTCGACCACGCAATTCCAGCAGCCGGAGTCTTTTTGTGGCCAATCTGAAATTCCTCGCCGCCGCGGGCGCCGCCCTGACGCTGGCCCTGCCGTCGTTCGCCTTCAGCGCAACGGCCGTCGCCGCCGCCGGCGCGAGCGTCGCCCCGGCGGGCCAGGAACGCCAGGAAACCGAGGCTGAACGTCGCGAACGCATCGAGCGGGGCGAGGATCGCGCGCCCCGGCGCGGCCGTGGGCGCGCCCGCGATTCGCAGCCCTCTCCGGAACAGGTGCTGGAAGGCGCCCGCGCGCTCGCGGCCACCATGGCCGTGGACTGCCAGGTCAGCGACGCGACGCTGCTCGGCGTCGATGCCGAGCGCAAGTCGATCTACGAGGTCGTCTGCGCCAACAATGCGGGCCATGTGCTGATCGCCTCGGAGCCGCCGCAACAGTTCAACTGCCTCGAGCTCGCCGGCTCGGCCGCCATCCAGCGCGAGCGGGATCCCGCCGCCGACGTGGGCCAGCAGTGCACCCTTCCGGCCAACCAGAACGGCCAGGAGGTGATCGGCGGCTGGGCCCGGGAAGCCGGCGTCGCCTGCACGGTCGACGAAGCCCGCGCCGTCGGCCGGAGCACCCTTGGCAACCTCGTCTATGAAGTCGGCTGCGCCGGGGTCGACGGCTACCGGATGGAGAAGATCGACGGCCAGTGGAACCTGCAGGACTGCCTGCAGGTGGTCTCGGTCGGCGGCTCCTGCCGCTTCACCACCGTCGCCGAGCAGAACAGCACCCTGCAGGCCAAACTGGTCGGCACCGACGCGTCCGACTGCGCCGTGCAGCAGGTCCGGGTCATGGGCCAGAACGCCAACGGCCGCTTCTACGAGGTCAAATGCGCCGCCGAGGGCGTCGGCTACATCGCCCGCGTCAAGGACGATGCGACGCAACAGGTCTATGCCTGCGCCACCGCCCAGACCATTGGCGGCGGCTGCACCCTGACCCCGGCCCCGGCCGTGGCGCCCGCCGCCGCCCCCGCGCCGACCGAGTAATCGGACGGACAGCGCCTCGAAACGACGCCCCGGGGTTCGCTCCGGGGCGTTTTCGTTTGGGCGATCCCCGCTTCACAGACCGCCCCGATGCGCCGTAAGCATGGCGTATGCGCATCGCCACCTGGAACGTGAACTCCGTCAACGCCCGCCTGCCGACGGTGCTGGCGTGGCTGGAGGCGGCCCGGCCCGACGTGGTCGGCTTCCAGGAGATCAAATGCCTGGACGAGAAATTCCCCCGCGAGGCCTTTGAGTCGCTCGGCTACAACGTCGAGACCAACGGCCAGAAGACCTACAACGGCGTCGCCCTGCTCTCGAAATACCCGCTCTCGGACGTCCGCCGCGGCCTGCCCGGCGCCGACGCCTCGGGCTTCGAGGCCGAGTTCGAACAGGCCCGCTACATCGAGGCCGTGATCGAAAGCCCGCGCCCGGTCCGCGTCGGCTGCCTCTATCTGCCCAACGGCAATCCGATCGGCACCGAGAAATTCGCCTACAAGCTGGCGTGGATGGACCGGCTGCAGGCCCATGCGCGCGACCTGCTGCGCCAGGAAGAGGCCTTCACCCTTTGCGGCGACTACAACGTCATCCCCACCCCGGACGACGCGAAGAACCCGTCCGCCTGGGTCACGGACGCCCTGTTCCAGCCCGAGAGCCGCGCCGCCTTCCGGGCCCTGAACAACCTCGGTCTTTCCGAGGCCGGGGCCCTGGGCAAACAGCCGCCGGGGACCTTCACCTTCTGGGACTACCAGGCCGGCGCCTGGCAGCGCGACCACGGCATCCGCATCGACTTCCACCTCCTGTCTCCGCAAGCCGCCGACCGCTTCGTCGGGGTCGAGACCCATCGCGACGCCCGCGACATGGACAAGCCCTCGGACCACGTCCCCGTCGTCGTCGAGCTGGAGGACTAGCCTGTGGCCGACGTGCTCCGGGTCATACTGCTGGTGGCCCTGGCGGCGGCGGCCCTGACCACGGGTGCCCTGGTCCTGGCCTGGTGGATGGAGCCGATCCGCCGGATGCGCCGGGCCCTGCTCAAATCGCTCGGCGCCACGCCCGAGGCCGAGGCCCTGTCGCCCGCCGAGGGCCGCGCCGCCGGCCTCGACTTCGACGGCGCCCAGGTCGCGGTGCTGTGGAACCGCGGGGGTTCGGGGCTGGTCTATGCCTTCGAGGAGATCGAGGGCGGCGAGATCATCGTCGACGGCCACGTCGTCGCCCGCGTCCGCCGCGGCGAGGCGCGCAAGGCGCTCGACCTCATGGCCCCCGACGCCGAACAGGTGGTGCTGCGGTTGATGTTCGCGGACGCCCGCCATCCCGAATTCGAACTGGCCCTCTGGGACGCCACCCTGCCGGTCCAGACCAGCTCCCCCGGCGAAGCCCTCCGCCTCGGCCGCCGCTGGCTCTCCCATCTGGAAGCGCTGCTGAAGGGTTGACCGGAGACCCCGCGCGCCAGCGCGAGAGGGTTCATCACAACGGGCACAACGACGTCACAACGGACACAACGGGACCGTGGACGTGTCCAGCTCGGCGGAATTCTTCCGTGGATATGGGATTGCGGCATTCGCCGCCTTGCCCGATCGAGGCCTTGGCCTCGATCCAGAGTCTTCTCCTTGTTCGACGGCCCGCCCCGATCTGTCATCCTCGCAGGACCCGTTGTGCCCGTTGTGACCGCGTTGTGCCCGTTGTGATGAACCAACTCTCGTCAGGTCGAGGATCCAGGGGCGAGGCAACTCACACGGATGGCCCCGCCAGCCCTTCCTCCCCCGCCCCCGGACCGCTAGAACCCCCCATTCCCTGTGACCGAGTACCCTGAGGAGCCCCCGTGGCCCGCCTGTTCGACGCCTACATCATTGCTGACTGGACCGCCGCCGAAGGCAAGAAGCTGGGCGAAGGCTCGGTCTGGATCGGCGTGGCCAAACGCGACGTGCGGTTCCGCCTCTATACCGAGACCCACAATGTGGCGACGCGGGCCGAAGGCGAGGCCCTGCTGGCCTCCCTGCTGGCCGAGCACCGCAAGCGCGGCGACCGGGTGCTGGTCGGCTTCGACTTCAATTTCGGCTTCCCCGCCGGCACGGCCGCGCGGCTCAAGCTGACCGGAACCCCGTGGTCGGCGATGTGGAAATTCCTCGCCTCCAACGTGGTCGACAAGGCCGACAACACCAACAACCGCTATCAGGTCGCGGCCAAGATCAACCGGCTGATGACCGACGAGGCCTGGCCCATGTGGGGCGCGCCCGCCAACCAGGCCCAGCGCTGGCTGACCACGACCAAGCCCCCCGCCGGCGCGGGCGCCGACATCCCCGAATATCGCGCCACCCAGGACGCGGTCCGCAAGGGCAAGCTGCAGCCCAAGTCGGTCTGGCAGATGCACGGCGCCGGCGCCGTCGGCGGCCAGACCCTGGTCGGCGTCCCGGCCGTGCGCCGCCTGCTGGAGAAGCTCGGCCCCTCGGGCGCCGTCTGGCCCTTCGGCACCGGCTGGCGCGCCCTGGATACGGCGGACGTCGAGCCGCTCTCGGCCCTGGTGGTCGAGGTCTATCCCTCGATGTTCGACGCTAAACCCAATGAGGGTGAGTTCAAGGACCAGGCCCAGGTGCGCGTCACCGCCGAGCATTTCGCCAAACTCGACGAGGCCGGAACCCTGTCCGCCGCCTTCGCTCCGCCCAAGGGCGCCGACGAGGCCCTGATCGAGAAGGTCGAGCAGGAAGAGGGCTGGATTCTGGGGGCGTAATCCCGGCGTCATCGGGATGTCGCCGCCAGCCTCTACCGCGGGGGCATGATCCGATTCATCCTTGCGGCGATCCTCATCCTCACCGGGAGCCCCGTGCTGGCCCATCCGTTGATCATCGCCCACCGCGGCGCCTCGGGCGAACGACCCGAGCACACCCGCGCGGCCTATGAGCGGGCGATCGACCAGGGCGCCGATTTCATCGAGCCCGATCTGGTCATGAGCCGCGACGGCGTCCTGATCGTGCGGCATGAGAACGAGATCGGCGGCACGACCGACGTCGCCGCCCGTCCGGAATTCGCCGATCGCCGCGCCACAAAATCGGTCGACGGCGAAACCCTGACCGGCTGGTTCACCGAGGACTTCACCCTCGCCGAGCTGAAGACCCTGCGCGCCCGCGAACGCCTGCCCGAGCTTCGTCCGGCCAACACCGCCTTCGACGGCGCCGAGCCGATCCTGACCTTCGAGGAGGTCCTCGACATCGCCGCCGCGGCGGGCCTCGGCGTCGTCCCCGAGCTGAAGCACCCGACGTATTTCAACGCCCTCGGTCTGCCGATGGAGGACGCCTTCGTCGCCATCCTTGAGCGGCGCGGCCTGACCGGCGCCGACGCCCCGATCCTGATCCAGTGTTTCGAGGTCGGCCCCCTGCAGCGCCTCCGCGCCCGCCTCGCCGCGCCCCTGCTGCAGCTGGTCGCCGCAACCGGCGGCCCGTTCGACCGCCCGGACCTCGACTACGCCGCCATGACCACGCCGTCGGGCCTCGCCGCTGTCGCCGCCTGGGCCGACTGGATCGGCGTCGACACAGCCCTGATCGAACCCGCGCCCGGCGCCTCGACCACCCTGATCGCCGACGCCCACGCCGCCGGCCTCAAGGTGGCCGCCTGGACCTTCCGCGCCGAGAACGCCTTCCTGCCCGGGCCCGACCGCCTCGGCGACGACCCCGCCGCGCACGGCCGGCTGCGGGAGCGACTGGCGCGGTTCACGGACTATGGCCTCGACGCCGCCTTCATGGACCAGCCGGTTCTGGGCCGCTGAGGCCTCCCTTCCCGCCCCCGATCCTCCGTCCCCTTTCGACCCCCGAAGCGCCCTTCCCGCCCCTCCGCAAAATATTTCTCCTCAGCGCAGGTTGGCGCCCCCGTAAAATAGACCCCGGCGCTCCCCGGACCGCCGCCGGTCTTTGACAATCCAGCCCGCCCGCGACCGCCCCAGGCGCGGTGTAACCCACGCGCCGGCCGCGCATAGCCCGCGCGCAGCGAGGGTCGGGAAGGCAGCTTTTCGGCATTTTTTGGAGGAGCTTCAGGCAGCACACCGGAAAGTGGTCGGCCACTTGTCATCCCGGCCGAAGCGAAGCGGAGAGCCGGGACGCGCCAGCACACAAACGTCTCGCTCCCGGACGCTGCGTCAGCAGCGAGCCGGGAGACAGGTCAGGCCACAGCGCGGTGCCCACCCTCCTCCCGGATAATCGAAGGCGATTTCCGGGAGGCTCACAGAAACGGGAGCCACCGTCCCGGCTCTCCGCTTCGCTTCGGCCGGGATGACAAGTTCTCACCCGGAGAGGGTCAGCCCCCAACCATCCCGAAGTCCGCCACCCGGCCCATGACCGCCCGCACCTGCCCCAGCAGTTTCAGCCGGTTCTCCCGCTCGGCGGCCACCTCGGAGTTGACCATCACCTTGTCGAAGAAGGCGTCGACCGGGGCCCGCAACCGCGCCAACGCCGTCATGGCGGCGGCGAAATCCTCGGTCTCCAGCGCGGCGTCCACGGCGGTCGCGGCGGCGGCGGCGGCGAAGGCCAGGGCGCTTTCCTGCTCCGGCTGACCCGGCAGGCCGGTCTGCACCATGCCGGTCGGCACGGCGCCCTTCTTCTCCTCGGCCTTGAGGATGTTGGACGCCCGCTTGTACCCGGCCAGCAGATTCGCCCCGTCGTCCGTAGCGAGGAAGCCGTCCAGCGCCTCCACCCGCCGCACGATGCGGACGAGGTCGTCGTCGCCCAGCGCGAAGACGGCGTCGACGAGATCGTGGCGCTTGCCCTGATCGCGGAGGAGAACCTTCAGGCGGTCGGCGAAGAAGGCGAGGATGTCCCGACTCCCATTGACCATGACTGCAATCTGAGACGTCCAGCCCGCCTGTTCCGCGGCCTTCTCAAGGTCGAAGCCTGCTTCTCTGACGAGTTCATACGGTGCCCGACCGAGCTTGCGCAGCGGCTCGGTCGCGAGATGCTCTGAGACGACCCAGAGATGGGGTATGGCGACCCGCGTAAGCTTGAGGCGCGCGCCATTTTCGAGGATCAAACGAATGATCCCCAGCGCCGCCCGCCTCAGCGCAAACGGGTCCTTCGACCCCGTCGGCTTCTCATCGATCGCGAAGAACCCGACCAGCGTGTCCAGCTTGTCCGCCAGCGCCACCGCCACCGTCAGCGGCGCGGTCGGCACCGAGTCCGCCGGCCCCTGCGGCTTGTAGTGATCGCGCACGGCGTCGGCGACGGCGTCCGGATGGCCGAAGGCGCGGGCGTAATAGCCGCCCATGACGCCCTGCAGCTCCGGGAACTCCCCCACCATGCCCGAGGCCAGATCGGCCTTGGCGATCCGCGCAGCCGCCTCGGCCTGATCCGGATCGGCTCCGACCAGCGGCGCGATCTCCCGCGCCAGCGCCGCGATCCGCTCGACCCGCTCGGCCAGCGTCCCCAGCTTGGCATGGAAGGTCACCCCCTCCAGCTTCTTCGACCAGACCTCGAAGCCGGCCTTCAGGTCCTCGTCCCAGAAGAAGCGGGCGTCATCCAGACGGGCCGACAGCACCCGGCTGTTGCCGGCGGCCAGGGCCTTGCCGCCGTCGGTCGCCTCGACATTGGCCACCACCACGAAATGCGGGGCCAGGCCATGCGTCGCCGGATCGCGCACCGCAAAATACTTCTGGTGCACCTTCATCGACAGCCGGACCACCTCGGGCGGCAGGCTGAGGAAGGCCGGGTCCATGTCGCCCAGGATCGGCGTCGGCCATTCGGCCAGCCCCGCCACCTCGTCCAGCAAGCCGTCGTCATCGACCAGCGCCAGACCCCGGTCGGCGCAGACCTTCTGCGCCGCCTCGAGGATCTTCAGCCGCCGGTCGACGGCGTCGAGCATGACGAAATCGCTTTCCAGCTTCGCGCGGTAGTCGGCGAAATCCTTGACCGCGAACGGCCGGCCACAGCCGAGGAAGCGATGCCCCTCGGTCAGGTCGCCCGAGACGATGCCGTCGATCTCGAACGGCACGACATGGCCGTCGAACAGGGCGACGATCCGCTTCAGCGGCCGCACCCAGCGCAGGCTGCCCGAGCCCCAGCGCATCGACTTGGGCCAGGGGAAGCCGCGCACGATCTGGTCGACCATGTCCGGGATCAGGGCCGCCGTCGGCTGGCCCTTGCTGCTGAGCACGGCGAAGAAGACGCCGTCGCGCTCGACCAGCTGGTCCTTCGTCAGGCCGGTCTTCCGCAGGAAGCCCTCCAGCGCCTGCTCCGGCGCATTGGCCCGCGGTCCCTTGACCTCTTCCTCGCGGTCCGGCGTCGCCGCCGGCAGCCCCTCGACCACCAGCGTCAGCCGCCGCGGCCCGGCGAAGGTCGTCAAGGAATCGTACGTCAGCCCCGCGGCCTTCAGCCGCTCCGCCGCCATCCGCTCAAGGTCGCGCGCCGCCCCGCCCTGCATGCGGGCCGGGATCTCTTCGGAGAACAGTTCGACAAGCAGCTGGGCCATCAGACGCGCCCCCTTTCCTGCTCGACCCATTCGGTCGCGCAGGCCTTACACAGATCGCGGATCCGCCCGATGTAGCTCTGCCGTTCAGCCACCGCGATGGCCCCACGCGCGTCCATCAGGTTGAACAGGTGGCTGGCCTTCAGCACCTGATCATAGGCCGGCAGCACCAGCGCCTGATCCTGCGGCCCCTTCATGGCGAGGAAGCGCGAGACCTCGCCGACCATGTCCTCGAACCGGCGCTTCAGCCCGTCGACGTCATAGCCGTGGAAATTGGCCTCCGACTGCTGGCGCTCGTTCTCGAGGAAGACCTCGCCATAGGTCAGGCCCTCCTTGGTGAACTTCAGGTCGTAGACGTTGTCGACGCCCTGGACGTACATGGCCAGCCGCTCCAGCCCGTAGGTCAGCTCGCCCGAGACCACGTCGACCTCGATGCCGCCGACGCCCTGGAAATAGGTGAACTGCGTCACCTCCATCCCGTCGCACCAGACCTCCCAGCCGAGACCCCAGGCCCCGACGGTCGGGTTCTCCCAGTCGTCCTCGACGAAGCGGATGTCGTGCAGCTTCGGATCAATGCCGATCGCCGCCAGCGAGCCGAGATAGAGAGCCTGCAGATCGTCGGGGTTCGGCTTCAGGATCACCTGATACTGGTAATAGTGCTGTAATCTATTGGGATTTTCGCCATAGCGGCCGTCGCCCGGCCGCCGCGACGGCTGCACATAGGCCGCCTTCCACGGGCGCGGGCCCAGCGCCCGCAGCACCGTCGCCGGATGCAGGGTCCCGGCCCCGACCTCGATGTCATAGGGCTGCAGGATCGCGCAGCCCTGATCGCCCCAGTATTTGTGGAGCGTCAGGATCAGGTCCTGGAAGGCGAGCGGTTCGGTCGTCACGGGCAGCTTTTTCGTCCGGGGAAGAAGGCGGCGGACCCTAGACGGGCGGCCCTTGGCGGGCAAGGCGAAGGCCCGCCATACGCTTCCTTAAGCGCCCCCGCGCTATGACCGCCCGATGAAGCAGATCGACCAGATGCGCCGCCGCGCGGCGCGCTATCTCGACATCGACCCGGTGAACATCGCGCCGCCGCGCGGGGTCTTCTCGCTGAGCTTCGACGACTTCCCCGCCAGCGCCTGGACCGAGGCCGGGCCGATCCTCGCCGAGCATGGCGTGAAAGCCACCTACTACGTCTGCGGCGGCCTCGCCGGCGGGGTCAACATGGACCGGGACCAGTTCGAGGTCGAACACCTGCAGGCCCTGCACGCCGCCGGCCACGAGGTCGGCTGTCACACCTTCGGCCATACCAGCGCCCTGCGCATGGACCCGGCGGCCCTGCGCCTCAGCCTCGACGCCAACGCCGCCTGGGTGGCCGAGCGGCTGGATGGCTGCCGCATGACCACCTTCGCCTGGCCGTTCGGCGACGCGACGCTCGGGGCCAAACGGGTCGTGCGGGAGCGGTTCGCCATGGCCCGCGGCGTCCGCGACGGCGTCAACGCCGGCCGCGAGGATCGCGCCCTCATCAAGAGCATCGGTCTCGAAAGCCGCCGCCTCCCCGGCTACGACCTCGAAGCCCTGATGGCCGAAGCGGCCGCGTCGAAGGGCTGGCTGACCGCCTATGGCCACGACGTGTCCGACCGACCCACGGACTATGGCTGCACGCCCGCCGACCTGGATCGGGTGCTGCGCGCGGCGAAGGCGGCCGGGCTGCAGATCGCGCCGGTGGGCGCGGCGTGGGCCGCAATGAAGACCTAGGCCGCTTCGCGCAGCATCGCCGCCTTGCGCGCGTCGGCCCAGCGGATCAGGGCGGCGCGGGGGAAGGCGACGATCCACGAACGGGCCGTGTATTCGCCCTTTTCGATCAGGGCGGCGCGGGTCGGCGAGGACGTGGCGGCGCGCTGGGTGTGAATCTCGCCCGGCCCCTGATGCACCATGAAGGCGCCGTGCTTCAGCAGGTTGAGCCGCAGATAGGCCAGGCGCGGACTGATCTGTTCCAGCGGCGGATCATAGAACCAGCTGGAGCCCAGCATGCCGGCCATCTCGGGACGGCGCTTGCAGATTTCGGCGGCCGTGGCCCAGGCGCGGTCCCAGCCGGCCTCGTTGAAGTCGGACAATTCGCGGCTCTCGGTATGGACCTCCAGCCACGGCTTCCAGGCCTGGGCGGCGGCATAGGCCGGGATCACCGACCAGCCCCAGCCCTCGCGGGCGTGGCGCAGCACCTGGCCGGGCCCCATGGGCGAGGACAGGTCGATCATCTGGGTCCGCGCCCCGGGCACGCTGAGAACCAGCGAGATGCGGACATCCTTGGCCCAGAAGTCGCGGTCGTAGGGATCAGCGGCGGCGGTCAGGAAGTCGGCCAGACGGCCGATCCATTCCGGATAAAGCTCCAGCACGGCGGCGGGCAGGTCGGCGGCCGGGACCCGCGCCGGCATCTCCAGCGCCCACAGGGCGACAAGGGCGCGTCGGTGGTCGTCGGTCAAGGCGTCGCCGAAAGCCGCGGCCAGGGCTTCCTCGGCCCGATGGCCCGGCTGGTCGAAGTCCCAGTGCGGGGCCGAAGCGGCCGCCGCGGCGGCGGCGGCGTCCTTGAGAGCATGAAGCCGGGCGCGATCCTCTGCCGGGACCTTGTTCAACACGGCCTCGAAGGCGGCGATCCGGGCGGGGGCGAGCGTTTCCATACCGGCACTCTGCCAGAGACGCGTTTGCCGACGGTTAAGGCCGGAACGGCGGCTATCGCAGGGTCGTTGGGCGGACCCACCAGCCGCGCCGAACAGCCGACAGGGCCCGTCCGGCGGCCCCGGCGGCGGCGGCGCTGTCGAACAGGGCGAAGACCGTGGCCCCCGAACCGGACATCCGGGTCAGGCGCGCGCCGGGCAGGTCCGCCGTGGCGGCAAGGGCTTCCCCGATCGCCGGGGCGAGGCTCACGGCGGGCGCCTGCAGGTCGTTCCGCTGCGCCGCCAGCCAGTCAATGACGGACAGCAGGTCCCAGGCGGACGGAGGGCGTGGCCGGTCCGCTCCGCCCGTCGCGCCATCATCGAAGGCCCGATAGACCGCGCCTGTGGAGGACGGCACGCCCGGATTGACCAGCAAGGCCGGCAAGGGCGGCAGACCCGACTCGAAGGTCAGGACATCGCCCCGCCCCTCGGCCCAGGCGGCGCGGGCGTGCAGGCACATGGGGCCGTCGGCGCCGATGCCGGCGGCGATCTCCGCCAGCGCGGCGTCGTCCAGCGGCAGGCCCAGCGCATCGCGCGCCAGCTTCAGCGCAGCCCCGGCGTCGGAGGTCCCTCCGCCCAGGCCGGCGGCCACCGGCAGCTGCTTGTCGAGCGTGATGCGCAGTCCCGGTTCGCCGACGCCCGCCGCCGCGCCCAGCGCCCTCACCGCCCGCAGCACCAGATTGTCGCCCTCGCCCTGCAGGGCGGCGGCGAAGGGTCCGACGACCGCCAGCGACAGGCGCTCCGCCGGCTCGACCGCCAGCCGGTCGCCGACGTCGGCGAAGGCCGCGAGACTGGCCAGCGGGTGGTAGCCGTCCGCCTCCAGCGGGCCGACGTGCAGGAACAGGTTGACCTTGGCGGGCGCGAGCCGGGCGGCGGCCATGGCTCAGGACTGGCCGGCGGACACCGGCGGCTCGACCGACAGGCCCTTGGCCAGCTTCTGCTCCACTTCGGCGCGACGCTCCGCATCGGGATCCAGCGTCAGCACCCGGCTCCATTGCCATTCCGCCTCGCGCCGGCGGCCGACCTGCCAGTAGGCGTCGCCCAGATGGTCGACGATCTCGGCGTTGGCCGGCTCCTTGCTGACGGCGCCTTCGAGGGTTTCGACGGCGATGTCGTACTGGCCCTGTCGGAACTGGGCCCAGCCGAGGGAGTCCTGGATGTTGCCGTTCTCCGGCTCGGCCGCGTGGGCGCGGGCCAGCATCTCGGCCCCCTGTTCCACGCGCCGGCCGGTGTCGACCCACATATAGCCGAGGTGATTGAGAATGGCGGGTTCGTTCGGCGCGGCCGTCAGCGCGGCCCAGAGCTCGTTTTCGGCCTCATCCAGCCGACCGAGGGCTTCCAGTGTCGCCCCGCGCAGAAGCCGGAGCCCCGGCGCCTGTCCGGCTACGTTGACCGACGGGCGGTTCAGGACCGTCAGCGCCTCCTCGGGACGGTCCATGGCGATCAGTTGCTGGGCCAGGCGGAAGATCACCTCGTTCTGGCCGGGGGCCGCGGCGTCGGCGCGACGGAAGGCCGCCAGCGCCTCCTCATTGCGCTCGTCGCGCTGGAAGCTGAGCCCGAGGCCGAACTGGGCCCCGGCGTAGACGATCGGATTGGCCGGAGTCACCCGGCTGAACGCCTCGCGGGCCGGCTCCTCCTGCCGGGCGGCGACGAGGCTGAGACCCAGGCGCAGGGCGATTTCATCGTCGCGGCCCAGGCTGTCGGCGAGCCGCAGGAAGATGGCCGACAGCTGGTTTTCACCCCGCTCGCCGATCTGGATGGCGGCCAGTTTGATGGCGAAGGCCGCGCTCTCACGGATGGTCGGCGCGGGCGGCGGGGCGGCGCGTTCAAGCACGCGAAGCCGGCCGACCAGCGCCTCCGGATCCGGCGACGGCCCGGTCAGCGACGCCTCATAGAGCGTCAGGGCCTCGTCGCGACGTCCCCTCCGCTCCAGAAAGCGGCCGTAGTCGGCGGAGAACAGCTGGCCTCCAAGCGGCGAGGCGGTCAGCACCTTGAACTCCGCCTCGGCCTCGGCATAGCGTCGGCGGCTGTCCAGCAGCCGGGCCCGCTGATGCCGCAGCACCAGGGCGTCGATGTCGGTCGGCGGCGCCTCGACCGGGGCCAGGGCGGCGTCCCAGTCTCCGGCCCGGGCGGCGAGCGCGGGCAGGATATAGCGGCCGATGGCGTCGAAGGGCTCGGCGAATGGCTGCGACCGGAGCAGCGCCAGGCCGGCGCGGGCGTCGCCGTCGTCGAGGGCGTCGACGACCATGACCAGGCGGCCCGCTTCCGCCAGCAGGGCGTTGTCCTGCACCGCGGGCGCCAATTCCGCCAGGGTGTCGAGGTCGCCCGCGAACAGGCCGGACCGGAAGGCCTCCTCGGCGAGGGTCGGTTGTTCCGGCGTCAGGGCCTGGCTCCGGGCCAGGAACTCCGCGCCGACGGTATTGTCGCCCCGGAAGGCGGCCAGCCGGCCGGAGAGGTAAAGGCCATAGGCGGTGAGGCCGGTCTCATCCGCCGGAACGGGCGACCAGACGGCGGGAATGGCGATCACAGCCGGCGTCGACGGCGCGACGGCGGCGTTCTCGATGACGATCGTCGGCGCCGCGGGCTGCGGCTCAACCGCCTCGGGGACGGAAGGCGGCGCCTCCTGCGCCCAAGCGGGCGAGACCAGCGCCGTCAGGGCGCAACCGGCGAGGAGAAGGGCGAGGCGGGACAGATGCATGAACCGAACCTTCCCGCTTTATGAGGCGGCGACAAGGCCCCTCGCCCGGCACGCGTCACATATTCGGATAGTTGGGTCCGCCGCCGCCCTCGGGCGTGGTCCAGACGATATTCTGGGACGGATCCTTGATGTCGCAGGTTTTGCAGTGAACGCAGTTCTGGGCGTTGATCTGGAAGCGCGGATTGTTCCCGGCCTCGTCGTACAGCACCTCATAGACACCCGCCGGGCAGTAGAGCCGCGCCGGTTCGCCATAATCCGGCAGATTGACCCGGATCGGGATCGAAGGGTCCAGCAGCTTCAGATGCGCCGGCTGTTCCTCGGCGTGGTTGGTGTTGGAGATGAAGACCGACGACAGCTTGTCGAACGACAGTTTGCCGTCCGGTTTCGGATAGGCGATCGGCTGGTGCTTCGCGGCCTTTTCCGTCGAGGCGGCGTCGGTCTTGCCGTGTTTGAGGGTCCACGGAAGGTTCACGCGGAACAGCGACGAGAACCACATGTCGATCAGGCCGAGCGCCCCGCCCAGCGAGGTGCCGAATTTCGACAGATAGGGCTTGGCGTTCCGGACCTGTTTCAGCTCCTTGTGGACCCAGCTCTTCTCATAAGCCGTCTGGTATTCGACCAGTTGGTCGCCGGCGCGGCCCGCCTGCACGGCGTCATAGGCGGCGTCGGCGGCCAGCATGCCGGTCTTCATGGCGTTGTGGCTGCCCTTGATGCGGGGGACGTTCACGAAGCCGGCCGAGCAACCGATCAACACGCCGCCCGGGAAGGACAGTTTGGGCACCGACTGGAAGCCGCCTTCGGTAATGGCGCGGGCGCCGTAGGAGATGCGGGTCCCGCCCTCCAGATGCTCGCTGATCGCCGGGTGGTGCTTGAACCGCTGGAACTCGTCGAAGGGCGACAGGTGCGGGTTCTTGTAGTTCAGGTGCACGACATAGCCGATGGCCACGTAGCGGTCGCCGAAATGATACATGAAGCTGCCGCCGCCGGTAAATTCGTCGAGCGGCCAGCCGGTGGTGTGCTGGGCCAGGCCGGGGCGGTGCTTTTCCGCCGGGACCTGCCACAACTCCTTGAGGCCGATGCCGAATTTCTGTGACTGGGCTTCGTCGCAGAGGTTGTGGCGGGCCATGATGGTCTTGGCCAGGGAGCCGCGCACGCCCTCGGCGATGAAGACGTATTTGCCGTGCAGTTCGATGCCGGGCTGGAAGTCATCAGTCGACTTGCCGTGACGGTCGATGCCGAAGACGCCGGCCACGACGCCCTTCACCCGGCCCGTCGGTTCGTCCCAGACCACATGGCTGGCGGCCATGCCGGGATAGACCTCGACGCCCAGGGCCTCGGCCTGTTCGCCCAGCCAGCGCGCCACATTGCCCAGCGAGGCGATGTAGCAACCGTGGTTGTGCATCATCGGCGGCAGCAGGGGCATGGGCAGGGAGACCTGGCCCATCGGCCCCAGGATCATGAACCGGTCCTCGGTCACGGGCGTCTCGAGCGGCGCGCCGCGTTCCTTCCAGTCGGGGAAGAGTTCGGTCAGGGCGCGCGGGTCGATGACGGCGCCCGACAGGATGTGGCCGCCGATCTCGGCCGACTTCTCCAGCACCGCGACGGAGATTTCCTTGCCGTCCTTTTCCGCCCGCTGCTTCAGGCGGATAGCGGCGGACAGGCCGGCGGGGCCGCCGCCGACGATGACGACGTCATATTCCATCACCTCGCGCTCGACCCCGGCCAGGGCTTCGGCGGGCGGCAATTTGTCGATCACGGCTTCCTGCCAGGCGTTCTGTGCGCCGCCTTCGATGGCGTTCTCGGCCATGGGGGGTGTCCTCGCAGTGGGTGGGGTCTTGCTGTTTTCCGCTTATCCGAAGGTGACGCAAGGGTGGTCAAGGACTATCCCTGTGCCGAACGCCATGAACCCGCAGCCCCTCGACACCGCCAGCGCCGAAAGCCTGCTCGCCTTCTGGCGGGATGCGGGCGTCGAGGCCTGTTACGAGGACGCGCCGGTCGACCGCACCCACGTCGCCCCCCCGCCGGCCGTCAAGGCCGTGGCGAAGGCGACAGCATCAGTGACTGCCCTCCCGGCGACCGGCGACGCCCTGTCGGAGGCCCGGCGCCTGGCGGCGGGCGCCGATACGCTGGAGGCCCTCGGCCAGGCGATCGCGCAGTTCGAAGGCTGTCCCCTGCGCGGCATGGGGGCGAAGCAGGCGGTGTTCTGTCGCGGCAATCCGGAGGCCGAGGTGCTGATCGTCGGCGAAGGCCCGGGCGCGGAAGAGGACCAGGGCGGTCAGCCCTTCATCGGCAAGGCCGGACGCCTGCTGGACCGGATGCTGGCCGAGGCCGGGCTGGAGGGGCGGGTATTCATCACCAACACCGTCTTCTGGCGGCCGCCAGGCAATCGCACCCCGACGGCGGCGGAGCAGGCGGTCTGCGCGCCCTTCGTCGAGCGGGCCTTCGCCCTGCTGAGGCCGAAAGCCGTACTGCTGCTGGGCGCGGCCTCGGCGCGGTCGGTGCTGGCCACCGACGAAGGCATTATGAGAATGCGCGGACAGTGGCGCGAATGGCGGTTGCCGGAGGGCGCCGTTTCGGCCCCCGCCCTGCCGACCCTGCACCCCGCCTTCCTGTTGCGACAGCCTGTCGCCAAACGCGAAGTCTGGGCCGATCTGCTGTCCCTGGCGGCGCGGATCGAGGGCTGACGGCCAAGCTCGTTCACCCTTCCGACTCAAAACCGCCCCAAAAAGGGGTGAAATCTTGACATGGGTCGGGGCGGTGGCGCCTTTCTGGCCTGACGACCGAACGAACAGCGCGAATTGACCCGGGTCGAGACGGGTCGCTCGACGCTCTCAGGGGGGCCGCCTTAGTGCGATTTGATTTCCGCCGCGCGATTGTTGCGCCGACGCTGGCGATGGCGTTGTGCGTCCTGGCGGGCGCCGCTCATGCTGAAGAGGGCGATCGCCGCATTCCGACCGCCCTGAGCGCCGCGGACCGGCTCAGCTACACCACCGCCTTCGACGCCCTGCGTCGCGGGGATCTGGACGCCGCCCGCGCCTCGGCGCGCGAGGCGAATGACCGTGTCCTGCTTGGGCAGGTCGAGTTCGAGCGGCTGTTCCACGCTGACTACACCGCCACCTATGAAGAGCTGGCGGCCTGGCTGGAGGAGTATTCCGACCTGCCGAGCGCGGAACGCGCCTGGAATCTGGCCATGCGCCGCCGGCCCGACGGCGCGCCGGAGCCCAGACGCCCGTCCCGCATGTGGGGCAGCCGGACCTGGAACAGCATCGCGGCGGCCGGCGGCAATACCGAAGGCGATCCGATGAAGGCGGCGCGCGTCGCTCTGAACCGCGACGACCTGACCGGCGCGGTCTCCCTGGGCGAACAGATCGGCGACTGGTGGACGGTCGGCCTGGCCCAGTACCGGCTGGGCGAGTTCGCCGCGGCCAAGATCGCCTTCGAACGCGTCCTGGACGACCCGACCGAGGACGGCTGGGTCCGCTCCGGCGCCGCCTTCTGGGCCGCGCGGGCGGCCGCGCGCTCGGGCCAGCAGGACCGGGTGCAGCCCCTGCTGCACCGCGCCGGGACGTGGCCCGCGACCTTCTATGGCCAGATCGCGCTGCGCCAGCTGGGCGAGGAGCCGGCGATCGAGAACCTCGGCCCGACGCCCTATGTCGGCGGCGGGACGCAGCGCGCCTCCTGGCAGGCCGAGGAGCCGATCGGCGTCGACGCGGACGAACTGGACGAATTCATCCGCGCCGAACCCCGCGCCCGGCGCACCGTGGCCTTCTTCGAGGTCGGACGCCGCGCCGATGCGCGCGAGGAGCTCCGCACCGGCCTGCGCGCCGCCGTCACCGACCGCGGCCGCCAGCTCTGGGCCGCCCTGGGTCGGGCCCTGGGTCCCCGGGTCACCGGCTCCAGCGACGACGTGCGCCGCATTGATGCGACCCGCTACGCCCAGCCGGTGATCGAGCCGGACGGCGGCTTCACCATTGAGCGGTCGCTGGTCTACGCCATTGCGCGCAAGGAAACCGACTTCAACGCCCGCGCCCGTTCGGGCGCCGGCGCCTATGGCCTGATGCAGGTGATGCCGACGACGGCCGCCGAACTGTCCGGCGACCGCAGCTTCGTCAGCGATCCGGAGCGGCTGTTCCTGCCCAACGTCAACGCCCGCCTCGGCCAGGCCTATGTGAACCGCGTCCTCGCCCTGCCGGCGATCAACGGCGACCTGCTGCGCGCCGCGGCGTCCTACAACGCCGGCCCCGGCCCCATGGTGATGGCGGTGCGCAAGCTCGGCCATGACGCGGATCCGCTGCTGCTGATCGAGACCATCGACGTGCCCCAGGCTCGCGAATATGTGGAGAAGGTCGTCGCCGCCTACTGGATCTACCAGCGCATGAACGGTCGGCCGCTGAATACCCTGGACGCCGTGGCGTCGGGGGCGACGCTGATTCCGCTGGCGCTCGACTATGTCCCGCCGCCGCCTCCGCCGGCGCCGGTGGAGGTCGCCTCGGTTCCGACGGTCAGCGCCAACTAGGTGATGCTGACCAGCAGCAGGGCCGGCAGGCAGCAGGCGATCACGATCATCAGGCCATAGACCATCAGGCTGGGACGGCGTGCTCCGGGCTGTTCGACGGGCATGGACATCGGGGACCTCTGAACGCTTCTGCGCTCCTCACGGGAGACGGATACCGCCGTTGTCTTAAGACGGGGTTCCGGGGGTCGGTTAACGGCTTGAAAGCGCCTCTTCGGACCATTCGAGGAAGTCGGGCTGGGCCAGCAGGGCGTCGCGATAGGCCGCCGCGGTCCCGTCGTCGCCGTGGGCGGCCAGATCGATCTGGAAATGCCGGAATCGCGCCGCGACGGGGGTGAAGAAGGCGTCCGGCACGGACCACTCGCCGAACAGGTACGGGCCGCCGGCGCCGAACCGGCTGCGCATCTCCGTCCACAGGCTGACGATGCGACGAATGTCCCGCGACACCGCCTCTCCTGTCGGCGGCGGCGACCGGTCCGGGCCGACCATGGTGTGATCCGGTCCCATGCCGCAGTCGGTCCGCAGCCCCGTGAAGCCGCCGTGCATCTCGCAGGCCGCCGAGCGGGCCAGCCAGCGGGCGTGGGGATCGGCCGGCCACAGCCGGGCCTCGGGATACCGTTCGGCGCACCAGACCGAAATGGCCATGGAATCCCAGACCGTCTCGCCCTCGACCCTGAGCAGCGGCACGAGCCGGGAGGGAGAAATCCGCTCCAGTTCGGCCTGGCCGTCGGGCGTGTAGATGTCGATTTCCCGCACGGCGAACTCCGCCTTGCAGCGTTTGAGCACCAGCCAGGGGCGCAGCGACCAGGTCGAATACAGCCGGGGTCCGATGATCAGTTCCATGGTCGCGCTCCGTCAGGTTGCGCCCACGAATAGGGCCCTTCAGCCGCCGTCGCCAATGAGTTCGGACGCGTCCGCCACAAGCGGCGCTTGACTCGACGTCGCCCTCGCCTGACACCCCGCCCCCATGATCAGCCGCTATTCCCGCCCCGCCGCCGTCTCCATCTGGTCGCAGGAGACCAAATACCGGATATGGTTCGAGATCGAAGCGCATGCCGCGACCCGAATGGCCGAACTGGGCGTGATCCCGACCGACGCCGCCGAGGCGATCTGGGCCAAAGGCAAGGATGTGGTCTTCGACGCCGACCGCATCGACGAGATCGAGCGCACCACCAAGCATGACGTCATCGCCTTCCTGACCCATGTGTCCGAGATCGTCGGCGAGGAAGCCCGCTTCCTGCACCAGGGCATGACGTCATCCGACGTGCTCGACACCTGTTTCGCGGTCCAGCTGGCCCGGTCGGCCGATCTGCTGGTCGAGGGCGTCGACCGGGTGCTGACGGCGCTGGAGAAGCGGGCGAAAGAGCACAAGCTCACGCCCTGCGTCGGCCGCAGCCACGGCATCCACGCCGAGCCGGTGACCTTCGGCCTCAAGCTGGCCGGCTATCATGCCGAATTCCAGCGGGCGAAGCGCCGGCTGCTGACCGCCCGGGAAGAGATCGCCACCTGCGCCATCTCGGGCGCGGTCGGCACCTTCGCCAATGTCGATCCGGCGGTGGAGCAATACGTGGCCGACAAGATGGGGCTCGCTGTCGAGCCCGTCTCGACCCAGGTGATTCCGCGCGACCGGCACGCCGCCTTCTTCGCTGCGCTGGGCGTGGTCGCCTCGTCGGTCGAGCGGCTGGCGATCGAAATCCGCCACCTGCAGCGGACGGAGGTGCTGGAGGCCGAGGAGCCGTTCGATCCCGGCCAGAAGGGCAGCTCGGCCATGCCGCACAAGCGCAACCCGATCCTGACCGAGAACCTGACCGGCCTGGCCCGGCTGGTCCGGTCGGCCGTGGTGCCGGCGATGGAGAACGTCGCCCTCTGGCACGAGCGCGATATCAGCCACTCGTCGGTCGAGCGCGGCATAGGGCCGGACGCCACCATCCACCTGGACTTCGCCCTGCACCGCCTGGCCGGCGTGGTCGAGCGGCTGAACGTCTATCCGGCGAATATGGAGAAGAACCTGAACCTGCTGGGCGGGCTGGTGCATTCCCAGCGCGTCATGCTGGCCCTGACCCAGGCCGGGGTGTCGCGCGAGGACGCCTATGCCGCAGTGCAGGAGAACGCCATGAAGGTCTGGCGCGGCGAGGGCCGGTTCCTCGACTTCCTCAAGGCGGACGCGCGGGTGACCCTGCCTGCGGAACAGCTCGAGGCCCTGTTCGACCTCGGCTATCACACCAAGCACGTGGACACGGTGTTCGCGCGGGTGTTCGGGGCGGCGTGAGTCTCAAACGCGCCTTCGACCCCGTCGTCGATGCGCACACGCGCCTCCTGATCCTCGGCAGCCTGCCGGGCGACGCCTCGCTGAAGGCGGGCCAGTACTATGGCCATCCGCGGAACGGCTTCTGGCGTCTGGTCGGCGGGGTCATCGGCGGCGATCTGGCCGCCCTGCCCTATCCCGACCGGCTGGAAGCGCTGAAGGCGGCCGGCGTCGGCTTGTGGGACGTGATCGCCAGCGCACACCGGCCCGGCAGTCTGGACGCCGCCATCCGCAATGCCGAGGCCGCCGACCTGAACCGGCTCGTCGAGGGCTTGCCGGCCTTGCGGGCCGTGGCCTTTAACGGCGGGACGGCGGCCCGGCTCGGCCGCCGCCTCCTGTCGGCGCGGGCCGGGATCGCCCTGATCGACCTACCGTCATCCAGCCCCGCCCATGCCCGGCCGCTGGCCGAAAAGGCGGCGGCCTGGGCGACGCTTTCGCAGGCGCTCACCCGAGGCTGACGGGGGTGCGGTCACGTGTCGCGCCGCAATCGTCGGCGCCGGCGCATCCTTTCGGTCGCAGATCAGTACCTCTCCCCGACCCCGCCGTCAGAGCGGGCTGTTCAGGAGACTGCGTCATGAAATTCAACCGCTACGCCGCCCTCGCCGCCGCCTCGACCGCGGCCTTCGCGCTTGCCGCCTGTACGCCGGCCGCTGATGAGACCGCGCCGGCCGAGGCCGCGGCGGTCGCTCCCGCCGCCGCTGAGCCCATGGTCGGCGGCGCGCCGATGAGCCCGAACGAGACCATCGTCGCCAACGCCGCCAAGGCGTCCAACCTGACCACCCTGGTCAGCGCCGTGCAGGCCGCCGGCCTCGCAGAAACGCTTTCGGGCACGGGCCCCTTCACCGTGTTCGCCCCGGACAACGCGGCCTTTGAAAAGATCCCCGCCGCCACGCGTACGGCCCTGCTGGCCCCCGCCGGCAAGGCTGATCTGACGAAAATCCTGACCTATCATGTGGTGCCCGGCCGCCTGACCGCCGCCGACATCGCCTCCCAGGCCCAGGCCAATGGCGGCGTCGCCACCCTGACCACGGTCCAGGGCGAAACCCTGAAAGTCTCGGCCGGCCCGAACAACACCTGGGTCATCACCGACTCCAAGGGCGGCGCCTCGACCATCACCCAGGCCGACGTCGCCCAGTCGAACGGCATGGTCCATGTCGTCGACACGGTCCTGATGCCCAACTGATCCACGCGGCGCGCCCTCACGCGCCCCTGGCCGCCGGGCGTCCCCGACCCGGCAAGACGAAAGGGCCGCCCCGAGGGGCGGCCCTTTCTGCATTCACCAGAGGCCCGAAGCCTATTCGTCGTTACGGATCTGCTCGCGCGCCACCGAGGAGAGTTCGTCCATCTTGCGGCGAATTTCGCCCTCGGAGACGGTCAGGCCGGCGCCTTCGAGATCCTGGGCGATCTTGCGGTAGACGTCTTCCTCGCCCGGCTGTTCGAAATCAGCCTTGACGATGGCGCGGCCGTATTCCTCGGCGCGGTCGGCGTTCAGGCCCATCTTTTCAGCGGCCCAGAGACCCAGCAGCTTGTTGCGCCGGGCCACCGCCTTGAACTCCTGTTCCTGATCGAGGGCGTATTTGGACTCAAAGCCCTTTTCCCGATCGTCGAAGGTCGTCATGGGCGTCGCAAGGCTCCGTTTGGCGGCCGGAAAGCGCGGCCGCGGTCGAGGTGGTCTATAGCCGCCCCATGGCCGAACGCAACCAGAACTCGCCGGGTTGCGACGCCATGACGAGCGGGCCTGCCGCAGGGGCGGCGGTTTGTGTCGCGGCGCCGCATCCGCTAAGGGTTCCCGCGACTTTTTCCCGCCCGCCCGATTCCGGATTGCGCCGCCCAGATCTCCGTCTGGCCGCGCGATTTTCGTTTCCGGCGAGCCCCGCCCGGACTCCAGATGATGAACGTCAAGCGCAAGAAGATTTACGAGGGCAAGGCCAAGATCCTCTACGAGGGTCCCGAGCCCGGCACCCTGATCCAGTATTTCAAGGACGACGCCACCGCCTTCAACGGCGAGAAGAAGGCGCAGCTGGAGGGTAAGGGCGTCATCAACAACCGCATCAGCGAATTCATCATGTCGCGCCTGAACGGCATCGGCGTGACCAACCACTTCATAAAGCGGCTGAATCTGCGCGAGCAGCTGATCCGCGAGGTCGAGATCATTCCGCTGGAAGTCGTGTGCCGCAACGTCGTCGCCGGCTCGATGAGCCAGCGCCTCGGCATCGACGAGGGCACGCCCCTGCCCCGCTCAATCATCGAGTTCTATCTCAAGAAGGACGAGCTCAACGACCCGATGGTCACGGAAGAGCATATCACGGCCTTCAACTGGGCCACGACCCAGGAGCTGGACGACATCCTGGCCATGACGGTGCGGGTCAACGACTATCTGTCGGGCATGTTCGGCGCCGTCGGCATCACCCTGGTCGACTTCAAGATCGAGTTCGGGCGGGTGTGGGAGAACGACTTCAGCCGGGTCATCCTGGCCGACGAGATCAGCCCCGATTCGTGCCGCCTGTGGGACACCAACACGGGCGAGAAGCTGGACAAGGACCGCTTCCGCCGCGATCTGGGCAATGTCATCGAAAGCTATACCGAGGTGGCCCGCCGCCTCGGCATCATGAAGGATATGCCGACCGTGATTCAGGGGGGATTGCACTGATGGCCAGGGTCAAGGTTCACGTCTTCCTCAAGCCCGGCGTCCTGGATGTCCAGGGCAAGGCCGTCGAGGGCGCCCTGCATGGTCTGGGCTGGGCCGGCGTCGCCAACGCCCGCGTCGGCAAGCTGATCGAGTTCGATCTGGACGGCGCCGCCGACCCGGCCGCCGAGGCGAAGGCCATGTGCGAGAAGCTGCTCGCCAATACCGTTATCGAAAGCTACCGCATCGAGGTCGCATGAAACGGATGATCCAGTTCTCGGTGGCCGCCTTCGTGCTGGTCGGCGTGCTGATCTTCGCGGCCGCCCTGGCCGGCGGCCTGACCGACGATTCGGCCTTTACGCCCGCGGCCAAACAGGCGGCGCACTAGCGACGCGGATCGCGGTCGTGCGTTAGGGTCAGTCCAACCCCAGCGAGGAGCGCTCCATGACCTTCACCGTCACTTCCACCGGCTTCGCCGACGGCGGCGTCCTGCCCGACGCCCAGGTGCACGCCGGGGGCAACCGTTCGCCGCAGCTGAGCTGGTCCGGCGCGCCCGAGGGCGCGAAGAGCTTCGCCGTCACCTGCTACGACCCCGACGCGCCGACCGGCTCGGGCTTCTGGCACTGGACCGTGGCCAATATTCCCGCCGATGTGACCGAACTGGCCGAAGGCGCCTCGCCTGCCGGCCTGCCCGATGGCGCGGTCGAGGGGCGGACGGACTTCGGCGAGCCCGGCTTCGGCGGCGCTGCGCCGCCGAAGGGACATGGCCCGCACCGCTACATCTTCACCGTCTTCGCCGTGGACACGGATCGGCTGGACGTGACGCCGGAGAATTCCGGCGCGGTGTTCGGCTTCAACCTGCATTTCCACACCCTGGCCAAGGCCTCGATCACCGGCGTGTACGAGGCCAGAAGCCCGGACTGAGGCGGGGACAATTGCCCGGAAACGAATATCGTCGTTACATTCGCCCGGCACAGGAGCGATGCGATGTTCGACCGGCGATCCATCCTTATCTCGGGCCCGGCCCTGGCGCTTGCCGGGTCGCCCGCGACGGCCCGGGCCGTCAATGACCCCGAGGCCAACAAGGCGCTCATCCGCCGCTTCTTCGAGGAGGTCTGGAGCACGGGCGACCTGTCACGGCGCGACGATTTTCTGGCCGCAGAATACCGGGGGCATATCGCCGGCGCCGCGACGCCTATCGACCGGGATGGTTGGACGGCATGGTTCCAGGGCTTCCGGACCGCCTTCCCGGATGCTGGCTTCACCGTCGAGGACATGATCGCCGAAGGCGACCGGGTCGCTGCCAGACTGACGATGCGCGGCACGCATCTGGGGCCCCTAAACGGCGTCCCGGCGACGGGGCGGGCGGTGGTCGTCAGCGGCATGAGCCTTGAACGCGTCGCGGACGGCCGCATCGTCGAGGGCTGGAACGAGAACGACGCCCTTGGCCTGCTGCAGCAGTTGGGAGTGATCCCGCCGCCGCCTGCGTGACCTGCGCGCGGCGCCCTGACAACGCCCGCAAACGCTGCTACAGGGCCGCGCCATGAGCGCAGCCGTCATCGTCTTCCCGGGTTCCAACTGCGACCGCGACTGCAAGGTCGCCGTCGAACGCTCGACGGGCGAGCGGGTCGAAATGGTCTGGCACCAGGAGACCGAACTGCCGAAGGGCCTGGACCTGATCGTCCTGCCGGGCGGCTTTTCCTATGGCGACTACCTGCGCTGCGGGGCCATGGCGGCGCAGTCGCCGGTGATGCAGGCGGTGAAGAAGGCCGCGGACGACGGCGTGGCCGTGGTCGGCATCTGCAACGGCTTCCAGATCCTGTGCGAAGCTGGAATGCTGCCGGGGGCGTTGCTGAAGAACGCCGGGCTGAAATACGTCTGCAAGCCCGTCGCCCTGACCGTCGCCAACGGCCAGACCCGCTTCACCGCCGGCTATCAGGGCCAGCGCGAGGTAGTGATGACCCAGGGCAACGGCGACGGAAACTATTTCGCCGACGCCGAAACCCTGGCCCGGATCGAGGGCGAGGGCCAGGTGGTGTTCCGTTACGTCGACAACCCCAATGGCTCGGTCGACGACATCGCCGGCATCCAGAACGCGCGCGGCAATGTGCTGGGCCTGATGCCCCACCCCGACCGCGCCTTCGAGGAGGAACTGGGCTCGGCCGACGGCGCCACCCTGTTCCGCAGCGTCTTCGCCGCCGCCTGACGCGACAGCGCGCTTGACCTGGCGCTCCCGATCAGTCGAGTTCGGACTGCAGAGACGGGGGCCGGCCGATGTTCATGAGCGAACGCCAGAAAATGATATCCGGCCTGCCGTACGACCCCGGCGATCCGGAGCTTCAGGCTGACCAGATCGCCGCCAGACAATGGATGGCGCGCTACAATGCCGCCATGGGAGCCAGCCCGGCCGAACGGCGCGACCTGCTTCGCCAGAAGATGGGCGAGGTCGGCGAGGGGGCGATCATCCGCCCGCCCTTCCACTGCGACTACGGCTACAACATCCGCCTGGGCCGCGGGGCGTTCCTGAATTTCAACTGCATCATCCTGGACGTCTGTGAGGTCGAGATCGGCGACCAGACCCAGATCGGCCCGGCGGTCCAGATCCTGACCGCCGATCATCCACGCGACCCGGCCCAACGCGCCGAAGGGGTGGAGTTCGGCAAGCCGGTCACGATCGGCCGGAACGTCTGGATCGGTGGCGGGGCCATCATCCTGCCAGGCGTGACGATTGGCGACGACGCGGTGATCGGGGCCGGCTCCGTGGTGACCCGCGACGTGCCCGAGGGGGCGACCGCGGTGGGCAATCCGGCCCGGATGAAGGTCTAGACGCCCCAGGCCTGGCCGCCGGCGCCGTAAGCGTCGACCGCCTGGAACAGGGCCGAGACGAGGGCCCGCTCCTCCTCGCTCATCTCCGGCTTCCAGACGTCGAAGATCAGGATGGTGCGCTCCCCGCCGCTGTCGTTGGCGGCCTCGTGCTCGATGGTGTCGTCAAACGCCCACGCCTCGCCCTCGCGCCACTCGCGAACGTCATTGCCGACGCGGAAGCGGCTGCCCGCCGGCGCGATCAGCGGCAGGTGACAGATCAGCCGGGTGTTGATCAGCCCGTGGTGCGGCGGGATCCGCGCCCCGGCCTTCAGCTTCGAGAACAGGATCGACGGCGTTCGGCCCGGCACCCGGCACAGGGGAACCTCGGCCAGGGCCGCCAGGGTGCGGGGACATCGCCGGGCGATGTCCGGCCGCTCCTCGCCGTCCTTCCACAGAAACAGGGCGCTCCAGTCCGCATTGGACACCATGCCCGCGGCGTCGCGATTGGGTCGGTCCGCGCGCGGCTCCACATAGGGGCGAAACAGGTCGGGCTCCGCCAGCAGGACGTCCAGTTCCGCGCGAATCTCGCCCGCGGCGGCCTCGACCGCCGCCAGCCAGGGCAGGGTCTCGCGCGGCTGGAACTGGATCTGCGGCAGGCCCGGGAACAGATAGAAGCGCGGCTCCTGCTGATACAGACGCTTGCGGCCGGCCATCAGATCCAGCGACAGGGCGAACCGGTCGCTGGAGGCGGCCGGGTCGAACCCCGCGTCGGCGAGACTCGCGGCGAGATGCGTCTCGAACCGTTGCGCCTGGATCTGGGCGGCGGCCTGGGCCCGCCGCAGCTCGGCGACCACTTCAGGCGCCAGCCCCCGGCCATCGCCGGCCGCCCGCAGGGCCGAGCTGTAGAAGCTGGCCGCGGCGCGCCCGTCGCCGAGCGCCGCCAGGGCGTCCCCCTTGGCGATCAGCGCCCGCAGGTCGCGCGGATTCGCCGCCAGCGCCCGGTCGGCCGCATCAAGTTTCGCGCGATGACCCTGTTCGGTGGCCGGCATTCGCTGATCGGAGGTTGGCGAGCCGCCGCCGTCAAGCCGAATCCGTCAAATCGCGTGCGATCCGGGCCCTCCGGCGGCAATGGGTTGAACCTTGGCCGTCCCGATGCGTAGTCAATGCCACAGCCACGGGAGCCGCCATGTCCATCGTCCGCCCCACCGCCGCCCAGATGACCCGGCGCCTGATCGTCTTGTCCGCAACGATCTTTGCGGTGGTGATCGGCCAGACCCAGGTCCTGCTGGGATGGGGCCAGTCCCCGGCCGAATTCTCGGCCGACGGCGACAGCACCCTGCGGGTCGCGGGCTATGCCTTCGCTATCTGGGGCGTGATCTATCTCTGGCTGCTGGTCTATGCGGTGCGACAGGTCCTGCCGCAGACGGGCGAAAGCCTGCTGATTCATCGGCTGGGCTGGCCCTCGGTCGCCGGCCTGCTCGGCATCGGCTGGTGGGTCGTGGCGGCCGCCTTCGACCAGGAGGCGGCGACCGTGGTGCTGATCTTCGGCTCGCTGGCGGTCCTGCTGGTTCCACTGCTGGCCAATGCGGGAGCCATCCGCGCCCTGCCGCGGTTCGATCGCGACCGGCTGATGACGGTGTGGCCGCTGACCCTGCTGGCGGGCTGGCTGACCGTGGCCGCGCCGCTGAACCTGATCACGGTGGCGACGGGCGAGGAGGCCCTGCCCGCCATGCTCTCGCCGACCGCCTGGGCCATCCTGGCCATTGTCGTGGTCGCCGCCGTCGCCCTGGGAGCGACCCTGCGCCTGCGCACCCTCGCCTACGGCCTGCCCATCGCCTGGGGCCTGCTGGGCGCGTTCGTGGCGGAGCAGCAGCGCAACCCGATGCTGGCCTATGTCGCCCTGGCCGCGGCTGTCGCGGTGCTGGTCGGCGCGATCATTCTGACCTTCCGGCTGCGCCCCGGTGTGGAACGGCCGACGCCCTAGGCGCCCGCGCCCCGGGCCTGGTCATCATTGGCCGCCTGTTTCGAGGCGCGCTCGGCCGCGGCGGTGGCGCCCGCGTCATCGGCGGCGATCTCGGGCGCGTCGGGGTCCTCGGGGGTGGCGGCGGGGTCGATGGGCTGGTCGGGCACGGGGGCCTCCTGCGACGGTCGATCGATTCAATGAGATGCGGACCATGATGTTCCTCAGCAATGGCTGACACCGCATCGTTCAACGGCTAGAAGGCGCGCCCATGAGCGCTCCGCAGAAGACCATGGCCGAACTGGCCGCCGACTACGGCCTGGCCCCGAACGAATATCAGGTCGTCCTCGACCGGCTGGGACGCGAACCCAATCACGTCGAACTGGGCGTCTTCTCGGTGATGTGGTCCGAGCACTGCTCGTACAAGTCGTCGAAGATCCACCTCGGCAAATTCCCGACCAAGGGGCCGCGGGTTATCTGCGGGCCGGGCGAGAACGCCGGAGTCATCGACATCGACGACGGCGACGCCTGCATCTTCAAGATGGAGAGCCACAACCACCCGTCCTACATCGAGCCCTACCAGGGCGCGGCGACGGGCGTTGGCGGCATCATGCGCGACGTCTTCACCATGGGGGCGCGGCCGGTGGCCCTGCTGAACGCCCTGCGCTTCGGCGATCCGTCGCACGAGAAGACGAAGCGGCTGGTCAAGGGCGTCGTCTCCGGCATTGGCGGCTACGGCAACTGCGTCGGCGTGCCGACGGTGGCCGGCGAGACCAATTTCCACAAGGGATACAACGGCAATATCCTGGTCAACGCCATGTGCGTCGGCGTGGCCAAGGCCGACGCCCTGTTCTATTCGGCCGCCCCGGCCCCGGGCCTGTCGGTGGTCTATTTCGGCTCGAAGACCGGCCGCGACGGCATCCACGGCGCGACCATGGCCTCGGCCGAGTTCGACGAGGATTCGGACGAGAAGCGCCCCACGGTGCAGGTCGGCGATCCCTTCGCCGAGAAGCTGCTGATCGAGGCGACGCTGGAGCTGATGGCCTCGGGCGCCGTGGCGGCGATCCAGGACATGGGGGCCGCGGGCCTGACCTCATCCTCGGTCGAGATGGCCGGCAAGGGCGCGGTCGGCATCGAACTGAACATGGACGCCGTGCCCCAGCGCGAGGAGGGGATGACGGCCTATGAGATGATGCTGTCGGAAAGCCAGGAGCGGATGCTGGCCGTGCTGAAGCCGGGCCGCGAGGAAGACGGCTACCGGATCTTCAAGAAATGGGGTCTCGACGCCGCCGTCATCGGCGTGACCACCGACACCGGCCGTCTGGTGCTGAAGCATCACGGCGAGACGGTCTGCGACGTGCCGCTGGCCCCGCTGTTCGACGACGCGCCCCTGTACGATCGACCGTGGGTCCAGCCGGAGCTGCAGCCGCGCCTTTCGCCGGCCGATGTCCCCGCCCCAGAAAGCTGGGTCGACGCGGTGATCAAGGTGGTCTGCTGCCCGGACATGGCCTCCAAGCGCTGGATCTGGGAGCAGTACGACCGCCACGTCATGGCCGACACCCTGCACGACTCGGCCACAGCGGCCGACGCCGGCGTGGTGCGGGTGCATGGCACGGACAAGGGTCTGGCCATGACCTCGGACTGCACGCCCCGCTACGTCCAGGCCGATCCCTATGAGGGGGGCAAACAGGCCGTGGCCGAGGCCTGGCGCAATCTGACGGCCGTCGGTTCGCGACCCATCGCCATCACCGACAACCTCAATTTCGGCAATCCGCAGCGGCCCGAGATCATGGGCCAGATCGTCCGCGCCATCGACGGCATGGCCGAGGCCTGCCGGGTGCTGGACTTCCCGGTCGTGAGCGGGAATGTCAGCCTCTACAACGAGACCAACGGCGCAGCCATTCCGCCGACCCCGACCGTCGGGGCGGTCGGCCTGCTGACCAACTATGACGTCGTCGTCGGCTTCGGGGGCATGGTCGAGGGCGACGTGCTGGTGCTGATCGGCGAGACCAAGGGCGAACTCGGCTCCTCCATCTACCTGCGCGAGGTGCTGGGCCGGGAGGACGGCGCCCCGCCGCCGGTGGATCTGGCGCTGGAGCGGAAGACCGGCGACTTCGTCCGCCAGCAGATCGAGGCGGGGGCCCTGACCTGCGTGCACGACCTGTCCGACGGCGGCCTGATCGGGGCGGCGGCGGACATCGCCCTGGCCTCGGACTGCGGCGTCGAACTGGACGCCACCTCGGAGGCCCACGCCCACGTCCTGCTCTTCGGCGAGGACCAGGCCCGCTATCTGGTCGCCGTGGCCGACGCGACGGACATCATCGCCGCCGCCCAGGCCGCCGGCCTGCGCGCCTCGGTGGTGGGCCGCGCGAAAGGCCGGGACTTCGCCTCCGGCGGCTCTGGCGGCGACCTGTTCCGCCTGCCGCTGGATCACCTGCGCGAAATGCACGAGGGCTGGATGCCCAACTGGATCGAAGCGGTCGCATGAGGCGCGTCCTGGCCGCCGTGATGCTGCTGGCGGCGCTTTCCGCCTGCGACGGCGGCGGCGACCCGGTCCAGCAGGCCCTGCGCGAGGCCTCGGCCGCGAATCAAGCCGCGACCGTGCGGGACGGCGCGGTCTCCACGCCGGCGGATGCCGCCGTCGCTCCGGGCCAATCCCCGGGCGACCGGGCCTTCGCCGCCGCGGAGGCCGAAATGCACGCCCGCATGGCCGCGGCCTCCGGCGCGACGGTGGACGAGGCCTATATCGCGAGGATGATCGAGCACCATCGCGGCGCCGTCGCCATGGCCGACATCGCCCTGGCGCAGTCGCGCGATCCGGAGATCCGCCGCATGGCCCGGGCGGTCAAGACGGCCCAAACTCGCGAGATCGCCGAGATGCGAGCCTGGACGCCGGCGCCGCAAGCGGCGCCGTGACGGCCGTCATATTTTCAGGCTAGGTCGGGACCTCGCCGCCCGGAGGTCCGTATGCGCTCGCTTGATTCCGTCTCCCGCCGTGGACTGATGCTGGCGCTCGGCGCCGGCGGGGTTGTGCTGGGCTCCGGCCGGCAGGCGCTCGCCGACCCGGTGTTCGCCGAATATCCGTTCCAGCTGGGCATCGCCGCCGGCGATCCGGCCCCGGACGGCTTCGTCATCTGGACCCGGCTGGCCCCCCGCCCGCTCGAGATCGGCCACGGCATGCCGTCGGCGTCGGTGCCGGTGAAGTGGGAAGTCGCAACAGATCGAGGCTTCTCCAACGTGGCGCAGAGGGGCGAGGCGATCGCCCGGCCCGAGATGGGGCACGCGGTCCATGTCGAGGTCACGGGGCTGGAGCCCGGCCGCGACTATTTCTACCGCTTCACGGCCGGGGCGGAACGCACGCCCTCGGGCCGGGCGAAGACGGCGCCGGCGGCCGGGACGGCGGTGGCCCGGACGCGGTTCGGGGTGCTCGGCTGCCAAGCCTATGAACAGGGCTTCTACACCGCCCATCGCAAGGCGGCGGAAGAGGATCTGGACTTCGTCTACTGCTACGGCGACTACATCTATGAGGGCCGCGGCAACCGCACCTACACCGGCTCGGGCGGGACGATCGAGAATCCGCGCCAGCATCTGGGCGGCGAGACCTTCAGCCTCGACGACTACCGTCGGCGCTACGCCCAGTACAAGCTGGACACGGACCTGCAGGCCAGCCACGCTGCCGCCGCCTGGTATGTGACCTGGGACGACCATGAGGTCGCCAATAACTGGGTCTCGGACCTCGACGATGGCGTGCCGCCCGAGGTCTTCCTGCTGCGCCGGCAGGCCGCCGCCCAGGCCTTCTACGAGCACATGCCCCTGCGCCGCTCCGCCTTCCCGCGCGGATCGGACATCCAGCTGTATCGCCATGCGTCTTGGGGAAATCTGCTGGACCTGAATCTGCTCGACACGCGGCAGCACCGCACCGACCAGCCGTGCAACGACAGCTGGGCGACGACCTGCGACGGCGTCTCGGACCCGCGGGCCCAGGTTCTGGGCGAGGCGCAAGAGGCGTGGCTGTACCGCAATCTGGAGCGCTCAGACGCCCACTGGAAGGTGCTGGCGCAGCAGATCATGGTGATGGACCTGGACCGCACAGCGGGACCGGAGACGGGCTACAATCTTGATTCCTGGGCCGGTTACCGCATTCCGCGGCAGCGGCTGCTGAACCGGCTGCGCGACCGTCGCATCGCCAATACGGTGGTGCTGACCGGGGATGAGCACCAGAACTATGCAGGCGAGCTATACGTCGACAGCCGCAATCCCGAGGGCGCGCCGGTCGCGGCGGAGTTCGTGACCACCTCGATCAGTTCGTCCGGGGACGGGATGGACCAGCAGCCGCGGGGTCGCCAGTGGGTGGCCGACAATCCGTTCCTGAAGTTCAACAACGCCCAGCGCGGCTATGTCGTCTGCGACGTGACCCCGGAACGCTGGCAGACCGAGTTCAAGGTGCTGGACAAGGTGTCGGAGCGCGGCGGGACGCTGACCACCCGGGCGAAATTCGCGGTGGCCAGCGGAGACGCCCGGGTCGTCCCGGCCTGAGGTCAGGCGGGCGGCAGATAGTCGCCCGGCTCGACGAGGCGGAAGCCCGGCGTGGTCTGGATGAACTGCCGCAGCCAGTAGCTGTGGCCGCCGCCATAGACGATCACGATCCGGTCGCCGGGCTTCGCCGCCTGCACCAGGCGCGCGAAGATCAGGGCGTTGCGGGTGTACCAGCGGCCGTTGAGGACGGCGCCCGGCTGGGCGTCGCCGGCGCCGAAGGCCAGCAGGGCGGTGTAGAAGGTCTGGCCCGAGGCCGCGCTTTCCGGGGTGTTCATCCAGCGCAGCACGCCGCCGACGGTGTCCGTCCGCTGGCGGGTCTCCATCTCGCCGATCATCGTCGCGACCTGTTCGTGCATCGCCCCCAGGGCAGGCGACCGGCCGTTGGCCTCGGCCCAGGCCTGCACGTCCTCAAACGGAAAGTAGGAGGGCTGGCCTTCGCGGTCCTGTTCGTCGATGGCGTAGACCCGCTCCAGCCCGACACGATGGGCGAGGCGGTAGCCGATCTGGACCCGCTCATCCGGATTGGTCAGCAGGTCGGCGGGGGTGAAGTCCGGGTAGCGATGATCCAGCATGTCGGACTGGTTCCGCGCCACGCGCTCGATGGCGACAGCCGTCGGCCGGAACCGCGCCAGAGCCTCGGCGACCGAGTCGAGCTCGGCCTGTTTCGCCGGGGTGGTGACAGGATCGATCCGGGCATTGTGCAGATCCTGTCCCGGATTGCCCATGTGGTAGGTCCCCAGCACCATGACCTCGATGGGGGGCTGGTCAGGGGCCTGGGCGAAGGCGGCGGTCGGGAGGACGAGGGCCATCACGGCCGCGAGAAGTTTCAGCATGGGCAGGGCTCCGGGTCTGGAGACCAGAGGCCCGGACACCACCGTTCGGATGCGCCCTTCCCCGATTTTTTTTACGATCCGGGAAACCGCGGCGGTGCGGCCGCCCTCCGGGGCTACAGGTCCGGCCGCTCCGCCAGCAGGGCGACGAGACGGTCCGGCCTGCCGTCGAACAGGCGATCCAGCAGGTCCTGCACTTCCCCCTCGACATAGGCCTGTCGGTCGATAACGGCGTGATAGCGCTGGCGGCCATCCTCCTTCTGCGAGCGGACGGCGCCCTTCTGCATCAGGCGATGCAGAAGGGTCTTGATGGTGGCGTCGCCCCACGGCTGGCGCGACTTGACTTCGTCCATAAGCGAGGCGGCCGACAGCGGTCCGCGGCGCCACAGCGCGGCGAGGACGGCGCTTTCAGCTTCGGTGACGGCGATCCGGGTCAGGGCCGCAGCACCGCGCGGTCGATGCGCGCCTCGACGACCCAGTTGCAGATCACGGCGACTACGCCGGCGATCAGACCGAGTACGAACAGGAAGGAGGCCTCGGCCACGCCGGGCGCGAGCACGTGATAGGGCGGTTGTTGGCCGACGTTGGCGATCGCCAGATTGCTCATCATGACGTTCCAGGCCGCGCCCAACAGGCCGATCAGGGGGCCGCCCAGCCGCAAGGCCTGGAGATAGGCTGAACCGCCGCTGAGCCGCGGGCCCGACAGGACCTTGCGGACGGTAACGACGATGGCCCCCAGCGACGCCGCCACCAGCATGAGCATGATGAACTGCATGGATGGGGATGCGTCTTGAAAGACGACCGTCGGAGTCAGCTTGGGACCTGCATGAGCCACACCGGGGATGAGAAGCGCCGACGCGCCGACGGAGATGAGACGAAGACCCGACATGACATTCTCTGGATTACGTTTGTAATCCAATAAAGTTACGCCTGTAAACTTCGCCGTCAACCCCTCAGATGACAGGGATCGTTTGGGACAGTCGCCCGCCGACCCGGATCGGCTCGACCCGCGTCGCGAGGCCGGTCTTGTCGTCGGTCTCGACATAGACGCCGCAGACCGTCGCCGGGCCGTGGGCCGGGACGTAGCGGCCGCCCGACAGCCGGGTGGTGAAGCGCCGCAGGGGCTCTTCCTTCTCGTTGCCGATGACCGAGTCATAATCGCAGCAGCCGCCGGCGTCGGTCTGATAGGCCGTGCCGCCGGTCAGGATCTGGCAGTCGGCGGTCGGGACATGGGTGTGGGTGCCGACCACCAGCGAGGCCCGGCCGTCGCAGAAATGGCCCATGGCCATCTTCTCGGAGGTGGCTTCGCAATGCATGTCGACGATCACGGCGTCGGCGGCCAGGCCCATGGGACAGGCCGCCAGCTCCTTTTCGACGGCGCTGAACGGGCAGTCCATCGGGTCCATGTGGATGCGGCCCAGGACGTTCATGACCAGCACGGTCTTGCCGCTCTGGGTCTCGAACAGATTGGCGCCGGCGCCGGGGGCGTCCATCAGGCGCGGATAGTTGAGCGGCCGGATCAGGCGCGGCTCGCGCACAATATAGGTCAGGGCCTCGCGCTGGTCCCAGCTGTGGTTGCCCAGGGTCAAGCAGTCGGCCCCGGCCATGAACAGGTCGCGCGCCGTATTCTCGGTGATGCCGAAACCGCCGGCGGCGTTCTCGGCGTTGACCACCACGAAGTCGAGTTTGAGATCGCGCTTCAGACCCGGAAGGTGATCGCTCAGGCCGTCCCGGCCGGACTTGCCGACGACATCACCGAAAAAAGCCAGTCTCATGCGAAGGGTCTATAGCCGGTCTCGGTCAGAACGCCATGCAGGCGGACGTCGTGAGGCTCGACCGGCAGTTGGTCGACCTGCTGGCCCGCATAGGCGAAGCCGATGCGCAGGGCGTCGGGTCGCGCGGCGAAGGACCGGTCGTAATAGCCGCCCCCCTGCCCCAGCCGTCCGCCGCGGGCGTCGAAGGCGAGGAGCGGCGTCAGGATCAGGTCGGGATCGACGACCCCGGCAAGGGGGAAGGGCGCGGGAACGCCCGCCTCGTCCAGTTCCAGCGGTTCGCCCGGCGACCAGCGGCGGAAGATCATCGGCGCGTCCCGCTCGATGACCACCGGCAGGCAGAGTTCGCGGCCTGCGCGGCTGAGGGCCAGCGACAGGGCGTCGACGTCCAGTTCGGATCCGATGGCGCGGTAGACGGCGACGATCCGCCCTGCGGGCAGGGCCTCGGCCTGTTCGGCGGCGCGCAGGGCGGCGCCGGCGTCAAGCCCGGCCAGACGCTTACGGGTCGCCCGCATGGCGGCGCGAAGCTGATGCTTGTCGATGGCGGTCAGAGGTGCGACCGGGCGCTGGAGCTGAAGGTCAGGGCGACGACGGCGAGGTAGGCGGCGAGGACGGCGCCGCGCGCGATCCAGGCGATAGCGGTATCGCCCCGGAACAGCAGGCTGACCCCGATCAGGGCGACGACGAAGACGAGGGTGGCGACCCAGCCTTCCCAACTGGCCGGAGACGCGCCCCAGCCGATGAGTTTGGGGCCGAACCATCCACGCTTCATGGCCTGAGCTCCAGGGGGATGAGGTTGGCGGCGCCGCAAGAACCGTGAAGGACGTTTAAATCCTCTCGACCTGGGTAGCCAGGTGGGCGCCGTGTGCCCAGGCCCACGAGCCTGGTCAGGGACAGCTCCCTTCGAGTGAAT
>SCVB01000085.1 GCA_004296955.1 Brevundimonas sp.
ATCCGCGAAGGCGGCCGCACCGTCGGCGCCGGCGTGGTGTCGAAGATCACCGAGTAATCGGCGACCTCAAGTCAGCGTAACAGAGCCCCCGCCAGCGCAAGCCGGCGGGGGTTTTGCTATCTGGATCCTTCCCCCTTCACGGGGGAAGGTGGGCCGCGGAGCGGCTCGGATGGGGGCGCTGGTTCCGCGGGCAGGCTCGCCAGAGCAGATGCCAATCGGACGGAGAAGTGTTTCACCCCCCATCCGTCAGGCTTCGCCTGCCACCTTCCCCCGCAAGGGGGGAAGGAAGTTGAGGATCAGATAAACCGCACCGTCACGCCCGGCTTGACCCCCGCCGCCAGCT
This sequence comes from Brevundimonas sp., assembly GCA_004296955.1. Taxonomy (GTDB): domain Bacteria; phylum Pseudomonadota; class Alphaproteobacteria; order Caulobacterales; family Caulobacteraceae; genus Brevundimonas. The sequence continues at coordinate 344 of SCVB01000085.1, forward strand.
GTTCGGCGTCCCAGTTGGTCAGGCGGACGCAGCCGTTGGAGGCGGTCTTGCCGATCTTCGAGGGGTCGGGCGAGCCGTGGATGCCGTAGGTGTCGCGCGACAGGTCGATCCAGACCGAACCGACGGGATTATTGGGCCCGGCGGGGACCACGATCCGCGCGTCGCCGCGGTCATAGCTGACCCGCTCCGGGTCGTAGGTGTAGTCCGGCTCGGGCGCGACGCCGGTGACGGTCACCGTGCCGGACGGGGCGGGGCGCTCCGACGAGCCGATGGTGGCGGGATAGAAGGCCAGCAGGGTTCCCGAGGCGTCGTAGGCGCGGGCCGAGCGCTCTGTCTTGTCGACGACGATGCGGGCGACGCCGGCCAGGGGCGCGTTGGTGACGGCGGGCACGACAATCGTCTGGCCCGGCCGCCGGAAGTCGACGCCGGGGTTCAGGCCCTGGAGCAGAGGCTCGGTCATATGGAATCGTTCGGCGAGACGTTCGCGGGCGCTGGTATAGTTGGTGCCGGCGCGGGCGGTCGCGGCCAGGTCCGCGCCGGCCGGGGGACTGAAGGGCCCGGCCACGTCGGCGGCGGTCAGGACGTAGCGGGTCATGATGCGGCCGGCGTCAGCGGCGGCCAGCCGCTGGAGGAGGTCGGCGTCGGCCGCGTCGCCCTCACCGAGGCCCTCGGCCTTGCGCCAGGCGGCGATGGCCTGACGGGTATTCTCGCCGCCGAGCCCGTCGATGACGCCGGGAGAGAAGCGCGATCGGTCCAGCAGGATCTGCAGCCGCACCATGCCGGGGTCCGGCGCATAGGCCGGCAGGGGCGCGCCCTCGGCGGGAGCGGGCTCCGGGGGCGCGGGAGGCCGGGGCTGCCCCGTCTCGATCTGGTCGGCGGTCAGAAGCGGCCGCGGCGCCGCGGCGGACGGGGAGCCGGGCCGCTGATCCGGTGGAGGCGCGCCGCAGGCAGCGAGGACGAATAAACCGGTAGCGGCAAGGGCAATGCGAAAGGACATGGAATTCCGGAGGTTGGGGTCCGAACCCAACACCTCATCCGCCTGCCCGTTCCAGCACGACTTCGGGACGCCGCCGGTTCGTCAGGGATTGGGCTTGCCAGTCGCCGGGTCAGTGGCGGTTTCGCCGGAGTTGGACGAACCCTCCGAGCCTTTCGGTTCGGTGGCGGGATGCGGCGGCTCGCCTTCACGCCGGGGCGTGCGCTGGTTCTCGTTTTCGGTTTCGCGGTTGTCGGGTCGGTCAGGCGTGGACATGGCGGCTCCGTGGGCTGGGAGACGAGGCAACGTCCGCGGGGAACCAAGGCTCCGCACAGACTTCGTTCACCATGAACGCTCACCGGGCCGAAACGGGCGGCGTGCCAGGGTTCGCGGGAAGGGCGCTCCGCGACGGATCGCCGAAGGACGACTGCATGGCTCCGCTGAAGGTCGACATCGTCGGGATCGACACCCTCGCCGACACGCAGTGGGCGACGTGGCGCGCCATGCTGGCCGCCAACCCCGCCCTGGCCAGCCCCTATTTCCGGCCCGAGTTCACCCGGATCGCCGGCCGGGTCAGCCCCGGCGCGGCCGTGGCCGTGTTCTCGCGCGGCGGCGAGACCATCGGCTTCTTCCCCCATCAACGGCGCGGCGGGGCTATGCAGCCGTTGGCGGCGCCGATGAACGATTATCACGGCGTCATCGCCTTCCCGGGCGCGGTCCCGACGCTGGAAGAGGCCGCGGAGGCCCTCGGCGCGACCCGGCTGAACCTGACGGCCTGGGTCGGCCCCACCAGCCTCGGCGAGGATCGCCGCACGGTCCAGGTCGAACTGGGCGATGGCGGTTATGACGCCTGGTATGCCGAGCGCCGCACGACCCACGGCAAATTCTTCAAGGACAAGGAACGGGCCCGGCGCAGCATGGAGGCCGAGCTGGGACCGTTGCGGGTCGAGCGGGGCCTGCGCGATCCGGCCCTGCTGAACTGGCTGATCGATCTCAAGCGCGATCAGTACCAGCGCACCGGCCGCCACGACATCTTCGCCTGCGGCTGGACCGCCGACCTGCTGCACGCCCTGCTGAAGGAAGAGGGCGACGGCTTCGGCGCTTCCATGGCCGGGCTGTGGGCCGGCGACCGGCTGACGGCGGTGGAATATTCGCTGCACGCCGGCGACCAGTATCATTTCTGGTTCCCGGGCTACGAGCCCAGCCTGGCGCGCTGTTCGCCGGGCATCCTGCTCAGCATGGACACCATGCGGCTGGCCGCGGAGCGGGGCTATCGCACCTTCGACTTCGGTTTCGAGGGCGAGCACTACAAGAAATATTTCTGCAACGGCTTCAAGCTGGTGCGCGAGGCCATGGTGCTGAAACCCGGTCTCGGCGCGGCGATGAGCCAGGCCGCGGTCGGGGCGCTGAACCTGGCCGGCGCCGACCGTGGCGAACGGCTGCGCGCCAGCGTGCGGCGTCGCTGGGCCGCCATCGAGGCCTGCGAGACCACCCCGGGCGCCCGGATGAAGGGCGCCATGCAGGCGGCGGGCGCGGCCCTTACAAAGGCCCGCGCCTCCGCCAACCGCGTTCCGGCCTGAGACAGATGAAGAGCAACGCAAAGACGCGCACCCGCTATGCCGGCCCGGTCGCCGAGGCCGGGGTTCATCGACACAGCCTGGTTGACCAGGGCTTCGCCTCCGACGAGGCGCTGGCGGCGGTGCTGGACCGCTATCCGGCCGAACTGTTCGACATCAATCTCTACGACTACGACGACGAGGGTCAGGTCTCGCTGCGCACCGGCGCGCGCGGCAAGCTGAACGGCGCCGAGCTTCTGGCCGCGATCCAGCAGGGTCGGCTGTGGGTCAATCTGCGCTCGGTCGAGACCGGCTGGCCTGAGCTCTGGGCCGCGGCCATGGCCGAATTCCGCGAGATTCAGGCCGCCTATCCGGGCCTGCGGGCGGTGAAGACCGCCGGCCAGCTGATCCTGTCCTCGCCCAAGGCCCGCGTGCCCTATCATTTCGACGCCGCCGGCGTGGTGCTGTTCCACCTGCGCGGCCGCAAGCGGATCTTCGTCTATCCGGGCGACGAGGCCCATCTGGCCGAGGTCGACATGGAACAGGTGGTGTCGCGCCAGACCACCGAGGAACTGCCCTATGTCCGCGCCTTCGAGGCCGACGCCCAGATCATGGATCTCGAGCCGGGCCAGGCCCTGACCTGGCCGATCTATGCGCCGCACCGGGTCGAGAACCTGGACCGCTTCTGCGTCTCCCTGTCGATGGACTTCCAGACCTGGCCGAGCCGTTTCCGCAACGGGGCGCTGTTCACCAATGCGGTGCTGCGCAGTCGCGGAGGCCGCCCCCGCATGACCGACCGCATGGCCACGCCGGAACTGGCCGCGCGCTGGGCCGCCTCCCTCGCACTGAAGCGGGCCGGGGCGCTGAAGAGCCGGCTTTCGGCCTTCGAGCGCGACTTCGAACCGGCGGTCGGCGCCGAGGACGGCGCCGGGACCTTGCGCGGCTGAGCCTTCGGCGTCCGGTTTCTTACAATGAGGTCATGACCTCGATTTAAAGTGACTTGCCGACAAGCCGGTCGCACTTTCCGGGCGCAGTCCGGAGAGGGAACCCCTGTCATGAAACCAGTCATTGCTTCCGCCGTCATCGCCGCCGCCGCCGTTCTGGCGGCTCCCGCCTTCGCCATGGCCGGTCCCGAGGTCGAGATCGACAACGCCGTCGCCCGCGTCGCCGTCATCGTCGAGGATCGCTCGGATATCGCCGTCGAGATCGAGCAGGGGTCGGCCGGTCTTCCGGCGCTCCGCGTCACCCGCAACGGCGACGACGTGCGCATCGACGGCGGCCTGCGCCGCCGCGGGCTGTTCGGCGGCAGCTCCATTCGCAACTGTCGTTCGGGCCCCGACGGCGGCCAGCCCGGCGCCGGCGCCTCTGTCGAGGTCCGCAATGTCGGCCGGGTCAACCTGTCGGACGCGCCGCTGATCGTCATCCGCACGCCCCGGGCCGTGAACGTCGACGCCTCGGGTGCCGTGTTCGGCTCGGTGGGCCGCGGCGCCGCCTCGGTCGATCTGGCCAACGGCGGCTGCGGCACCTGGCATGTCGCCAATACGGAAGGGCCGGTCGCGCTGAGCATCGCCGGCTCGGGCGACATGCGCGCCGGCACCTCCAGCGCCCTTGAGGCCAGCATCTCGGGTTCGGGCTCGATGACCGCCGGCGCCACGCGCGATCTCGATATCTCGGTCTCCGGCGCCGGCGACGTCACCGTCGCCCGGATCGACGGCCCCGCCGACATCAGCATCGCCGGCTCGGGGGACGTCATCGTCCGTGCTGGCACGTCGCCGGACCTGAGCATCAGCATCGCCGGCGCCGGGGACGTCGAATTCGGCGGCGTCGCCGGGGACGTGGACGTCTCGATCGCCGGAGCGGGCGACGTCTCGGTGGCCCGCGCCACCGGCTCCGTCGGCCGCTCCATCGTCGGCGCCGGAGACATCCGCATCGGCAGCTGATCCCCTCAGCAGCCGCACGTGAGAAGGCCCGGGAGCGTGGAACCCTCCGGGCCTTTTTCACGTCCGGGCCCTGTCCGGGCGGGGCGGCGGGCGAAGGGGTCACGGGTCCGGTCTTCCGGTGCGGCGGCGGCGTAACGATTCACCCGGGGGGCCGGGGTCGACGAGGACCGGACCATCAGCCAGCAAAAAGCCCCGGCGGATCGCTCCGCCGGGGCTTCGTTGGTCGGACGTGCAGGGTGCTTACAGCGCGCCCAGCAGACCAGCCACGCCCGAGCCCGGCAGGGCCGCGCCGGCGCGGTCGCGCGCCTGCAGGCCGCCGCCGAAGCTGTAGCGCAGGCCGACGGTCCAGCTGTCGATGTCGAGGTCCTCGATGTCCGAGTGCGAATAGCCGGCCGTCACCGAGAACGGCGAGCGGGCGATCTCGTACTCGGCGCCGACGCCGTAGGTCAGGCCGTCCACGTCGGCGTCGTCGATGGTCATCCACGACACGCCGGCGTTCAGCCGCAGGGCCTCGGTGACGTAGAAGGCCGCGTCGCCGCCCACCGACCAGACGTCCAGATCGATGTCGTCGGCGGTGGTGTAGGCCACGACGCCGGTCAGGGTCGCCTTGGACAGGTATTTCTGGACCTCGAGGCCGCCGGTCAGGGCGGTTTCATCGGCCACGTCGGCGGCGCCGACGAAGCCGCCGACGCGCAGGTCCGACCCCAGGACGGTGGTCAGGTGAGCCGTGCCGGCCACGGCGGTGTCGTCGCTGGCGCCGTCATCGAACTGGCTGGCGTTGGCGGCGACGGTGACCGTCCAGTCGCCGAAGGCCGGCATGGCGACGACGCCGTCGACGGCCCAGGCGTCCGTGTCGCCGCTGAGGCCGCCGAGCTCGGCTTCCGAATTGCCATAGGTGACGCCGACCGAACCGACCGGGCCGTCCTGCGCCAGGGCGGGAGCGGCGGCGAGGGCGGCGACGGCGGAGGTGAGGAGGAGGAGAGACTTCATTGCTTTTTCCTTTGGGCGGCGTCGGGGAGTCGCACCGCCATGACGCTCGGCTATCAGCGGCATTCCCAGCTTTGCTATTACAAAACTGTCAGAAAACAGCGGCTTGAGACGAGTGTGTCGATCCGGTTACGCAATGTGGCGCCCCTGCGGCGATCTCGCGGACGCATAACGGCGCACCTTGTCTTCGCCGTCAGAAACGGAAGGGACCGGGGCAGGGCCCTTCAGTCCAGGCTGGCGCTCTTCGGGTGGAGATTCGGCCATGACAGCGATCGGTCCCGCGCTGCGTCCTGCGCTCGGCGCCGTGCTCCTGCTGGCAGCGGCCGCGCCGGCGAGCGCCCAGTCGCCGCCGGAAGCGCTGTCCTGGATGGTGCTGAACGAGATCAACAGCGCCTGGTTCGATCGGACCGAACCGTTCAACCGGCCGCAGTTGGTCACCCGTGTTCCCGAGGGAGTCATACGACCGGTGGACGTGTCCCACGACGGCAGGCCGGACTGGCTGATCGACTATACGGACTCCGGCCTGATGTACTGCGGCACCGGCGGCTGCCTGCGGACCCTCTATGTCAGCGGCGGCGACGGCTATGTGCTGGCCTTCGATGAACAGTCACACACCCTGGACATCTCGGCGCGGGACGGAGAGACGGTGATCGACGCCCAGGTCCACCACGTCTTCTGCGGCGCGGCGGGGGATGATTGCGCCTTCGCCTGGACCTGGGACGCCAGCCTGCAACAACTGGTCGAGCGGCCCAACGCCGCCGGGCAGACCCTGCTGCCCAACGACGGCGGTTTCCCGCCGGTGGCTTGGCGCGAGGGCAGCCGCCCCGTCGCAGACCTCCTGCCCGGGGAACTGGCCGCCGTCTGGCGCGCAAGCCGGGTGACCTGCGCTGCGGAGCAGGAGGAGGACGGCCTTCGCATCTATAGAGCGACATTCAAGAGCGTGCCGGACCTGAACGGGGACGGCCTGCGCGACTGGCTGGTCCGCAAGCCGGATCCCTGCGCCGTCTCGCCCGGGGAGACTGTCCAGCCCGTCGGCTTCAGCGTCTGGCTGACCGGGCCGGAAGGCGCACTCAGCGAAGCCTGGGCCTCCGCGCCGGATCATTGGGCCGTGATCGACATCGCCACGACGCCGGCGCGGCTTATCAGCAACCCGGCTTGCGGCTATGATCCGGCGTGTCCGGACCGGCGTTTGCGGTGGGACCCGCGGGCATCCACGTTCGTTTCCGTGGATTAGGCGTCAGGCGAGGCTCCGACACAGTTTCGCCGCTTGACCAAATCGGAATCGGCGGTCATAAGCCCCCACTCTTGTTGGACCGGCTGTGCATCCCGCGTGTTTTTGGGATGCAGACGCGGTTCGCAGGAACGACCTGAGACCCTGTTCTTTGCAGTGACCCAGGACTTCAACGGCCTTCGCGGTTCGCTGCGTGGGCCGATCGTTTTTGCGGACGTGCGTACTCTGAAGGCCTCACGGCCTGAAGACTCCGGTCTTTGAAATGGTTCACAGGGACGCAGGTTCGCCTGCTTGGGAAATACGACCGATATGGATCAAAGCATCCGCATCAGGCTCAAGGCCTTCGATCACCGCGTCCTCGACTTTTCGACGCGCGAAATCGTCAACACGGCCAAGCGCACGGGCGCGACCGTTCGCGGTCCGATCCCGCTGCCGACCCTGATCGAAAAGTTCACCGTGAACCGCTCGCCGCACGTCGACAAGAAGTCGCGCGAGCAGTTTGAAATCCGCACGCACAAGCGTGTCCTCGATATCGTCGACCCCACCCCGCAGACTGTGGACGCGCTCATGAAGCTCGACCTGTCCGCCGGCGTGGATGTCGAGATCAAGATTTAATAAGAAAGAGGCGGGATCCGATGCGCACGGGCGTGATCGCCAAAAAGCTGGGTATGACGCGTGTCTTCGCTGAAGACGGCGCGCATGTCCCAGTCACGATCTTGCAGCTGGATGGCTGTCAGGTCGTGGGTCAGCGGACTCAGGAGCGGGACGGCTACGTCGCCCTGCAGCTGGGCGCTGGCTCCAAGAAGGCCAAGAACACCAACAAGGCCCAGCGCGAGTCCTTCGCGAAGCTTGAGGTGGAACCCAAGGCCTATGTCACCGAGTTCCGCATCGATGCGGACGCCATGATGGATGTGGGCTCCGAGTTCTCGGCTGACCACTTCGTCGCCGGCCAGAAGGTCGACGTCCAGGCCGAGACCATCGGCAAGGGCTTCGCCGGCGCCATGAAGCGCTGGAACTTCGGCGGTCTGCGGGCGACCCACGGCGTCTCGGTCTCGCACCGTTCGCACGGTTCGACCGGTCAGCGTCAGGATCCGGGCAAGACGTTCAAGGGCAAGAAGATGGCCGGCCACTACGGCACGGAAGTCGTCACCACCCAGAACCTCACCGTGTTCCGCGTCGACGTCGAGCGTGGCCTGCTGCTGATCAAGGGCGCTGTCCCCGGTCACGAAGGCACCTGGGTCAAGGTTCGCGACGCCATCAAGAAGGCCCGTCCGGCCGACGCCCCGTTCCCCGGCGGCGTTAAGTCCAAGGGCGGTTCGGCTGCTGCGGCTCAACCGGCTGAAACGCCGGCCGAGGAAGCCCCGGCCGTCGAAACCACCGAAGGCGGTGAAGCGTAATGAAACTCTCGGTCATCAAACTCGACGGCAAGGCCGCCGGTGACGTCGA
>SCVB01000086.1 GCA_004296955.1 Brevundimonas sp.
CGACTCGGGACGACGCCCGGGGTCTGACCACAAGTCGGATCAAGGGACGAGGGGTATATTCGTCCGGTCCGGGCAGGGTGACCCAAGCACGGCCCGCCCGCCGGAGGCGCCCGCTTTGGACTCTCTGGACTCTTTGGACCCGCTTTTTCCGGAGTTCCGGAGCCCCGGCCTTGGGCTCTTTGGACTCTCTGGACTCTCTGGACTCTCTGGACCCTGTTTTTCTCAGGGCTGACCCGACGCACCGCCGGTCGAGGCCATCTGCAGGCCTCCGGCGGGCTCACGGAAATAGCGGTCGATGCCCCCCGCCACGGCGCGCATCAGGCGGCGGCGGGCGCGGCCGTCGTTCAGCATCCGCTCATCCTCGGGATTGGTGATGAAGCCCATCTCCAGCAGGACGGCCGGCACGTCGGGGGCCAGCAGTACGGCCAGGCCGGCGTCGCGGTGGCTGCGGCGCAGCATCGGATGGTCGGCGTCCTCCAGTTCGCCCAGCAGGGTGCGGGCCAGCTGGGCCGAGCGGTTCTGGGTGGCGCGCTGGGTCATGTCCAGCAGGATGCGGTCGACCGAGGGGTCGCGCCCCGGCAGGTTCAGGCTGCGGTGCCAGTTCTCGCCGCGGGTGAACTCGCGCACGGCACGGCCCGCGCCCTGTTCGGACAGGGTGTAGACGCTGGCCCCGCGCGTGGCCGGATCGGCGCCGGCGTCGGCGTGCAGGGAAATGAACAGGTCGGCGTCGGCCTGGCGGGCGATGGCCACGCGCCGGTACAGGCCGACATAGGCGTCGCTGTCCCGGGTCAGGCGCACGCGATAGCGGCCTGTGCGCTCCAGCTCCTGCTTGAGGGCGAGGGCGGCGGCCAGGGTGACGGCGCTCTCGCGGGATTCCGCGCCGTGGGCGCCGGGGTCGCGGCCGCCATGCCCTGCGTCGATGAAGATCAGCGGCCGCTCGGCAGGCCGCGGGGCGGCCCGCGACGGCGGCGGCGTCCGGGCCGGGACCGTCGGGGCGCGGCCAGTGGCCTTCAGGTCGATGACATAGCGAAAGTGGGGGACGCCGTCGCCGGGCGGGAGCAGGAAGCGGCGTTCGATCTCGGCGCTGGTCGCCAGGTCCAGCTCGACCCGCGAGGCGGCGCCCGCACCGGTCACCCGCCAGCCGCGCACCAGGCCCGTGCCCGCCCCGGTCAGGCCGCGGTGGGGCGCGACCCCGGCCAGCGACAGCACCACGCGGCCGTCGTCGCCGGTCTGGATCACCTGTCCGCGCGAGTTCCGGTCCATGTCCAGCACCACCCGGGTGTGCTGGGCATCGCCGCCGAAGCGCACGCGCAGCACCTCGCCCACGGCTCCGGAGGCCAGCCCCCGGCCGGCCGCCAGCAGGACGACGCAGATCACGATGAAGGCCATCGCCGTCATCGCCCATTCGCGAACGCGCCACTGCGTCAGATTGATACGCGACAGTCCGTGCATTTTGACGGAGACCCACCTTCTTGGTTGGGGCCATCATGACGCAACGTCGTCGCCAACCGGTTAAGGCGCACGCCGCTTTTAATTCGCGTGCGGCATGCCTATGCTTGCAGGGCTCGCGACCGATCGCGTCCCCTGATCCGTCAGGCTTGGGCGCGCCCTCTTCGCGGCATGACTTTCACTGATCCGAGAATCGGCCGGGTTTTCCCCGCCTGTTCGACGACCGGGTCCGGGGCGCCCCAGACGGCGTCCGGGCCCAGGACCGTACGAAACCCCATGGGCCTTATCGCCTGCGCTCCCTTCCGGTCTGATCTGACCGACCTCGCCCACGGCATCCGCCGCGGCGACGGGATGGCGCCTGCGTCCGCCCCCAATCCCATTCGGCGAGCCGCCTGCCCCCTTCGCGGGGATGGCCGAGCGCGCCAGAGAGAAAATTTCCATGTCAAAGACCATGTTGATCGACGCCGCCCACGCGGAAGAAACCCGCGTTGCGATCGTCGAGGGCCGTCAGGTCGAGGAATTCGACTTTGAATCCCGCGCGAAGCGCCAGCTTCGCGGCAACATCTATCTCGCCAAGGTCGTTCGCGTAGAGCCCAGCCTGCAGGCTGCGTTCGTGGAGTATGGCGGCAACCGCCACGGCTTCCTCGCCTTCAGCGAAATCCACCCGGACTATTACCAGATCCCCGTCGCCGACCGCGAAGCCATCATGGCCGAGGCGCATTCGGACGACGACGATCACGACGAGCACGCTCGCGAGAGCGACGACGAATCCGAAGGCGGCATGGCCGAGGAAGAGCGGCTCAAGCGCCGCCTGATGCGCCGCTACAAGATCCAGGACGTCATCAAGCGCCGTCAGGTCATGCTGGTCCAGGTCGTCAAGGACGAGCGCGGCGGCAAGGGCGCCGCCCTGACCACCTGGCTGTCGCTGGCCGGCCGCTACTGCGTCCTGATGCCCAACACCGGCAAGGGCGGCGGCATCTCGCGCAAGATCACCCAGGCCACCGACCGCAAACGCCTGAAGGCCGCCGCGGCCGCCCTGCACGTGCCCCAGGGCATGGGTCTGATCATCCGCACCGCCGGCGCCAAGCGCACCAAGGCCGAGATCAAGCGCGACTATGAATATCTGTTGCGCCTGTGGGAGACGATTCGCGAAACCACGCTGAAATCGAACGCCCCCTCGATCATCTATGAGGAAGAAAACCTCGTCCGCCGCGCCGTGCGCGACATGTTCGACAAGGATTTCGACGGCATCCAGGTCGAGGGCGTCGAGGGCTTCAAGGAGGCGCGCGACTTCATGCGCGTGCTGATGCCCTCGCAGTCGAAGAAGGTGCACCTGTACCAGGGCGCCCGTCCGCTGTTCGCGACCAACGGCATCGAGGAGATGCTGACCCAGATCCACCAGCCGGTCGTGCCCCTGCCCTCCGGCGGCTATCTGGTCATCAACCAGACCGAGGCCCTGGTCGCCATCGACGTCAACTCGGGTCGCGCCACCAAGGAGCGCAACGTCGAGGCCACCGCGACCAAGACCAACCTGGAGGCCGCCGTCGAGGCCGCCCGCCAGCTGCGTCTGCGCGACCTCGCCGGCCTGATCGTCATCGACTTCATCGACATGGATGAGTCGAAGAACAATCGCGCCGTCGAAAAGGCGCTCAAGGACGCCCTGGCCAAGGACCGGGCCCGCATCCAGATGGGCCGCATCTCGGGCTTCGGCCTGATGGAGATCAGCCGCCAACGCCGTCGCCTCGGCGTGATCGAGGGCGCCACCGAGGTCTGCCCGCATTGCCAGGGCGCCGGACGCGTCCGCTCGGCGGAAAGTGCGGCCCTGATGACCCTCCGGGCCGTCGACATCGAGGCCGGCAAGAACGGCGCGGGCTCGGTGAACCTGCGCCTCTGCACCGCCGTCGCCCTCTACATCCTGAACCACAAGCGCGACTATCTGCAGCGCCTGCTGGCCCAGCGCGGCCTGAACGTCGTCATCCTCATCGACGACACGCTCGGCCAGGGCGAACACGCCGTCGAACGCACCGAGACCAACGAGGACTTCGTGCCGGAAGAGCGGCCGGAAGCCTTCATCGACCTCGACGACGACTTCGACGACAGCGCCTTCGCCGATGAGGACGAGGACGGCGAGGAATTCATCGCCGACGAGGACGAAGCCGACCTCGACGCCGAGGACGCCGACGACGACCAGCCGCGCGAACGCGCTGAACGCGCCGAAGGCGAAAGCAGCCGCGGACGCGGACGTCGTCGTCGCGGCGGACGTCGTGACGAGGCTTCCTCCGAGGATGCCGCGCCCGTCGCCGCGCCGGCCGCCGGCGAGGACGACGACGACAGCGAAAGCGGCCGCCGCCGCCGCCGGGGCCGCAGGGGCGGACGCCGGGTGCGCGAGGAAGGCGGCGAACGCGACGGCTTCAACTGGGTGCGCGGCCGCACGCCGTCGCTGGAAGACCCCTATGTCTGGTTCGATCCGATCAATCCGGAGCGCACCGCCGCCCGCGCGGACGTCGAAATGGCTGACACGCCGACCGGCGATGTCGACGAGGTCATCGGCGAGCGTCCGGAAGGCGAGATCGGCGGCGAGCGCACCGGACGGTCGCGTCGCCGGCGCGGCCGCGGCCGCGGCCGGGATCGCGGCGGCGACCAGGGCCTGACCCACGAGGTCAAGGTCGAGACCCGCGCTACCAACGAAGGCATGCCGGCGGACGGCTCGCCCGACACGCCGATGGCTGTGGTCGTCGACGAAGCGACGGACGCTGCGCCGGTCGCCATCGCCGAGGAGCCCAAGCGTCGGCGCGTGCGCCGCAAGGTCTCGGGCGCCGCGACGGCCGCTTCTGCGGTTGAACCGGTCTCGGACGTGGAGCCCAACGAGATCGAGCCCGACGCCGAACCGGCCGTGCTGGATGTCACGCCGGCGGAGGCCGCGGCCGAAGCCGCACCGGCTCCGGAGCCCGAAGCCGCCGTTGTGACCGCTCCCCCGGCGGCCCCGCAGCCGGAGATCGACGTGGCCGCCCTGATCGCGGACGATCCCAACCAGATCGTCGCTCCGCCGGAGAAGCCCAAGCGCGGATGGTGGCGCCGCTGAAAGGCCGTGATTAGATAGTGAGCATTGCCCGGGGGGCGTTGGGGGTTTGAGGAGTTCGGCGTGAACTGGTTGTCCCGCACCGCCTTCCGCGCAACCGGCGTCGTCGCCGCCGTCGGCCTGGTGCTGGCGGCGGCCTCGCCCGCCTCGGCCCAGAATGCGATCCGCGACACCGAGATCGAGGGCATCATCCACGAATGGACGGACCCGGTGCTGGTCGCCATGGGACTGGAGCCGTCCGAGGTCGAGATTCTCCTCATCAACGAGAACGACCTCAACGCCTTCGCCACCCGCGGCCGGATCATGGGCGTGAACACCGGCCTGATCCTGAAGACGCGGACCGCCAACGAACTCCTCGGCGTGCTGGCCCACGAGGCAGGTCACATCAAGAACCGTCACACCCTGCGCGACGGCGCACAGGGGGCCGGCATGCAGCCGATGCTGATGACCATGGCGCTCGGGGCCCTGGCTATCGCCGCCGGCGCGCCCCAGGCCGGCGCCGTCCTGCTGGGCAACAGCCAGTATTTCGGCACGCTCAGCGCCCTGCGCTACATGACGCACCAGGAGGGCGAGGCCGACAACACCGGCGCCCGCGCCCTCGAGAACGCTGGCGAATCCGGCCGCGGCCTGGTCAGCTTCTTCGAGAATTTCCGCTCGCAGGAAGTCTTCTCCGACGCGCGGCGCTACCCCTATTTCCGCAGCCACCCGCTGTCGTCGGACCGCATCGAGAATCTGCGTCGCTTCGTCGCCGAGCAGTCGAATTATGACCACGTCGACAGCCCTGAGCGGGTCGCCCAGCACGCCCTGATCCTGGCCAAGATCCACGCCTTCATGGACGATCCGAACCAGACTCTGCGCGACTATCCGGAAACAGACGTCTCCCTGCCCGCCCGCTACGCGCGCTCGATCGCCTGGTATCGCGACGGCCAGACGGAAAAGGCGCTGGGCGCCGTCGACGCCCTGCTCGGCGAACAGCCGGAGAACCCCTATTTCTGGGAGCTCAAGGGCCAGATCCTGTTCGAGGAGGGCCGCCCCGCCGAGGCCATCGGGGCGCACCAGCGTTCGGTCGAACTGAAGCCCGACGCGCCCCTGCTGCGCATCAACCTGGCCCACGCCCTGATCGAAACCGGCGACCCGGCCCGGCTGGACCAGGCCATCGTCGAGCTGAAGCGGGCCACGGCCCTTGAGACCGACAACAGCATGGGCTGGCGTCTTCTCAGCCAGGCCTATGCGAGCCAGGGCAGGGAGGGCGAGGCCCGGCTGGCCTCGGCCGAAATGTATTTCGCCGCCGGCGCCGAGCGCGAGGCGACGCAGTTCGCCCTCCGCGCCCGCGACATGCTGGAGCCCGGAACGGCCGAGTGGACCCGCGCCATGGACATCGTCTTCGCCTCCGGCGCCACGCAGGACGACATCGACGACGTCGACCGCCGCAACAGTCGCCGCGACCGCGGCGGCGTCATTCCCGCCGGCTGACCGGCGCACCGAGAGCCTGCATGACCGACACGCCTGACCAGACGCCCGCAAAGCCGCGATTCGGCGGCTTCCTCGCAGGGCCCCGCGCCAACATGGCCGCTCTGGCGATGTCCGTGGCGGCGCTCGGACTGGCCGCCGCCCCCTATGCGACGGGCGGGGATTTCGACGGCCGGGTGCGGTCCTACCTGCTGAACAATCCGGAAATTCTTCAGGAGGTCAGCCTCAAGCTTGAGGAGAAGGCGCAACAGTCGCAGCTCGTCCAGGCCCGGGAGCACGCCCGCGAGATGACGGCGCGGATCGCGGCGAATCCCGCCCTGCTGGCGGTGGATGCGGGCGACCCGGCCTTCGGCCCGGCGGACGCCAGGGTGACCGTGATCGAATTCTTCGACTTCCGCTGCCCCGGCTGCAAGTCGACCGCGCCGGAGGTGCTGCGCCTGATGCAGACCCATCCCGACGTGCGTTTCGTATTCAAGGACTGGCCGATCCTGGACCGCGGAACCGACGACACCTCCCACTACGCCGCCCGCGCCGCCCAGGCCGCCCACCGCCAGGGCAAATATCTGCCGGTGTTCCAGGCGCTGATGGCCGAACCGGCCCTGACCCGGACCGCCGTCGACCGGATCCTGGCCGCCAACGGCGTCGTCATGCCGACGGCCCGGACCGCGATGGCCAGCCCCGAGATCGCCCGTCGACTCGCCGACATCCAGATGTCGGCCGCCAATCTCGGCCTCCAGGGCACGCCGACCTTCTTCATCAACGGCCAGGCCAGCGCCAGCATCCAGCCCGCCGACATCGACCGCGCCATCCGGGCGGCCAAGGCGGGCTGAGGCCGGCGCCCCCGGTCAGCCGATCGCGCCGACACAGCCTTCGTCGCCGCCGACCGGCAGCCGCGCATCGGTCAGCGACAGGGTCCAGCCGTGATGGGTCGCCAGGCCCCGTCGGCGGATGCCGCCGCCGTCGCCGGCGTCGCCGCCTGCATCGACGATGACGCGCCGGCCCGTGGGCAGGGCGGCGGGATCGATCCGGCCGACCGCAAGAGCCGTCGGCGTCTCGCCGCCGAAGCCGTCGAACACGCTGAGCATCGACCAGTCCCGGCGTAGGCCCGTCCACCAGGCGTCGTCGGCGTTGACCGCCAGAACGGCGACGCCGCGGCCCTCGGCGGCCCAGGCGAGGGCGACCTGCGGGTCGCGGACGGCGCGCATGTCCGCGGCGGCGCCGAAGCGCAGGCGCGCGCCGTCGAACGCGCGCGTCGGTTCGACCGGCGACCAGACCTGGACCTGGATGCGGCCCTGCCGGGCCAGACCCCAGCCGACGATCTGGCGCCACAGCGATTCCACGGCCTCGCGATTGTCGGGACGGGCGCGGTCGAGCATTCGCGCCAGCACGGCCTGTTCGCGGTCGGGCCGCAGCTTCACATGGGGGCCGGCGGGGGCGTCCTTGGCCTGGCCGACGCGGGCGGCGATGGCGAGGCGACGCTCGAACAGGGCCAGCAGTTCGTCATCGAGCTGGTCGATCTCGTGGCGCAGGGCGGCCAGGGCCATGTGCTCGGCCGAGATGTCGGCGGCGGCGGGCCAGACTTGCTGGAGGGCGGGCTTGGTGCAGGAATGGGGCACGGCGAGGGGTCTTTCGGTTTCGATGGACGGCATGAGGGTTTTGCGAGCCGCCGCCCCGTCGCGGGGCGGTCGCCGGCGAGGCCGTCAGGACGATGTCCCCGAGGCCTCAGCCGGCGTATCGAAAGCCGTAGAAATACAGGTCCGCGGCCGCGGCGAGGCGGGCGAATGCAGTCGCAGCGATGGCTTGCGAACGGACCATGACGCTCAAAGGCCGCATGAATCGTGCGACGTCAAGCCGGATGAACGCCGAGAAGGACAAAACGCGTCCGGTTGTCTTCGGAATCCTGAATATCGTTGCGCAGGATCGACAGTCCATAGACCTCGGCGGCGCGCGCGGGCGCGACGGCGGCGCGGGTCGGATCGCCGGCTTCGGCCACGGCGCGGGCGGCGCCGGCGGTGTCGAAGGCTTCGACGGGCGTCAGACCGAGAGCGGCCAGCGACGCCGGGCACTGGCGCAGGGCTATGGGGTGGCTCTCGGCCGTCCTGACGCTGCGCAGGGTGGCTCCCGGCGGGGCCATCAGGGCCAGCCGTATGGGCCGCCACACTTCGGAGACGATGTGCAACCCTGCGCTTTCCACCAGGGATGCAGCGGGTTCGACGCGGCCGATGGTGCTGTTCTCCACCGGGATCAGGGCGCTGCCCACCTCCCCGGCCTTCAGAGCCGCGATCGCTCCGTCGAAGGAGTCATAGGCGACGGCCTCATCCCAGGGACGCAGATCGAGGCAGGCTTCGTGGCTGAAGGCCCCGGGAGCGCCCTGATAGGCGCAGCGTCCGCCGGGATCATCGCCCGCAGGCCGGCCGACGCGCTCCATGCTCAGGCCGCCTCCGACCGGGACTGGCGGCCCGACTTCAGCCGCTCGGCGACGAGGAAGGCCAGTTCCAGCGCCTGGTCCGCGTTCAGGCGCGGATCGCAATGGGTGTGATAGCGGCTGGACAGGTCGTCCTCGGTCAGGGCCTGGGCCCCGCCCAGACATTCGGTGACGTTCTGACCGGTCATTTCGAGATGGACGCCGCCGGGGTGGACGCCCTCGGCCTCGGCCACGTCGATGAAGCCGCGCACCTCGCCGAGGATGCGTTCGAACGGCCGCGTCTTGTAGCCGTTTCCGGCCTTGAGCGTGTTTCCGTGCATCGGGTCGATCGACCAGACCACGCGGCGGCCTTCGGCCTTCACCGCCCGCATCAGGCGCGGCAGGCGCTCGCCGACCTTGTCCACGCCGAAACGGCCGATCAGGGTCAGGCGGCCGGGGGTGTTGTCCGGGTTCAGCGCGTCGATCAGCGGCAGCAGGTCGTCCGGCTCCATGGTCGGGCCGCACTTGAGGCCGATGGGATTCCGGATGCCCCGCGCGAACTCGACATGGGCCCCGTCCAGCTGACGGGTGCGTTCGCCGATCCAGACCATATGGGCCGAGGTGTCGAACCATTCGCCGGTGGCGCCGTCCAGACGGGTCAGGGCGCTCTCGAGGTTCAGCAGCAGGGCCTCATGCGAGGTGAAGACCTCGACCCGGCTGAGGTCCGGGTGGCTCTCGGGCGTGACCCCGACGGCCTCCATGAAGGCCAGGGCCTCGGTGATCTTGTCGGCCAGCTCGCGGTATTTGTGGCCATAGGCGCTGTCGGCGGCGAAGCCCATGGTCCAGCGGTGGATGTTGTACAGGTCCGCATAGCCGCCGCCGGCGAAGGCGCGCAGCAGGTTCAGGGTCGAGGCCGACTGGTTGTAGGCGCGCAGCAGGCGCTGCGGATCCGGCAGCCGCTCTTCCGGCGTGAACGCCATGCCGTTGATGATGTCGCCGCGGTAGCTGGGCAGGGTCTCGTCGCCGATCGTCTCCAGCGACGAGGAGCGCGGCTTGGCGAACTGGCCGGCGATGCGGCCGACCTTCACCACCGGCTTGCGGCCGGCGAAGGTCAGGACCACCGCCATCTGCAGGATCAGGCGGAAGGTGTCGCGGATATTGTCGGTCGAAAACTCCTTGAAGCTCTCGGCGCAGTCGCCGCCCTGGAGCAGGAAGGCCTCGCCGGCCTCGACCTGGGCCAGTTTGGCCGTCAGCCGTCGCGCCTCGCCGGCGAAGACCAGCGGCGGCAGGGCCCGCAGTTCGTCCTCGACGCGATGGAGGGCGGCCATGTCCGGATAGTCCGTCGGCATCTGCACGACGGGTTTCGATCTCCAGCTTTCGGGCGTCCAGCGCGTATTCATGCCGGCAAGATAGGCTGGCCGGCGGTCCGGGACAATGAACAGAGGTGACGCATATCGAGAAGCTTCCTCGCGGGCATGAGCGGGCGCCGCCTGCTTTCGCGGCGGTTGGGGAGGGCGCGGGGCGGCCGGGCCTCGCCCGGTGCTGTTGTATTGTTACCGTTTCGACGAAGCTGACCTGCCCCGCGCAGCCGTTTTCCACGCGCTCTCCGGCTGGCGGCCCTTGCTTCGGGCCTTGCCGGATCTCCGCCATGGGCATTGCTGACCATGACGCGCGGCGGACATGACGGTTGTCGGCGGCCCGCACAGGAAGCGCGCGGCGAGCAGGCGAACGCCATCCATCGACGTCCGCAAGGACCCCCGGAGTATCCATCCCCCGGGCTTCATCGCTCGACCACAGCCCGCCGACATCGAGGAACGTGGATCCGACGCCCTCCCCACCGACGGGATGAGCCGGAGTCTAGGACGGCCGCTACCTATGGCGGG
>SCVB01000012.1 GCA_004296955.1 Brevundimonas sp.
CGGCGCCGAAGCGGCCGGCGCCGAGAACGGCGGCCAGACGGGCGGCGCGCCGGTCACGGGCGCTGCGGGCCAGCCGACCACGGCGGCGACGCCGGCCGCCCCGCCGGCCGCCACCAGCCCGGCTCCGCCCAACACCTGAGCGCCGGCGGCGATATCGAAATTCTGGAAAGGGCGGCCTTCGGGCCGCCCTTTTTCATTGCCCGCTCAGAGGCGGCGGACGACCGGTCCGTCGGAGCCCTCGACGCGATGCCGGGCGTCAGCGTCGGCGAAGGGCTCGATCACCACCCCGCCCAGTCGGCCGACAGCGTGCAGGACGCGGCCGTCGTCCAGCATGAAGCCGGCATGCCCGTTCCAGGGCCCCTCCTCCGGGTCCAGCCAGATCACCAGATCGCCGCGCCGGGCCTCGCTCATGGCCACGGCCTGTCCGAGTTCGGCCTGCTGATCGGCGTAGCGCGGGGCCGCGCGGCCGCAGGCGTAGAGCGCCTGCTGCACCAGGCCACAGCAATCGGTGCCGAGGGAGGAGCGTCCCCCGAGCTGATAGGGCGTGCCGAGCAGGCGTTCGGCGACCTCGACCGGCTCGGCGGCGAAACTGCCGATGGGCGCGAGGCCGGCCGGTTCGCCGGCTGCGATGACAAGGGCGTTCAGGGGCAGGGCTGCGTCCGTCGAGCCGATCCGGTGGGTCGGCAGCGGCGCGCCGTCCCCGAGGGCCGACGCCGGGACCCAGCCGACGACGCCGTCGCGGCGGGCCCTGCCCCAGACCAGATCGTCGCGCGTGTCGAGCACATCGAAGGCCTCGCCGAAGATCAGCTGGTCGACGGGATGTTCGCCCGCCGCGACCCCGGCATGGATGTCGGCGACCGGGACCGCGCAATGCATCGGCCGCACCGGGCGGAAGGCGGCGGCGCGCACGATCCCTTCCAGCGCCTGCTCGGCCAGGTCGGGCCGGGCGAGGGTGGTGCGGGGGTCAGGGCTGGCGGAGACTGCGGTCAAACGTGGGCTCGTCCGATTGAGCCGGCAATCTGACGCACGAAGGCGAAAAGGCCGTTAATGGCCGGCCGGTCTGCGAACGTCTTGAATCCGGCCCGGGAAAGGCCAGTTCAGACCCTGGCGATGGTGGAGGGGCGGATGCTGATCATTTCCGGACTGGCGATGCTGGCGTTGGCGGTGATGCTGGCGTCGCCGGACAGCGCGCCCGGCCGGGCCCTGCGACGTGGGCTGGTCGAGACCCCGGCCCGCGCGCTCAATCGCCTCGGGCGGGGCAAGGTGGTCTTCTTCGCCCTGCTGGCGGCCGCAGGGCTGATGCTGGCCTTGCTGTTCAAGGCGGACGGCCTGCACCTGTTCGGATTGATGCTTCCCGATCTGATGGTCTGGTTCGCGGTGTTCGACGTCGGCGTCTTCATCGACGCCCTGCTGATCGCGGGCGCGATCCTGGCCGCCAATGGGCTGGGCGAGGCGCGGGCGCGGGTCGCGGCCGCGCCCCGGATGATCGCCCGCATGATCGCCCGGCGCCAGCCCCGGGCGCGGCTTCCCCGCCGGGCCCGCCCCCGGCCGACGGACGCGGCCGCTGACGACGACGGGCCGGGGTGGGTGCATCAGCTTCCCGGATATCGCGCCTTCAGCATGGCGTAGCAGGCCCTGAGCGCCTGGGCCTCGCCGCCTTCGGGCCAGCCGGGGCGGGCGCGGGGGTTCCAGGCGAAGATGTCCATGTGCGCCCAGCTTCCCGTCGTCGGGGCGAATTTCTGCAGGAACAGGGCGGCGGTGACCGAGCCGGCCTGGGCCCAGGCGGCGGAATCGTTGCGGACGTCGGCGATCTCGGTCTCCAGCGCCGCGCGATAGCCGGCCCACAGCGGCATGCGCCAGAGCGGGTCGCCGACGGCGCGGCCGGCCTCCAGCAGATCGGCGGCGAGGGCGTCGTCATCGGTATAGAGCGGCGGCAACTCCGGCCCCAGGGCGACGCGGGCCGCGCCGGTCAGGGTGGCGAAGTCGAGGGTCAAATCCGGCGCATGCTCCCCGGCCCGGGTGAGGATGTCCGCGAGGATCAGCCGGCCCTCGGCGTCGGTGTTGCCGATCTCGATGGTCAGGCCCTTGCGGCTGTTCAGGATGTCGCCGGGCCGGAAGGCGTCGGCCGAGATGGCGTTTTCGACCGCCGCGACCAGCACGACGAGGCGCACGGGCAGCTCGGCCTGCATGACCAGACGGCCCAGCGCGAGGGCATGGGCCGCGCCGCCCATGTCCTTCTTCATGTTGCGCATGCCGGCGGCGGCCTTGATGTCGAGGCCGCCGGAGTCGAAGACCACGCCCTTGCCGACGAGGGCGACCAGCGGCAGGTCGGCGCGGTCGAGGTTCCAGCCGATCTCGATGACGCGCGGCGCGCGATGCGGGGCGGCGGCGCGGCCGACCGCGTGAACCGCTGGATAGGTCTCGTCCAGCAGGGCGTCCCCGGTGGTCACGGCGATTGCGGCGCCGGCGGCCTCGGCGATCTCGCGGGCGATGGTCTCGATCTGCAGCGGCCCCATGTCGGCGGCGGGGGTGTCGATCATCTCGCGGGCAAGGGCGCACGCCGCCGCGATACGCAGGGCCGCCTCCACATCCAGCCCTTCCGGCGCGACCAGCCGCACCCCGTCGCGGTCGGGCCGGGCCTTGTAGCGGTCGAAGACATAGGCTCCGAGCAGGAAGGCCAGGGCCGCCTTGCGGGCGGCCTCCGGCTCGGCCTCGAGACGATAGAGGCCCGGCGGCAGCCCGGCCGCAAGGGCCCTGGCGGACAGGGGATCGAAGGTCTCGCCGGTGCCGACCAGAATGGCGGCGAACCCGCCCTGCCCGTCCGGCACGGGCAGGATCTGACCCGGCTTGCCCTTGAAACCGTTGGCCCCGGCCCAGCCGCCGGCACCGGCGTCGGTCGCCCCGTCCGGGCCGACGAATCGAACAGGGACCGCGCCTTGGCCGTCGGTGGTCAGCAGGTCGCGATGCAGGGCGGACATGGGCGGCGCCTTTCCGGCCGGAACGGGCCGATCTTAACCAAGGATTGACGAGAAGGGCCGAGTCTCGGGTCGAACCTTCCGGAGCGCCTTCCATGTCGCGCACGTCTGCCCGTATCGCAACCATCGGCCTGCTGTTGGCCGGCCTGGCCTCCCCCGCCCTGGCCGATCCCGTCGTCGCGCCGGCCGCCGCGGCGCCGGCCGAGCGTCAGCCCGCCACGGCAGACGTCCGGGCCGCCTATGACCGCGCCGATCCCCTGAGCCGGCAGATTTTCTGGACCGACCAGGCGGAACTCAATCCGATGGACCCTGTCGCCGGGGTCAAGGCCGCCCAGGCCCTGCGCGAGCTCGGGCGCTTCGATCAGGCCGCCGAGATGGCGGGCAAGGTGCTGCTGGTCCAGCCGGCCAATGTCGAGGCCATGCTGGAGGCCGGCCGCGCCCATATCGCCCGCGGCCAGGCCTTCTACGGCATCGCGGCGCTGGAAGGCGCGCGCAACGCCCGCCCCGACGACTGGCGGGCCTGGTCCCTGCTGGGCGCGGCCTATGAGCAGGTGCGTCGGGCCGATGACGCGCGTGCGGCCTGGGCCCAGGCGCTGGCGCTGTCGCCCGACAATCCCGACGTCCTCTCCAACATGGCCATCTCGGCCATGACCCGCGGCGACACGGCCGGGGCCGAGCCCCTGCTGCGCCGCGCCGCGGCCCAGCCGGGCGCCTCTCTGAAGGTGCGGCTCAACCTGGCCATGGTGCTGGGCCTGACCGGCAACCTCGCGGAGGCGGAGCAGATGCTGCGCCGCGATCTTCCGCCCGAGGCCGCCGACCGCAACCTGGCCTGGCTGCGCGAGCGCGCCGGCGGCGTCGGCGCCGGGGTCGACCAGGCCCGCACCTGGGGCTCGCTCCAGGGCGGCTGATCGCCTATATTCCGGCCATGATCGACGAGCTCTACAGCGCGCGCATCCTCAGGCTGGCGGCCAATCTGCCGCACAGCGGACGGCTGGCCGCGCCCGAGGGCACGGGCGAGCGCGTGGCGAAACTGTGCGGCTCGAAGGCTGTCGTCGATGTGACGCTGGACGAAGCGGGTCGGGTCGAGACCTTCGCGCAGGATGTGAAGGCCTGCGCCTTGGGTCAGGCGGCGGCGGGCGTGCTCGGCGAGGCCGTCATGGGCGCCACGCTGGACGAGATCGTCGCCGCGCGCGACGCCATGTCCGCCATGCTCAAGGCCGGCGGCGAGGGTCCGACGGGCCGGTTCGAGGGCCTGCGCGCCCTCAAACAGGTCGCCGACTATCCGGCGCGCCACGCTTCGACCATGGTGGCCATCGAGGCGACCCTGGACGCCGTGCGCGAGGCCGTGGCTCGCAAGAGCCCCGACACCCGAACTAGCCTCGCCGGTGCGGCCTGAAGGCCCGTTGCCCCCGCCGCCTTCGCGGGGGATAAGCGCGGCGACATGGCTTCCGGCGAAACCCTCTATGAACGCAGCGTGCGGCTGGCCCATCGCGGCTACAAGCTGACGCTGTCGCCCCTGATCGGGCAGCACTGCCGGTTCCGGCCGACCTGCTCCGACTATGGACGGGACGCGCTGATCCAGCATGGACCGATCAAGGGGGGATGGCTCACGGCCAAACGCCTCTGCAAATGCCAACCCTTCGGCGAAGGCTGGAAATACGATCCGGTGCCGCCCGCAAAGACGAAGACATGATCGACCTCAAATTCCCCGACGGCGCCACGCGCCAGTATCCCGACGACGCCACGGGCCGTGACGTCGCCGCCTCCATCTCGCCGTCACTGGCCAAGCGCGCGGCGCTGGTCGCCCTGAACGGCGAGCAGCGCGATCTGGACCGCCCGCTGGGCGGCTCCGGCGACTTCAAGCTGATCATGCGCGACGATCCGGATGCCCTCGAGACCATCCGCCACGACGCCGCCCACGTGCTGGCCCAGGCCGTGCAGGAGCTGTTCCCCGGCACCCAGGTGACGATCGGTCCGGCCATCGAGGACGGCTTCTATTACGACTTCCACCGCGAGGAGCCGTTCTCGACCGACGACTTCGCCGCCATCGAGAAGAAGATGGCCGAGATCATCGACCGCGACGAAAAGCTCGTCCGCGAGGTCTGGGAGCGCGACGCCGCCATCGCCCTGTTCGAGGGCAAGGGCGAGACGTTCAAGGCCGAGCTGATCCGCGACCTGCCGGGCAGCGAGACGATCACCACCTATCGTACCGGCACGTGGGTCGACCTGTGCCGGGGGCCGCATTTCCCCTCGACCAAATTCGTCGGCAAGGCGTTCAAACTGACCAAGCTGGCCGGGGCCTACTGGCGCGGCGACCACCGCAATCCGCAGCTGCAGAGAATCTATGCGACGGCCTGGGCCTCGAAGGAGGACCTCGACGCCTATCTGCTGCGCGTCGAGGAGGCCGAGAAGCGCGACCACCGCAAGCTGGGCCGCCAGATGGAGCTCTTCCACATGCAGGAAGAGGGCCGCGGCATGGTCTTCTGGCATCCCAAGGGCTGGATCCTGTGGCGCGAGCTGGAATCCTACATGCGCCGGCGCCTCGACGCGGCCGGCTACCAGGAGATCAAGACGCCCCAGGTCATGGACCGGGTATTCTGGGAAAAGTCGGGCCACTGGGAAAAATACCGGCCCAACATGTTCGTCTGCGAGACCGAGGAAGGCGAGGTCCTGGCGGTCAAGCCGATGAGCTGTCCGGGCCACGTGCAGGTCTTCAACGTCGGCCAGCGGTCGTACCGCGAGCTGCCGCTGCGCTTCGCCGAATACGGCTCCTGCCACCGCTACGAACCCTCGGGCTCGCTGCACGGACTGATGCGGGTGCGCGCCTTCACACAGGACGACGGCCACATCTTCTGCCGCGAGGACCAGATCACCGACGAGGCCAAGGCCTTCATCGACCTGCTGATGACGGTCTACGAAGACCTGGGGATGGTGCTCACGGAGCTGAACTTCTCCACCCGCCCGGAGGTCCGCGCCGGCGACGACGCCACCTGGGACCGAGCCGAGGCCGAGCTGCTGAAGGCCATCGAGGCGGCCGGGGTGAACTGGACCCTGAACGAGGGCGACGGCGCCTTCTACGGGCCCAAGCTGGACTTCAAGGTCAAGGACGCCATCGGCCGGACCTGGCAGTGCGGGACCTTCCAGCTGGACATGGTCCTGCCCGAGCGGCTGGACGCCCTGTACACCGGCGAGGACGGCGCCAAGCACCGCCCGGTCATGCTGCACCGGGCGATCCTGGGCTCGTTCGAGCGCTTCCTCGGCATTCTGATCGAGAACTACGCCGGGGCCTTCCCGCTGTGGCTGGCTCCGACGCAGATCGTGGTGGCGACCATCGTCTCGGAGGCCGACGACTACGCCCGCGAGGTGGTCCGGCGCTTCAAGGCGGCCGGCCTGCGCACCGATATCGATCTGCGCAACGAGAAGGTCGGCTACAAGGTGCGCGAACACTCAGTCGGCAAGGTCCCGGTCATCGCCGTGGTCGGCAAGAACGAGGCCGAAGCGGGCACGGTGGCCATCCGCCGTCTGGGCTCGCAGGCGCAGGAAGTGGTCTCGCTGGACGAGGCGATCCGCATCCTGACGGAAGAGGCGACGCCGCCGGATCTGCGTCCGGCCTGACCGGTCGGCTGAACGAAAGAGCCCGCCCCCGCGATCGCGGAGGCGGGCTTTTCATTGGCCGGGCCGCGGCGGTTACAGCAGCCGTCGACGCATGGCCTGGGACAGCATGTCGATCAGGGTGACGGCGACTATGACGATGATCACGATGGCCGAGACGGCGCGGAAGTTGAAGGCGTTCATGTTGTCGAAGAGCACCTGGCCGATGCCGCCGGCGCCGATCAGGCCCAGCACCGTGGCCGAGCGGCTGTTGGACTCGAAGCGGTAGAGGGCGAACGAGGTCCACAGCGGGGCGACCTGCGGGATCACCCCCCAGACGATCTCGTGCAGCTTGGAGGCGCCCGTGGCGCGCACGCCCTCGACCGGTCCCTTGTCGATGGACTCGACCGCCTCGGAAAACAGTTTGGCCAGCACGCCGGCGGTGTTCAGGGCGATGGCGAGCACACCCGCCGGCGAACCAAGGCCGACCGCAACGACGAACAGCAGGCCGATCACCAGGTCCGGGATGGACCGCAGCATGTTCATCAGCCAACGCACCGGCGTGACGACCCAGATCGGCGCGATATTGCGCGCGGCGGCCAAGCCCATCGGAACCGCGGCGAACACGGCGATAAAGGTGCCCCAGAGGGCGATCTGAACCGTCTCCCACATCTTGGTGACGAACAGCTTCCAGTTTTCGAAATCGGGCTGCAGCAGTTCGCGCGCGAAATTCTGGGTGTGCTCGTTGTTGCTGAACAGCTTTGACACCCGGACCAGCTCGAGCGGGCCGAAGCTGTAGATCAGCAGGGCGGCCACCCCGCCCCAGATCAGGAGGTCGAGCAGCCACGCGCCCAGCGACTTGGACGGCGGGTTGGGAATGCCGGGCGCGCCAGGCTTTGCGGCGGCGTCGGTCAAGGCTGGACCTCGCGCAGGCTGCGCAGGCGCTGAAGTTCACGTTCGGCCGTCGCGGCCGCTGCGGCATCGCCCTTGGCGCGCGCCTCGTTCAGCTGCTGGTCGGCGATCATCTCGCGGATCGGGTTCAGATAGCCGTCGTCGGCGGCGTTGAAGCGGGAGTATTCGAGACCCGCCAGAACCTGACGCTGGCGCTGCGCCTCGACGCCGTCGCCCTGGCCGTAGGTCAGGAAGAAGCTGCGGATCTTTTCCTTCAACGCCGGATCGAGGTCCTCGCGCACCAGAATCCCGCTCTCGGGGATCGGCGGCGATTGCCAGATTTCCTGAATCTGGGCGGCGACCTGCGGGTTCTGCTTGGTCATGAAGACGGTGTTGACGGTGTTGGACGTCGCGACGTCCAACACGCCCGAGGCGACCGAGAAGGCGTTGGACTGGTGGTTGGCCGAACGGACGGTCTTGAAGCACTCGGCCGGGACGATGTTCCGCGGGTTGAACAGGAAGGCCATGGGCGCGAGCGTGCCCGAGGTCGACTGGGCGTCGCCGATGCCGAAATCATAGCGTTTGCCGCAGGCCAGGACCTGCTCGAGCGTGATGCCGGATCCGGAGCGGACGATCAGGGTCGAGCGATAGCTGTCCAGCCCTTCCTTGTTGACCGTGCGGGCGATGACCTCGGCGTCGGCGCGGTCGATGGCCTCCACCGCCGGCTTGGCCGAGAACCAGGCGACCTGGGTCTGGTTGCCGCGCATGGCCTCGACCAGCACGGTGTAGTTCGAACCGAAATAGGGCTTCACCGGCACGCCGATGGCCTTGGACATGTCGTCCAGCAGGGGCTGCCACAGCGGGCCCGCCGACGCCTGGCCCTCGGCCGACAGGATCGAGAAGGTGATTTCGCTCGGCGCGCCGCCGGCCTTGGTGTCATCGCCGCCGCCGCACGAGGCGACGCCCAGGACGAGCGCGGCGGCGAGAGCCAGACGGCGGGTGAACAGGGGCAGGGTCATGCCTTGGTTTCCCAGAACGCGTCCTCGAACTCGGGACCGTAGATGTCGATCAGTTGCTTGGTGTCGAGGCCGGTCGCCGGGCCGTCATAGACGATCTGGCCGGCCTTCAGGGCGATGACGCGGTCGCAGTAGCGGATGGCGTAGTCGACCTGGTGCAGGGTGACGATGACGCCGAAGCCGTCGCGCTTGTTCAGCTCGACCAGCAGTTCCATGACCTTGCGGGCCGAGACCGGGTCAAGAGAGGCCACGGGCTCGTCAGCGAGGATGGCCTGGGCCCCCTGGACCATCGCGCGGGCGATGGCGCCGCGCTGCTGCTGGCCGCCGGACAGGGTGTTGGCGCGCTGGGCGGCGTAGTCGGAAACGCCGACGCGGTGCAGGGCCGCCATGGCGCGCTGCTTGTCGGCGGCGGGCCACAGGCCGAACAGCCCCTTCCAGCCGGGAATGCGGCCGAGCGCGCCCAGCATGACGTTGGAGAACAGCGACAGGCGGCCGACCAGGTTGAACTGCTGGAAGATCATGCCCAGCTTCTGGCGCGCGGCGCGGACGGCGCCGGTGGTGCGGCCGTTCTTCTGCACCACCTCGCCGAAGACGGTGATCGTCCCCTTGCCGGGGTCGATGCTCTGGAGGCCGGTGATCGAGCGCAGGAGCGTCGACTTGCCCGACCCCGAGGGGCCGATGAGGGCGACCATTTCTCCGGCCCCGACCTCGACGGACACGCCGTTCAGGGCCTTTCGGGCGCCGAAAGTCTTGGACACGTCCCTGACGGACGCGACGGCGGCGGCGGGTGAGGTCATGGACACGCTGGAAGCGGTTGCAAGGGCGCGCCGCATCGCCTGATCAGGCCCGCGAGGCAAGTCTTAATGACACGTCCGCGGCGATTTCGTCCAGCGCGTTCCTGCCCCCGAGCCGAGCGGGGGAGGCCGTCACTGCGCCGCGCGCACCTCCACCGGCAGGCCCAGGGCCTCGAGCTGCGGACGGACCGTCGCGGCGTCGCCGACGACGACCCAGACCAGCTGCGAACTGTCGATGACGCGGCGGGCCTCGGCGTCCATCGCTTCGGCCGTCATAGTCTCGTAGCGCGGCGCCAGGGTCTCCCAGTAGTTGTCAGGCCGCCCGAACAGGGCATTGGAGCGGAGGGCGTTGAGCACTGCCGCCGAGGATTCGAAACTGCCGGGCAGTTGGCGGACATTGCCGTTGACGGTGCGCTCGCGTTCGGCCGCCGTCACGCCTCGATCCGACAGGAAGGCGCGATACTGATCGATCAGCACGGCGATCGATTCACCCGTGCGGTTCGCCTGCACCGGCGCCGAAATGATGTACGGCGCGCCGTTCTCCATGACGGTGGTCCGACCGTTCAGACCGTAGGACCAGCCGCGGGTTTCGCGGATGTCCTGGTTGATCCGGGACAGGAAGCCGTTGCCGATCACCTCATTCGCGGCCTGGAAGACGACCAGGTCGTCGCGCCCTGTGACCGGCAGCACCAGGCCGCCGAGGATCAGCGACTGCGGCGACTGCGGGCGGTCGATCAGGACGATGCGGGGCTGGGCCGGGGGCACAGACGCGTCGAACGCCTTGGTTCCGCGGGGAACCGAAGGGGGCGTCCAGGCGCCGAAGCGAGCCTCGAGCATCGGCGTCAGCTCGGCCAGCAGACGATCCGAGACGATGAAGATGCGGGCGTTGTCGGGACGGATCCAGCGCGCATGGAAGGCGGCCAGGTCGTCCCGGTCCAGCCCCTCGACGGCGGCGGTGTCGCCCAGTCCGGACCAGGCCCGGCCATAGGGGTGGGCGGCGCCGTACAGGACGCCCGGCAGGGCGCGGGCGCCCATGCCGTTGGGCGAGCTCTGCTCCTGGGCGATGCCGGCCAGCTGCTGGGCGCGCAGGCGGTCGACGTCCGCCGATCGGAAGGCCGGATTGCGGATGACGTCGGCCAGAAGGTCGAGGGACGGCTCAAGATTGGCGGTGACGGCGGTCAGGCTGACCGTGGTGCGATCCACGCCCGCGAAGGCGCCGATGGCGGCGCCCAGCCGCTCCTGCTCCTCGTTCAGGGCGACGACGTCGCGCGTGGTCGTCGCCTCGGTCAGGGCCGCAAGCATCAGCGTCTGGGTTCCCAGGGCCTCAGCCGGATCGGCCGCCACGCCGGCGTCGAACTCGACCGCCACGCGGGTTGTCGGGACCGTCGTGGAGCGGGCGTAGACGATCTCGAGACCGTTCGAGAGGCGGGCGCGTTCCGTGTCCGGGAAGTCCAGAGGCTTCATCTCGCCGACGCCGGGCATCGGCTCGCGCGGGGTGAAGGCCAGCGGTTCGGCGGGCGCGGGGGCCGGACGGGCGTCGGCGGCCTCGGCATAGGCCTCGCGCTCGCCGGGATCGACGCGCACGGCGAGGACCGGTCGGGTCAGCCAGCGGTCCATGACCGCCTTGACCGAGGCGGGGGTCGCCGCCCCGAGGCTGGCCAGCTGCCGGCGATAGAAGGCGGGGTCGTCGGCGTAGAGCTCTCCCTCGGCCAGCACGACCGCCTTACCGCCGAAGCCGCCGACGGGCTCAAGCGCCTGGATCCGCTGGGACATGCGCGAGGTAACGACGCGGGCGACCTCGTCCGCGGTCGGACCCGAGGCGACGAAGTCGGCGATCAACTGGTCCAGCCGCGCCGAAACGGCTTCCACGTCGCCGCCGGGCTTAACGTCGACGCCGACCTGAAACATGCCGAGGCGGTGGAAGGCCTGATAGCTGGTCGAGACCGAGGTGGCGGTCTCGTCGCCGCGCACGAGGGCGTTGTCCAGCCGCGAGCTGGCCAGACCGCCGAGGACGCTGGCGGCGACGTCGAGATTCGCCGAATTTTCGTCCAGCAGGCCAGGGACGACCCAGGTGCGATACAGGCGGGTGTTCGGCACCCGGTCGTGCATCGTCCGGTCGATGCGGGCCGGCAGGGTCGGAATATCGGCCTGGGCCGGCTCGTTCGCCGCGCCGCGCGGGATGTGTCCGAAATACTGCTCGACCTTCCGGCGGGCCGTGGCGGCGTCGATGTCGCCGGCCAGCACCAGCACCGCATTATTGGGACCGTAATTGTCGCGGTGCCACTGACGCAGGTCTTCCAGACTGGCGGCGTCGAGGTCGGCCATCGAGCCGATGGTGGAATGGCGGTAGGGATGGCCGGGCGGGAAGAGGGCTTCCAGCTGGGCGTAATAGACGAGGCCGAAGGGCTGGTTGTCGCCCTGGCGCTTCTCGTTCTGGACCACGCCGCGCTGGTTATCGAGCCGCTCCTGGCTCAGGGCGCCCAGCAGGTGGCCCATCCGGTCGCTCTCCATATAGAGCGCCTGGTCGAGGGCCGAGGTCGGCACGGTCTGGAAGAAGTTGGTGCGGTCGAACCAGGTGGTGCCGTTCCAGTCGGTGGCGCCGATGGCGCGCAGCGGCTCCATGAGGCCGCCGGGCAGATTCTCCGTCGGATTGAACAGGCCGATGTGCTCGAACAGATGGGCGAAGCCGGTCTGGCCCTCGGGCTCGTCCTTGGCGCCGACATTGTACCAGGCGGCGACAGCGACCACGGGGGCCTTGCGGTCCGTGTGGACGACGACGCGCAGGCCGTTGTCGAGCGTGAATTCCTCAAACGGGATGTCGACGCTGCGGGCCAGCACCGAGGCCGGAACGGGCGCCGCCTCCTGGGCCAGGGCTCCGGCCGGAACGGCGAGCAGAAGGGCGGCGGCGAGGAAGGCGGCGTGGCGCATCGGAAATCCCCCAAGGACCTGAGGGGGCGGACGGTATCAGCGGTCGCCGGGGCGACAAGTTACGGCTGAGTCACGAACCGGGGGACTCGCGGTCGCGCCGCTCGATCCGCACGCGGACGAACCTCGGCCAAACCCAGGGCCTGCCTGAAAAAAACCGCTTTACATGACAGTCCTGCGACCCTACATCGCGGCTTCCGGCGGACCCCGTGGTCTATACGTTGCGCTGCTAACGCCGGCTGGGTTTAACAATTACAGGGGTTTACGTGAATTGCGCACGTATCCATTTCCCCTGGACCTGGTCCGCGAGCGGTCCCCTGAACGTCCCGTCGCACTCGTGCGGCCGCGTTCAGTTTCCGTAGCGGCGCGCTGGTTCCAGGACAATCT
>SCVB01000087.1 GCA_004296955.1 Brevundimonas sp.
GCTGAAGGGCGACTGGACCATGGCCGCCTATCGCGACGAGAAGATCGCCCAGATCCGCGAACAGGTCGGCGACGCCAAGGTGATCTGCGGCCTGTCCGGCGGCGTCGACAGTTCCGTCGCGGCCGTGCTGATCCACGAGGCCATCGGCGACCAACTGACCTGCGTCTTCGTCGACACCGGCCTGCTGCGCAAGGACGAGGCGACCCAGGTCACCACCCTGTTCCGCGAGCACTACAATATCCCGCTGATCCATGTGGACGCGTCCAAGGAGTTCCTGGGCGAGCTGGCCGGGATCTCCGACCCGGAGACCAAGCGCAAGACCATCGGCCGCCTGTTCATCGAGGTGTTCGACCGCGAGTCCGCCAAGATCGAGGGCGCCGAGTTCCTGGCCCAGGGCACCCTCTATCCCGACGTGATCGAGAGCGTCTCCTCGTCCAGCGGCAAGGCCCACGTCATCAAGAGCCACCACAATGTCGGCGGCCTGCCCGACTATATGAAGCTCAAACTCGTCGAACCCCTGCGCGAACTGTTCAAGGACGAGGTCCGCGCCCTGGGCCGTGAACTGGGCCTGAGCGACGCTTTCGTGGGCCGCCACCCCTTCCCGGGACCGGGCCTGGCCATCCGCATCCCCGGCGAGATCACGCCCGAGGCCGTCGAGACCCTGCAACAGGCCGACGCCATCTATCTGGACGAGATCCGCAAGGCCGGGCTGTACGACAGCATCTGGCAGGCTTTCGCCGTCCTGCTGCCGGTCAAGACCGTCGGCGTCATGGGCGACGCCCGCACCTATGAAAAGGTCCTGGCCCTGCGCGCCGTCTCCTCCACCGACGGCATGACCGCCGACTTCTACCAGTTCCCCTGGGACGTCCTGGCCAAGACCGCGACACGGATCATCAACGAGGTCCGCGGGGTGAACCGCGTCGTCTATGACGTGACGTCGAAGCCGCCAGGGACGATCGAGTGGGAATGATTCAGGGCTTTCGGAGTCTTTCGGCGGCGCTTTGAAATATAGCGCTAAATCACTGACTTGCAAGATAAATGCTTTCGCAGCCTCTCGATACCTTTCGAGGGGCTGCTTTCGTTTTTGTCGGTCGCTCCGACGGTCCCGCCGCCATTGCTCGCGGAGACTCCGCTCCATACCGTCATAGGGCCGAGGGCGTCCTGACGGTCTTTTTTCTGAGCCAAGCTGCGGATTTGGCTGAGGAAAAAGATCCCGAAAGGTCCCGAAAACGCCTGACGGTCTTTTGGAGTGAAAACGGCATGCTCACCGACGCTGAATTGCGAAATACACGTGGAAAAACGAAGCCTTACAAAAAGACCGACAGGGACGGTCTCTACGTCCTCGTAACACCGACAGGCGGCATCGCTTTCAAGTACGACTACCGCTTCAACGGGCGGCGCGAGACGGTCACGTTCGGCGCCTACGGCCCGACCGGGCTCTCGCTCGCCAGGGCGCGGGAGAAGCTGGTCGAAGCGAAGCGCCAGATCGCCGAAGGCGTTTCGCCGGCGCTGGACAAGCAGCGCGTCAAGCGCCGGCTGAAGGAGGCCCAGAGGTTCGAGCAGGTGGCGATCCGATGGATGGATCATGCGCCGATGGCGGACAGCACCCGCAACATGCGGCGATCCATCTTCAACCGGGAAATCCTGCCTCAATGGCGCACCCGCCTGCTGAACGAGATCACCCCCAACGATCTTCGCGCCCACTGCAAGACGATCGTCGAGCGGGGCGCGCCGGCGACGGCTGTCCACGTCCGGGACATCGTCAAACAGATCTACGCCTACGCCATCCTGCACGGCGAGAAGATCGACAATCCCGCGGACGGGGTGGGGCCGGCCTCCATCGCCACCTTCCGGCCGCGCGACCGGTCGCTGTCGCCGACGGAGATCCGGATCGCGCTGAACCTGTTGGGGGAGGTGGCGACCCTGCCGACGATCCGCCTCGGCCTGAAGTTCATCCTGCTGAGCATGGTTCGCAAGAGCGAGCTGCAGGATGGCGTCTGGGACGAGGTCGACTTCGCCAACGCGGTCTGGTCGATTCCGAAGGAACGGATGAAGCGGTCGCGGCCGCACAACGTCTACCTCTCGACCCAGATGCTCGACATCCTGATCGCGCTGAAGACCTGCGCCGGAAACTCCCGTTACATCCTGCCCTCGCGCTATGACGCCGACGCGCCGATGTCGCGGGCGACCTTCAACCGGGTGACCTCGGCGATCGCCGAGCGGGCGCGCGAGCGGGACCTGCCGCTGGAGCCCTTCACGGTCCACGACCTGCGGCGCACCGCCTCGACGCTTCTGCACGAGATGGGCTTCAACTCGGACTGGATCGAGAAATGTCTGGCCCACGAGGAGCGGTCGTCCCGCGGCGTCTACAACAAGGCCGAGTTCGAGGCCCAGCGCCGTCACATGGCCCAGGAGTGGTCGAACGCCGTGGACGCCTGGGAGGGCGGGCGGGCGTTCACGCCCGTGCTCGTCATCCCGGAGACGGCCGGTCCTCGCTTCGATCCGCGGCTCTGACCGGTCGGCTGACCCGCTTGCGCA
Source organism: Brevundimonas sp. (assembly GCA_004296955.1). GTDB lineage: Bacteria > Pseudomonadota > Alphaproteobacteria > Caulobacterales > Caulobacteraceae > Brevundimonas. The sequence continues at coordinate 2,539 of SCVB01000087.1, forward strand.
CGTCGGGCGGCGGAGCCCTGCGGATCGGCTTGGCCCGGCGAAGCGCGAGCCAGGCCTCGACCTCGGCGAGATCCCAGACCACGCAGCGCGGCGTCAGCAGGAACCGTCTCGGAAACTGGCCGCGCTGCTCCATCTCCCAGATGGTGCTGTCGGCCAGGGGCACCATCTGGCGCAACTGGGGCTTCTTGATCGTACGCTTCAGCGGGGGGTCGGCCTGGGCCATCGAATATCTCCACAGTGTCGTGGGAATCGAAGTCGAAAGACCTTGTCAGGCCTAGCCGCCAACCTCTCGACCGTAGGCTTACTGCGTTGTGCGCGGAGAGGGCTTGCACATATCCATATTTCGACTAATTCGGAACTATGGAAACCGAACCCGCGATCCTGGCGCTCGCCGCCCTGGCGCAATCGACGCGGCTGGAGGCGTTCCGCCTGCTCGTGCGTCACGAACCCGGCGGCTTGCCGGCCGGTGAAATCGCAAACCATCTGGCGATCCCGGCCAACACCCTGTCGTCCCATCTGGGCGTCCTGACCCGCGCGGGGCTGATCCGCTCCGAGCGTCGCAGCCGGTCGATCGTCTACCGGGTCGATCTGGACCGGCTTCGCGACCTGGTCCTCTTCCTGCTCAAGGACTGCTGCGGGGGCCGGGCGGACCTGTGTGAGCCTCTGCTGGCTGAACTCGCGCCCTGCTGCCCCTGAGGATCCCGTGGACATCGTCATCTATCACAACCCGGCCTGCGGGACGTCGCGCAACGCGCTTGAACTCGTTCGCCACCTCGGCATCGAGCCGCACGTCGTCGAGTATCTGAAGACCCCGCCGTCGCGCGCCATGGTCGCCTGGCTGGCCGAACGCACCGGCGCGCCGCTGCGAGACCTGTTGCGCGAGAAGGACACGCCCTTCGCCGAACTGGCGCTCGGGAATCCCGACCTGACGGACGATCAGCTTCTGGACGCGATCGAGGCCCATCCGATCCTGCTCAACCGGCCGATCGTCGTCAGTCCCTTGGGCGTCAGGCTCTGCCGGCCGTCCGAAGCCGTGCTTGACCTTCTGCCCGCTGAGGGCCTCAAACCCTTCACCAAGGAGGACGGCGAGGTGGTCATCGACGTCGACGGCCGGCGGGTGGGACGATGATCGATACGCCCGTGTCGGAGGCCGCGCCGCCGCGCCGCCTGTCCTTCCTCGACCGCTGGCTGACGGCGTGGATCTTCGCCGCCATGGGTCTGGGCGTCGCCTTGGGAACCCTGGTTCCCGGCCTTCCCGCCTGGGTCGACAGCCTTTCGGTCGGCGCGACCAACATCCCGATCGCCATCGGTCTGATCCTGATGATGTACCCGCCGCTGGCCAGGGTCCGCTATGAGGCGCTGCCGCGCGTGTTCGCCGACAGGCGCGTGCTGGCCCTGTCCCTGTTCCAGAACTGGGTGCTGGGTCCGGTGCTGATGTTCGTCCTTGCGGTCATCTTCCTGCGCGATCAGCCCGAATACATGACCGGCGTCATCCTGATCGGCCTGGCGCGCTGCATCGCCATGGTGCTGGTCTGGAACCAGCTGGCGCGGGGCGACAACCAGTATGTGGCCGGGCTCGTCGCCTTCAACTCGATCTTCCAGATCCTGTTCTTCAGCCTCTACGCCTGGATCTTCCTGACGGTCCTGCCGCCGCTGTTCGGCCTGCAGGGCAGCGTGGTCGACGTCAGCGTCTGGACCATCGCCGGCGCCGTTCTGATCTACCTCGGCCTGCCGTTCCTGGCCGGCTTCCTGACCCGCCGCAGTCTGATCGCCCGCCGGGGCGCCGACTGGTACGAGCGCCGCTTCCTGCCGCGCATCGGGCCGATCACCCTGGTCGCCCTGCTGTTCACCATCGTGGTCATGTTCAGCCTCAAGGGCGGCGAGGTGGTGGCTCTTCCGCTCGACGCCCTGCGCATCGCCATTCCGCTGACCATCTACTTCCTCGTCATGTTCGTGGTCAGCTTCCTCCTGGGCAGGCTGATCGAGGCCGACTATCCGCGCACCACAGCCCTGGCCTTCACAGCGGCCTCGAACAATTTCGAACTGGCCATCGCGGTGGCCATCGCCGCGTTCGGGCTGACCTCGCCGGTGGCCTTCGCGGCGGTCATCGGGCCGCTGGTCGAGGTGCCGGTGCTGATCCTGCTGGTGTCGGTCGCGCTGTGGATGGGCCGGCGCTGGTTCCCGGACACCGCCCCGCCGGCGGACGTCGTCTGATGATCGGGCTTCACCGCGTCGATGCAAACGATTCCGGTTTGATCGCCGCGCTCAGAACCGAGGGCCTGCCGGACCCCGGCGCCGGCCGCTACTTCCGCGCCGACGACGACAGCGCCCGGGCCGGATACGTCGGCCTGGAAGGGCAGGGGCGGGACCTGCTGCTGCGCTCCCTGGTCGTATCCGCCCACAGGAAGGCGCAAGGCCTCGGAAGCCGCATCCTGACCGCCGCCGAAGCCGTGGCGAGCGACATGGGCGGGGAACGTCTTCACCTGCTCACCACGACGGCCGAGCCCTTCTTCATCCGGCGCGGCTTCGTCGCCGCCGATCGGGAGACCGCGCCCGAAGCGATCCGGCGAACCGGCGAGTTCACGGACATCTGCCCGGCCTCGGCCGCCTATCTCACCAAGGATCTCGGATGACCTTCGCGCGTCTGCGGCCGCTGCCGGATCCGGATCATCTGCCGGCCCTGGACGCGGCTTTTCTGTCGAGCGATCCGGCGGGTGGCCTGGGTCCGCACGACCACCCGCCACGCATTCTTCTCCTGTACGGGTCGCTGCGCGAACGCTCCTACTCGCGGCTCTGCGTCGAGGAAGCGGCCCGCCTGCTGCAGCGCATGGGATGCGAGACCCGCATCTTCGACCCGTCCGACCTGCCCCTGCCGGGCGCGCCCGGCGACGACGACCATCCGGCGGTGCGCGAGTTGCGCGAGCACGCCCTGTGGTCGGAAGGCATGGTCTGGTGCAGCCCGGAGCGGCACGGCCAGGTGTCCGGCCTGATGAAGCTGCAGGTCGACCATCTGCCGTTGAGCCTGGGCGGCATGCGCCCGACCCAAGGCCGGACGCTCGCGGTCATGCAGGTGTCGGGCGGCTCCCAGAGCTTCAACGCCGTCAACACCCTGCGCCTGCTGGGCCGCTGGATGCGGATGATCACCATCCCCAACCAGTCCAGCGTGGCCAAGGCCTTCCAGGAGTTCGACGAGGCGGGGCGGATGAAGCCCTCGGCCTACTATGCGCGCATCGTCGATGTGATGGAGGAACTGGTGCGCTTCACCATCCTTGTCCGGCCCCACGCGTCCCAGCTCGTGGACCGCTATTCCGAGCGCAAGGCGGCCGGAATTCCGGTCGACGCCGCCGCCGATCTCCCGGCTATCGCCATCGCGCGTCAGGCTTGAGGCCGCGTCGGCGGCGGCTTGGGGCGTCGCGCGCTTGGCAAAGGTCGTAAGTCGCCACTTCTGGGGAAATAAGCTGGCGTCTTGGCGTAACTCGCCAGAAGTGGCGAATTGCGATTCACCCTGTTGAGACCCGCTTCTTGAGCGGAGCCGCCCCGCCCAGAGTCCCGCCGGCGCCGTAGGAGGCCGCCTATCCTCGATCGACCAGGGAGTAGCTCGTGCTGCGCCCGCCGCCTTCATCCTTCACGAGGATGCCCCGATCCACCAGATCGTTGATGTCGCGCAAGGCCGTGTCGGGCGAGGACTTCGTCAGCGCCGCCCATTTGGTCGAGGTGAGCTTGCCTTCGAAGCCGTCGAGCAGCCGGTTGATGACCGTGCTCTGGCGCCCGCTCAACGTCTGACCGGCGAGCGCCTCCCAGAAGCGCGCCTTGCGCATCACATGGGTCAGGGTGGCTTCCGCGCCGTCGAACGCGCGATCGAGGCAGCCAAGGAACCAGTCCAGCCAGAGGGTCACGTCAAGCGCGCCTTTCTGGGTCGTCTCCAGGGTGGCGTAGTAGTCCTTGCGCTCCAGCCGGATCTGGGCGGACATGCTGTAGAAGCGCTGGGCGCTTTTCTCGGAGCGGGCGAGCGCCATGTCGGCGATCGCGCGTGCGATCCGGCCATTCCCGTCGTCGAACGGGTGGATGGTCACGAACCACAGGTGAGCGATCGCGGCCTTGAGGACCGGATCCGTCCGCGGCTCGTCATTGAACCAGTCGAGGAACACCCGCATCTCGTCCTGCACACGGGCGGCGGGCGGCGCTTCGTAGTGCACGCGCTCTCGTCCGAAAGGGCCCGAGACGACCTGCATCGGGCCGGAGTTCTCGTTGCGCCAGGCGCCGACGACGATCTTCGTCATGCCGCTGCGCCCGGTCGGAAACAGGGCGGCGTGCCAGGCGAACAGGCGGTCCTCGGTGAGCGGAGACGCAAAGTTCTGGGTCGCGTCGAGCATCATCTCGACCACGCCGTCGACGTTGCGGTCCGCAGGGGCGAGGGCTCCGATATCCATGCCGAGGCGGCGGGCGATCGAGGATCGCACCTGATCCTTGTCGAGCAGTTCGCCTTCGATTTCGCTGGACTTGAGGACGTCTTCGGTGAGGGTCTCGAGAACCGCTTCAGCGCGCAGGTCGAAGCCGAGCGTATGCATCCGGCCAAGTAGAAGGCCCTGGCGGTGACGGACCGCCGCGAGGCGATCGGCGAGCGCGTCAGCGCGCCAGTCCAGACGCGGCCAGCCTTCGATCTCGTGGATGTACTCCGCCATTCACCGCACTCCTTGCGGAGAATATGGGCGTTATTCGCCGCAAGAGCAAGGCTATTCTCCGCGCATGGTGCGGAGAATAGGGAGCTTAATCTCCGCACACCAAGGCTGGGCTCTCACAGCCATCGGCTGCAGCCCCGCATCTTTGGTATCCGCGGATCGTTCGGGTATCGGCGCCCTCGTGCCCAAGCGGCGCCGATATCCTTGCCGACGGGCCGCAGTCTGAGGGCCGCAGACGGAGACGGCCGCTCAAGAGGCCGGCCGCGCGCCCTTCGGCGTCCCATGCCGAGAGAAGCCGACCACGAGGATGGCGATCGTCAACAGCTGAACGGCGACGCCTTCGACGGTCGGATAGAGGCCGAGGATCTCGATGCGGGGGATCCAGGCCAGGGGGTGGACATCGAGCCAGCCCGCCTCCTGCAGCGCCGCCACCCCCTTGCCGACCAGGACGACCGAGAGGACAGCCATGAGGATCGAGCTCAGGGAGAAGAACCGGCCGATCGGCAGGCGCTTGCTGTAGGCCAGCAGGGCCCAGGCCACCACGGCCAGGATCGCCACCGCCGTCAGGGCGCCGGCCAGCATGCCGACATGGCCGCCCTGGCTCCATATCGCCGCATAAAACAGGATGGTCTCGAACACTTCCCGGTAGACCACCACGAAGGCCAGCAGGAACAGGAACCAGGCCGACCGTTTGGACAGGGCGTGGGAGAGCTTGTCGCGGATATAGGTCTGCCAGGCGTCGGCGTGCGACTTGCCGTGCATCCAGATGCCGACCGAGACGAGCACGATGGCGGCCAGAAGCGAGCCGAAGCCCTCGGTGAGCTCCCGGCTGGCGCCGCTGATGGAGATGAAGAAGGTCGCGGCCGCCCAGGTGGCGCCGCCGGCGACCAGCGCGGCCACCCAGCCGCCGTGGACGTAGCGCAGCACCTCGGGGCGTTCGGCCTTCCTGAGGAAGGCGATCATCGCCACCACGATGAGCAGGGCCTCCAGGCCTTCGCGCAGCAGGATGGTGAAGGCGCCGAGGAAGCTGGCGAGATTGTCCGCCTCCTGGGGCGCGAGGGCCCGCTCGGCCGTGTCCAGCAGGGCGTTCGCACGCGCGACCCGGTCCGCGACCTCCCGGGCGGGCGCGCCCCGGCTGATCGAGACGCGCAGCTCGGTCATAGCGGTCTCGACCCGGCGCATCAGGGCGCCGTCCCGGGCGCCGAGGGCCGGCTCGATCGGCTCGACGCCGTCGAGGTAGGCGGACAGCGCCAGGTCCGTCGCCGCCTTGCGGTCGCCCCGGCGATAGGCCGCCTCGCTCTCCGCCAGGCGCGTCCGCGCCAGGGTCAGCGTCGATCCGGCCGGGCGCGCCGCCGCCTCGGGATGACGCCGCAGATAGGCGGTCAGGGCCCGCGCCCGGGGTTCGCCGAGGCGGGTGGCCAGGTCGGCCGGCGTGGTCTGGGTGAGGGCGGCCAGGTCGGGGAAGGCCGCACGGACCGCGGGATCGCCGTCCCACAGGCGCTTGCCCTCGGCGGCTTCGGCGTCGGTGAAGGCGAAGCGGCCGACATAGAAGGCCAGCGCCCAGCGGTCCTCGGCCGGAAGGTGCGAGAAGCTGGCCATCGCCGTGCCCTCCAGCCCCTGGTCGATCACCTGGTAGAGGCCGAAGACGCTGCGCTGGCGGGCGCGCTCCAGGTCGGCGAAGGCGATCGCCGGCGGGTCGAGCCCCTCGGCGCCCGGGCCGTCGGCGCGACCGGTCGCGCCGTGGCAGACAGCGCACTGATCGGCATAGAGGGCGGCGCCGCGAGCCAGGTCGGGCGGGAACGAAGGCGCCAGCGGGCTCGGATAGGCCGTCAGCACCGCGCCGGCCAGGGCCTTCGCCCGGGCGCCGACGACGGCCGGATCGGCCTTGTCCCGGATGGCCGCCTGCAGGCCCGCGGCGTCGCGCGCCAGAGCGGCCTTGGCCGGGTTGGCCGGCAGGGCGTCCAGACGCGTCCGGATCTGGGTGCTGAACTCGATCATCTCGCCGTATTCGGCCGGGTTGACGATCTCGCCATCGGCCACAGCGCCGGCGTAGTCGACCGCCACATAGTCGAGCAGCCGCCAGGCCACCTGGGCCTCCGAGGCGGACGGGGCCTGGGCGAGGGCGGGGCCAGCCAGCGCCATGGCGAACAGCAGGGCGAGCAGGTGGAACAGAGGACGCATGGGAAACCTAGTTGTGAGCGGCTCGCATTAGCATTCGCGCCGCGAGACTGTCGCGCTCAAAGCGACGCCGGGTGATCGTGCAGGGCTTCGATCACCTTGCAGGCCGAGACCCGGCCACCGGCGCATTCCGCCGTCATCCGCGAGAGCTCGCCTTGCAGCGCCCTGAGCTGGGCGATCTTCTGCTTCACCTCGGCCAGGTGGCGTTCGGCGATGACGTTCGCCTCGGCGCAGGGCCGGTCCGGGTGATCGGACAGGTCCAGCAGGGAGCGGATCGAGTCCAGGTCGAAGCCCAGCTGGCGTGCATGCCGGATGAAGGACAGGCGGCGCTCCGCCGCGTCGTCATACATGCGCCGGTCGCTGGCGGTGCGCGGCGGCGCGGGAAGCAGGCCGATCTCTTCATAGAAGCGGATTGTCGGAACCTTGACGCCGGTGGCGGCGGCGAGCTTGCCGATCGGGCGCAGGCCCGATGAAGCGGGGGAGGGCTGGGTCATTGCGTCGTCTCGGGTTTGACGGATGGCCGGAGGGCGACCCGGCGCGGGATCATCGGCCGAGCCCCATGAGGACGAGGGCGACGCCGAAGGCGGCGATGGTGGAGGCGCCGGTGAGGGCCATGCCGAACGCTCGGGCGGCCGCGCCCCTGGCGTAACCCAGGGCGAAGAATACCCGGCCGGCCAGATAGAGGGCGACCAGCACCGGCAGCAGGATCATCTCCTCGCCCCGCAGCACGGTGGCGAGGACCAGATGGGCGCCCACCGCCAGGACCGTCTGTTCGAGGGAGTTCTGAAGTACGGCGGCCGGCACGGCCAGCCGGGCGCTGGGCGACCCGTAGGCTGCGCCCGGCCGGTCGGCGTCCGATCGGAACCGGATGCTGGCCACAGCCCTCAGACAGCCGCCGAGCCACAGAAAGACCGGCAGGTCCGCCTTCAGCGCGTAGGCCAGCCGATCGGCCGTCGCCATATCCGGCGTGGCGCCGAGCAGCGCGGGCGGCAGCCATAGCCAGGCGGCGGCGACCGCCGCGGCGCTCAGCGCGATCGCCGCCGCCGAGCGGGCGGCGATCTCTCTCTGTTCGGCGTTCATCGGCCTCATGGTGGGTTCGCTCCGGCTCGGTCCGCATCCTAACTCCTCCAGTCGCTGGAGGATCAAGACCCGTCGGCGAGTCCGGAGGTTCGGCCGCGGGCGCGAATTTCCGCTTGATCCTCCAGCGACTGGAGGATGCATCCTCATGATGACAGGTGGAGAGCCATGACCGAACGTCCCTTATCCTCTGAACCGGCGGCCTCCGGCTGCGGCTGCGGCGCGACCGTGAAGTTCGACGGCGCCACGCCGGCCTATCGGCGCATCCTCATGGCGGTGATCGCCATCAACGGGGCCGCCTTCCTGGCCATCGCCGGCGGCGCGGCCCTGCAGGGCTCGGCCGCCTTGGGGGCCAACGCCCTCGACTTCCTGGCCGACGCCGCCACCTACGGCATCAGCCTGGCCGTGATCGGGCGCACGGTCGCCGTGCGGTCCGGAGCGGCCCTGGTCAAGGGCGCCAGTCTCGCGGCGCTGGCGCTGTTCATCCTCGGCTACGCGATCTGGCGCGCCACCTCCGGGGCGCCGCCGGAAGGGTTCGTCATCACCGGCCTGGGCGCCCTCGGCTTCTTCGCCAACGCCCTGGCCGCGCTCCTGCTGGTCCGCCACCGCGAGGGCGACGCCAATGTCCGCTCGGTCTGGCTGTGCACGCGCAACGACCTGATCCAGAGCGTGGTGGTCGCCGGCACCGGTCTGGCGGTGTGGCTGACCGCCTCCCGCTGGCCGGACCTGATCGCGGGGGCGATCCTGGCGGTGGTCTTCCTGCAGTCGGCCTGGTCGATCCTGAAACAATCGCGCGCCGAGCTGAAGGCCGCGGCGTGACCGCGAGCTTCACCCCCGCGCTCGGCCACGCCGCCCTGAGCGGCCTCTACGATCCCGCCATCGCCCTGTTGACCCGGGAGCGGGCCTGGCGCGCCCGACTGCTCGACCAGGTGGACCCGGAGGCCGGCGAGACGATCATCGACCTCGGCTGCGGGACCGGATCGTTCGCCGTGTCCCTGGCGCGCCGCGCGCCGGACGCGCGCATCATCGGCCTCGATCCCGACGGCGACATCCTCAGCCGGGCGGCGGTGAAGGCGGAAGCCGCCCGCCGGCCGATCCGTTTCGTCCAGGGCTTCGCGCGCGACGTGGCCTCGCTCGTTGGCGAGGGCGTCGCCGACAAGGTGGCGTCCAGCCTCGTCTTCCATCAACTGCCCATGGAGGAGAAGCGTCTCGGCCTGGCGGCGAGTTGGCGGGCGCTGAAGTCCGGCGGGACGCTGCACATCGCCGACTACGGGCGACAGACGGGCGCGATGCGCACCCTGTTCCGCATCGTCCAGTCGCTCGACGGCTACGAGAACACCCAGCCGAACGCCGACGGCGTCCTGCCCGCCCTGATCGCCGGGGCCGGCTTCGTCGGCGTTCGCGAACTTCATGTGCTGCCGACCCTGACGGGCTCGATCACCTTCTATCGCGCGGCGCGGCCATGACGCGGTTACGAACACGGCGGCGCGTGCTACAGGGCCCCATGCGCAAGGGCCTGGCGAGACGAGGACTGATGGCGACGCTTCTGGCGTCGTTCCTGTCGTTCCTCGTCCTGGCGACAGCGGTCGACGCCGCCGCCTGCATCGCCGAGGAGGCGGGCGCGTCCTTTGTCGAAGTGACGGCGACCCAGGTCGCCGCCCCCGCCGGAGACAGGGACAACGCCGACCGGGGCGCCGCCGATCCGCGCGGCTGCACGCACTGCCAGTGCCACCATGGCGGCCTCACGGCGCCGCCGCCCGCGCCCGAGGTCAGCCGCGCCGTCAGCGCGGACGCGACTCACCCCGTTCTTTTCGTGGATCACCGGCCCTCCCGCACGCCCGCGGGACCAGAACGACCGCCCAGAGCCTGACGTTCGCCCGCGCCCCGGCGCGTTCGCCTTCGTCGAAACTCTGGAACCCCGATCATGTCTCTGTCACCTCCCTGTCGGCCGCCGCGCGCGGTCGGCTGCGCCTTCGCCGTCCTGGCTCTGGCGGCCGGCTTTCCGGCCTGGGCCGACCCCGCGCCGGCCTTTGAACAACTGCTGACCCAGGCATTGACCGCGCCAGCCGCGGCCGAAGCCGACGCCAATCTGGCCGCCGCCGAAGGCCGCCTGGCGCAGGCTGGCGTGCGGCCCAATCCCGAACTGGGGCTCGAGGTCGAGAACATCCTCGGTCGGGGTCCCTTCCAGGGGGTGGATGGAGCCGAGACCACCCTGACGGTCTCGCAGGATCTGGAGCTTTGGGGACGTCGCGGCGCCCGTGTCGGTGTGGCCCAATCGGAACGTGAAGCCGCTCGCTGGCGCCGCGACGCCAGCCGGCTGCAAGTCGCCGCCGCGCTCGCGGTCGCCTACGCCGAGGCGGAGGCCGCGCAGCGGCGATACGCCCTGGCTGAAGAGGCGCTCGAACTCGCGGTCGCCGACGCGCGCGCGGCCTTGATCCTCGTCGAGGAGGGCCGGGAGCCGCTGCTGCGCGGCATCCAGGGCGAGAGCGAAGCGGCGGCGGCGCGCGCCGCGCTCGACGAGGCGCGGGCCGAGCGCGACGCGGCCTTCGCCGAGCTGACCGCCCTGGCCGGCGGACAGACGCCGCTCACCTCCGTGGAGAGCTCCCTGCTCGATCGATCGCCCACGGCCTCAGTAGGTCAGGCGGCCGATGCGTCGGCCGTTCTGGCCCTCGTCGCCGAGCGCGACGCGGCCCAGGGCCGGGTGCGCGTCGAAACGGCGCGCGGCCGACCGGACGTTCGCGCCAGCGTCGGGGTCCGGCGGTTCGAGGCCGAGGACGCCACCGCGCTGACCGCCGGCGTCAGCCTGCAACTGCCGCTGTTCGACCGGAACCGGGGCGGGGTCTCGGCCGCGGAGGCCGAGGTGCGCGCCGCCGAGGCGAGGCTTAGGGGCGCGCGCCTCGACGCCGACGCCGACTGGCGCGCCGCCGCCGCCCGGCGGGACGCGGCCGCCAGCCGCGTCGTCGCCGCCGACGCCGCCGTGACGGCGGCGACCGAGGCCTACCGCCTGACGCGGATCGGCTTCGAGGCCGGCCGTCTCTCCCAACTGGAACTGCGCAGCACCCGCAGCGGTCTCGTGCAGGCCCGGGACGTCGCCATCGCGGCTCGCCTGATGCGGGCCCGGGCCGAAGCCGAACTCGCGCGCCTCGAAGGCCGCGCCCCCTTTGGAGCTCAACTATGAACACCCGCACCAGGACCGCCGCGGCGGTCGCCGCCCTGATCGTGGCCGTCGGCGCCGGTTACGGCGCCGCCCGGCTGACCGCCGCGCCCGCGGCCGGAACGGCGGCCGAGGGAGAGGAAGGCCATGCCGAAGAGGGCGAAGGCGGCGAACCCGGCGTCGTCACCCTGTCGCCGGCCGAGGCCCAGGCCGCCGGCATCCGCATCGTCTCGGTGCAGTCCGGCGGCGGCGGCGAAACCCACCTCGCCGGACGGGTCGAGGCCGCGCCGGACGCCCAGGCGTCCGTCGGCGCCGCCCTCGGCGGCCGCATCGAACGGCTGCTGGTCGCGCCGGGTTCGGTCGTCCGCGCCGGCCAGCCGATCGCGGTCGTGATCAGCGGAGACGGCGCGATCCTCCGGGCCGAGGCTGACGCCGCGACCGCCGAAGCCCGCGCCGCCTCCGCCGCGCGGACGCGCGACGCCAATCTGTTCGACCAGGGCGTGGTCGCGCGTCAGGACGTCGAAGCGTCGCAGGCGCGCGCCGCCGCCGCCGAGGCCCAGGCCCGCGCCAGCCGGGCCCGGGTCGCCGCCGCTGGAGGCCCCAACGCCAGCGGGCGGGCGACGATCGTCGCCCCGATCGGCGGGGTCGTCACAGGCCTCAGAGTCGGTCTCGGCGGCGTCGTGCAGCAGGGCGATCCGGTCGCGACCATCGCCAATCCCAACCGCGTCGAACTGGTCTTCAACGCCCCCGCCGCCCTGGCGGCGACGGTCAGACCCGGTGCGCGCATCACGGTCCAGGGCGCGGACGGGGCCGAGTATGCGGCCGTCGTCACCGCCGTGGCCCCGGGCGCCGACGCGCAGTCGGGATCGACCCTGATCCGCGCCCGGGCCGACGGCGTCGCGCCGCCGCCGGGTTCGGCGGTGAGCGGCTCGATCATCACCGGCGGCGAAAGCGGCATCGCCGTCCCGGCCGAGGCGGTGCAGACCGTCGACGGCGCCAGTGTCGTGTTCGTCGTCACCCCGACGGGCTTCCGGGCCCAGCCGGTAGTTCCGGGCCGGCGGGCCGGCGACCGCATCGAGATCGTTCGCGGCCTGACCGGCTCCGAGCGCATCGCCGGCGCCAACGCCTTCCTGCTGAAGGCCGAGCTCGGCAAGGGCGCCGTGGAGGACCACGACTGATGCTCGACCGGATCATCTCGGGCGCCGTGCGCTATCGCTGGCTCGTCGTGTTGGCCGCGATCGTCCTCGCCGGCTTCGGCGTGCGCGAACTGGTGCGGCTGCCCATCGACGCCGTCCCGGACATCACCAACCGCCAGGTCCAGGTGACCACCGTCGCGCCCGCGCTCGGGCCGGAGGAGGTCGAGCGTCAGGTGACCTTCCCGATGGAGACGGCGCTGGCCGGCCTCCCGGGCCTGGTCGAGACCCGGTCGCTGTCGCGGCACGGCTTCTCGCAGATCACCGCCGTCTTCACCGATCGGACCGACATCTATTTCGCGCGCAGCCTGGTGAACGAGCGCATGCAGGCGGCTCGGGACGACCTTCCGGAAGGCGTCCAACCCTCCATGGGGCCGGTGGTCACCGGCCTCGGCGAAGTCTTCATCTTCACCGTCGAGCTGACCGGTCCGGCCGCCCGCACAGGCGCCGTCTACCTCACGCCCGAGGGCGAGCGTCTGACCACCGACGAGGAGAAGGCCACCTATCTGCGCACGGTCCAGGACTGGATCATCGCGCCCCAGCTCAAGACCGTCGAAGGCGTCGCCGGCATCGACGTCCAGGGCGGCTATGTGAAGGAGTACGCGGTCCATCCCGATCCCGCGCGTCTCGCCGCCTATGGCGTGGGCCTTGTGCAACTGGTCGAGGCGCTCGAACACGCCAACCGCATCGCCGGGGCCGGCTATGTCAACCGGGCCGGCGAAGCCTACATCGTCCGGGCCGACGCGCGGATCCGCAGCCTCGAGGAGCTGGCCCAGACCCCGATCCTCAATCGCGGCGGCCAGGTGATCCGGGTCTCCGACGTGGCCGCGGTCGAGATCGGCCGCGCGCCGCGCCTCGGCTCGGCCAGCAGCAACGGCCGCGAGACCGTGGTGGGCACGGCCCTGATGCTCCAGGGCGAGAACTCGCGCGCCGTGGCGCATCGGGTCGGCGAGCGGCTGAAGGAGATCGGCGCCAGCCTGCCTCCGGGGGTGGTCGTCAAGCCGGCGCTGGACCGCACCCAGCTGGTCGAGGCCACGATCCGCACCGTCGAGCACAATCTCGCGCTCGGGGCCCTGCTGGTCATCGCCGTGCTGTTCTTCGCGCTCGGCAATGTGCGGGCGGCGATCATCACCGCCCTGGTCATCCCGCTCAGCTTCCTGTTCGCCGCTACGGCCATGAACCGCTTCGGCATCAGCGCCAACCTGCTCAGCCTGGGCGCGCTCGACTTCGGCCTGATCGTCGACGGCGCCGTGGTCGTCATCGAAAACACCCTGCGGCGGCTCGCCATGCGGCGCGAGAGCGTCGGCCGCGCCCTGAGCCTGCCCGAACGGCTGGCCGTGGCGGTCGACGCGGCTAAAGAAATGGCGCGGCCGGCCGCCTTCGGCCAGGCCATCATCCTTCTGGTCTATGCGCCGCTGCTGATGTTCGAAGGCGTCGAGGGCAAGATGTTCGGCCCCATGGCCGGCACCGTGATGTTCGCCCTGCTCGGCGCCTTCATCCTGTCCTTCACCTTCGTGCCGGCCATGGCCGCCATCTGGGTGCGGGAGCCCAAGGGGCACGACGACGAGACCCGGCTGAGCCGGGCGGCCAAGGCCCGCTACGAGCCGCTCCTGCGGCGGGTGGTCGAGCGCCCGCGGGCGGTGGTCGCCGGGGCCGGCCTGGCCGTCCTGGTCGGCCTCGTGGCCTTCCTGAGCCTCGGTCGCGAGTTCGTGCCGACGCTCGACGAGGGCGACGTTCTGGTCCAGGCGCTGCGGGTGCCGTCCACCTCGCTCGAACAGAGCCAGGCCATGCAGTTCCAAGTCGAACGAACCCTGCAGGCGATGCCGGAGGTGGAGCAGGTCTTCACCCGCACCGGCACCGCCGAAGTGGCCTCCGATCCCATGCCGCCCTCGATCTCCGACACCTTCGTCATGCTCAAGCCGCGCGACGAGTGGCCGAACCCCTCCCTGGCCAAGGCCGAGCTGGTCGAGCGCATGGAGGAGAACCTGGGTCACCTGCTCGGCAACAACTACGAATTCACCCAGCCGATCCAGATGCGCTTCAACGAGCTGATCGCCGGGGTTCGCTCCGACGTGGCCGTCTCCGTCTATGGCGACGACTTCGCCGCCATGCAGGCCAGCGCGGATCAGGTCGCCGCCCTCCTCCGACGCATCCCCGGCGCGGCCGATGTCCGCGTCGAACAGGTCTCGGGCCAGCCGTCGATCACCGCCGCCGTCGACCGGACCATCGCGGCGGCGCAAGGCGTGCACGCCAGCGACGCGGCCGATGCGTTGGCCATCGCCCTGGGCGGGCGGTCGGCCGGCCACATCCTGGAAGGCGACCGCCGCTTCGATGTCGTCGTCCGCCTGGCCGACGATCTGCGCAACGATCCGGCGGTGATGGCCCAGTTGCCGGTGATGCCGGAAGCGGCCGAACCGGGCGCGTTGACAGTGCCCCTTTCGGCGGTCGCCCGGTTCGAGGTCACCGAGGGCCCCAACCAGATCAGCCGCGAGAACGGCAAGCGGCGCATCGTCGTCCAGGCCAACGTCCGGGGCCGCGATCTCGGCGGCTTCGTCAACGAGGCGCGCGCAGCCGTCGGTCGCGAGGTGCGCCCGCCTGTGTCCGGCTGGTTCGACTGGGGCGGGCAGTTCGAGAACCTCGAACGCGCCAGCGCCCGCCTGGCGATGATCGTGCCTCTGGTCTTCCTGACCATCGGCCTGTTGCTGTTCCTGGCGTTGCGCTCGCTCAAGGACGCGGCCCTGGTCTTCGCCGGCGTGCCCCTGGCCCTGGTCGGCGGGGCGGTGGCGCTCCTGCTGCGCGGCATGCCGTTCTCGATCTCGGCCGCGGTCGGCTTCATCGCCGTCTCGGGGGTCGCGACGCTGAACGGGCTTGTGCTGATGCAGGCCATTCGCCAGCGTTACGAGGAAGGGGCCGCGCCCCTGACGGCGGCCGTCGAGGGGGCCGTCAGTCGCCTCAGGGCCGTTCTGACCACGGCCCTGGTCGCGATGCTGGGCTTCATCCCGATGGCCTTCGCCTTCGGGGCCGGCGCCGAGGTCCAGAAACCGCTGGCCACCGTGGTCATCGGCGGCCTGCTGACCGCCACGCTGCTGACGCTTCTGGTGCTGCCGACCCTGGCCGCGCGCATTCTGGAGAAGAGGGAGGAACCCCTGTGACCGTCAATGGCCAGCATGAGCGCCAGCGGAGAACCCTGCTGGTCGTCCTGATCCTCAACGGCCTGCTGTTCGCCGGGCTCGGTCTCGGCGGCCTGCTGGCGGACTCCAGCGCCTTGCTGGCCAACGCGCTGGACAACGCCTCCGACAGCGTCGTCTATCTGATCAGCTTCCTCGCGGTCGGCCGGGCCCTGACCTGGAAGCGGCGCGCGGCGACGACGTCGGGCGTCCTGCTGCTCATCTTCGCCGTCGGCGTCCTGGTCGACGCCGGCCGGCGGTGGTGGCTGGGGGCCGAGCCGATCGGCGGGACCATGATTGTCTTGGCTGTCGTCGCGGCGGTGGTGAACCTGATCTGTCTGCAACTGCTGCGGCGGCTGGACGGCGACGACGTCAATCTGCGCGCCGCCGAGACCTTCAGTCTCAACGACTTCGCCTCCAACGGCGGCATCATCGTCGCGGGCGGACTGGTGCTGTGGCTGGACCAGTCCTGGCCGGACCTGGTGGTCGGCGTCATCGTCGCCGGGATCGCCGCCAGGGGCGGCCTGGAGATTCTGGAGGACGCCCGCAAGGCACAGGCGGAGGCCGCCGACTAGCGGTCGAGGGGCGTATCGATCCGACGGCATGGCGGCGTGCGGGCGTCGCCGTCAGCCCGTTCGCCGGACGGCGACGCTCTCAGGCCCGCTCCACCGCCACCCAGCGGCCGGCGCGCTTCTCGACCACGAAGCGGGCGCAAGCCTCGTCGAAGGGCGGCACGTCGCCGTCCCGGAACCAGATCCACGGGCGGGACCGGCTGCCGGGCCGCACGAAATAGGAGCGGCGGTCGCCGGCGGTCTGCCATTCGACAATGACGGTCTTGCGGTAGGGCATGGCAAGAACAAAAGCGGAACAGAAGGCAGGGTCAAGGTGGACTCCGCCTGGCTGGACGTCTCGTCCACAGGCGCACGCCGCCACGCCGCTCGGAAGCGCTAAGGGCTCCGCCCTCGCGCGGGCCAGGGTGAAGCGGCTCCGCCGCCGGACCGGCCGGTCTCCCCGGCCTTCCGCGCGGTCATGCTGTTCATGATCATCATCGTCATCGGCTTGTGCAGCCCGGGCGATCCCCCTCCGGCCGGTCCGCCCTGGCCCTTGCTACCCCGGTCTCGCCGACGGGCAGGGTTTCAGGCGCGCAGTTCGCGTGCCTGCAACCCATGCCCAAAGGAGGCAGACATGACTGCTCAATCCATCGAAACCGCCGCGACCGAGGCGACCGCGCCGCAGCACGGCGCGGAACTGATCGTGCCGCTGAACCGGCTCAAGGCTTCGCCGAAGAATGCGAGGAAGACCCCGCACAACGCGGCGACCATCGAGGCCTTCGCGGCCTCCATCAGGGCCAAGGGGGTGTTGCAGCCGCCCGTGGTCGAGGTCGAGCGGGACGGGGAGGGCGTCCCGACCGGGAACTATCTCGTCACCATCGGGGAGGGGCGCCGTCAGGGGCTGCGGCTGCTGGCCAAGCGCAAGGCGATCAAGCGCACCCATCCGGTGCGGGTGATCGTGGACGCCGACAACGACGCCCACGAAATCAGTCTGGACGAGAACATGACCCGCGAGGCCATGCATCCCGCCGACCAGTTTGAGGCCTTCCAGCGGCTGGCCGTGGAGAAGGGCTACGGCCCCGAGGAAATCGGCGCCCGGTTCGGGGTGTCGGCCCACGTCGTGCGCCAGCGGCTGCGGCTCGGGTCGGCGGCGCCGGAGTTGATGGCGGCCTATCGGGACGGGACGCTGGCGCTCGACCAGTTGACGGCCTTCTGCGTCAGCGAGGACCGGGAGCGGCAACGGCAAGTGCTGGAGCAGGTCGGGCCGCACACCCCGGCCTACGCCATCCGCCGCGCCATGACCGAGGCCAAGGTCCGCGTCGATGACCGGCGGGTGCGCTTCGTCGGCGTCGAGGCCTATGAGGCCGAAGGCGGGGCGGTGCTGCGCGACCTCTTCACCGAGGACGGCGGCGGCTGGCTGGAGGACGTGGGGCTGCTGGACCGGCTGGTCGGCGACAAGCTGGCGGGGCTGGCCGAGGAGGCGCGCGAGCGCGAGGGCTGGAAATGGGCCGAGGCGGGTCTTGAGTATCCGGACCTCTCCGCGTTCGGACGGGTCTATCCGGTGGCGGTCGAGCGGTCGGCGGCGGACGCCGCCGTCATCGCGGCCCTGTCGGAGGAATACGACCGTCTGGTTTCGGAAACCGACGCGGCGGAGATGCTGCCGCCCGAGGTGGACGCCCGGCTGGAAGAGATCGACAAGGCCTTGCAGGCCTTCGGCCCGGACTTCGACTACACGCCCGAGGCCAGGGCGCGGGCCGGGATCGTGGTCCTGCTCGGCCACGACGGTCTGGCCCGCTTCGAGCGCGGGCTGGTCAGGGCCGAGGACGCGGTGGCGGTCGCCGAACCGCCGCCGCCCTTCGAGGACGGAGCAGCCGAGGACGTCGGGACCGGGGCCGAGTCGGAGACGGACCGGAGCCGGGCCGAGCCGGAGGAGGCGGGCGCGGCCCTCTCGGACCGGCTGGTCATCGACCTGACGGCCCACAGAACCATGGGCCTGCGCGACGCGGTGCAGGCCGATGCGGGGGCGGCGCTGGCGACCGTGGTCCACGCCTTGGCCCTGCAGGTCTTCTATCCGACCTACGGCGTCTGGACGCCGCTGCAGCTTCGGATGACGGTCAGCGGACTGGAGCGGCTGGCGCCGGGGGTGGAGGACGGTCCCGCCGGTCGCCGGGTTCGCGACCGGTGCGAGGCGTGGGGCGCGCGCCTGCCCGAGCGGGCCGGAGACCTGTGGGGCGTGGTCGCCGGTCTGGCGCCGTCGGAGCAGCTTGACCTGATGGCCTGCTGCGCCGGGGTCGGCCTCTACGCCGTGCGTGACCCGCACGACCGGCGTCCCGGCGCCCTCGCGCAGGCGGAGACGCTGGCGGCGGCGGTCGGCCTCGACATGACCGGGACGTGGTCGGCGACGACGGCCAGCTACTTCGCCCGCGTGTCCAAGGCGCGGGTGCTGGAGGCGGTGACGGAGGCCGTCAACGCGGTGGAAGCGGGCCGGATCGCCGGGTTCAGAAAGGCCGACATGGCCGAGGCGGCGGAGAGGCTGGTCGAGGGCAAGGGATGGCTGCCCGCTGTGCTGCGGACGGCTCCGGCAGGGGCGGAGGAACCCGGCGACGACGGCGAAGAGGCCGGAGCCGTGACGCCGCCTGACGACGACGCCTACGCCTTCGCGGCGGAATAGCCGCCGCGCCGGATTGAGGAAAAACTCGCCGCGCGCCCTTTGGGGGCGCGCGGCTTTTTCGTGCGCTGAAATGGCGGTTCGTGACTCATTGCGGCGGTTCGGAATGACCGCTTTGTGTTTGTCCAGCGAAGTCGATCAGTAAACAGGCATCTTGGTCGCGAGGTCCACCTCCAGTGGCTGGCATGTTGCTCGCGCCGCGCGCTAAGGTAGCGGCGGGAGGGCCAAATGCTTCAAAGAATAATCGGCATCCGTAACGTCGGACGTTTTCGGAGTTCGGCTGCCCAGCCGAATCCTCAACTGTCTCGTCACGCGTTCATCTTCGGGCCGAATGGTTTCGGCAAGACGACCTTGTGCGCGGTGCTCAGATCCTTGGAGCGGAACGAACCGGCGCTGGTGGTAGGCCGCAAGACGCTCGGCGTAGACGCGGCGCAGCAGGTTAACTTGCTATGGTCCGGCGCACAGCGGACGTTCCAGAATGACGCTTGGCCGGGACCTGAGCCGAAGCTCTCAATCTTCGATGGGACCTTCGTCGCGGAGAATGTCCACAGCGGGGACCTAGTCGACGTCGCCAATCGGCGGAATTTGTATCGAGTCGTCGTCGGCCGGAATGGCGTGGGTCTAGCGCGAGAGGAGGCGCGGCTGGCAGAAGCAGGGAGAGCGCTGACGCAGGCCGCGACCGCCGCCGAACGCAGGCTGGAGCCGATGGCTGCCGGCCTCGCCGCCCAGGCCTTCGACCAACTGCCAGCGGATGACGAGCTGGCCGCCAAACTTGCCGACGCGCGTGCCGCGCTGGTCGCGCAGCAGCAGTCGGCGCAGATTCGAGAGCGCGCTGGCCTGCAGGCGGTAACGCTCCCGACGTTGCCAGCGCACTTGAGGGAAATGGTGGGCCGCACAATCGACGGGGCCGACCCGGCGGTCGAGCAACGCGTCGGCGCGCATCTGGCCCGTCACAGGTTCGGCGACGACGGCGAGCGCTGGCTCGAGCATGGGCTTCGTCATTTGACGGACGAGGACGACTGCCCGTTCTGTGCCCGGGACGGTGTCGGTGGGCTGCCTCTGGTTCAATCCTATGGGGCGTTGTTCGGAGAGGCTTATCGCGGCTTGCGAGATGAAATCGAGACGCTCGGACAACATATCGATTTGCAGTTCGGAGCCGAGGTCTTTGCCGAGCTTAGGGCGTCGGCGATCGCGAATGGCGCGGCTCGTCAGTTCTGGGGCCAGCATTGCGACTTGGGCGAGGATTTGCCCGCGTTGGCCCAGCTGCGGGACGCTTATGTGAGCGTCCATCACAAACTGCGGAGCCTTGTGGAGCGCAAAGCGGCCCGGCCGCTCGAGGTCATTGATCGGGAGGGGGATATCGCCGAGATCGCAGAGGAGATCAATGCGATCCGATGTCAATCGGCGTCTAAAAGGGACCCCCTATCGGCGTGCAATAGGGACCCCCTTTTGAGGTTCGGGATGGACGTCACGAGCGCACCGCTTGCGAGGGTTGGGGCGTAGGGAGGGCGTAG
>SCVB01000088.1 GCA_004296955.1 Brevundimonas sp.
CTTCTGGAACCTGCTCGGCGCCGGCGTCTTCGGCTTCATGATCAACCCGCCGCTGAGCCTGTATTACATCCAGGGGCTCAACACGACGGCGACCCACGCCCACGCGGCCCTGTTCGGGGTCTACGGGATGCTGGGCATCGGCCTGCTGCTGTTCTGCTTCCGCAGCCTCGCGCGGCGGGAGGCCTGGGATGACCGGCTCCTGGCCTGGACCTTCTGGCTGCTGAACATCGGCCTGGCGATGATGCTGTTCCTGTCGCTTCTGCCGATCGGGGTGGTCCAGGCCTTCGCCAGCATCGAGCACGGCATGTGGTACGCCCGGTCTCCGGCGGTGCTGCATTCGCCGCTGGTCCAGACCCTCGTCTGGATGCGCGTTCCCGGCGACGTGGTGTTCGGAGCGGGCGCGGTCACCCTGGCTGTCTTCGCCGCCAAGCTGGTGCTTGGGGGACTCAGGCCCAGGACCGAGGTCGAACCCCTCGCCGGGCCGGCGGTCCTGCCGGCCGAATAGCCGGATCGCCCGCACCAGGGCGGGGAGAGGTTCGCCTCTCCCCGCCCTTTCTTTTTCCAGAGGATCGTTCTCCCGTGGCCACGACAGCCCAGTCCATCCGGCGGCATTCCGGCCCGCCCCTGTTCAGTTTCGGCTTCAGGCCCTTCTTCCTGTTCTCGGCCGTGTGGGCGGCGGTCGCCGTGCCGATCTGGGTGGCGTCGATGACGCTGGGCGACGGGACGGTCGGGAGCATGGACGGGCGGCTGTGGCACATCCACGAGATGCTGTTCGGCTATCTGGCGGGGGTCATCGCCGGCTTCCTGCTGACGGCCGTGCCCAACTGGACCGGCCGCCTGCCGGTGACGGGGACGAAGCTGGTCGGCCTGTTCGCCCTGTGGCTCGCGGGACGGGCGGCGGGCTTGCTGCCGGCGTCCATGGCCGGTCCGGCCGCCGTGATCGACAGCGCCTTTCTGGTGGTCTTCGCCGCCCTGATCTGGCGCGAAGTGCTGGCGGCGAAGAACCGGCGCAACCTGCCGGTCTGCCTGCTGGTGTCGGTGCTGGCCGCGGCCAACATCGCCTTCCATCTGCGGAGCCAGATCCCGCTGTTCGGGCCGGGCGCGGAGCGCGCCGCCGTGGCCGTGGTGACCTGTCTGATCGCCCTGATCGGCGGGCGTGTGACGCCCAGCTTCACACAGAACTGGACCCAGGCGCACGGCATCCTGAAAGGGCCGACCGCCTTCAACCGCTTCGACGCCGGGGTGCTCGCCCTGACCGCCGCGGCGCTGGTCGCCTGGGTGGCGGCGCCCTTGCAGCCGCTGACCGGCGCCGTCCTGGTCATCGCCGGGGTCGCCAATCTGCTGCGACTGGCGCGCTGGCGGGGCTGGCTGGCGCGGCGCGAGGCGCTGGTCTGGATTCTCCACGCGGGCTACGCGTGGCTGGGCGTGGGCCTGGTCCTGCTCGGACTGGCTGCGCTGGTTCCCGAGGCTGTCCCGTTCACCGCCGGCGTCCATGCCCTGACCACCGGGGCCATGGGAGTCGAGACCCTGGCCATGATGACGCGGGCCACGCGGGGGCATACCGGGCGGGCGCGCGTCGCCGACCGGTCGACCACCGCCATCTATCTGCTGATCCTCTCGGCGGCCGCGGTCCGGGTGTCGGCGCCCTTCCTGACGGACTGGACCATCGCCCTGCTGGCGATCTCGGCCACGCTGTGGGCCCTGGCCTTCGCGGGCTTCGTGGCCGTCTACGGCCCGATGCTGTGGCGCCGGTCGCTGTGACTTTGCGCCCGCACAAGGCGGCGGCGGTCGGAGCATGCGACGCATTCGCCATGCCCCGTCCCACCCCCAACTGCTGCGACCCGGCGATGTGTCCGTCGGACCTGTGCTGTCACGGGGACTGCCACTGCTCCCCCTCCGCTCCCCGCAGAAGCCGGCTGATGCTGCAGGCCCTCGGGCTGGGCGCGACGGCGCTGGCCGTCGCGGGGATTGCGGCGCCCTTGCTGCCGACAACGCCGTTCCTCCTCGTCGCGGTCTGGGCGTTCGCCCGATCCTCGCCGCGCCTTGAGGCCTGGTTGCGCGGTCATCCCCGCCTCGGCCCGCCGCTGAGGGCCTGGGAAGAGCGGCGCGCCATTCCACGCGGGGCCAAGGCCGTCGCGGTCGCGTCCCTGCCGCTCAGCGGCCTGATGATCCACGCCGCCGGGGCCGGCCTTGCAGTCACGATCGCCGCCGGCCTGGCCCTGGCCTGCACGGGCGGATGGATCCTGACCCGCCCGTCCTGATCAGAACCGACCCCCTTCCCGGAGATTCCATGAGCCAGTCGACCGCCGCCGTCATCGCCGGCGCCTATTTTCCCGGTCCTCGCTCGGAGAACGAGACCTGGGTGCGGGGCGAATTCCAGGCCGTGCTGGACCAGTGGTTCGGCTGGCGCAAGGCGCTGTTCGTCGATGACCCGGCCGTGGTTTCGGCCGCGGATCGCCTGTCCCCGGACAGACTGGAGCGGCGCGAAATCCTGTCGCAGCGACTGGGCGAACTGTGCGCGGCCCTGACCGCCGAGACCCCCACCTACACGCCCCGCTACATCGGTCACATGAAGGCCGAGGTGTCCCTGCCCGCCCTGTTCGGCTGGCTGGCCGCCATGCTGCACAATCCCAACAACACCTCGCGCGAGGCCAGCACCGTCGGGACAGTGATCGAGGCCGAGGCCATCGGCATGCTGGCGGCCATGGTCGGCTACGACCCCGCCGTCGCCCAGGGCCATTTCACCTCGGGCGGCACCGTGGCCAATTTCGAAGCCGTCTGGCGGGCCCGCTACCGCATGGACCACTGGCTCAGCCTCGGCCTCTACATATCGGAAAAGACCGGCGCGCCACTCGACGTCTTCGCCGCCGCCCACATGGGCTGGGACCGGTTCCGGGCCCTGTGGTCCGAGCATGGCCTGACCGATGCGGTCCTGCGCCGGTACAGCGCCGCCGTGGGCACCCCGGCCGATATCTGGCGCCGGATCAGCCGCGCCGCCGGGCGCGACTACCTCGGTCCGGTGATGCTGGTTCCGGGCAACAAACACTATTCCTGGTCCAAGGCCGCCAATCTGTTCGGGCTCGGCGAGGAATCCCTCTGGCCGGTGGCGCTCGACGCCGAAGGCCGGCTGGAGGTCGACGATCTGGAACGCCTCGCCCAACGCGCCGAAGCCGAGGGGCGGCCGGTGCTCATGGCCGTCGGGGTGGCCGGGACCACGGAGACTGGGGAGATCGATCCCATCGACGCCCTGCACGACCGGCTGGAGCGCTGGGAGGCGGAGCGCGGCGTGCATGTCTGGCGTCACGTCGACGCGGCCTACGGCGGCTTCCTGTGCGCCATCCTCGGCGGTCCGGACGAAGCGGTGCTGACCCCGGCCAGCGCGGCGGCCCTGCGCGCGATCGGGCGGGCCGATTCCGTCACCATCGACCCGCACAAGCTGGGCTATGTGCCCTACGCCTGCGGGGCCTTCCTGACCCGTGACGCCGCCCGCTACGCCGTCTCGGCCTTCGACGCCCCCTATCTCGACCGGCCGGAGCTGGGGGACGGCAAATGGTCCTCGACCCTGGAAGGCTCGCGCTCGGCCGCCGGGGCCGCGGCGACCTGGCTGACGGGACGCACCCTGGGCTTCGGACCCGAAGGCATGGGCAGCCTGCTGGCCGAAACCATCCGGGCGCGCCAGGCCTTCCAGACGGCCGTCGCGGAGGCCGTGCCCGAGGTCCGCTTCCTCGAACCCGCCGACGCCAATATCGTCTGCTTCTCGGTCGCCCGTCCGGGGGAACCGCTGAGCCTCGCCAACCGGCGAACCGAGGCGCTGTTCGAGGCCATCCACCGATCGCACGAATTCTCGGTCTCGAAGACCACGCTCGGTGACGACTACGCCGCCGTCATCGCCCGCCATGTCAGCGGCTACGGCGGCGTCCGCGACACGCCCGGCCTGGTGCTGGTGCGCTGCGTCTTCATGAACCCCTACTGGGCCGGACCCGCCTTCCGCACCGCCCTGTTCCCGCCCTTCATCGCCCTGCTGCGCGAGGTCATCGCCCGCCCGGTCGCGGACCTCTGAGCCGGCGCGATCCGGCCGGACCGTACAATTGCGGAGGTCCGAGCTTGTCGCTGCGCAAGGTTCGCAGGCCGGGAGAGGCCGATCAGGAGGGTGGGGTCGGTCACCGGACCGCCCTGCTCCGCCCGGCCCCACGGCCCCGGCTTCCAGCATGAGTCCGCTCGGGACTCGGAGAGATGAAGATGCGCACACCAGTCCTTCTGTCGACCGTCGCGGCCCTGGCCCTGGGCCTGGCCCTGCCCGGTCTTGCGGCCGCCCAGGACGCCGCCGTGGCGCCGCCCGCTCCGGTCTTCGACATCGTCCGCCGCGCCACGGACCTGCCGCCGCCCCTCGCCACGGTCGGTCCGCGCCATCACATCGTGAATCTCGAGACCACCGAGGTGATCGGCCAGGTCGAGGACGGCACCACCTTCACCTACTGGACCTACAACAATCGCGTGCCCGGCCCGTTCGTCCGGGTCCGGGTCGGCGACACCGTCGAGGTCAACATGACCAACGCCGCCGACAATATGATGATGCACAACGTCGACTTCCACGCCGTCACCGGCCCGGGCGGCGGCGCGGCCGCGACCGCCGCAAACCCCGGCGAGACCAAATCCTTCACCTTCAAGGCGCTCGCGCCCGGCCTGTACGTCTACCACTGCGCCACGCCGATGGTGTCGCAGCACATCGCCAACGGCATGTACGGCCTGATCCTCGTCGAGCCGGAGGGCGGACTGCCGGCCGTCGACCACGAATTCTATGTGATGCAGGGCGAACTCTACACCGAGGAGGAGATGGGCACGCCGGGCCTGCTGACCGAAAGCGTCGAACACCTGATGAACGAGCAGCCGACCTATTACGTCATGAACGGCGCCTTCAAGGCCCTGACCGGCGACAACGCCCTGCAGGCCGAGGTCGGCGATACGGCGCGGATCTATTTCGGGGTCGGCGGTCCCAACAAGATCTCGAGCTTCCATGTGATCGGCGAGATCTTCGACCATGTGTACCGCGACGCCTCCCTGACCAGCCCGCCGATCACCGACGTGCAGACCGTGCTGGTGCCCCCGGGCGGAGCCACGGTCGTCGAGCTCAAGTTCGAGGTGCCCGGCAGCTACATCATGGTCGACCACGCCCTCAGCCGCGTCGACCGCGGCGCCGCCGGCATCATCGTGGTGACCGGCGCTCAGAACCCCGACGTCTTCCGCGGGGACGTCGACGCCCACAACCACATGGAACACTAGCCGCCAGTCTGGTGTGCGACCTGCGGCCGTCGGGGGCGACCTCGGCGGCCGCTCCTTTTTCGGCTGGAGAGAGACCATGGCGATGAAACGCGGCGTGGCCATGGGGCTGCTGCTCGCGGCGCTTCCGGCTGCGGCCCTCGCCCAGGCCCCGGCCGGCGACGCGGACGCCCGCATCCTGTTCGAGACGCGTCTGCGCAGCGAAGCCGTCGATCAGCAGGGCTTCATCGACCAGGCCCATGCCCTGACCCTGCGGACCCGGCTGGGCTGGCGATCGCCGACGGAGCACGGGCTGCAGCTGCTCATCGAGGGCGAGGGCGTCGCCGTGCTGGACGACCGCTACTCCGCTCCCTCCGCCCCGGTCCCGGGGCGGTCGGCCGTCGCCGACGGGGAGACCCTGGAGCTGAACCGGGCGCAGCTGGCGTGGACCGCCCTGCCCGATACAGAGGTCGTCGCCGGGCGGCAGCGTCTGGTGGTGGGCAACAGCCGGTTCCTCGGCAATGTCGGATGGCGTCAGAACGAACAGACCTTCGATGCCGTCCGGCTGACCACCACGGCGCTGAAGCCCGTCAGCCTGACCTGGATCTTCGCCGACCGGGTCCAGCGGCCCCTCGGCCATGAGCATCCGCAGGGCGTCTGGCGCGGCGATATCCACCTGTTGCAGATCGAGGGGGAGACGCCCGTCGGCCGGCTGGGCGCCTTTGGCCTGGCGATCGATCTCGACAACGCCGCGGCCCAGTCCTCGACCACCTTCGGGGCCCGCCTGGTCGGGTCGCGCGCCCTGGCCGGCGACCTGTCGCTGACCTGGGCCGCCGAATACGCAAGGCAGATCGACGCTGGGTCCAATCCGGCCGACTATGCGCTGGACTTCCAGGCGGCGGCCCTGGGGCTGCAGACGCCGCACTGGTCGGCCGGGCTGGGCGTTGAGCGATTCGACGGCGACGGGGTCTCTGGTTTCCAGACGCCGCTGGGCACGGGCCACGGCTTCCTCGGCTGGTCCGACGTGATCACCACCACCCCGGCCTTCGGCGTCCGCGACCTGTTCCTGCGCGGCCATGTCGGCCTTCCGGCGTGGGGCCGCACACTCCGTCTGACCGCCGAGGCCCACGTCTTCCACGACGCCGACGGGGCTTTCGAACTGGGCCGGGAGCTGGATCTGGCCGCCGCCATGCCGATCGACCGCCATTGGTCCGTCGAGCTGAAGGCGGCGCATTTCGACGGCGACCATCCCGCCTTCGGCGACGCCGACAAGGGCTGGCTGACCCTGGAATACCGTTACTGAGGCGTCGGAGGGGGGCGCGCCCCCCTCCCGCTCAGCCTAGCCGCATTTCGAATAGCCGCACTCGAAACAGGTGTCGCAACCTTCCTTACGCACCAGGCCGCCGGCGCCGCAGCGCGGGCAGCAGGCCGTCGCACGGGCAGCGGCCGGCGCATCGGCCGACGGAGCCGCGACAGGGTCGCCATGTTCGCAGGCCGCGGCGTCTGTCGCCAGATGGCGTTCGATCACCCCGCCGATCGCCGCCAGCAGCGAGGGCACATAGCGGCCGTTCAGCCAGCCGCCGCCGCGCGGGTCGAACACCGCCTTCAGCTCGTCCGCGACGAAGGACACGTCCCCGCCGCGCCGGAACACGGCCGAGATCATCCGCGTCAGGCCCAGGGTCCAGGCGTAGTGCTCCATATTCTTGGAGTTGACGAAGATCTCGAACGGACGCGGCCCGTCGGGCCCCTCGACGTCATTGAGGGTGACGTAGACGGCGTGCGGGCTGTCCGGCCATTTGATCTTGTAGGTCGATCCGGTCAGGGCCTCGGGCCTCGGGCTCAGCCGGAGATCGGCGGGCGGGGCCGCGACGGCGGCGGGCGGCGGCGTCGCCGACAGAACGGAGCCGGTGACGGCGTTGGGCCGGTAGGTGGTCAGACCCTTGCAGCCCAGTCGCCAGCCCTCGACATAGACGTCGGCGAAGGCGTCGAAGGCGATGTCCTCGGGGCAGTTGACGGTCTTGGAGATCGAGCTGTCGATCATCTCCTGGGCCGCGGCCTGCATGCGCAGGTGCTGGGTCGGGGTCAGGGTCTGGGCGGTGACGAAGGCGTCGGCGGGCGGCGGCGCGTCGCCATGCAGCCGCTTCCAGACGGTCAGGGCGTAGTCCTCGACCGCCTCCTCGCGCTTCGACCCGTCGGGCTGCAGCACCTTGCGGGTGTAGGCGAAGGCGAACACCGGCTCGACGCCGGACGAGACATTGCCCGCCATCAACGAGGTGGTGCCGGTCGGGGCGATCGAGGTCAGGCAGCCGTTGCGCAGGCCGTGCCGCGCGATCAGGGCCCGCGTCTCCTCATCCAGTTCAAGCAGGTTGGGGCGATCCAGGACGGCGGGGTCGTAGAGCGGATAGGGTCCCTTCTCCGCGGCCAGTTCGGCCGAGGCCCGATAGGCTTCCCGCTTGATGACGCCCAGCCAGCGCCGGGTCATCGCGGCCGCCTCGTCCTCGCCATAGGGAACGCCGCAGAACACCAGGGCGTCGGCCAGGCCGGTCACGCCCAGGCCCAGCCGCCGCTTGGCCCGCGCCTCCTCGGCCTGGGCCTCCAGCGGGAAGCGCGAAACGTCGATGACATTGTCGAGGAAGCGGACGGCGACACGCGTCAGCTCGCCCAGCCGCTCCTCGTCCAGCGCCGCCCCCGGCTCGAACGGGCTGTTCACCAGCCGCGCCAGATTGATCGAGCCCAGCAGGCACGCCCCGTAGGGCGGCAGCATCTGTTCGCCGCACGGATTGCTGGCCGAGATCGTCTCGATGCCGGCGAGATTGTTCCGCTCGTTGACCCGGTCGATGAAGATCACCCCCGGTTCGGCGACGTCGTAGGTGGCCTGCATCAGCCGCGCCCACAGCTCCCGCGCCGGCACGCTGCGATAGGTCTCGCCGCCGAACGTCAGCGGCCAGTCGTCCCCCGCCTCCAGCGCCCGCATGAAGGCGTCGGGGACCAGCACCGAGACATTGAAATTGCGCAGCCGCGCCGGATCGCGCTTGGCGTCGATGAAGGCCTCGATGTCGGGATGGTCGATGCGCAGGCAACCCATCATGGCGCCGCGCCGCTGCCCCGCCGACAGGATGGTGCGACACATGGAGTCCCAGACGTCCATGAAGCTGAGCGGGCCGGAGGCGTCGGCGCCGACGCCTTTCACCGGCGCGCCTGACGGGCGGATGGTCGAGAAGTCCATGCCCACGCCGCCGCCCTGCTGCATGGTCACGGCGGCCTCGCGCACGGCCTGGAAGATCCCGTCGAGATCGTCCGGCACCGTGCCCATGACGAAGCAGTTGAACAGGGTGACGGCGCGGCCGGTGCCCGCCCCGGCCATGATCCGGCCCGCGGGCAGAAACTGGAAGTCGGACAGGGCCTCGGCGAACCGCTCGCGCCACTGGCGCCGGACCTTGGGCGCTTCCGCCTCGGCCACGGCGGCGGCGACCCGCGCCCAGGTCTGTTCGATCGTCGCGTCGCCGGCCCCCTCCGCGGGGGCGTACCGGTATTTGCTGGTCCAGATGTCAGCGGCGAGCGGATTGTCGAAAGCCATGGGGATCTCCTTCCCGCAGACGCTCGCAGATTCGTTTCCCCTCGAGGTTGTTCCGGCGCAACGACCGCCGCCGCCGTCGAGGCCAGGGTGGCGTTTGAAGGAGGCGACCTGCACATGGATTTGCCCATTCGCCCGCCGGGCCGCTCCCCCGAAGTCGTGGACGAGACGCTGCTGCGCTGGGGCATGGGAGAAGAGCCCGATCTGCCGGCGATGGCAGCCAGCCTGACCCGGCTGCTGGACAGCGA
Organism: Brevundimonas sp.; assembly: GCA_004296955.1. Classification (GTDB taxonomy): domain Bacteria; phylum Pseudomonadota; class Alphaproteobacteria; order Caulobacterales; family Caulobacteraceae; genus Brevundimonas. Next base: position 9,079 of record SCVB01000088.1, read on the forward strand.
GGCGCCGTCGCCCGTCGGCATGGGAACGCTGATCCGTCACATTCACGAACGCTACCATCGCGTGCTCGCGGGCGTGATGGAGGACGCCCTGACTCTCGCCTCGGTCTGCGAGGCCGCCCACGGCGCATCTGATGTCTGGCCGCATGGCCTGTCCGACCTCGTGGCCGAGATCCTCGACGAACTGGAGCAGCACCAGCAGCGCGAGTACGCGGTGGTCTTCCCCATGCTCCTCGGCGGCAGCGCCGGGACCCCCGGGGTCGCCGGAATCATGACCGACGAACACGCCCGACTCCGCTGCCGCCTGGACGCCCTGACGGCGATGACCCGACAGTTCACCGCACCGCCCGGCGCCTGCGTCAAATGGCGCGTGCTCTACGTCCTCTGCTGCAAGATCGACCTCGACCTGCGCGAGCAGATGCGGATGGAGGAAAACGAGTTGTTCTCGCCCTTCCTCCGGCATCCTACGGAGGACGCTGTTTGTTCCGACACAACGTCCGGAGCGCGGTGAGACCTAGAAGGAGACGATGACGCGAATGCCTCGCGCCTCCATTTCAAGGGCCTACCCCATGTTCCGGAAACTCCTCCCCATCGCCGTAGCGGTCGCGGCCCTTGCCGCAGCCGGTCAGGCCGCCGCCGCCGAGCATGTCGTCCAGATGCTGAACCGGGGTCCGGGCGGCGCGATGGTCTTCTCGCCGGCCTATGTGCAGGCGCGTCCGGGCGACACGATCCGCTTCGTGCCGACCGATCCGGGGCACAATGCCGAGACCATCCCCGGCATGCTGCCGGCGGGCGTCGCGGTCCAGCGGGGGCCCATGGGTCGGGAGTTCGTGCTGCGGGTGGCCCAGCCCGGCCTCTACGGCGTCAAATGCACGCCCCACTACAGCATGGGCATGGTCGCCCTGATCCAGGTGGGGCCGGCCGGCTCCAATCTCGAGGCCGTGCGCGGCGCGGTCGCCCGCACCCCGCCGCTGGCGCGCCGCCGCTTCACCGAGGCGCTCGCCCGGGTCCGCTGACCGGACGGGGCCGGCTCCGGCCGGGTCGGCTCCTCCCCACCTGCGGTGAGCTCAGGCCGCGCCGTTTTCCGCAAGGAGCGTCAGGGCGCCGGGGTTGCAGACGACGATCTTGCGACGCGCGCTGCTGGTGACGCCCTGCTGATCGAACGCCGACAGGGTGCGGCTGACCGTGTGCAGCGTCGAACCCGCCATTTCCGCAAGGTCCTGGCGGGTGATCGGGAAATCGATCTCGATGCCGCAGTCGGTCGGTCGGCCGGCCTTGTGCATCAGCCGCAGGAGGGTCCGCGCGATTCGCTGTTCGACCCGTTCGCCGGTCATCTCGCCCATCCGCCCCTGCAGGTCCATCAGGCGGGTTCCGGCCGCGGCGGTCGCCCGCAGGCCGATCTCCGGAAAGCGCCGGATCAGCTGGCGGAACACCGGAAGCGTCCACCAGATCTCCACACTCTCGACCACGGCGACGGCGTCGGCCGGAAAGACCTGGTTCATCAGCGCGGCGACGGTGCCGTACATCTCGCCGGGACCAATGACCCGGATCACCGCCTGCGTTCCGTCAGCACGGGCCTGGATGATCTTCACCCGACCCTCGAGCAGGCTGTGGCAGCTGATCGCGGCGTCGCCCTGGACGAACACCCGGCGACCGGCCGCCAGACGACGGACCGCGCCCGCCGCCGCCACGGCCTCGAGCGAGTCGGAGTCGAGGCCGGCGAACATTTCGGCGCGCCGGAGAAGATCGATGTCGAAAGCGAGGGGCATGACGGAGGTTTTCGGCCCGCCGGAATTGACGAGGCCGCAGAAGAGCCGCCGCCGGACGGCGCGTCGAGTCCGGTAAACTCCTAGGTCGTCAGCGCCCCGACCCCGGGCTCCGGCCCGGGGTCCGACGAGCGTTCGCTAGGCGGCCCGCCGGCCGAACAGGGCCGCCAGCGCCTTCAGCCGGGTTGCGGACGGTCCGGTCGCCTTGGCCGCCGCCGCATCGAGCGCCTGGGCGAGCGCCGCCGCGCCGCGCCGGTCGGCCCGTCCGCCGCGACGCCACTGGTCGATCCCCGCCTGGACCTGGCCGGCCAGCGCCGCGTCGAAGCCGCCGGCCCGGTTGAGCTGGTCCAGATAGGCGTTGGCCACGTCCGGGCTGTCGGTCCAGGCGACGCGCGTCTGGGTCTGGGGGTTGATCGTCTCCGCCGTCACCGCCTCGGCCGCGGCGATCTCGGCGGCCGAGAGAAACTCGTTCGGGACCAGCCGCAGCACGTCAAGGCCGCGCGCGATCTCGCTGGAGTAGATCCGTCCGTTGAACCAGTAGGCCGACCATGACCCGCCGACGTACAGCCGCTCGGCGTCGATCGGACCGCGGTCGAAGAAGGCGATCTCGACCGGCTTGGCCGGATCGGTGAAGTCCATGATCGAGACGCCGCCCTGATACCAGGCCTGGACCATCAGGTCGCGGCCCGGGACCGGAATGATCATCCCGTTGTGGGCGACGCAGTTCTCCGTCGCGCCCTGGGCGCTGGGCAGTTTGTGGAAGCTCTTCCCTGCCAGCGTGCGGTTCTCGATGGTCGCGACCATATTGGCGCCCCAGGTCGCGGGGTTGGTGGCCTGGCAACGCGCGCCGATGCCGCCGCCCCATTCGTCGGTGAAGACAACCCTGTCGCCGGTGTTGTTGAACGTCGCCGAGTGCCAGTAGGCCATGTCCGGATCGAAGATGTCGGACGTCCGGCGCGGGTTCTCCGGATCGGAAATGTCCAGCAGGATGCCGTTGCCGCTGCAGGCCCCGGCCGCCAGTCCGATCTCGGGGAAGACCGTGATGTCGTGGCACTGGTTGGTCTGGGCGGTGTTCTGGCTGGCGATGCCCGCGCGGCCGCCGCGCCACAGGCCGGCGACCCGGCCGGTCTGGCTGTCGGCGAAGATGCGCGGCCGGTTGACGATGGCTGCGTCCTGCGGCCGGTCCAGTTCGACCTTGATCACATCGATGGAGAACAGGGCGGTTTCGGGGTTCTGGTCCGGCTGGCCGTCGGTGCAGATCGCCAGCTCCGCCGCCCCGCGCACGTCCGCCGTGCCGGAGTTGTAGATGTACAGGACATTGGCGTCCGTCGGATGCGGGACCAGCGTATGGGTGTGGGACCCCCGGCAGGTCTGGACGGCGGCGATCTGGCGCGGCGCATTCAGGTCGCTGATGTCGAAGATGCGAACGCCGCGGAAGCGCTGGGCGGCGACATCGTCTTCCGTGGTCGCGGCGCCGCAGTTCAGCCGGCCGCGGTTCTCCTCGACCGACATGAACAGAAGGTCGCCGTGCACCGAGACATCGCCCTGGCCGCCGGGGCAGACCACCGACATGACCAGCTGCGGCGCGCCGTCGCCGGAGATGTCATAGGCGTTGAAGCCGTTGAAATTGCCGACGAACAGCTTTCCGTCCGACACCGCCATGTCGGTGTTGGCCATGCCCAGCGGGCTGAAATTCGGATTGCCGCGGGCCCGGGCCATCATCGCCTCGCCCTCGGCCTGGCTGGTCGGGGGCGAGAAGCCGATATCGGGATCCACGAACCCCGGCGCCTTGCCTATGGCGTGCTCCAGCGCCAGGCCGGACGCCGCCTGACCGGCGTCGGCCAGGCCGGGCGACAGGGTGCTGCGGCCGTCGGCCTGGATCACCTGAGCCTCCCCCGGCCCGGTCGACTGCTGCGCCGCGGCGGCTCCGGCCCCCAGCAGAACGCCTACCAGGGCGACGGTGGAGAGCAGGGTGTTGCGAACGTTCATGGCCGCTCCTCGGGATGGGGGGTTCGGATGTCTGACAGAAGGGATTGCATGCGCAGGATTTCGGCGGACTGGTCCGCGACGACGGAGTTGGTGAAGTCGGACAACAGGGTGTCCTCGGCGGCCCCCGGCCTGGCCATCAGACCATCGACCATGTCGAGCGCGCCCTGGTGGTGCTGAATCATGCCTTCGAGGAACAGGCGGTCGAAGGCCGGGCCGCGGGCGGCCGCCAGCGTCTGCATCTGCGCCGGCGACAGCATGCCGGGCATGACCGGGGTGTCGGACGCGGGCATGACGTGGCCGGCGTGGGCCGAATGATCCATGCCGCCATGGGCGTCGCCCATTCCGGGCATATCCAGCGGCTGGCCGCGCTGCGCCAGCCAGGCCCGCATGAGGTCCATCTCGGCCTGCTGCCCCAGGGCGATGCGCTGGCCAAGGCGGCGGACGCCCGGATCGACGCCTTGCGTCTCGAGCAGGGCGACCATCTCGACCGCCTGGGCATGGTGCACGATCATGTGCTGCATGAAGGCCACGTCGTCGCCGGTGAAGGTCGAGCGGCCGAGCGCGACCGCCTCGTCGGCGCTGACCACCCGCGAGGGCGCCCCCGGTGCGCCGGGGTTGAAGATGGGGGGCGACTGCTGCCCGGCCGCCGCCGTCAACACGACAAGCAGTATTCCGGCGATCCCACCGGCGCCCAAGGCCCTAGCCTCCGGCGCCGACGACGCTGAATTTGCCTTCGCGTTCCTGGCCGATGAACCAGTTCATCGTCTGGCCGCTGGCGAATTTGACGCTGTAGGTCTCGACCTTGCCTTCGGGCGTGTCCTGAGCGCTGACGAAGGTCATCGTCTCGATCGCGCCGAGCGCCTGGAGCCCAGGCCCCATCCCGGCGATCTGACCATTGCAGGCGTCCAGCAGCGGCTGCGCCATCAGGGCGGCGAGACAGGTTCCCTGGGAGGCCTCGTCGATGATCCGGGTCAGTTGCGGGGCGTACTGGCCGTCCTCGGCCATCGCCGGAAACGCCATCAATCCGGCTGCGGCCACGCCGGCCAACATCGTACGAAAACGCATGCTTCTCTCCCCCGAGGCTCCAGGCCGATCTGTCGAGACCATGACCCAGCCTGAGAAGCGTCACAACCTGCCGCCGCGTGACAAAGAGTTCATGCTTCAGGCCGTCGCGCGCGCCGGAAAGCGGACCCGGTCAGGTCTTCCGACCGAACCAGCCTGAACGGCCGGCCGGGGGCGGCGGCCCCGGCTGAACCGGCGTCGGAGGCGCGGCGGGCTGCGCGGACGCCTATGCGCCCTCGACCGGTCGCTGCCGGATGACCAGATTGCGGATCTCCGTCATGTCCTCCATGGCGAATTTCACCCCCTCGCGGCCGAGGCCGGAGTCCTTGACCCCGCCATAGGGCATGTTGTCGACGCGATAGCTGGGCACGTCGCCGATCAGGATGCCGCCGACCTCCAGCACGTCCCACGCCCGCATGGCCTTGTGGATGTCGCGGGTGAAGATGCCGGCCTGCAGGCCGAATTTCGAGTCGTTGACCTCGGCCAGGGCGGCCTCGAAATCGGAGAAGCGCGACAGGATGGCCACGGGACCGAAGGCCTCCTCCTCCCGGATCTTCAGACCGCGCCCGACGCCCTCCAGCAGGGTGGCGTCCAGCATGGCGCCGCTGCGATTGCCGCCGCACAGCACGGTCGCCCCGGCGGCGCGCGCCTCGCTGATCCACGTCTCCAGCCGGGTCGCCTCCTTCTCGTCGATCATCGGCCCAATGAAGGTGGTCTCCTCGCGCGGGTCGCCGCAGATGAGGGCTTTGGCCTTCTTCACCAGCAGGTCGCGCATCGCGGCGTAAATCTCGTCATGGATCAGGATGCGCTGCACCCCGATGCAGGACTGGCCCGACTGGTAGAAGGCGCCGAAGATGATCCGCTCGGCGGCGTCCTCGAGGTCGCTGTCGCGGTCGACAATGACGGCGGCGTTGCCGCCCAGCTCCAGCACCACCTTCTTCTTGCCGGACCTGGCCTTCAGCGCCCAGCCGACCTCGGGCGAGCCGGTGAACGACAGCAGCTTCAGCCGGTCATCCGTGGTGAACAGATCGGCGCCGTCGCGGGTCGCCGGCAGGATGGAGAAGGCGCCCTTCGGCAGGTCGGTCTCGGCCAGCACCTCGCCGATGATCAAGGCCCCCAGCGGCGTGCGCGACGCCGGCTTCATCACGAACGGGCAGCCGACCGCCAGGGCCGGAGCAATCTTGTGGGCCGCCAGATTGAGCGGGAAGTTGAACGGCGAGATGAAGGAGCACGGCCCGATCGGGACCCGCTTCCACATCCCCTGGTAGCCCCTGGCCCGCGCCGAGATGTCCAGCGGCTGAACCTCGCCGGTCATGCGAACCGACTCTTCCGCGGCGATGCGGAAGGTGTCGATCAGCCGGGTCACCTCGCCCCGCGAGTCCCTGATCGGCTTTCCGGCCTCGATGCACAGGGCATAGGCCAGTTCGTCGGCCCGCTCCTGGAAGCGTTTGACGCAATGGGCCAGCACCGCCTGCCGCTCATAGGCCGCCATCCGGGCCATGGGCTCGGTCGCTTCGACCGCCGCGCCGATCGCCCGGTCGATCGTGGCGGCGTCGGCCATGGCCACGCGCGTCGCGACCTCGCCCGAATATTTGTCGGTCACCTCCAGGTCCTGGTTGGGCGCCAGCGCCTCATTGGCCAGGTACAGCGGATAGGCGGCTTTCAAGGAAGTCATGGGACGGCTCCGGCGGGGGGACTGGAGATTAAACCGGCAAGGCCGCGCTGGGTTCGCGGCCATCCTCGTTCAGGATGCGATCGCTGTCGAAGCAGGCGATCGGGACTTGACCACATGCCCCCCCGGCGTCCCGCAGCCATCTTGCACTGCAACAATAAATGTAACATTGTTCGATCTTGGCAGCGGAGGGATCCCTGCACGGGGCAGCCGATGTTCGAGTCCTTGAAATGCGCGATAAAGGGCCACCTCTTCGTCGATAGCCGCAGCCAGGCCGGGACGCAGACCTGCGTCCGCTGCCGTCATCGTCAGCCGTTCGAGGGGCTGGCGAGGACGCCCGCCCCCGAATCCGACTCCGCAGCGCCGGACGAGGCCCTGCCCGACGGCCGCTGAGGCCTTCGGACGCGCTCGCGCGAGGCGGCCCGTCCCGCCGGCTCAGACCAGCCGGCTCTGCACCAGCGCGGCCTCGATGAAGCCCGCGAACAGCGGGTGCGGCGCGAACGGGCGGCTCTTCAGTTCCGGGTGGTACTGCACGCCGATGAACCACGGATGGTCCTCGCGCTCGACCGTCTCGGGCAGAACGCCGTCCGGCGACAGGCCGGCGAAGGTCAGGCCGCCCTTCTGCTCGATGGCCTCGCGATAGTTGATGTTGACCTCGTAGCGGTGGCGGTGCCGCTCGCTGATGGTGGTCGAACCGTACATTTCCGCGATCTTCGACCCCGGCCTCAGCGTCGAGTCATAGGCCCCCAGCCGCATGGTGCCGCCCATGTCGCCGCCCTGCTGGCGCAGGACCCGCTGGTTGCCCTGGGTCCATTCGGTCATCAGCCCGACCACCGGCTCGGTCGTGGGGCCGAATTCGGTCGAGGACGCCTTGGGATAGCCGGCCAGGTTCCGCGCCGCCTCGATCACGGCCATCTGCATGCCGAAACAGATGCCGAAATAAGGAATCTTGCGTTCGCGGGCGAAGCGGGCCGCCTCGATCTTGCCTTCCGAGCCGCGCTCGCCGAAGCCGCCGGGCACCAGGATGGCGTGGGCGGCCTGCAGGCGGGCGTCGCAGGCCTCGCGGTCGCCCTCGAAGGTCTCGGCCTCGACCCAGTCGATATTGACCTTGACGTTATTGGCCACCCCGCCGTGATGCAGGGCCTCGATCAGGGATTTGTAGGCGTCCTTGAGGACGGTGTATTTGCCGACCACGGCGACGGTGACCTCGCCGTCGGGCTGCAGACGGCGGCGGGCGATCTCCTCCCACATACCCAGCTGCGGCTCGGGCGCGTCGATGATCCCGAAATGCGCCAGCACCTCGGCGTCCAGCCCCTCGCGGTGGTAGTCCAGCGGCACGGCGTAGATGTCGCTGGAATCCATGGCCTGGATGACCCCGCTCGCACGCACATTGCAGAACAGGCCGATCTTGCGCTTCTCCTCCGGCGGGATCGGGAATTCGCAGCGGCACAGCAGGATGTCGGGCTGGATGCCGATCGAGCGCAGTTCCTTGACCGAATGCTGCGTCGGCTTGGTCTTCATCTCACCGGCCGTCTTGATGAACGGCAGCAGCGTCAGGTGCACGAAGCACGACTGGCCGCGCGGCAGGTCCTGGCCCAGCTGGCGGATCGCTTCGAAGAACGGCAGGCCCTCGATGTCGCCGACCGTGCCGCCGATCTCGACAAGCACGAAATCGACCTCCTCGCCGTCGTCGGTCAGGGCGGGGGTCAGGCAGAAGGATTTGATCTGGTCAGTGACGTGCGGGATCACCTGCACCGTCGCGCCCAGATAGTCGCCGCGCCGCTCCTTCTCGAGGATGGTCGAATAGATGCGGCCCGTGGTGATGTTGTCCGACCTCGCCGCCGAGACGCCGGTGAACCGCTCGTAGTGGCCGAGGTCGAGGTCGGTCTCGGCCCCGTCGTCGGTGACGAAGACCTCGCCGTGCTGATACGGGCTCATCGTGCCCGGATCGACGTTCAGATAGGGGTCAAGCTTGCGCAGACGCACCTTGTAGCCGCGCGCTTGCAGAAGCGCGCCGAGAGCGGCGGAGGCGAGGCCTTTTCCCAATGAGGAAACCACGCCGCCGGTGATGAACACGTAACGGGCCATGGGAGATCACTCTACCGCTGATTCGAGCGGCGACTTGCGGAGACTTTTAGGGCGGGAGCGGAAGACGGGGATAAGGTCCCCGGTCACTCCTGGTTCGCGGGAGCCGGTTGCGCCGGCGCGGGGGCCGCAGCCGGTTCGGCGGACAGGCCCGACAGGCTGGACTCCAGATTCTGCAGCGACGGCGCGGCGGGCTGGGCCGGAGCCGCCGGATCGACCGCGGGCGCAGCGTTCGGCGTCGTCGGGGCGATCAGCTCGCCGATGGCGTCGGCGTCGACGATCGACCGGTTCGACCGCTCGATATTGCCCAGGATGGTCAGGCCGATTGCGCAGAGGAAGAACAGGGTGGCCAGGACCCAGGTGGTCTTGGTCAGCAGATTGCCGGCGCCCCGGGCGGTCATGAAGCCCGACGGCCCGCCGCCCATCCCGAGGGCGCCGCCCTCCGAACGCTGAATCAGGATCACGCCGGCGAGCGCGACCGAGATGAGGATCATGGCGACGAGGAGAATGGTCTGGAGCATGGCGGCCGATATGTGTGGCGCGGGACAGCGCCGATCAAGCGGCGGCGTCTAACATTGATGCGGGGCGGGAGCAAACGGGAGAAGTGACAGGCAACAGGCAACAGGCAACAGGGACCTGGGCCGCTTCCGGCGCCGGTAAGCCGGCGGTTCGGGCTTGGCGGCCCAGCCCGTCGCGAGGGACCCCGGTGCCTGTTGCCTGTTGCCTGTTGCCTGTCGCCTAAAACCTCACGCCCCCCGCACAATCCCCAGAAAGTCCGCCGCCTTCAGCGAGGCGCCGCCGACGAGCGCGCCTCCGACCTCGGGCACGGCGAGGATTTCGCGGGCGTTGTCCGGCTTGACCGAGCCTCCGTACAGGATCGGCCTGGCGGCGACAGCCAGGCCCAGCCGCTCGATCATCGCCGCGCGGACGGCGCGGTGCACCTCCTCGATTTGTTCGAGGGTGGGGGTCAGGCCGGTGCCGATCGCCCAGACCGGCTCATAGGCGACGGCGAAGTCCCGCCCGGCCAGGGCCAGCGGCAGCGACGCCATGACCTGCGACCGGACGACCTCGACCGCCCGCCCGGCCTCGCGCTGTTCCAGGGTCTCGCCGACGCAGACGATCGGCGCCAGTCCGGCGGCGAGGGCCGCCTCGGCCTTGGACGCTACCAGCGCGTCGGTTTCGCCGTGGCCCTGGCGGCGCTCGGAGTGGCCGAGGATCACCAGCGTGGCGCCCGCGTCCTTCAGCATCGCGGCCGACAGGTCGCCGGTGAAGGCGCCGTGCGTCTCCGACCGACAGTCCTGGCCGCCGATCTCGATACCCTCTCCGGCGAGGCGCGCCATGCGCTCGATCAGGGTGGCCGGGGGGCACAGGGCGACGCGGCAGGCCGGGGGCGCATCCGCCAGCGCCGCGCGCAGCGTTTCGACCTCGCCCAGGCTCGCGCCCAGGCCGTTCATCTTCCAATTGCCGGCGATCAGTTTCACGGATTGTTTCATCCGGGCTTTCTATGCGGCGACTCCCGACAAGCCAAGCACCGGCCTCACCCTCCCCGCCGGCCAGCGCCGTTCCGGCCTCGCCGGAATATCGACAGCTGTCTGGAGAATGTCGCTGTGCTGACAATCCGCCGATCATCAGCATATTGCGCGCCGCCAACCCTCTGATTCCCCTCGCTTTCAGAAAAATACATCGTCATCAGCCCGCCCTAGGAAGGCCCGCTCTCATAATTCCCCCGGTTCCGTCGCCGGGAGGGGCGCAAGGCCTTGCGATCTTGTCGCGGCGGAAGCGGGATGAGCGGGAGGGGGTCTGCCCTCGCCAAACTGCGGATCGCG